>PLON01000072.1 GCA_003142095.1 Acidimicrobiaceae bacterium | reverse complement strand
CTACACGATCTTCGAAGGCACCTCGGAGATCCAGCGGCTGATCGTCGCTCGAGCGATCTCCGGCGTCCACATCCGCTGACGCGGCGGTCGGCGGCGCGCGGAGTAGGTTCTCCTACGATGACCGCGCCCCTCAAGATAGTGACGCTGTGCACCGGCAACGTGGCGCGTTCGGTGATGCTCGGCTACATGTTCGCCACCATCGCCGAGGCCTACGGCGAGGACTGGAACGTGCGCACCGCCGGCACCCATGTCACCGAGGGCTCGGCCATGAGCTCGCGCACCCGCGAGGCGCTGACGGGTATCGGCGAGCTCGGCGAGCACCGTTACGGCGCCCACCGCAGCCACCAGCTGGTGCTCGACGACGTCGCGTGGGCCGACGTCGTCATCGCCACCGAGGCGGGCCACGTGGACTTCGTGCGACGCAGCTTCGCCGAGCACGCCGCCAAGTCCGTGCAGTTGCACCAGTTCGTGCGTTACGCGCCCCTCGACGCGACGTTCGTCGAGCAACTCGCGCAGGTGTCCTCGATGGAGCCCGAGGCCAGGTTCGACGTCGCGGACCCGGCCGGCGGCGACCAGGCCGTCTACGACGCGTGCGCGCAGCAGCTCTGGGAGCTGGCCCAGACTTTCGCGCTGCTCATCCGCGACGACGAGCCCGGCCAGGAGACCGCTGAAGAAAGCGATTCTTGAGGAGTCGCTCGCCAGGCATCAAGAAGACGACGCGCCGTACGGCCTTCTCGCGGCCCGAAGAGGCCGTCCAGGTCAGAACGGTCGAGCGAAATCAGTCACTTCATTGACCGCTCTGAACTACTCGACAGTCTCCTAGTCCTGCTGGACTGCGCGCAGCCCGCCCCACGCCAGCGTGGCGCTTCGTGCGGCGAGCAGTTCGGCTTCGTTGGGAGACGGCGCGGGCCAGCCCTTGGCGGCCTGCTGCTCGAGCCACGTCACCGCCGACGCCTCGGCGATGCCGACGACCCCCGCGGCGAGTTGGCGGCGGTGATCGTCGCTGATCGAGATGTCGATGAACGGCTCGAGGAACGTGGCGAGCACCATCTCGAGGTTGCGCAGCTCGCCGATCATCTCGCCCTCGTGGCTGTGGATGAACAGGACCCTGAAGGCGTCGGTCTCTCTGATGACCAACTCGAAGTAGACCCGAAAGGCCACCTCGATCTTCGCCCTCGGGGAGTCGACGCCGGCGACGGCATCGCCGAGCGAGGTGAGCAGCTGCTGGGCGGTCTCGGCGACGATCTGGCGGTAGAGATCGGCCTTGGATTCGAAGTACTGGTAGAGGACCGGCTTGGTGAAGCCGGCCTCCTTGGCGATGTCGTCCATGGTCGTTGCCTGGAAGCCCCGCTCGGCGAAGATCTTGCGCCCGGCGAGCAGGAGCTGCTCGCGCCGCTCGAGGTGCTGGGGGCGGTCGTCGTTGATAACCATGATTCAGAACACTAGTGAATCCTGCCGCGATGGCGTCCGTGGGTCGCGAGGTGTTGGTCGCGAGGTGTTGGTCGCGTGACAGCGTGGCGCCGGCAGGACTCCGCCAGCGTCGTCGCGGCGGGCACGTCGACTGCGAACGCATCGATCTCCCATCCAGCCGCCTAGTGAAGGGTTGGACCACACTCGACGACTGGATGAGAGGCTGCAAAGTGCAAGCAACACTATTGATGCATTGGTCCTAAACTAGCGAACCCCGGCACCCCCGGAGTTGATCCGCCGTTCTGGACCCCCGTCAACGGGCCAATTGCCACGCTGGACGCGTCCAAGGAGGTCAGGTTCGCGTCGACCTCGCCCCGGGCGCTGATCAGCGATCCCACGGTGAGCGCCGAGAGGCTCGACGCGGCCCCGGACTTGGTGTACGCCGTCGACGATTCCACCACGATGGTGCGACTGAACCCTTGGGGGTCGGTGATCGTCACCGAGTTCCCGCTCAGCGCCGTCACCCGGCCGCTGAGCTCGGCCAGCTGAAGGTCGATGGCGGCGGCCGTTGTCGCGCTGGAAGTCGACGCCTGGACCATCACGTGCCCGCCGACCGCCAGGTCCGACGTGGTGATCGTCGTCGAGCCCTCGTTGAAGGTCGTGGCCGAGTTGATGGCGTAGGTCGTGGACGCGCCGCTCAGGCTCTGGACCGTGATCGACGTCGCCGACACCGCCGTGATGACGCCGCCCGCGCAGTCCGCCGGGTCCATCGCCCTGGGTCCCGGGCTCGCGGCGCCGGCGTGGGTCGCCGGCGGCGTGCTGGTCGTCGACGCCGCCGAGGCGATGCCCGCTCCGCCCGCCACCAGACCTACCCCCATGGCCGCCGTCGCGGCCAGGCGCTTGGTCGTCATCGGCTTGGCGCGGCCCTGGTACTTCTTGTTCTTGCTGCGGTGGATCTTGTTCATGACGCTCCTCTGACTTCCCTCGTTCGAGACGTTCCCGAACAGACACCATCATTCGGGTCGAAGGTGAGCGTCGAGGCGGATGCGCGTAAGAAGCGACTAATTCGTGGAGGTCTCGCGCGAGGCCTTTGGACGAAAGGGCAAGAGGGCCCCGCGCGGCGCGGCGCGGGGCCGCGATGGTCGTTAGAGCCGCGCCGCCACCGGTTCCCTTATCGAAGTCACATCTGGTTCTAACAGTGCGGCGAGGCGTTCGGGGAGACGCGCCACGTTGAAGTGCTCGCGCGCCACGTCGAGGTTCCTCGCGAGCAGTCCTTCGTCGGGGTCGGCGAGGAACCTCTCGATCGCCGCGACGTCGGCCAGGTCGAAGAACTCGAAGCCGTACGACATGATCTCGCGCGCGACGGGGTAGGCGAAGAGAGCGAGCGCCCGGCGGTGGGTGACCGATTCGAGCACGGGGTTGCCGAAGCCCTCCCACGTCGAGGGCATCACGACGAGATCGCTTGCGGCGTACGCGTCGTGGATCTCAAATCCTTCTGGCAGGCCACGTCGCACGTCGACGCGTGACGCGCGTACGAGGTTCTCGAGTTCGGCGCCGTACCCGTCCTCCGCCGGACCGAGCAGCCAGAGGACGGCATCAAGCTCTTCGGCCAGTCGGATGGCGCCCGCCACATTTTTTCGTGGAATGGCGCGCGTCGGTAACAACATGAGTCGTTCGTCGGTGAGTCCCAGCTCGTGACGTGTCGCGTCGCGCCGACCGAGCGGGGGATCGGGTTCGAAGACGTTGCGGACGGTAGTGGCGTCGAGACCCCGCGCGAGAAGTTCGCGGCGTGAGAGATCGTTGATCGTGACGTGGCGCCACAGAGGCCGATCGAGCGGCGGCGGCTCGTTGATCCACTCCGGGCGTTGCCACGCGAGGTCGTGGTGGTGAAAGAGAGCGGGTCTAGAGTCGAGGGCTCGGTAAAGAACGTCTCGAGCCGCGACATTGAGTGGGAGTGAGACCATATTTTCTACGACCACAAGGTCCGCGTCGACAAGCGCCTCGGTTACTTTGTCGAGGTTCGGCGCACTCGAAGCCCGGATGGCCAGCTCACTCATCACGATGTCAGCGTCGCCGTCACCGGCGAGCGTGGTGACCTCGTGACCAAGTGAGCGAAATGCGTCGATCCACTTCGTCGCTTCGATGCTCACGCCGTCGGTAGAACCCAGTCGAAAACTAACAACTACGAGTCGGGTCACCGGCCCAGGTTACGAGAGGAACTCCAAAGACCCAGTAGTAGAGTTCATGGAGGCAAAGACCTCCGTCTTGTCGTTGCCGTGGAGGAAAATTCGGTGCCCAAGCGCGCTCTGATTACGGGAATCACCGGCCAGGACGGTTCGTACCTGGCTGAGTTGCTCCTCGCTCAAGGTTACGAAGTCATCGGACTCATGCGCAGAAGTTCCACGGTCAACGTCGAACGCATCAGCCATATCCAAGAACGCTTGATCCTGGTGTCGGGCGACTTGATGGACGAAGTGTCGCTCATCAACGTGCTGCGCGACTATCGCCCGAGCGAGGTCTACAATCTCGCAGCGCAGAGCTTCGTGCAGGCCTCGTGGGTCCAGCCCGTGTTGACGGGCGAGGCGACGGCACTCGGCGTGACACGCATGCTCGACGCCATTCGCATCGTCGACCCCGAGATCCGCTTCTACCAAGCCAGTTCGTCAGAGATGTTCGGCAAAGTTCGAAGCGTCCCTCAGAACGAGCTCACCGCGCTCTATCCGCGTAGCCCCTACGGCGTCGCGAAGGTCTACGGGCACTGGATCACCGTGAACTACCGCGAAAGTTACAACCTGCACGCGTCGAGCGGTATCTTGTTCAACCACGAGTCGCCACGTCGCGGTATCGAGTTCGTGACGCGCAAGGTCACTCACGGCGTCGCACGCATCAAAGCCGGACTCGACACCGAACTGCGACTGGGCAACCTCGAGTCGCAGCGTGACTGGGGCTACGCCGAGGACTACGTGCGCGCAATGTGGCTCATGCTTCAGCGTGACGAGCCCGACGACTTCGTGATCGCGACCGGCAAGACTCACTCGGTTCGCGAACTGTGCGAGGTGGCCTTTCGCTGTGCCGACCTCAACTACGAAGAGTTCGTCACCATTGACGCGGCCTTTATTCGTCCGGCCGAGGTTGACCTCCTCGTGGGCGACGCGACGAAGGCCAACACCACGCTGGGTTGGAAGTGCGAGACCGACTTCTACGATCTCATTGAGATGATGGTGGAAGCCGACATCAAAGCGCTGCAGCATTAGCCGCATTCATGAGTAGTCCCACGCTGGTCGTCGAACTGTCCGACGCGGTCGTCCTGGTTGATGGTTTCCCCTTACTGAGTGGTGTCACGCTCGAACTCGAGACGGGCACCCTCAACGTCGTCACCGGCGCCAACGGCGCGGGTAAGACCAGCTTGCTGCGGCTGCTCGGAGGACTCGTGGCGCTCTCGAGCGGTAGCGGAGTCGTCAGTGGTGTTGATCTTCGCACGGGTGACCGGCGCGATCTGCGTCGACGAGTGGGATGGCTCGGTCACGAAGGCTCCTTCTACGACGATCTCAGCGCGAAAGAAAATCTGACCTTCGCCGCGAAGGCCCTCGGTCGCCCGACTGACGAAATCGCTCGTGTACTCGATCGCGTCGGACTGTCCAGTCGCACCGACACGCCGGCCAAGCGACTCAGCGCGGGTCAACGACGGCGGCTCGGACTTGCGTGGCTGTTACTTCGTCGACCGGAAACCTGGCTGCTCGACGAGCCCTACGCCACGCTCGACGATGAGGGGCGCACGTTCTTCGACGAGCTCATTGGCGACGTCATACGAAGCGGAGCCTCAGTGATCGTGAGTGCGCACGACCCTCTCCGCTCAAACGCGCTCTCGCCGCGCACGATCACACTCGCCGGTGGCCTCGTCGTCAGTGACCGATCGTGATTCGAACTGCACTGCTCGTGGCGGGAAAGGATCTACGTATCGAGCGCCGAAGTCGAGTGCTGCTCTGGCAAGTGTTGCCCTTTGGGGTCATGGCGCTCGTCCTCAGCGGCCTGGCCCTCGGGCCCGCCCACGCCGGCAACTCCAGCGCCGGTCCGGGACTGTTTTATTTGGTCATGTTGCTCGTGACGCTGCTGATGATCAATCGTTCTCAGGTGATCGAAGGATCCAGTGGCACGCGCACGTCGGTCGCGACCCTCGGCCTCGACCCCGCCGGTGTCTTTTTGGGTAAGGCCCTCGCTCTCGCGGTTGAGCTGTGGATCACTGGTGTCGTAGTGCTCGCGGGCGCCGTGTTGCTCTTGCACACGGCTCTCGTGGGTAGCGCCGAGGCGCTACCGAGCGTGTTGGTGATTCTCGCCGCGCTGGCCGCGGCCGGGACGTTATACGGGGCGCTCAGTGGGGGAGGCCAGGGACCGGCCACCTTGCTGCCGGTGCTGTCGTTCCCAGCGTTTGCACCGCTTTTGATCGCCGGCGAACGTTCCTACAGCGACGCGCTGCACGGAGGGTCGCTCTGGCAGTGGTGGCTAATTTCCCTCGTCGCTTTGGTTGCGTACCTCGGTATTGGCATTCTGCTTTACGGTGTTCTGGAGGAATCATGATAAAACAGCTCTCCCAACGCTTGCTCGGACCGGTCACGCTCGCGTTGCTGGCGCTTACCTTCTGGCTCGGCCTGTGGGTCACGCCGCCGGACCGGATCCAGGGAAATCTCGTCCGGCTTCTCTACATACACCCGGCCATCGCCTGGGTGGGGCTCTACGTCTCCTTCGGTACGTCGGTGATCGCGAGCTGCCTATATCTGTGGAAGCGCACGCGATCGACCATCATGGACCGCGTGGCCTACTGCGCCATGGAAGTCAGTGCGATCTTCATTACGCTGACCCTCATCACCGGCTCCATCTGGGGACGCCCGACCTGGGGCGTCTGGTGGGCCTGGGACGCGCGACTGACCTCTACCGCCATCTTGCTCGTCTTCGCTCTCGGATACTTGGCGCTTCGTCGAGCGAACGATGACCCCGAACTGCGCGCACGGCGCAGTGCGGTCTTCGCGATCATCGCGGCAATTAACGTGCCGATCGATCACTTCTCCGTCGACTGGTGGCACACCTTGCACCAGGGCGCCACGGTATTTACTCAGAACGGGAACTTCCTCGTGCACGGGTCGATGCTGTGGACGTTGTTTCTCAGTCTCTTCGCCTTCACGTTGTTATTTTTTTGGTTGCTGCGTGCGCGCTACCGCCTCGAAGTTCTGCGCGATCAACGCTACGCCGCGTCGCTCGACGAAGCGCTCGCGCAACGTCGTCGTGAGGGAGTCCACTAATGGGGTACGTCGCCGCTGGCTACTCCTTCGCCTTTGGGGGGTTGGCGCTGTACGCGCTGTCTATCTGGTGGCGAGGACGTCGTGCCGGACACTGAGGACACTTTCGATCTCACACCCGTTGCTGCGCCGCCCACCAAGCGTCGAGGACGGTGGCGCACCATTGGTGTTCTGGTGGTACTCGCGCTCGCCGTCCTCGCACTGCTAAGTCAAGGTCTCCTGCACTCGCTCAACTACTTCGAAACGATCGACCAAGCCATGAGTTCGCGCGCCAAGCTCGGCACCGACACGTTTCGCTTGGAAGGCGTCGTCAGGCCTCACACCATTGATCGCACCTCGCGCGGCGCGTCGTTCTGGATGACCGGCGGCGATAAGAAAGTCTTCGTCGACGCTCACGGCTCACCGCCGCAACTCTTTCAGGCCGACATCCCGGTAGTGGTCGAGGGCCACTTCACCAGTGAGACGTCCGACACGTTTATCGCGACACAGATATTGGTCAAACACACGGCGTCATACATCGCCGCGCACCCCAAGCGCGTGAAGGCTCCTAACGGGACGGTTCGATGATCTTGACGTGGCTTGGACGAGCTGCCTTGTACGTCTGTTTCCTCGGCGCACTCGGAGGGTTCGTGGAACAGGCGCTGGCCATTCGCCGACGTCGCGCCTCGCGTGCACTGTGGTGGGCCGGTCTCTCGGTCGCTGGCATCGCAGCCGCCATCGGCGTGATGGAGTTTGCGCTCATCACCCACAATTTTTCTCTCGCCTACGTCGCGGAGAATAACGCGACGTTTACGCCGCTCTTGTATTCGATTACAGGTCTTTGGTCGGCGCTCGAAGGCTCGCTCATGTTGTGGGTTCTCTTGCAGACCGCGATCACGTTCGGCGTCTTGATCTACTACCGCCGCGACAAGGCCGAAGCCGTCGTCGGCTGGGCCACGATGGTGCTCTTCGCGATTGGAGCCTTCTTCACGCTCTTGATGATGGGTCCGGCCGATCCGTTCCTGCATAATGCGGCACACGTACTTCAAGGAGCGGGCCCCAACGCGCTGCTGCAGGACAATCCCCTCGTCGCGGTTCATCCACCGTTGCTGTACCTCGGATTCGTGGGCTTTAGCGTGCCCTTCGCCTTCGCCATCGCGATGCTCATTACCGGACGGGTGCACGAACGTTGGCCCTTCGAGCAACGTCGCTGGACGGTTCTCGCCTGGGGTGCGCTCTCGCTCGGGATTGTGCTCGGAGCGTGGTGGAGTTACCAGGTTCTTGGATGGGGCGGCTTTTGGGGATGGGACCCCGTCGAAAACGCGGCGCTCCTGCCGTGGCTGACGGCGACGGCCTATATCCACTCGGTGATCGTCCAAGACCGTCGCGGTCTCTTTCGTGTGTGGAACCTGTCGCTGGCCATCGCGACATTCGCGCTCACCATCCTCGGGACCTTCTTCACCCGCTCCGGCGTTCTCGTGAGTGTGCACGCCTTCTCGTCGAGCACACTCGGGCCCCTGCTCATTGGTCTGTTCTTCGTCGTCGTGGTGCTCGGGGCGGGGCTCCTCGCGTGGCGCGGCGACCGATTGCGCGCGCCCGTGGGCGTCGATCATCCACTGTCAAGAGAAGGTCTCTTCGTCGCGAACAATATTCTCTTCGTGGGATTTGCCATCGTCGTCCTGCTCGGTACGGTTTTTCCTCTTCTCTATCAGGCCATCAACGGCACGCAGGTCACCGTCGGCTCTCCGTACTTTGCCTCCGTCGCAGCTCCCATGAGCGTGGTGCTGCTCATATTGATGGCGATTGCGCCACTCGTCAGTTGGCGAAGCGCCGACGCGAAAGTGCTCTGGGGGCGGATGCGCGTGAGCGCATGGTCGGCGCTCGCGGCGGTGGTGATCTTGCTCGGTCTTCACGTGCGGCGTCCCGTTGAAGTCGTCGCCGTTTTCCTCTCGGTTCTGGCTGCGGGAGCAGCCCTACGGACGCTTCGCGGTTCTCTCGTCGCAGCGATGCGGCGTGGCTCGTGGCGAAGCGTGCTGCGTTCTCCCTCGACCGGCGGCATGATTGTTCACCTGGGTGTCGTCATCTTGGCGCTCGGCATCGTGACCTCCACGACGTACGTCCGGCGCTCGGAAGTGACGTTGGCGACGGGTCAAAGTACCGTCGTCGACGGTCAACTTGTGAGCTTCTCGGGTTTTCGCAACATCACCGACCCTCTCGAAACGGCGACGCAGTTACGCGTCGATGTCGACGGCCACCGATTGTGGCCGGCCGTCACGACATTTAATGGGCGAGGCGGCACTACGGTCGGCACGCCCGCCATCGACTCGAATCTCGCGCGCGACGTCTACGTCACGTTCGACGCGGTGGGCGGCAACGGCAATACGTCGGGCGCGCAGGTGGAGAACAATCTGCCGTCCGGTTCGGTCGTACTTGGCGTCACGGTCGAGCCGCTGCTCGCGTGGCTGTGGCTCGGGGGAGTAATCATTGGACTCGGCAGCGCCATGACGTTCTTTCGTCGGCGCTACGGCGACGAGGCTGGCGCGTGAAGCGTTCGATCATGATCACGTCGTTGGTGGCGATTGCGGTCGTCGTCGCGCTGTCGCTCTTCTTAGCGACGCGTAAACCCGTTACCGGGGCGAGCGAAGCGAACACCTCGCTGCTCGGTAAAGCCGCGCCCGCGCTGTCGGGTCCGCGCCTCGGCGGCGGCGCATCTATCAACATTCACAACGACCTCGGCCATATCGTGGTGGTGAACTTCTGGGCGTCGTGGTGTGGGCCGTGCAAGAGCGAGGCTCCGAATCTTTCGACGTTCGCGTGGCAAGAAAGAAACCGCAACGTCGACGTGGTCGGAGTCGTCTTCAGCGACACCGTCAGCGCCGCCGAATCCTTCGCGAAGTACTACGGCTCGCTCTACCCGTCGGTCATCGATAACGGGGGAGAGATCGCCAATCGCTACGGCGTGACGGCCCCGCCCACGACCTTTATCATCAACGCCCGCGGCGTCGTCGTGGCGTCGTTGATCGGGCCCGTGAGCACGAAGCAGCTCGAAGACGCCGTCGCCGAAGTCCGGGCATCAGCGGCGTGAAAGTTCTAAAGTCCTTCACCGTGTGGTGCGTGGCGCTGGTGGCGGTGGCGGCGATCGCCGTTGTCCTGAACCCGCATCCCTCGAATCAGGCGGCGCGCATTGCGCATCTCGAAACCCTGGTGCGCTGCCCGGCCTGTCACGACCTCTCGGTGGCCGAGAGTAATGCCACGTCGGCCGTGGCGGTGCGAAATGAGATTGCGGCCAAAGTGAAGTCCGGGCAGTCCGACAACGAGATACTGACCTCGTTGGAGGCGGCGTACGGGACGTCGATCTTGCTGAGCCCGCCGACATCGGGCCTCGGAGTACTGCTCTGGGTGGTGCCGATCGCGGGCCTCGTGCTGCTCGTGGGAAGTTCGATTCGCTTGGCCAGGCGACGGCGATGAGACAGAGCGAGCAACAGCTACGCGACGAGATCGTTCTTCGCGAAGCGTCGCTCGCCGACGCGCGACGCGAACTCGCGGCCGGTGAGCTGACCACGATTCAAGCGGCGACCATTGAGGCCCGCGAAGAGTTGGCGCTTGTGCGTGTGCGTCAGGAACTCGGCGAACTCACCGAGTCCTCGTCGAAGCGCCCGAGCCGTCGTCGTCGCAGGTCGCTTCTGGTCATCGGTCTACTCTGCTTCCTCGCGGTCATCATCATCGTGCTGTGGTCGTCCATTGAGCTGCGTCAAGCCGGTACGCAAATCACCGGCAACGTCTCACTCTCCAACTCTCAACAAGTCACTCAACTCTTGACGGAAGCTCAAGCCGACGTTGCTGACGGCAACGTGTCGGCAGCTCTCGCCGCCTACGAAGGTGTGCTCGGCCTCGACCCGAAGAACGTGTCGGCGCTCACCGAGACCGGATGGCTCGACTTTTCGGCCGGTAGTTCGGACACGAATCCGTCGCTCGTGGCGCTTGGCGTCAAGGACCTTCGCGAAGCCATCGCCTACGGTCCTCGCAATACGGCGGCGCGCCTCTATTACGCAATCATCGCTGATTCGACCCCGGACAACGAAGCGCTCGCCAAGAGTGAGTTTCGCGTCTTCTTGGCGCTACACCCCTCGAAGGGGCAACTCGCCATCGCGCGGCAGTTCCTCATCGCCCTGAAATTACCGACGTCATAGGTCCTTAAGGTCCTACAGACAGTCAAAACAAAAGAGACTCTCGCTGCACTAGCTGATCTTTGGACGTCATCGAAAAGGGAGAATAACTAGGTTACTCACTGCGTCGCCAAATTCAATTTGAAGACTTCAAAGGATTTACCGGCGTCCGAGGGAGTGTCGCCGGCGCAGTCAGCTCCAAGACTCAGAGCCAGACTTTTTGACGCGACGTTTCCTGGAAGCATTTTGAGTACAGCGAACTTTGCGCCCAAGGTCTTCGCCGCATAGCTCAGCGCAATCAGAGATGCTCGGCGAGCGAAGCCTTGTCTGCGATACAAAGGGAAAATGACGTATGAGAGGTTCACTTCATTCTCATCGAGAATCCGTAGATCAACACCACCGAGAAGGGTCCCTAACTCGAATTTTCGAATGCCCCAGTGACGGTGATTGCCCTTCTGTCGCCATGAGTCTTGGCAAGAGACAATGAAATGCTCAACATCTGTCAGTTCAGCTGGACGCGGAGCTTCGAACCACCGCAACTGCTCGTCATCCTCACCGGCGAGCCATTCTCTTGCGTTTCCAAGAACTAAGAGGCTGTGTCCTATTTGTCGAGTGCGCCAAGATGCTCGGCCAGCACCATCAAGCCATGCCTTATTCGAGTGATCTGACCGACGCCCAATGGAAATTCCTGGAACCTCTATTGCTGGTTCCCTCCAAACGAGGACCGAAGCACGGAGACGACCTTCGACACGTCATCGACGCGATGCTCTACATCTCGCACACCGGGTGCCAGTGGCGGTACCTGCCCGAGCAGTTCGGACCATGGACCCGGGTCTGGTCCCAGTTTCGCCGTTGGTCGAGGAACGGGATGTGGACCCGGGTTCTCGCCACCTTGCACCGCTCGTCGCGCACCGCCCTCGGTCGAAAAGACCTCCTGCCCTCGATGGTGGTTATAGACACGCACCTCGCGCGAGGGGCCTCCAATGGAGGCGCGACATTCCACAACTAAGGCGGTCCCTATGGCCGAACCAACGGCGCCAAACGAATCGTCTGCGTGGACGTCACGGGCCTGCCCCTCTGCGTGCGAGTGGTTCCCGCGTCGACGTCCGAGGCGCGAGCGGTTGAGTTGATACTTGAGGACCTCGCCCGTACTGGCGCTGACCACCGCCTCGAACTTGTGCTCGTGGACCGCGGCACCGCGGAGTCCGCGGCCAAGCGGCTCTCGGTAAGGTTCGGCTACGAGGTTCGCCGGGTCGGATGGGACGAGCCGCCACGCAACGAGCATGGCACCAAGGTCTTTCGACCGATAAGACACGCCTGGCGCGTCGAGGTGGCCCACGGCCACTTGGTGCGACGACGACGTCTGGCGCGCTGCTTCGAGAACACCGTGACCTCGGCCACCGGATGGTTGCACGTCGCCTCAATCACCGAGGTCCTTCAAGCGCTGTGCTGAGTCCGCCATTCAGCAGGCAACTCACTCTTCCCTTGGCGTGTCGTGAAGCCTCAACCTAAGGACGTGAAAAGTGGCGCCGCCGTCAGAGGGTTCATCGCCGACATACAGAGCCCCAAGGGCGAGAGCAAGGTTGCGCGAATATTCGTTCCCGGACAACATCTTGATGATGACAGTCTGGGCACTCATTGTTGTGCCGGCGTACTCCAAAACGAGATGGGTTGCTCGAAGAGCGAAGCCGCGTCGCCGTTGCCCAGGAAACACAAGGTATGAGAGATTCACCTCGTCATTCCCCAGTGCTCTCAGGTCGACGCCGCCCACCAAGACGTCTGGATCAAGGCTCCAAATACCCCAATGACGATGGTTCCCCATCGTTCGCCATGACTCTTGACAGTCAGTAATGAACTGTTCCACATCGGAGAGTTGCGAAGGTCGTGGAGCCTCGAACCATCTGCGTTGCTCTTCGTCCTCGCCGGCGAGCCACGCGGGTGCGTCATTGGTGGCAAGTGGTCTGAGGGTCACGACACCGTCAGTCAAGGAGTGTTCGGGCAACTGGTCTTCCACGACACCAGTATCGCCTCGGGACATGTCACGTCGTCTCAAGAATGGCCTCGTGGCACCTCGACCAATGACAACACCCATCTCGCACACCGGTCAGTTGCTCTCACGAGCCGTCACCTTCCAGTTCGCCCTCGATCCGAACGCGCAGCAGCGAATCCTCCTCGCCAAGTGCGCGGGCGCCCGCCGCTTCACGGTCAACCGCCACCTGGCCAGGGTCAAGGTCAATCTGGACGCCCGATCGGCCGAGCGGGAATCTCTCGGCGAGGGTGGGGATTCATCCGAACCATCAACCCCTTCGCTGTCCTGGGCAGCCTTCTCCTTCATCAACGAGTTCAACGCCTGGAAGAACGGGGAGTCCGAGGACTCACCGGTCAACGATGACGGGACTCGGGGCCTTGCCTGGCGCCACGAACTACCCGGCGACGTCTTCGAGTGCGCCAGCGTGGACGCGGCCCGGGCGCTCGAGAACTTCTCTGCGTCGCGACGTGGCGAGCGCAGTGGAACCTCCGTCGGGTTCCCCCGCTTCCAGGCCAGGGGGAAGGTGACGCCAAGCTTCCGGTTGCGTAATCGCGCAACGCCCGGTCGGGCGCCCTCGAACCAGTCCATCCGCTTCACCGATCACGCGCACCTGCGACTGCCTAGGTTCGGACCGGTGAAGCTCTTTGGGCCCACCCGCAAGGTTCGCCGGATGATCGACGCCGGTCGCTTCCACGTGTACTCGGCCACGCTCACTCAGCGTGCCGGGCGCTGGACCGTCTCACTCACCGGCGTTGCGACCGAACTACACCAGGCGGAGCGCAGTCGCACAAGTCGCCATGCCGTCCCTGTCGGAGTCGACCGGGGGATCATCTCCCTCTGCGTCGCCGCGGACGCGAATGGTGTTCCCTTCGAGAGCTTCGAGGGGGTGAAAATACTCAGAGAAGCGCAGCGCACGCTCAAGGCGACCAACCAGACCCTGGCCAGAACCACACCGGGGTCCCAAGGCCGCCAGCGAGCGAAGTCCCGACTCGCCAAGACCCACCGCAAGGTCGCGAGCACCCGACGACACCTGGTCCATCAGGCCTCCAGGGCCCTGGTGACTCGAGCCCAGGTACTCGTGATCGAGGACCTCAACGTCGCGGGCATGGTGAGAAACCGACACTTGGCGAGGTCCATCTCGGACGCCGCGATGGGAGAGTTGTCGCGCCAGCTCCTCTACAAAGCCAGATGGCACGGAGTGGAGGTTCGAGTAGTTGATAGGTACTTTCCAAGCTCCAAGACCTGTTCGGGCTGTGGCGCGGTCAGAAACGACCTTGACCTGTCGACGCGGACCTACTCGTGTGGGGCCTGCGGTCTGGTCATCGATCGCGACCTCAACGCGGCCATCAACTTGGCCCGCTGGCGACCCAAAGCGCCGCCTTCTTCTCTCTACAGCCTGATCCCTCAAGGGTCTGCACCGCGAAGCACGCGGGAAGAGCCGATCGTCACCCGCACAACCATCACGGCAGCGTGATGAGGGCCCTGGGTCGGAACCGAGTACTCAGTCGAATCATCGTCTGGGAAATCGGACGGCGAGCAAGCACCGCTGAATCACTTGGTTCAGTTGGTCAAGGCGAACCGGTGGGTCCAAATAGGACACACGCTGTAAGGGCTGGAGTATCAGTTCGCCGTCGGTAAGGGTCTCACCAAACACATGTGTAATCTACTGACTGGCGTAGGACAGCCGAGGTGAGCGTCTTTCAGGCAGTCACGCGACAGGTGTCGTCGCCCATCGCCTTCGAAGTCAGCGTTACCGTGGTGCGTTCGGCACCGAGACCTTCGAGCATGCCCGCTATAAGCCCGCGGTCAACGGCACAGAGCACCGGATGGTGCTGGGCCGCCGTGCCAAAGGGACAGTTGTCTGAGACGACCGAACTCGTGAACTCGTTCTCTTCGACGCGCGCGCTAAACCCGTGCGCGGTGAGGAGTCCCGCGATCGAGGCCATGGCACTCTTCACGGTCTTCGTGGATTCTCCTGCCCCGCTCGATTCGGTGAGCACTCGTCCGTATTCCAGTCCGACGTCGTGAGCCATCTTCTCTGAGGCGTCGGGACCGAGCCGCTCGAGAGCCATTTCAAGCAGCGCGACCAATAGGGCGTCACGGCGCAGTGATCCTTCCATGACGACGGTATCGTCAATGACGCGATAACCCTTCGCAGGACGGCCAACGGTGGTCTTGCGGACATTGTCGAACGTGACGTAGCCGCCCTCGGTGAGGCGCTCGAGGTGGTGGCGCACGACGTTCGCGTGAACCTCGCAGTGCGTCGCGAGCTCGGTCGCGGTGGCGCCGGGATTGTCGCGTAAGTAGAAGTAGACCTTGCGCCGAGTGCTGTCACCAAAGGAGTGCGTCAGGCTGGTGACGGTCGCGGCAAAGAGTGCCGGGTCGAGTTCTTTCTCTGTGGTGGCGCTCACGAAGAAAGTTTACGGGTGCGTCGCTCGGAAGCGACGATAACCTTAAATGGCTGAACGTAAAGGACCCCAGTGACCCTCGATCCCCACCTGCGCGACGATCTCGCGACCATATCGGAACCCCAACTGGTGCGTTCCTTGGACGAGTTGGGTTTTCTCGGCACGGTGACCGAGGTTGGCGGCTTTCCGCGGGTCGAGCTCGTCTTGCCGGTGACGAACTGGCCCCACCTCGAAACCCTTCGCGAGTCGGTCCTGTCGAAGGCGCCCACGGCCGACGTCGTGGTGCGCACGATGAACGACGACGAACGCCTGGCGCTACGGAACTTTCTCCGAGGTGCCATGACGGGTTCGTCGGAGGGACACGGACACGACCATGGCGACGCCTCGCCAAAGTTCCTCGACCGACTCTCAAAGACCCGGGTCCTTGGAATCTCGTCCGGCAAGGGCGGCGTCGGAAAGTCCTCGGTCACGGTGAACCTTGCGATCGCGCTCGCCCAGGCTGGCCACTCGGTCGGCGTTCTCGACGCCGACGTCTACGGGTTCTCGCTGCCCAAGATGCTAGGCGCCACCAACGATCCGATCGTCCTCGGCGACACCGTCATTCCAACGTTGGTGCACGGGGTGCGCTGTCTCTCGATGGGCTACTTCGTCGACGACGCCCAACCGGTCATATGGCGTGGACCCATGCTGCACAAGGCCATCGAGCAGCTCGTCACTGAAGCCTGGTGGGACGAGCCCGACTTTCTCTTGATTGATATGCCTCCGGGCACCGGCGACGTCGCCCTCACGTTGTCGGAGATTCTGCCGCGCATCGAAATGTACGTCGTCACGACTCCTCAAGCCGCCGCCCAACGGGTCGCCCAGCGATCGGCCTACGCCGCGCGCAAACTCAAGCTCGCCGTCCGTGGAGTTATCGAAAACATGAGTTGGTTCACGGGTGACGACAACACCCGGTATGAGATCTTCGGCGCGGGTGGGGGAGAGCAACTGGCTCGCGAGTTGGGCGTCACCTTGCTCGCCCAGATTCCTCTCGAGTCGGGAGTGCGCAGTGGCGGCGACACCGGTGAGCCGATCGTCGTGACGACTCCTGGCTCTGTGGCGGCGCAAGCGTTTATCGGACTCGCCACGCGAGTGGCCGCGCAAGGTCCCTCGCGGGTCTATCGTCAAGAACTCAAGCTGGTGTAATCGTCCCTGACACAGCGTGTGTTCTATTTCGAACACACCGGTTCGCCTTGACCGACTGAGACCAGCCAGCACTTGCTCACCGTCCGGATTACCAGGACTTCCTGGCGCTACCCGGTTCCGTCCCAGGGCCCTACCCCTTCTCGAGGCTTGTACGGGTGACGAACGGCTCTTCCCGCGTGCTTCGCGGTGCAGAATTCGTGTCGTCGAGGCAACGCGAATCCACGACCTACCGTACTGACCGGGTGTAACAGGGCACGGATTGATCCGGTCGGGTGCATGATGAAATAGAACACACCTTGTGAGGGGGAGCCATGGAGTTAGAAGGTAAGACCGCCGTCATTACGGGCGGCGCGAGTGGCATTGGCCTCGCGACGGCCAAGCAGTTGGCGAAGTCCGGCGTCAACCTGGTTCTCGGTGACATCGAAGGCGAGACTCTGGCGGGGGCCGTTGAGGGGCTGCGCACGGATGGCGCGCATGTGATCGGTGTGACGACCGATGTCACGAACGAAGAGGACGTGATCGCCCTACGTGACGCGGCGCTCGGGGAATTCGGCGCGGTCCACGTGATCTTCAACAACGCCGGTGTGGCGTCGGGCGCCGCCATTGGCACGCCTACCAAGGTGTGGAAGTGGGTCATTGACGTCGACCTCTTCGGCGTGGTCTACGGCATCAACGCCTTTCTGCCCCTTTTTCTGGAACAAAACGAGGGCCACGTCGTAAACACCGCGTCACTGGCGGGCCTCGGCGGCGCCCCGGGCATGGGACCGTACTGCGCAGCGAAGTTTGCCGTGGTTGGTCTCACCGAGTCGCTATTTCACGAATTGGCGATGAGTGGATCGAACGTCGGGGTGTCGGTTCTCTGTCCGGGATTTGTGCGCACCAGGATCCACGAATCGGAGCGCAACATGCCCGGTGAACTCACGAGCTACAACGACGAACCGGCCGCACAACTCATCGCGGACCTCGCGAGTCAAGCGGTGAACGCGGGTATCGACGCCGAGGTCGTCGCCGGAGCCGTCGAAGACGCGGTACGTACGAACAAGTTTTGGATTCTGACTCACGAGCGCTCGGCAGTGCGCACGACGGAACTGCGACTGGAGTGGATGCGCGGTGGACCACCGATGCGCTTCGACTTGATGGCCGCGACGAAGCCCTAGCGGTCGATCCCGCTCGGCAGTTGGTCGACGGGCCAGTCGAGCTGCGTGAGCGCCCGACGACAGGCGTAGCGGTCGGTCATGCCCGCCACGTACTCAACGGCGTCGTGGAGGGCTCGTGTCGGGTCTGGCTCTTTCGCGCGCGTGGCGACATCTGGAATTAGGGACGGTTGCGCGCTGTAGTACTCGACGAGGGCGCGCAGCATTCCGACAACGGCCGAACCTTGCTGGCGCGACGCGTCGCGCAGATAGATCGTGTCGTAGTTGAACGCACGAAAGGCCGCCAGGGCTTCACCGTGGCGTGCGTCCATGCCAATCACGCCCGTGGAACGCACGGTGTGGATCATGGCGTTGATGAATGCGCCGAGCTGTTCGCGCCGTTGCACACCGCAGCGCTCGCGAACGAGTGCGGGCAGAGCGTCAATGTCGACGATGCCCGCCGAGACGGCGTCTTCGAAGTCGTGACAGACGTAGGCAATGCGGTCGGCCCAGGAGACGACTTCGCCCTCGGCAGTCATGGGAGCGGGGCGCGACCACGAATGATTACGAATTCCATTCAGTGTCTCGACGCAAAGGTTGAGCGGGGCCAGCGACACGTCGGCGCCCCAGATGGCGTGGTCGAAGCCACCCTCGACGAACGGGTCGAGCGCTTCTTCGCTCGCGTGCCCGCCTGGACCATGTCCGCAGTCGTGCCCGAGCGCGATGGCTTCGGTGAGAGCCACGTTCAGCCCGAGTGGTCGCGCGATTCCCGTCGCGACTTGGGCGACCTCCAACGCATGGGTAAGGCGAGTGCGCATGTGATCGTCGGGAAAGATGAAGACTTGGGTCTTGCCAGCGAGGCGGCGAAAGGCACTCGAGTGCAAGATTCGGTCTCGGTCGCGCTCGAAACAGGTACGAAACTCGTCCGGTTCTTCCTCGCGCTCGCGTCGACCACCACCGTGACTGCGCGTCGCGCCGGGCACCATCAAATGGTCGAGTTGTTCCTCTCGAGCCGCCAAAGGGCCCGCGAGGGTTGCTCGATCGGGTTCGGGTTCTCCGATCGTCGCTGTTGAATCGCGGTGTGCGACGGTGACGTCATCGCTGGCTCCCTCGTAGCCCTCCATGGTCGCGGCCCAACGTCGGGCGCGCTCGGAGATGGGTTCAGCGCTCACGTAACCCATCATGCCTCAGCGCCGTAACATGGTTTTAGTAGTCAACGTGTAGGAGAGTCGTCATGGATATTCGTATTGGCATCGTCCAGTCAATGAAAGAGATTGACGTCGAACTCCCGAGTGACGCTGATCGCGACCAAGTGATGAAGGACGTCGAAGCCGCCCTTGGGGGCGACCAGGTGCTGTGGCTGACTGACCGCAAAGGTCGCCGCGTGGGCGTGCCCGCGAGCCGCATTGCTTACGTCGAGCTTGGGACGCCAGCCAGTGATCGTTTCGTGGGATTCGGCGCCGCGTAGTAACCCGTGATCGACTATCACCTGCACCTATGGCCCCATTCGGAGTCATCGGTGTCGTTTCAGATCGACCAGATTGCTCTCTACTGTGACGAGGCCGCGCGCCACGGAGTAACGGAGATCGCGCTCACCGAACATTCGCACCGCTTCGTCGACGTCGCGTCGGTGGTGGGACCGTTCTGGTTGCGTCTCGGTCACGAACCAACGAGCACCACGATGGCGGAGTATTGGGCCTTTCACGCGCGTAATTCGCTCGAAGAGTACGTCTCATTGGCCCAGCGCGCGAAGGACGAGGGCCTGCCCGTGAAGATCGGTCTCGAGGTGGACTTCTATCAGGACCAGATGGATGAGGTATCAGCGCTGTTGGCTCAGTACCCCTTTGACGTGCTCATTGGTTCGGTGCACTGGCTCGGCACGTGGCAGCTCGATGACGTCGATAACGAGATCAACATGCACCAGTGGACGGTGCGCGACGTCGATCAGTGTTGGAAGGATTACGCGCGCGCTCTGGACGAACTGTGTGCAGCGAACGCCGTCGACGTGCTCGCGCACCCTGATCTCATCAAAGTGGCCGGGTACCTCGCGAGTAGACCGAATGAGACCTGGGACGCCATGGCCGAATCGGCGGCTCGCGTGGACGTGTCCGTCGAGTGCTCGTCGGCCGGGTGGAAGAAACCGGTCAAAGAGCAGTATCCGGCGGAGGGGTTCCTGGATCGACTCGTGGCGAAAGGCGTGACCTTCACGACGGCGTCGGACGCTCATCACCACGAGCGGGTGGGCGAGCGCGCCAATGACCTCGCCGCGATGCTCGAAGCGCGTGGCGTGCACCAGTTGGCGTCCTATACGCAGCGTCAACGCCAGATGATTCCTCTTCGAGCCGAGTAGTGGCCACCCTCGCCGAACTCGCCGCACTGCGGACCGATCTCGACGACCCCTCGATTGACCATCTGTTGCGTCTCGTTGCGTCGTGGTCACTTCTGGCCGACCTCGCCTTCTCCGACATGTTGCTCATGGCCAAGGTAAACGAAGACGGTCGCGACGATGAACACTTCGTGGTACTCGGACAGATGCGACCGAACAATCGCACGACGTTGATTAACGACGACTTGGTGGGTACGACCCATCGCGTGGATAGCTGGCTGCTCGTTCGCGACGCCTTTCGCCGAGGTGCACGAGTAGTCGGGGAACTCGCCATCGAACACGTGAGCGAGTTGGTGCCCGTGTGGTGCGTGCCCGTGCGCTTCAAAGGCGTGGTCGTCGCCGTGCTCGTGCGGCTACAGGGGCCGCTGCGCGGTTCGGCGTCGCTCTACGAGCAGTCGTATCTTTCGGTCTTTCGGCGTCTCTGTGACATGGTGGCCGACGCGACGTTTCCCTACCGCGAAGACACCGTCGCCGGTCCCGGCCTTCCGCGCGTGGGTGACGGGGTCATTTTGATGGACGAACTCGGTCGCGTCGAGTTCGCCACGCCTAACGCGGTCAATGCTCTTCACCGACTCGGTATCTACACCGCGGTCGAGGGTCGCAGCTTCGCGGACGTGGGTCTCAAGGCGCGAGCGATTGAGCGCTCGCTCGAGTTCGGCATTCCCTCGCTCGAAGAGGTCGACCGTGGCCACGACGTGGCGATTCTCTTTCACGGAGTACCCCTCATGGCCGTGGGTCAAGTGACGGGCGTCCTCACGTTGGTGCGCGACGTCTCGGATATTCGTCAGCTCAATCGAATGGTGCTGAATAAAGAGGCGGCCGTGCGCGAAGTTCACCACCGCGTGAAGAACAACCTGCAGACGATCTCGTCGTTGCTGCGCCTTCAGGCGCGCCGTAGCGAAGAGGTGGAGACCCGCATCGCACTGCACGAGGCGGAGCGTCGCGTGCGATCAATCGCCGTCGTTCACGAGGTGCTGTCGCGCGAGCCGGGCGAAGAAGTCGTCTTCGACGAGATCGTGCGCTCCCTGGTCCTACTCGTCGAAGATACGGTCCTGGCGCTGCACCCGGTCGAGATTGTCGTGAACGGGGAGCTCGGCGTGTTGTCGACGGACCTCGCGACTCCCCTCGCTGTCGCGCTCGCCGAGCTGCTGACGAACGCCGTCGAACACGCCTTTACTGATTTCGGCGACGATGATGAGCACGTCGGGGTCGTGACATTGAACCTATACCAAGAGGACGGTCAGGCGATCGCCGAGATCCGCGACAACGGACGCGGTCTTGGGGAGAACTTCTCGCTCGACGTACCGACGAGCCTCGGGCTCTCCATTGTGCGCGACCTAATCCGCGCGCAACTCTACGGCGAGATTGAGATGAAGACCGTGCCTCTCAGTGATGGCGGAGGCACGTTCGTGCGGGTGTCGGTGCCGCTAACGGCGCGACTTTAGTTGTTGCTGGTAGCGCGGCGACGCGCGGCCAGCCACTGCTTACGCAGTTTGCGGCGCTCGTCTTCGGTCGTGCCACCCCACACGCCCGATTCCTGGTTGGTTGCCAGGGCAAATTCCAGACAGGCCTTTTGCGCGTCGCAGTGGTCACAGACGCGCTTGGCTGATTCGATCTGGTCCGTGGCCATTCCGGTCGTGCCGACGGGGAAAAATAACTCCGGCTCGGTATCGCGGCAGGCGGCGACGCTGCGCCACTCCGAGTCATCCCAGGCGTGGGTACGGTTCCAGATTAACGTCATGAAAAATTCCTTCGTGGTTTGGGGGGACGTAGTGTGATTTGTTCAGAAACCAACTACGCGGTAAATGAAATTCTACTGAGAGTTCTGTGGAAAATCAAGGGCATATTAGGCGCTCGAGGGTTTCAAAAGCCCAATAATTCCTGGTCACATGGGAGGCTAGTGACGTGACTGACGTTTACGCTCACCGCGGCGCTCATCTGCATACGAGGGAAAACACCCTTGACTCCTTTCGCGAGGCGAGGGCGCTTGGAGTGACAGGGGTCGAGCTGGACGTACGCAGAACACTCGATGGGGCATTGGTCGTGCACCACGATCCCTTGGTCGAACTACTGGTGATTGCCCACTCCCAGGCCCGCGATCTACCAGGATATGTCCCGCATCTCGACGAGTCGCTGGCGGAGTTGCGCGGTCTTCGCGTCAACGTTGAGATCAAGAACTCGAGAGACCCCAGTGAACCGACCTACGACGAGTCCGGATCTCTCGTGCGTGACGTGCTGACCTGTATACGGGCCGCCGACGGTTCGTCCGTACTTGTTTCGTGCTTCGATCACGCGACGTGCACCAGGGTTCGCTCCGCCGACGCCGACATCGAAGTGGCGTGGCTGCTCAGCGAGGGATCCCTCACTGAGTGCCTCGACGTCGCGTTCAACGAACACTTCAATGCGCTCAATCCTCACTTCCCCATGGTCACCGCCGAAGGCCAGAGCCGGGCCGAGACTTTGGGACTTTCGCTCTATGTGTGGACGGTGAACTCCGCACGAGACTTAAAGGCCATGGGTCGCGCGGGCGTGGCGGGCGTAATCACGGACGAGCCGGCGCTGGCTCTCGAGCTCTTGGGCTGAGATCTCCGTATTCGAGGAACCATTAAAAAAATCAACCAACTCGCATTGGACTGATTTGACCGCTGCGAGCATGGCGTAGATTACGTTGCATGAATATCGTCGTCTGCGTAAAGCAGATTCCTGACCCGGCGGCGCCGCAGTCGTTTGACGCATCGAACAACTTGAACCGCTCGGGAAAACTCATCCTCGACGAAGCCGACACCTACGGCGTCGAGATGGCGCTGCAGCTGGTCGACAAAGCCGGGGGTGGCGAAGTCACCGTCGTGTCAATGGGCTCGGGCGCCGACGTCGCGGGACTGCGCAACGCCCTCGCCATGGGCGCGACGAAAGCCGTCATCGTGAGCGACGAGTCGCTGCGCGGGAGTGACGCCCTGTCGACCGCGAAAGTTCTCGCCGCGGTCATTCGCCGTGGTCCCTTCGATCTCATCCTGGCCGCGACGGAGTCCAGCGATGGGTACACCGGCACGACGCCCGTGCAGCTCGCTGAACTGCTTGGACTTCCCTCGATCACGTTCGCGAAGGCCGTCAGCGTCGAGGGCTCGACACTGAAGGTCAGTCGCCAGACCGAGGCCGGTTACGACGAAGTCTCGGCCACTCTGCCCGCGCTCGTCACCGTGACGGCCGGAGTCGTCGAGCCTCGCTACGCCTCCTTTAAGGGCATCATGGCCGCCAAGTCCAAGTCCCTCGAGGTGCTCAGCGTGGGCGATCTCGGCCTCGACGGTCAGGTCGGGGCGGCGGGTGCGCGCGAGACGATCACCGCGGTGCAGGCGTCGGAAAGTCGCCAAGCGGGCGAGAAGTACGTCGACGAAGGGGACGGGGCCGAGAAGGTCGTCGCGTTCCTCGAATCCATCAAGGTCCTCTAGGAGAAACTGATGACACTATCCACCCTCTGGGTCCTGGTTGAGCCGACGGAAGACTCCCTCACGTCAACGTCACTGGAGATGTTGAGTCACGCGCGTACCCTGAGCGACAACGTCGCCGCCATCACCTGGGGTAACGGAGCCTCGTTCGCCGCCCAGGCCGGCGACTACGGCGCGAAGACGCTCTACGACGTGGGCGATCTCTCCGGCGCCCTGCCGGGAGTGCCGGTGGCCTCGGCGATTCAAGCGCTCATCGAGCGCGAGGGCGCGCCTGACGCGATTTTGATCCCCACGAGTTACGACGGCCGCGACGTCGCCGGACGACTCTCGGCCCGACTCGATCGACCGGTGCTCACAAACGTGGCGGGCCTGCGCGACGAAAGCGGCCTCGTGACCGAGCACCCCGTCTTTGGTGGATCCTTGACCGTGTACGCGAAGTTCACCAGTGACGGCCCCGGCATTGTGGTCGTGCGCGCAAAGTCCTTCGCGGCCGAACCGGCCGGTGGCGTACCCGCGACGGTCGTCGCCGCGACCCCGGGCGAACTGGGCGCGACCGCCAGCGCCACAATCGTGACGTCGCACGTCGAAGAGCGCACCGGTCCCAAACTCGAAGACGCCACCGTCGTCGTGTCGGGCGGACGTGGACTGGGCGACGCGAGCACCTACGCCCTGATCGAAGAGATCGCGAAACTACTGCACGGCGCCGCCGGCGCCAGTCGCGCCATCGTGGACGCGGGCTGGGTTCCCTACTCGCACCAGGTCGGCCAGACCGGTAAGACCGTGAAGCCGCTCGTGTACGTAGCGTGTGGTATTTCGGGCGCGACCCAGCACATGGTGGGTATGAAGGGCTCAAAGAATATCGTGGCGATCAACAAAGACCCCGACGCTCCCATCTTTCAGATCGCGGACCTGGGTATCGTTGGCGACGTGCACAAGGTGTTGCCCGCGTTGATCGACGCGCTGAAGGCTCGATAGTTATTCCCACCATGGGCAAGCGGTGACGAGGTGAGCGTCGTTCGAGACGCTGGTTGGGCCCTATGAGTGACCTCCAGAGCGTTCACGCGCGACGATGGTGGACACTGTCGGTCTTGAGTCTCGCGCAGTTGATGGTGTTGCTGGACGCGACGGTGATCAACATCGCCTTGCCCCAAGCTCAACGCGACCTCCACTTTTCCATCGGCAATCGACAGTGGGTGGTCACCGCCTACGCGCTCGCGTTTGGTTCGTTGCTGCTGCTCGGCGGACGTCTCAGTGACCTCTGGGGACGTCGAACGGCGCTCTACGTGGGCCTCGCCGGTTTCGCGTTGGCGTCCGCCATGGGTGGAGCAGCGCACAGCTTCACCATGCTCATTGTCGCGCGGGCCGTGCAGGGCCTCTTCGGCGCGCTGCTCGCACCTGCCGCACTTGCCACGCTGTCAGTTACGTTTCACGAGCCCAAAGAGCGTGCCAAGGCCTTCGCTATCTACGGCATAATCGGCGGTTCGGGCGCGGCGATCGGTCTTCTGCTCGGGGGGGCACTGACTCAGTGGGCGTCGTGGCGCTGGTGCCTCTTCATCAACCTCTTCTTCGCCGCGTTCGCCCTGGTGGGCGTCGCGCTCTTCGTCGACGCGGGCAAGAGCGAGCACGAGACCCGCCTCGACCCGATCGGCACGGTGCTGNNTCTTCGCCGCCATTGCACTTGTAGGGGTCGCGCTCTTCGTCCATGGCGGGCGCAGCGAACACCACACTCGTCTCGATGTTCCGGGCACTGTGCTCGGCAGCGCGGGGCTCTTCTTCATCGTCTACGGCTTTAGCCACGCCTGGATGTCGAGTTGGACGAACGTGGGAACGTGGGGATCAATCGTGCTCGGCGTTGGCGTCCTCGCTCTTTTCGTCTGGTCGCAGCGCCGCAGCGATCACCCTCTCTTGCCGCTGCGCATTGTGGAGAGTCGTACGCGGGCCGGGTCACTGATCGCTTTGCTACTCACCACCATGGGCGTCTACGCCGTCTTCCTCTTACTTGCGTACTACCTCGAAGAGACGCTCGGCTTCTCACCGCTACGCACGGGCCTCGCCTTTATGCCCTTGGTGCTCGCCATCACGTTGTCGGCAGGATTTGCGAGTGCTCGACTGCTCGCGCGCACGGGCCCGCGCCCGCTCGTGCCAACTGGCATGGCACTCGCCACCATGGGCATGGTGCTCTTCACCCGCGTGACGACCTATTCGGACTATTGGGGTCACGTGCTGCCGGGACTCGTCGTGACGGGGCTCGGACTCGGGCTCATCTTCGCTCCGGCGATCGCGAGCGCGACGGCCGGCGTGCGCCCTCGCGACGCGGGTGCGGCGTCGGCGATTGTGAACACCAGTCAGCAGATCGGCGGCTCGATTGGAACGGCCCTACTCAACACCATCGCCGTCACGGTCACCATGCGAGCACTGCACAGTGGTGCGAAACCAACCTCTCTCCGTGCGACGCTCGCGACCGTGCACGGCTACTCGGTCGCCTTCTGGTGGGCCGCCGGATTCTTCGGACTCGGCGCGATCGTGAGTCTCTTCATGCTGGAATCGGGCGCCACGGTGACGGAGCCCGCATTGGTCGCGGCGACTCAGATCAGCGGCCAGGGGTAGGGCGGCCAGTCCGACGTCTCGTCGGGCTCGGGGTAGAGAGCGTTCTCCACGAGTCCGTGGGCGCGTAACTGGGCCAGGGCGAGTTCGCTCGGGTTGAGCCAGGTAGCGACGTCTCCGACCTCGCCGTTCGAGAAACGCTTAATTCGCTCCAGCAGATGCGTCTCAACGGCCAAGCCGGCGTACTCCCAGATAACCGTTCGAAGTTTGTCCTCTTCGTGAAAACACAGACCGTTATCGATCGCCCAGAGCCGCGTGTCGTCGTAGAGGACGTGGCCAGCTTTGCGGTCGGCGTTGTTGGCCACCACGTCAAAGGCGGCGAGACGGGCGAACCAGTCATGGAACTCGGGTCGCTCGCGCAACGTGAAGTAGTGGTCCTCTTGATTGTCGTCAACCCACCACTGCAGGGAACCTGGCCCGAAGGGGGCGTCGTCGCGCGCGATCGTCGTTGGCACGAGATCGGTGCCGAGTTGCACGTCGAGTTCGTAGGCCGCCACTTCACGTCGCCAAAGGCCGTCGGGAAAGTCCCAGAGGGGCCGTTCGCCGGCTTCGGACTTGTAGCAGGCGAGAGCGCTGACGTCGTCGAGGGTCACTGAAACCAACAGAGCGTGGTTGGAGGATCCGGCGACGCGACCTTCGACCTTGATCTCGCCGTTCGTTAACAGCGTGCGCTGTTCGTCGCGCGTCACGGCTAGCGGATCGGCGCGCGGTGGCCGTTCGTGCGCGGACAGTCGTGGCCCTTCGGGTCGAGTGGCCCGCCACAGAGCGGACAGAGTGGTCGGCCCGCTTCGACGAGCCGCACGATGGCGATCGCGAGACCGCCGGCCCACTCTTTGGTAAGGCGCAGGGTTAGCGTCGAATCTTCTTCGATGGACTCAATAGTGACGTCGATGGCTTGGGCCTCTTCGTCAATCGACACCGCGATGTCGCCGGCAACAAAGTCGCTCTCGTATTCGGGCTCGAGGGAGAAGTCGTCGGGCAGGTGTCCGGGCCGGCCGAGTTCGAGCATCACTTGACTGATCCATTCGGCGAGGGCCGCGAGCTGGATTTTTTCGCATTTGACGATGACGAGGCGTCGACCTTCGCGTACTTGCAGCAGAAAGAGCCGATTGCCGACCTCGCCACGCACGCCGACCATGATCTTGTCGGGGTTCGAAAAGACGTAGTTCATGACGGACTGAGGTCTTTCAGCGATCCGGTGTTGTTGACACAGAGCACAACTGGCGTGCCGCCGGTAAAGGCCACGGCGCTCAGCGAACACGGCGAGATGACCGTACGCTGAAAGAGATCGAGCGGTACTCCCTGGGCGTAGGTGACGGCGGCCTTGATGGGATCGGCGTGGCTGACGACGATGACCGTGCGATTGCGATGTCGCTTCACGATCTTCGTCACCGCCTCCCACATGCGTAGTTGCATTTCGCTGAACGACTCGCCCTCGGGGAAGCGGAACGTGCTTGGCGCGTGCTGGACAGCGCGCCACTCAGCGCGCCGCGCGAGCGTCGCGAGACGCTTTCCCGTCCAGAGTCCGAAGTCGCATTCGAGGAGCCCTTTGTCCACGACGGGACGCAGTCGCAGGGCCTTCGCGATGGGCGCGGCCGTTTCTCTCGCCCTCTCGAGTGGTGAGACGTAGAGCGCGGTCGGTTTGCGACTGAGATCCTTCAGGCGTTCGGCGAGCGCCGTCGCCTGTTCGATCCCGCGTTCGGACAGATGCAGTCCCGGCGCGCGCCCGGGCAATACGGATCCCGTGGTTGCGGTGGTGCCGTGTCTAACAAAGAGGATGGTCGTCGTCGAGGGTGCCGTCACGGTGTCACTAGCCCGACGTCACGGGCAGTCGGCCCGGGCCCGGCGCGGCCGACTCGGGCCAGCGCTTGCGCGAAACGCGCGCGAGTTTGTGCAGCAGCGCTACAGCGCCGGGATCGTCGTCTCCGGGACGCGTTTCGATCAGACCTTCGCTCTTCATGGCGCTCAGGAGCTCTCGACCGAGGTCGGTACGGACAATAACGAGCGTCCAGTCACCGAAGGCGCCGATGCCACCGGTTGAAAGGTCCGCGTGCTCGGCCGCGAAGTCCGGACAGTGCGTGCAGCCCTCACGGGTGTAGGCGTGCGCTTCCTTCAAGGGAACCTCGTAGTAGCCGCCGTCTTTCGTCCACAGTTGAAAGACGCCCTTGATGTTCATCTTCGTGATGTCGGCGCGCTTGATGTTGTATTTTGCTTCAAAGAGCTCTTCGAAGATCGAGTCGTCGAAGGTCTTGGAACAGAGCAGGCCAATGGTGAGGCTAAGTCGCCGGGCGACCTTGCCGGCCTTTCGAGCCTGCATCGCGCCTGGTGCGGAGGCCATGCACCCCATGCCGACGAGTCCGATGCGCTCAGCGCCGCCCTCGACGGCTTCGTTGTAGGCGAGCAAGTTCGCGCAGTAGGTGTAGCGCGACTTCGCCGTAGCGAGTATGTCCTCCTTCGTACGCACGACCACGGGCGTCGCGCGCCAGGTCGAACCGTCGCCTTCGAGACCACTGACCAACGCCGCGTCGATGATGTCGTGCTCGAGGGCGTAGATGAGAAGGGCGGAGACGAAACCGCCGTCTTGTCCGTTGTCGACGAGTGACTCGTCGCTCGCGCGTGCGAGCAGGACGTCACCGACGCCCCAGACTTCGTCGTCCGTTCGTTCGCGCGCGAAGCGCTGCAGGTCGATCTCGCTCTCCCAGTTTCGAAAGCGCGGGCAGGCTCGCGTGCACATCGTGCAGCCTTTTTGGCCGTGGGTGCAGTCGTCTGGGCCGCCGTCGAGTTCGAGGTGAAAGGGCTTATAGATGCCCTGATCGGCCTCGTAGTCGAGGACGGGGTGGGGACAGGCAATGACGCACGCGGCGCACCCCGTGCATAGTCCCGAGGTCACAACTTCACGAAAGAGCTCTCGCCACTGCGGTTTTTCGACGGCCACAAAACAACCTTAGTAAGACGGGCAGATCGTTCGACCCCGGTACGATTCGTTCCGTGCCCGAAATCCTTGAGGTGGAGTCGTATCGACTCCTCGCCGATCGAGTGGTAGGTGCAACGATCGCCCGCGGTTGGGCGGACGCGTACCTTGCGAAAAAGCTCCCGTCACCCTCCGCGTGGGCCCGCACGGTAAAGAACTTGACAATCACGGGAACGGGACGTCGCGGCAAGCTGTTGCTGCTTGAGACGAACGGACCCACACTCGCATTTCGTTTCGGCATGACGGGCGTGTTGCTCCTCGACGGCGACGCCGGCATCGAAGGACTCTTCTACGGCCCTCACCTCTTCGACGCGAAGTGGCTGCGCGGAGGGCTTGAGTTTCGCGATGGCCGCAAGCTCATCGTGCACGATCCGCGTCGTATGGCGCGCGTCGAGATCAATCCCGACCTTGACGAATTGGGTCCCGACGCGCTGACGCTCACTCGTCGTGAGTTCAATGAAGTCGTGCGAGTTGATCGCGGGGACGGTCCCGCCATCAAGGCGCGGCTCCTTGACCAGTCACGCGTCGCCGGCGTGGGAAACCTGCTCGGCGACGAGATGCTCTATCGCGCGAGCATCGATCCAAGGACCCCAACCGGTCTCCTCAGCGCGGCCGAGAAAGATCGGCTCTTTCGCGCCTTTCGCCAAACCATGAACACCCTTCAGCGTCGCGGAGGCTCGCACTTGGGCGACCATATGGACGCACGATTTCCCGGGGGACTCTGTCCAAGAGACGGTGGCACGATGCTGCTGGCCACCATTGGCGGACGCACCACCTACTGGTGTTCTATCCACCAGCATTCCTCGTAGCGCGGGGCACCGCGTCGCGTCGACAAGAATGGACCAGTGGAGTCCTTCGTTCAGCACTACGGGTACTTCGCGCTCATCCTGCTCTCCATCGCGAGTTCGGCGTGCATTCCCGTTCCTTCGGAGATCACGTACATCATTGCGGGAGCGGCCTGCACGACCGCCGTCACGGGTCACGTCGAGTTTTCGCTCTGGGCCGTCATCGTCGCCTGCTCTCTCAGCTCACTGGTGGGCGCGCAGATTGCGTACGAAGTCGGCCGTTACGCGGGACGTCCGATCGTTGAACGCTGGGGTAAGTGGATCTTGGTGAGCCCGAAGGACATCGACGCGTCGCAGCGATGGTTCGAGAAGTACGGCCCAGTGACGGTGCTCGTTAGCCGTGTCGTGCCCTTCGTGCGTAGCTTTGTCTCGCTACCGGCCGGCATCGCCGAGATGAAGCGAACTCTTTTCGCTGTCTTGACGTTGATTGGATCGACCGTCTGGGTTGTCGTCTTAACGTTGCTCGGCTACGCCGCGGGCAAGAACTGGCACCGCGTTTCGGGTGACTTTCATGACGCGGAGTGGCCCACCGTCATCGTGGTCGTTCTTCTGCTCGCCCTCGGCTTCTGGCACCGGCTTCGCTCGGTGCGTCGCAGCAACGCCGCTTAGTTCGTTAACTTCGTCAACACCTTCGCCGGATGTCCGTCGACGCGAACCCCATAGAAGGCGTGTTCGATCATGCCGGTCGGACCAATTACAAACGTGGATCGGATGACCCCCATCACCTTCTTGCCGTAGAGCATCTTCTCGCCGTACGCGCCGTACTTAGTCATGATCTTCTTTTGAGGGTCGCTCAAAAGAGGAAACGTGAGCCCGTACTTCGAGCGGAAGGCCCTGTGCGCGTCCGCGCTGTCCGGCGACACGCCGAGCACGGCCACGTCCATTTCCTTGAACGACGCGAGGAGGTCGTTGAACTGGCACGCCTCTTTGGTGCAACCCGGAGTGTCGTCAGCGGGATAGAAGTAAACGACGACACGACGTTCGGCGAAGTCCCGTAAGGACACGTCCTCGCCGTCTTGATTGGACAACGTAAAGGCTGGCGCCTTCTTTCCCACCGCGAGTCGTGTCATGGAAGCCTCCCTGCTGAGATTTTAGGCGCCTTCAAAGTCGTATTAGCCTAGGTGAAGCGTTTGGTGAGTTCGTCGAGTGCGATATTGAAGGTCCGGTTCATGACGCAGAGCGGTGTTTCGGCGGAGGAAAAGGTCCCTTGGCTCATCCAAGGCGGCATGGGCATTGCGATTTCCGGTTGGCAACTCGCCCACGCCGTTTCGAGCGCGGGTCACCTCGGCGTGGTGTCGGGAACGGCACTTGACGCTGTGTTCATCCGCCGATTGCAGGAATACGGAATCGACGACTCCTTGCAGGCGGCATTCGACCTCTTCCCTTCTGAACGCGTTGTCGAAGAGATCGTTCGCGACTTTGCGTCGCACCGTAGCGCGTCGGGGGCGTATCGCACACTGCCGATGTTGACGCAGCAAAGCAGCGGCCGTAGGATCGACGCCCTGGTTCTCGCATCCTTCGTTGAGGTCACGCTGGCCAAAATGGGTCACGACGGTGTCGTGGGCATCAACCTCTTGACCAAGGTTCAGATCCCGACTGCCGCCACACTGTGCGGGGCCGTCCTCGCCGGCGTTGACTACGTGGTGATGGGCGCGGGTGTGCCGACGCACATTCCCGGTGTGCTCGAGCGGCTCAGCCTCGGTGAAGCAGTCGACCTCCCTCTGAGTGTGACCGGTGCGGCCAGTGACAATCCTGCGACGACCCTTCACTTCGATCCCACTCCGTACCTCGGATCACGAACGCTCACCCGACCGCGATTCATCGGAATCGTGTCGTCGCACGTGTTGGCCTCCGCGCTCGCCAAACGCAGTAACGGGCCGGTTGACGGTTTCGTTGTGGAGCGACCGGTAGCCGGTGGGCACAACGCCCCGCCTCGCGGCGCCGTCGACGTCGACGCCGACGGTAATCCTCAGTACGGAGAACGTGACGTCGTCGACTACGAGGTGCTGGTTGGTTTGAATCGACCGTTCTGGATTGGCGGTGGCGTCACCTCGCCCGAGCACGTGCGAGAGGCTTTGTCGCTTGGGGCGAGCGGCGTGCAGGTTGGTACGCTCTTTGCCTACTGCAGCGAGTCCGGCATGGATCCCGTGCTCAGGCGACAAGTCCTTGAGGAGATTGCCGAAGGACCGGTTCACGTTCGCACATCGCTTCGCGCCTCGTCGACCGGGTATCCCTTCAAGGTGGCCTCAGTACCCGGAACAATTTCCGAATCATCCGTGTACGACGAGCGAACACGACGGTGTGATCTGGGCTACCTGCGCGAGCCGTACGCCCAGCCCGACGGATCGATCGGTTACCGCTGCGCTGCGGAACCCGTCTCGACGTACGTGAAAAAGGGTGGTTCGCGCGAAGCGACCGTGGATTCGGCGTGTCTCTGCAACGGTTTGATGGCGACCTGCGGCCTCGGTCAACTTCGCGCCGACGGCCACCGTGAACCGGCCATCGTGACGAGTGGTGACTGCATTAACGACGTGCGAGAACTTCTCCGCGGACGAGACAGTTACAGCGCGCTCGACGTCATAGCGCACCTCTCGGTGGCCAGCCCCGTGGCGCCGTGAATGGTGGTAGGCGCACTATCTCGCGGGAGGGTCGCCCCGTGATCGACGAGATGTCGCCAGGGGAAATTGACGAGTTCATGCTGACGCAGAAAGTTGGTCGCGTCGGGTGTTCTAGCGACGGAGAGACCTACGTCGTTCCCGTAATCTTCGCGCGGCACGACGACTGCCTGTACGTCTACACGACCGAGGGCAAGAAGGTCGAGATGATGCGGAAAAATGCGCGAGTCTGCTTTGAAGTGGACGAATACCTCGTCACCGGAGGTTGGCGTAGCGTCATCGTCCAAGGTACGTACGAGGAACTGCACGACGAGGACGCACGTCGTGCTCTCAAAATCATTAGCGACCGAGTGCGCTCATCCACCAACTCTCGCGAGCAGGACCGGGGTTCGGGTCGCGTCCCGGTGGCCTTTCGGGTCCGTGTGACGGAGATAACCGGGCGAAAAGTTCAGCGCAGTTGACTGGCTGCTCGCTACCGCGCGAGAGCCAGATCGTCGCCCGTGCGCACGCATCCGGGATCCGAGGCGAGCGCGTTCGCGTGTGCGGCGTAGGCGCGTGACCTCGAACCACCGCACAGATCGGCGTACTCGCAGTCGTTGCAGGGTCCCACGAAGTGGGCCGCACGGATCGAGCGCAGTAGTTCGTGATCGCGATATATCTCGATGAGGTTGGAGTGGCGGACGTTACCGAGGGTTATGGGCAGAAAACCTGACGGGTAGACGTCGCCATTTGCTCCGACGAAGATGATTCCTTTCCCGTCTCGCGTGGCCGCACTCGGGGTTCGTATTGGCGCCGAGCTCGGTCCTAATAGTTCGACGAGGCGCGCACGTAGGAATCCGTACGTTGAGTCAATGTCGGCGCGCAGTTCGCGGTTGAGATTCTTTTGACGCTCGAGGGCGACACGACGAAAAAACGGAGCTTCTACGGTGCGCACGGTAAATCCGTATCGAGACGCATCGACGAGAAAGTGGCACACCTCTTCATTCTCTTGGGCCGAGGTCGCTCGAACGCTCGAGCCACGACCGGTGGTGATCAGAAAAAACACCTCCCACACGTCGACGTTTCGTTCGTGCAGTAACGACGCAACGTCGGCCATCTCGCGAACGTTCGCCGCCATGACGGTGGTATTGATCTGCGTGGTGAATCCGCAGGCCTGCAGTTCGTCGATCGCGCGCAGCGTTGCGTCAAAGTGACCAGGTATCCCACGCACCGCATCGTGGGTCAGCGCGTTCGAGCCGTCCAGACTCAATGACGCACTCTTCACTCCCGCACGTCGAAGGGCCTCAAGAGTCGACGTAGCCAGTTTCGGGGAGACCGACGGCGCGATCGCGACGGGAACGTTCTGAGAGTGGGCGTAGGCGGCAAGATCGACAATGTCGTCGCGCATGAGACAGTCCCCACCCGTGAGAATGAGAATAGGGCGCGGTCGGCCAAGCGCCGCCAAGGAGTCGATCAGGTTGATGCCCTCGAGCGTCGAGAGCTCGTCGGGACCGCAGCGCAGTTGTGCGTCGGCTCGACAGTGAAAACAGGCCAGCGGACAGGCCTTCGTCATCTCCCAGAAGACCAGCAGGGGCCGACGATCGAACTGGTTCTTAGTGGTCACCTTGACTCGTGGTTCGATCATGCCCGCCCTCATCATTTCTGGTCGTGAGAACCCTCGACGACCATACGGCAATCCTACGGAGCGGGCGCTAAGGACGAAGGTCCTCTTTTGGGGTCTCCGAAGGTGACGAACAATGTGGCCCCGCGTGCGGCAAGTGGCGCGAACTCTCACGTAGACTGTAGGGGAGCTCGATGAGATGGGCTCGGGCCCACATTTGCTACAGACGACGGTTACGGGTCCAGCCGAGAAACGACCCGTATTTACGTGAGCAGTGAAATAGTTGAGTCCATCGCGCAAGGCGCGGACTCGTACGCCACCAATCAAACCTTTGAGGGACTTGGCGTCTCCAGCGAACTCGTAGCGGTCTTGACCGCCCAGGGAATCACGACCGCCTTTCCCATTCAGGCCCTGACCATCGCTGACGCCCTCGCCGGGCGCGACGTGTGCGGCAAGGCCAAGACCGGCTCGGGTAAGACCCTCGGATTTGGCCTGCCCATGCTCCAGCGTCTCGCTGCGGGCACGACCCTCGGGGGAGCGAACGCTCGACCGGCCCGACCGCGTGGATTGGTGCTACTACCAACGCGCGAACTGGCCGTTCAGGTCTACGAAGTCTTAAAGCCTCTCGGTGCGGCCCTCGGTCTTCACGTCGCAGCCGTCTACGGTGGCGCCGACATCGAACGACAGATCAAAGCGTTGGCGAAGGGCTGCGACGTCATTATCGCTACCCCGGGGCGACTGATCGACCTCGGCGATCGCGGCGAGGTCAACGTCGAGAGTCTCGACGTACTCGTTCTCGACGAGGCCGACCGCATGGCCGATATGGGCTTCATGCCCCAGGTCGAGTGGGTTCTTCGTCGCATCGCGGCGAAGCCTCACCAGACGCTCCTCTTTTCGGCCACGCTCGACGGCGCCATTGATCGACTCGTGAAGCGTTACCTCACCGATCCCGTCTTTCACGAAGTAGCGAGCGACACCCAGACTGTTTCGCGCATGGTGCATCACTTCTTGCAGGTTCACCAGATGGACCGTGTCAAGGTTGCGGCCACGATCTGTCGCTCCTTCGATAAGACAATCATCTTCTGTCGCACGAAGCGCGGCGCCGATCGACTCGTTGAGCAACTCCAAAAAGAGGGCGTGACGGCTGCCGCGATCCACGGGGACCTTCGCCAGAGCCAACGCGAAAAGGCGTTGGCGGACTTCCAGGCGGAGAAACTGCCCGTCCTCGTGGCGACCGACGTCGCAGCGCGCGGATTGCACATCGACGGGGTGGACTGTGTGATGCACTTCGACCCACCGGAGGACCAAAAGGCCTACCTGCACCGTTCCGGACGCACCGCCCGGGCCGGATCGACCGGCGTCGTGGTGTCGCTTCTGCTCTGGAATCAGGCCATTGACGCCGAAGTGATCATGCGGCGACTGAACTTGAAGCGTCCGATTATCGAGATCTTCTCCAACGACCCCCGTTTGAAGGATCTGGCGAATTGGGACCCGACGATGCAAGACTCTGTATCGTGAGCACAAAAGCCCTGCCGGTCTACGCCTACGACAAGTCGCTCAAGCGCGCGCTGGTCGTGGTCGCGCACCCCGATGACGTGGACTTCGGTACGGCCGGCACGATTGCCTACCTGACCAATCGCGGCGTCGACGTCGGGTACTGCCTCGTCACGTCGGGCGACGCGGGCGGCGACGAGTCCACCCATAGCCGCGAAGAGCGCGTAGCGGTTCGTGAAGCCGAACAGACCGCGGCCGCCAAAGAAGTGGGTGTCACCAACCTGACCTTCCTGCACTGGCCCGACGGACGCGTCGAAACAACGATGGCGCTGCGTCGCGAGATCGCCCGCGTCATTCGCACGCACCGGCCACAGCTCGTGATCACCCAGAGCCCCGAGCGCAACTACGAGCGCATTTTCGCGAGTCACCCCGACCACATGGCGACGGGCGAAGCGACCCTGCGCGCGGTCTACCCCGACGCGCGTAACCCCCACGCCTTCCCCGAACTGATTCGTGAGGGCTTCGAACCCCACACCGTTGCCGAAGTGTGGCTCGGTGGCGCGAGTCCCACGATGGTTGTCGACATCACGAAGACCTTTGACCAGAAGTTCGAGGCACTCAGTAAGCACGTCAGTCAGATCGGTAACCGTAAGGGGCTGAAGAAGATGTTGCGTAACTGGTCTGCCGCCACGGCGAAAAGCGCCGGGATGAAAGAGGGCCGACTCGCCGAGGGCTTTCGCGTCGTCGCGACGAGCTAGATCGCGCCGCCCTGCGGCCGTAGGGTGAGGAGATGGCGAAACCGTTGACTCCGAACGAGTCGCGTACGCCAATCGGACTGCGTCAACCGTCACGAGGACTTCGCGATACGTTCCGCGGCGTCACGCGAGAGAACTACGCCGGTCAACTTCTCGCCGGGGTCACCCTTCTCGCGATTGCGATTCCCGAGCAGCTGGCGACGTCTCGACTCGCCGGTGTGCCCGCATTTATTGCGATGATCGCCTTCATTACAGCGACGGTGGTCTTTGTCTTCGTTGGCTCCAATCCCATCGTGTCGGTCGGTGCCGACTCCACCATTGCGCCGCTCTTCGCGGTCGTGTTGATCCGTCTCGCGCCGGTGTCGACGACTCTGTATTTCGAGTTGGTTGCGGCGACGGCCGTCGTCACGGGGCTCGCCGTTCTCGCGGTAGGACTCTTGAAGCTGGGCTGGATTGCCGACTTCCTGTCGTTACCGATCGTGACGGGATTTCTCTGCGGCATCGGCGTCATCATCTTCGTGCATCAACTCCCGAGCGCACTCGGCGTACCTTCGGGGGGCACCAGTGACGTCCAAAGAGTGAACTGGATGGCGCACCATCTCACGCACGTCAGTGCCTGGTCGATTGCCCTCGCCGTTGGGACACTCGTTCTGATGCTGGTGGGCGAGAAGATCAACGCGCGCCTCCCGTGGGCGCTCGCGGCAATCGCTATCTCGACGGTCTTGTGCGTTACGTTGGCCCTCGAGAACCACGGTGTGAAGGAGCTCGGGTCGGTTCACGTCGGACCTCCGACGTGGCGTCTGCATTGGTTGTCGTCGGGTCAGTGGGGCGTGGTGCTGACCACGGCCGTCACGCTCGTTATCGTCATTCTTTCTCAGACGGCCGCGACGTCAAGAACGGCGGCCGACGACCTCGGGGTCGACGCCAACATCAGCCGTGACTTCGTGGGCGTGGGGCTCGCGAACGTGGCCTGTGGGCTCGTGGGCGCCTTCCCGGTGGATGCCTCGCCCCCACGCACGACCGTCTCGCGTCTGGCCGGAGGATCTACGAAGCTCGTCGGTCTCACTGCGGCGGTGCTCGCAATTGTGCTGTCGCCGCTCGGCAAATACGCTCACACGATTCCTTTGGCCGCCCTCGCCGGCGTGCTGTTCTTCGTCGCCTCGCGACTGATCAAAGTCGAGTTGCTCAAGAAGATTTGGCGTGCGAATCGCGTGGAGTTCCTCTTCGCCGTGGTGTCGGCGCTCGGCGTCATCTTCATCGGCGTCGAACAAGGTATTGCCATCGCGGTCGGGCTCGCCGTGTTCGATCAGACCTGGCGCTCGGCGCGCCCGCACTTGGTCGTGCTCGGTCGACGTGACGGAACGACGAGCTGGGAGCCCTTGAGCGAGGCGGACGTGACCATCGTCGACCACGCGCTCGTCGCGCTCTTCGACAACGATCTCTTCTTCGCGAATGCCGGAATCTTTCGCCGAGAGCTTCATCAACTTCTCGCGAGTTATCCGACGACGCAGCATTTCGTCTTTGACGCCGCGGCGATGGCCGAAATCGACTTCACCGGCATGACGATTCTCTCGCAGGTCGTCGCCGATTTAGAGAAAGACCACGTCACGATGGCCTTCGCCCGTGTGAACACGGGGGTGAAGAAGACTCTCGCTACGTCCTTTGACCCGGCGATTCAGAAGATTCCGATCTACGAGAGCGTGGATCAGGCGCTCGTCGCTCTCGTTGGCTAACTCTGGGCCAGTTGACGCAGCACGAAGTTCAATACCCCGCCGTGACGGAAGTATTCGGCCTCGGTGGGCGTATCGATGCGCAGACGCACTTCGAACGTGGACGACTCACCATTGTCGCGCGTGACGTGCACGGTGACACGGGGCACGGTTTCTCCGTGATTGAGTGGCTCGAGTCCGGTGATGGAGATGACTTCGGTTCCGTCGAGGCCGTGGGTCTCCGCGCTCTCGCCGGGCAAGAACTGCAACGGTAAGACTCCCATGCCCACGAGGTTCGAACGGTGAATGCGTTCGAAACTCTCGACGAGAACGGCGCGCACGCCGAGCAACTTGGTGCCTTTCGCGGCCCAATCACGGCTCGAACCACTTCCGTACTCCTTACCCGCGAGAATGACGAGCGGAGTGCCCTCCTCGGCGTAGGCCATCGCGGCGTCGAAGATCGACATCGGCGTGCCCTCGGGCAGCTTGATCGTGACGCCGCCTTCGGTACCGGGCGCCATGAGGTTGCGCAGGCGAATGTTGGCGAAAGTACCGCGCATCATGACCTGGTGATTACCGCGACGCGTGCCGTAGCTGTTGAAGGCGGACGGGTCGACGCCCGCGTCGACGAGATATTTTCCCGCCGGGCTGCTCGCACGGATGTTGCCCGCGGGAGAGATGTGGTCTGTCGTCACCGAATCGCCGAGCTTCGCCAGCACTCGCGCGCCGACCACGTCCGTCACGACGCCGGGCTCCATGGTCAGTCCGTCAAAGTAGGGCGGCAGCTTTACGTAGGTTGATTTCTGATCCCAGTTGTAAGTGACTTCGTGGGTCGTCGGCACCGCGCTCCAGCGTTCGTCGCCACTGAAGACGCTGGCGTAACGCTCTTCGAACATTTGGGGAGTGACCGAAGTCCGCACCGCGTCTGCGACGTCGGCGTCGCTCGGCCAGAGTTCGGACAGAAAGACCGGCTGGCCGTTCGAGTCGGTGCCGAGGGGTTCGCTGCTGAGGTCAATGTCAATCGTGCCGGCGAGGGCGTAGGCGACAACGAGGGGAGGACTGGCGAGGAAATTCTGCTTGACGTCGGGGTGGATGCGTCCTTCGAAGTTGCGGTTTCCCGAGAGCACCGACACCACCGAAAGGTCGTGCTCATTGACGGCGTCCGAGACGCCCTCCAGCAAGGGACCGGTGTTACCGATGCACGTGGTGCATCCGTAGCCGGCGAGGTAGAAGCCGAGCCCGTCGAGTGGCTCAATCAGTCCGGCACGTTCTAAGTAGTCGGTCACGACCCGGCTACCCGGTGCGAGCGACGTCTTTACCCAGGGCTTTGTTTGTAGTCCTCGCTCGAGGGCCTTTTTGGCGACCAGGCCCGCGGCGACGAGCACCGACGGGTTTGACGTATTGGTGCACGAAGTGATCGCGGCCACGGTGACGTCGCCGTCACGCAGGTGATCGGCGGCCGCAACGCCGCGCACTTCGATGGGCTCGCGACCGAGGGCGTTACGAAACGCGGCGCGCGCGCCCGATAGTGACACGCGGTCTTGGGGACGCTTCGGACCCGCGAGGCTCGGCTCGACGCTCGCGAGGTCGAGCTCGACGTACTCCGAGTACACGGGCTCGGGCGCGTGTTCGTGGTGCCAGACGCCTTGAGCCTGCGCGTAGGCCTTGACGAGTTCGAGCTGACCTGCGGGGCGACCCGTGAAGGCGAGGTAGTCAAGGGTGACTTGGTCGATCGGAAAGAGCGTGCAGGTGGCCCCGTATTCCGGCGACATGTTTCCAATAGTGGCGCGCGTCTCGACCGAGAGCGACTTCACGTCAGGCCCGAAGGCCTCGACGAACTTACCCACGACCCCGTGACCTCGAAGGAGTTGAGTGATCGTCAAAACGACGTCGGTCGCGGTGACGCCTTCGCGCGTCGCACCCACAATGCGCAGTCCGACCACCGGTGGAATGAGCATGGACGCCGGCTGACCCAGCATGCCCGCCTCGGCTTCGATGCCGCCAACCCCCCAGCCGAGCACGCCCAGACCGTTCACCATTGTCGTGTGTGAGTCGGTGCCGACCACGGTGTCGAAGTAGGCGACGCCTTCGAGGTCGAAGACGACCTTGGCGAGGTGTTCAAGGTTCACCTGGTGGCAGATGCCCATGCCCGGAGGGACGACGCGAAACTGCTCGAAGGAGCTCTGAGCCCACTTCAAAAAGGTGTAGCGCTCGACATTGCGTTGGTACTCAATGGCGACGTTCTCGTCGTAACTCGTCGCGGTGCCGTTACGTTCCACGATGACCGAGTGGTCAATGACCAACTCGACGGGCACGAGCGGGTTGATCTTCTTCGCGTCACTGCCGAGGGCGACGATCGCGTCGCGCATGGCGGCGAGGTCGACGACGGCGGGCACGCCGGTCAGGTCCTGCATCAGGACTCGCGCGGGGGTGAAGGCAATCTCGCGTGCGTCGTCGCCCGCCGCTTCGCCGTGGTTCGAGGGAGTGTCGGCCCAGCGCGCCAGCGCCTCGATGTCGCTCGCCGTAACTTTCACACCGTCTTCGTGACGCAGCAGATTTTCCAGGAGGACCTTGATCGAGAACGGAAGACGCTCGACGCCGAATTTTTCTAGTCGCTCGCTTTGCAAAGAAAAGTAGGTGAGCGAGCGACCCGAAACGTCAAGGGTGCTCTTCGTATCAAAGGAGTTCATCGAGGAGGTCATGCTCCCATTCTGCCGTATTTTCGAGATGGCGAACCGGGCTCGTACGTGACGCGAGTGCGGCGAGTGCGAGACTGGAGAGCGTGACGTCAACCTACGAAACACTGCGTTCTCGCCTGCAGAGTGCCTTCAACGCGCTCGAGGTCGGCGCCGACCCGGCGCTTCGCACGTCCGATCGATCGGACTATCAAGCGAACGGCGTCATGTCTCTCGCGAAGCGCCTCGGACGCCCCCCGCGCGAGGTGGCCGACGCAGTGGTGCAAGCCCTTGACGTTGAGGGCCTCGCTAGCGTCGAGATCGCCGGACCGGGATTCTTGAACCTGACCCTCGAGACGTCGTTTCTGGATAGCCGACTGCGTGCACTTCGGGGCGACGCGCGCCTGGGAATCGAAATGGGTGTCGAGCGGCGCGTCGTGATCGACTACTCGGCGCCCAATGTCGCTAAAGAGATGCACGTTGGGCATCTGCGCTCGACGGTGATTGGCGACGCTCTCGCGCGCATGAATCGCTTTGCCGGGCACGAGGTCATCGCTCGCAATCACGTGGGCGACTGGGGCACGCCCTTTGGCATGCTGATCGAGCACCTCCTCGACCTGGGAGAAGATCAGGCTGTCGCGACGTTGTCCATTGGTGATCTCGACGGCTTCTACAAAGAAGCGCGGGTGAAGTTCGAGGCCGATGACGCCTTTAAGGGGCGCAGTCGCGCGCGCGTCGTCGCCCTACAGAGCGGTGACCCCGAAACTCTTCGCTTGTGGCACGTGCTCGTCAACGAATCGATCGCCTACTTCAGCGAGGTCTACGCCAAACTCGACGTCACCTTGACCCCCGACGACGTTGTTGGCGAGTCGTACTACAACGATTTACTCGAGGGCGTGGTACACGACCTCGACGCGGCGGGACTTCTCGTCGAGAGCGAGGGTGCGCTCTGCGTCTTTCCGCCAGGATTTCAAAATCGCGAGGGCCAGCCGCTTCCTCTCATCGTGCAAAAGAGTGACGACGGGTTCGGATACGCCGCGAGCGATCTTGCGGCCGTACGCGACCGCGTGAACGTGCTGCGCGCCGACGAGATGCTCTACGTCGTGGGCGCTCCCCAAGTGCAACACCTCGAGATGGTCTTCGCCGTCGCGCGTCTCGCCGGGTGGCTCCCCGAACGAGTGCGCTGCGAGCAGGTGGTCTTTGGCAACGTGCTCGGCAAGGATCACAAGATGTTCAAATCGCGCGAAGGTCAGAGCGTGAAGCTCGTCACGTTGATCGACGAAGCGATCGAGCGGGCCTACGTCATTCTCGACGAGCGCGGGACAGATCTCGACGGGGACGCCAAGTTCCACCTGGCCGAGCAGATCGCGCGCGCCGCCATCAAGTACGCCGACCTCTCGACCGAACGTCAACACGATTACGTCTTCGACCTCGAACGCATGATCGCCTTCGAAGGCGACACCGGTCCCTACTTGCAATACGCGCACGCGCGCGTTCGTTCGATCTTCCGTCGAGCGGGTGACGACACGCCGCCCGACGCGCATTTCGCGCTCGCCGAAGCGGCCGAGCGGGAATTGGCGCTCGGCCTGCTCGCGCTGCCCGAGGCGTTCTCGGCCTCACTCGCGGCGTTGCAGCCTCACCGACTCTGTACCTACCTCTTCGATCTCGCTCAGCGCTTCACGTCGTTCTACGACGCGTGCCCGGTGCTGTCCTCGGAGGGTGCTCTACGCGACGAGCGACTGGCGCTCTGTGACTTGACAGCGCGCATGCTGCGACTCGGCCTTTCGGTCCTGGGCATCGACGCCCCCGAGCAGATGTAGAGCCCGCAGCACTTACTAGAGTCTGAGCGGAGGCGACACGCCGACCGATTTCCTGGGGGAACGTATGCAAGTTAGAGCTGCCATCGTAAGCGAACTCCACGGGCCATGGCTCACCGAGACCATTGAGATCGACGAGCCGCACGCCAACGAAGTCAAGGTGAAGATGAGCTTCGCCGGACTCTGTCACTCCGACGAGCACGTGCGTAGCGGCGACATGGTGCCGGGTTCTGACCTTGTCCAGTTGTTGACCGGTCACAGTTCGATGTTTCCCGTCATTGGGGGTCACGAGGGAGCGGGGATCGTCGAGTCAGTGGGCGAGAACGTCACCACGATCAAGGAAGGTGACCATGTTGCGGTGTCGTTCGTTCCCTCGTGCGGACGGTGCGAATACTGCGCCTCGGGACGCCAGTATCTCTGTGACTTGGGCGCGTACACCTTGATGGGTCCCATGATCTCGGATGGAACGTGGCGCCACCACTTCGGCGATGTCGATCTCAATCGCATGTGTCAGCTCGGGACATTTTCTGAGTACATCGTGGTAAATGAGGCGTCACTGATCCGTATTGATCCCTGGTACGACCTTCGGGCAGCCGCGCTGATCTCGTGCGGTCTCTCCACCGGATTCGGGTCAGCGGTGAGTCGCGGTGGCGTAAAGCCGGGTGACACCGTGGCGGTCATTGGCTGCGGCGGCGTCGGTTCGGGCGCGATCCAGGGCGCGGCGCACGCCGGCGCACGTGCCGTGATTGCGATCGACACTAATCAGTCCAAGATCGACCGAGCCCTCAAGATTGGTGCCACGCACGGCTGCCCGACCACTCTTGAAGCAGCCTTTGGCATCTTGCCCGAGCTCACGAGCGGGAAGAACTGCGATGTGACGATCATCACTGTCGGGGTGTTGACGGGCGAGCTTATTGAGCAGGCCCGCTCAATCACTGCGAAGGGCGGCGTCGTTGTGACGGTATCGATCGCCCCCTACGACCAGACCACCGTTGACCTGAACCTGTTCATGTTCGCGATGTTGAACCAAGAACTGCGCGGAACGATCTTTGGCTCGGAGAGTCCCCGAGTACAGATACCGCGGTTGCTTCGCCTCCACCACGAAGGCAAGTTGCACGTCGATGACCTCATCACGAAGGAGTACGGCCTCGATGACGTGCAACAGGGCTACGACGATCTCGAATCGGGCGAGAACCTACGGGGCGTGATTCGCTTTTAAGTAGTTACACGTTCGTTGGAGTATCAATCGAAACTGGTAGTTCGGCGTCGCCGCGGTACGTGAGCATCATCGTAAGGAATCCAAGCGAGATCAGTAGCGAGCCAGCTCCGGACAGCGTGTCGGCGACAAGTTGCCACGTAATAACGTTGACGATCGCGACAATCGCAAACGCACTGACGGCGAGTAGCAACGATTGAGCCGCTAAGCCCGCAAGAGCTCTTCGCACGAGCTGCCTCTCGGAGCCAACTTTTGCGATGACCTGTGAAAGAAACCACCAAGCGACGAGTGCCGCCAAGGAACTGAGAGCTACGGCAAACTCTTCGATGTCAAAGTTTGAACTGAATCTGAGTGCTCCATCTCCGATCCATTGAATAAGTGTCGTGAGAGAACCCGCGGCAACAACGGCAAAACCCGTGACGATCATGTACCGAGCGCGAGTGCGAGCGGACTCTTCGAACTCCATGTACGAAACGTACTCTTAGACCTCGAGCGACGTCCGTAGAGTCGTTATCGGACGGTGGCTCCCGCCAAGTGACGGCCGTGTTCAAGCGCCAGTGCTTCGGCGTCTTGTCGCATGGTCGCCGCAAGCTCCTTGAACTCGTCGAGGGCCGGGTTCACCCCCGCCAACGTGAACTCAAGCTCCACCACTTTGAGGTCCAGTCCCCACACGTCTTCGAGAATTCGACGAATCCAACCCGTGGCGTGGTCCCAACCCTCTCGGGGCGTGCCAGCACCGTAGGCGCCTCCGCGAATCATCGCGAGTACCGCGGGACGACCGTCGAGGGCCCGACCGGCCGCGGAGGAGAGTCGTGGATCGGTCAACATCACGTCGACCCACGCCTTGAAGTGCTGCGAGACACCAAAGTTATAGAGCGGGATCGCGAAGAGCAGCGCGTCAGCTTCGAGAACTTCGTCCGCGAGAGCGGCGACCGTGGCCACCGTGTCACGCTGTTCGGGACTGCGGTCGTCTTCTGGCGTCCAGCTGGCGAACACGGCCTCGGGCCACAGCCTCGAAGGTAAGGGCTCGACGCCAACGTGACGTCGCGTGACATCGGCGTCGAGATGACCTTTGCGCCACGCGTTTTCGACGATGTCGGCGACGGCACGACTGTTCGAGCCTTCGGTTCGAATACTGGCGTCCAAGCGAAAGAGTGACATATGAACTCCTAAATAGTGGGGTACTTTCACTGTATAGGCGACTTTGAAAAACAAAGCGGCTCGCTTCTGCGTAGTAAATGGTACAATTCTGGAGGTGACACCAACCGCGAGTACTGAGCCGGTAAAGGCTGATTCTCCGATGTTGGATTGCGCTGGCGCTACTTCATCCTGTGATGAGGCGCTGGTGCGGGCCTTTCAATTTCTTGGTAAGCGTTGGAGCGGCGTGATTCTGGGGACGCTTGCGAGTGGACCGCTCGGATTCGCGGAACTCGGACGACGAGTGGAGGGAATAAGTGACTCCGTTCTCGCCGAGCGACTGAGCGAACTGCAGGCGAGTGGTCTGATCGTTCGTGACGTTCACGTTGGACCGCCCGTCTCGGTCACGTACACGCTGTCGAGTGCCGGTACGGCACTCATGCCGGCGATGCACGAATTGACGTTGTGGGCGACGAACAACCTTCCGCGCGAGACGTAGCTCAGCACTATCGTCGCGAGGTCTATGCGACGTCACGAAAAGATGGATGAGTGAACGCCTACCCGATTCCTACTCTGACCGGTTCCTACGTTCGACTCGAGCCTCTCGCACCAGAGCACATTGACGCACTCGTCGTGGCGGCGAACGAAGATCGTTCGTCGTATTTCTATACCACGGTCTTTCAGACCGTCGACGAAGCTACCCAGTACGTCGACGTCATGTTGTCAATGTGGAAGTCGGGCGAAGTAGTGCCCTTCGTGCAGGTCGACGTCGCTCGCGAGCGCGTCGTGGGGGTCACGAGGATCATGACAATTCGACGTCTCAATGATTCTTCGACGCCGTATGCCGTGGAGATCGGCGGGACGTGGCTCGCGGCGTCGACCCAGCGAACGGGAATCAACACCAATGCCAAACTTCTTTTGTTGGAGCACGCCTTTACGACCTTCGGCGTCGGTCGCGTTGACCTGAAGACCGACGCCCGTAACGAGCGATCGCGAAATGCGATCTTAAGGATTGGCGCGACCTTTGAAGGAGTGCTTCGACACTGGCAGCCCTCCATGGTGCCGGGCGAAGAGGGGCGGCTGCGTGACTCGGCTATTTTCTCCGTACTCGACACTGAGTGGCCCGCTGTGCGTGAAAGATTGCAGTTGAAGTTGGCGAGCTACACCAGTCGATAGTAATTACCTGGTGCCGTCTGGAAGACCCAAGATCTCGCGTAGCCCGACGGTCGACTTTGTCACATCGGGAGTCAGTGAACGAAACGACTTCGCGCGCACGGCACCGCGAATGACGCCGGTTCCGTAGGCCAGATCGTCCGCGAGAGCAAAGGGCACGTCAGTCGGATGAAATTGGTCGTGGCGCCAGCGCCAGGCCGAACCGACGAGGAAGAGTCCGAGAGCGCGGGCGCGCAGTCGCGGGTGAAGTGCGCAGAGCAGTAGGACGACACCAAAAGTTCGAACCGTGGCGCGCGCCAGTGGTCCGCCGGCACGGATCATGTTGCGAGTAACTATCTGATTCGCAGCGGCGTCGGGGTTATCCTCCGACTGAAAAAATCGCTCACGGGCGTGGCGTCGCGCACCGTTGACGATGCGCCCCCCCAGGGTCGGTCGACCAACGAGCACGGAAGTCCACGCGACAAACGTCCAGGAATCGGCGCGCAACGGCGCGAGGCGCTTGCCGTGTCGCTTCGCGAGTTCGGCACTGGAAGCTCCGTAACGCTGGCGTTGGCGCCACCATTCGAGCCACGACGAACGAGCACGGTGCGAGACCTGCACCGTTGCGTCGTATCGCACGAGCCAGTTCTGATCGTGTAGTCGCCACATAAAATCCACGTCTTCACCGAGACGAAGCGACTCGTCGAACCCGTCACCGAAGGCGTCGCGGCGTACCATCACGCACGCGCTGGGCACATACGCCACGGCACCCGTCGGGACCACGAGGGCGCTGTGCTCTCCCATGTCGAGTGGACCGAAGTGATGCTCAAAGTGGTCGCGCAACGATGGTCCGTCGGCCCCGCGAACTCGAGGAGCGACCGCCGCGACGAGAGGGTCTTCGAAGGCGCTCTCTAGGTGCCGAGCCACCCGGTCAGCGTCGTCGAGCGAGACGTCAACGTCAATGAACCACAGAAGTCTCCGTGTCGTCGCCGCCGCGCCGACGTTGCGGGCATGACCGGGACCCCGATTCGATTCAACGCGCACCAGAGACGCACCGTGCTCGCTCGCACACTGCGCGACGGACTCACGGTCCTGGGAACCGTCGTCGACCACCATGACGTGATATCCCCCTAACTGGATAAGGAGCGATGACAAGGCGGCGACGTCGTCATAGACGGGAATGATGACGTCAATGTCCTCTCGTGAGAGTGGTGTATCAAAGGTCGGGTGCACGAAGCCTTGCTGAACCAGCGTTCGAGCGAATCGCTCTTCGCCAGCGCGCACGGGAGCACCCTCGCGCCAGCGCTCGACAATGGCTCTCGAGTGACCGCGTAAACGAAGGAGGCGCCAGGGACTGCCTCCGCTGACGAGATCTCGATCAATGAATGACGCGTTATCGTCGACGCGCACCATGACGCCCTCGGGAAGAGATGTCTCCGGCGGGGTCGGAACGAGTGGCCTGGATTCGCTCACGATCGGAGTCTCTCATGTGTGTTGCGCCCGCACGTCGCGGGCGAGGCAGAATGGACGTCGAGGAGGCATCGTGACGCCAGAAACCCTGATCTACGAAGTGACGACCGACGTGAGCGCCGAGGTCGAAGAGCTGCTGGTCGAAGAGGTCTCCATCGATGGTCTGTGCGGGGTCTATTAATCCGTGTCGACGACGAGCATCGACGTCTTCGACGAGTCGAGCCATTGGGAGTTGAGCCCACAGGTGTCTCTGCGCGACGAAGCGTTCGGAGCACTGGCCTACCATCACGGCAATCGTCGCTTGGTGTTTCTCAAGTCGCGCGATCTGGTCGAACTCGTTCGCCGTCTCGGTGACTTTGACAACGTCAGTGCCGCACTTGACGAACTGGTCTCGAGTGAGCAGCGCGCGCGCTACGTCGCGGCGCTAGCGTCGCTCCACCGCTCGGGACTCTTGAGTGCCTGAGTCGTCACTGCGTGATCGCTTCGAGCGAGGTCTCGCGGCACCGATCTGTTTGACGTGGGAATTGACCTACGCGTGCAACCTGGCCTGCACCCACTGCCTCTCGTCATCGGGTCGTCGCGATCCTCGCGAACTCACCACGAGCGAGGCGAAGAAGTTGATCGACGAGATTGCGGCGATGCAGATCTTCTACGTCAACATCGGTGGCGGCGAACCAATGGTTCGTCGTGATTTTTTTGAATTGGTCGAACACGCGGTCGCGCAGCGCGTTGGCGTCAAGTTCTCAACGAACGGCACCCGTATTGATCGAGCCGCCGCCGAACGTCTTGCGCGAATCGACTACCTCGACATTCAAGTCTCCATCGACGGCGCCGACGCCGCGACAAATGACCGCATCCGAGGTCGGGGAAGCTACGCGGCCGCTCGGCGCGCGATGGACAACCTGCGCCTCGCCAACTTTGGACAGTTCAAGATCTCGGTCGTGATGACGCGCGACAGCGTGGAGCAGCTTGATGACTTCGAGGCGCTCGCGCGTGACTACGGTGCCGAACTGCGACTCACGCGACTTCGTCCGTCAGGTCGCGGCGCCGACGTCTGGAACGATCTGCACCCGACGCTCGATCAAGGTCGCGCGCTCTATCGGTGGTTGCTCGCGCGTCCCAATGTTTTGACGGGCGACTCCTTCTTTCATCTCTCCGCTCTAGGAAATCCTCTCGAGGGTCTGAACCTCTGTGGCGCCGGGCGCGTGGTGTGCCTCATCGATCCCGTTGGCGACGTCTACGCGTGCCCGTTCGTAATTCACGACGAGTTCCTCGCGGGCAACGTCCGCGAGAACGGGTTTGCGGCCGTGTGGAGTGATGGCGAGTTGTTTCGATCGCTGCGCGAGCCCACGAGCCCTGGCGCGTGCGCGTCGTGCGGGTCGTACGACGCGTGCCGGGGCGGCTGCATGGCGGCCAAGTTCTTCACGGGTCTCGAGATGACCGACCCTGATCCCGAGTGCGTCTTTGGCCATGGTGAGCGTGCCTTGGCGACAAAGCAGGTCGCCATACGACCGCATTCAACGCCGGACCATTCGCGACGGGTGTCCGTTTCGTTGACGTCGCGTTCGTAGAGATCAGCGAAACCGCTCAGGTAGTGTCGCGGTGAGCCGTGACGGGAGAAATGTGGCTAGTTCGTGGTTTGAAACGGTGGCCGTCGCGCAGCGTCGTGCCGAGAAACGCCTGCCCAAGTCGGTCTACGGTGCCCTCGTCGCGGGCTCGGAAAAGGGACTGTCGTCGAACGACAACCTCGCCAGCTTCGACCAACTCGGTTTTGCGCCTCACGTGGCGGGTCTCTCCAATGAACGTTCTATGGCGACGACCGTGATGGGCCAATCGGTCTCGATGCCGGTGCTCATTTCGCCCACGGGCGTACAGGCGGTTCATCCCGAAGGGGAAGTCGCCGTCGCTCGCGCGGCCGCGGCGCGCGGGGTCGCGATGGGACTGAGCTCGTTCGCGAGCCACTCGCTCGAAGAGGTCTGTGGCGTCAGCGATCAGGTTCTCTTTCAGATGTACTGGTCCGGCGATCGCGACACGATGGTCCAACGCCTCGAGCGCGCGAAGAACGCCGGAGCCAAGGGGATCATCCTCACCCTCGACTGGTCGTTTTCAAACGGTCGCGACTGGGGCAGTCCCTGGATTCCCGACACGATTGATCTCAAAGCGGTGATGAAATTGGCTCCCGACGTTCTCGCGCGTCCTCGTTGGTTCTGGTCATTCGCCCGCACGGGACACATGCCCACGCTCACGACACCCAACATGGCCGCACCAGGAGAGAAGCCCCCGACGTTCTTCGCCGCGTACTACGAGTGGATGCAGAGCGCGCTGCCGAGCTGGAGCGACGTCGCGTGGTTGCGTGCGCAGTGGGAGGGACCCTTCATGGTGAAGGGCGTGAGTCGCGTCGACGACGCGAAGCGAGTGGTCGATCTGGGCGCGAGCGCACTCTCGGTGTCAAACCACGGCGGCAACAATCTTGACGGCACTCCCGCACCCTTGCGGTCTCTGCCGGCCGTCGTTGACGCCGTCGGAGATCAGATTGAAGTTCTTCTTGACGGTGGCGTGCGCCGTGGCAGCGACGTCGTGAAGGCTCTCGCCCTTGGCGCGAATGCCGTCATGGTCGGACGCGCGTACCTGTGGGGACTCGCCGCGAATGGCCAAGCCGGCGTCGAGAACGTGCTTGACGTGATACGCGGCGGTATTGATTCGGCGCTTCTGGCACTCGGCAAATCCGACATCAAAGAACTTGACCGCACCGACGTTCTCGCGCCCACGGACTTCTTTCGAAGGCTCGGCTAGTGAGTCGGGTCGCCATCGTCACCGGCGCCGCGCGCGGCATCGGCGCCGCGACCGTCGACGCGCTGGTGAACGAGAACTACCACGTGATCGCCGTGGATCGCTGTCGCGATATTGCCGACGTTCCGTACGCACTTGCGACGCGGGCGGATCTCGACGCCGTCGTGGCCCGTCACGGAGACGTCGTACTGGGACTGGTGGGAGACGTGCGAAGCGCTACCGACATGCAGCTCGCGGTCGAGACCGCGACGCGCCACTTCGGTCGACTAGACGCGGTCGTCGCGTGCGCGGGCGTGCTCGGTGCCGGGGCGCCACTCTGGGAGATCAGCGACGCCGCGTGGGACGCGGTGTGGTCAGTGAACGTACTCGGCACCCGGCGACTGATCGAAGCCGCCGCACCAGTGCTCATCGCCAATGGCAAGGATGCGCATTCACGCATCGTGGCGGTCGCCTCAGCGGCTGGACACACTGGTCTTTACCATCTCGCGCCCTACAGCGCCGCGAAACACGCCGTTGTCGGATTGATCCGCGGTGTCGCGATGGACCTGGCGCACTACGGCGTCACCGCCAACGCCGTGAGTCCGGGATCGACCCGCACCGCGATCCTCGAAGCGTCGGCGAAGATCTACGACCTCGCGAGCGTCGAAGAGTTCGCGCACCAACAACCCATCGGTCGCCTGCTCGAACCAACCGAGATTGCGGCGGCCATTGTGTGGCTGTGCTCGGCGTCCGCATCGGCAGTCACTGGCGCAGACATCGCCGTCGACGGTGGCATGACGGTCTCGTAATTTACTGCACCAGTACAAAATCGCATTGACGGTAGGCTCGCTCGTGGCCAAACGTCACCTTGAGTCTTTGTGGGGTTCTAATTGAGCGAATTCGTCGCGCCAGATCGTGTCGTCATTCTTGGTTGTGGGTCGGTAGCCCAGTGTCTGTTGCCACTCCTGCTCGAAAGATTCAAGCTCGATCCGGCGTCGGTCACGGTGCTCGAAAGTCGCGACAATCGCTCGCGGATCGCGTCGTCGATCGAACGTGGCGTGAACTACGTCCAAATTGAGATCACGAAGGACAACCTCGAAGCGACGCTGGACGGACTGCTCGGCGACGGTGATCTGCTCATTGATCTCGCGTGGAATATCGGGCTCGACGAACTGCTCGACTGGTGTCGCGACCACAACGTTCGCTATCTGAATACCTCGGTCGAAGTGTGGTCGCCCTACGACGATCCCGCGAGTGCCTCGCCCCAAGAACGCACGCTCTACTGGCGCCACATGGCGCTGCGTCGCCAACTCGCTCGCTGGGGCGCGAACGACGGCCCCTCGGCGGTTGTCGAGCACGGCGCCAACCCCGGGTTGGTGAGTCACTTTACGAAGCAGGCGCTGAGTGAAATCGCCGAAGCAGTGCTGCGCGACGGACTACTCGCCAAACGCCACGACGCCATTACCGAGGCGTTGAGCGCACAGCGTTTCAACGTGCTCGCACAGCTTCTCGACGTGAAATCCATACACATCGCCGAACGCGACACCCAGATCAGTGACCGCCCCAAAGAAGTGGGCGAATTCGTCAACACCTGGAGCGTGGACGGCTTCTACGAAGAGGGCGTAGCGCCCGCGGAGATGGGCTGGGGCACGCACGAAAAGTTGCTGCCACCTCTCGGGCTCACCCACGAAGGCGAGGGACCGCGTAACCAGATCTGCTTGGCGAAGATGGCCCACAAGACGTTGGTGCGGTCAACGGTGCCCTCTGGCCCCATTGTCGGCATGGTGATTCGACACGGTGAAGCTTTCACGATCTGTGACCACTTGACAGTCTGGGAGGGCGACACTGCGGTCTATCGGCCGACGGTTCACTACGCCTACTGTCCGAGCGACGCCGCATGGGCGAGCTTCGTGGAGCTCGAGGGCAACGACTATCTCTACCCCGATCGTCAGCGCATCATGAACGACGAGATCATTTCGGGCCGCGACGAGCTCGGCGTGCTGGTGATGGGTCACCCCTACAAAGCTTGGTGGACTGGTATGCAGACAACGATCGACGAAGCTCGATCGTTGGCGCCCCATCAGAACGCGACAACAATTCAGGTGGCCGCGTCGATTCTTGGCGCGGTGGCGTGGATGCTCACCTCTCCGCGCGAAGGCGTCCACGTGCCCGACGAGCTGCCGTGGCGCGACGTGCTCGACGTTGCGATGCCTTACGTCGGCACGCTCTGGTCGGGACCGCTCGACTGGGATCCTGTCTCGACGCACACGGACTGGTTCGATCAATGGTCAGGTCGTTCGCTTGACGCGGAGGACCCGTGGCAGTTCACAAATTTCCTCGTGCCGTAATCGCGCCTCCAAGGTGAGACAATTTGGATCGATCAACGACGTATGGTGAGCGGAGATGTTTTGAGAGGGGAGCCAATGTCGGCCAACTATCGCCCTGGAGCAACGGTGCTCGAGGCAATCGGTTCCACTCCATTGATCCAGGTTGACGGCATCTTCGTGAAACTGGAGTATCTGAACCCGTCGGGTTCGATAAAGGCACGCATGGCCCGCTACATCATTGAGCGCGCCGAGCGTGAAGGATTCCTTCGCCCGGGTGACACCATCGTCGAAGCTTCGAGCGGTAACACCGGCAACGCGATGAGCATGGTCGCCGCGGTCCTCGGATACAAGATGCTGGTGGTCATGCCCGAGGGTCTTAGCCCCGAACGCGCTGCCATCTCCCTCGCCTTCGGCGCGGAGATGCTGAGGGTCGGCACCTTTCACGTCAATGAAGCGCTTGAGGAAGCGAGTCGCCTGGGTGACAAGCCCGGCTATTTTGCGCCACACCAGTTTGAGTCCGAATGGAACGTCGAAGAGAATCGCACCTGGCTTGGTCCCGAGATACTGGGCCAACTGCCCAGCGATCTCTCGGCCGACGCTTTCGTGATGGGCGTGGGCACGGGCGGGACGTTGATCGGCGTCGGTCAAGCGTTTCGGGAGGTAAACCCCAACGTGTTGATCATCGCGCTCGAGCCCAGTGAGTCGTGCACCATTCAGTGCGGCGATACCGGACTGCACCAGATAGAGGGGATCGCGGACGGCTTCATCCCGACCATCTACCAGCGACACCGTTCGCTCGTGGACCGCGTGGTTGGGGTGCACAGCGACGACGCGGTACGAGAGATGCGCCGACTCGCGCGCGAGCACGGCCTTTTGGTCGGTCCGAGTTCGGGCGCCAACATGGTGGTCGCACGCCGCGTGCGTGATGAACTGGGCGAGGCCGCCAACGTCGTCACGATTCTCTGTGACGAGGGCGAGAAGTACTTGAGCGAGTACTTCATCCCGGCGTCCACGATACCCTGATCGTCTACAGCGGCGTGACGCAGGCCGCGTGAATGCCGCCGTATCTAATAACTCCGCAGTCGTTGTCGATTGCGAGAGTCCCGCGCCACACGTGTGGCGCGGGACTCTCGCGTAGAAGACGGATGTCAGCGAGTCGCGAAAGTGTGAGACGTATCCGTGATCAGCGCGCGACGCACGTGCCGTTACGCAAACCGTTACTTTGAAGTAACACCTCATGCGCGAACGTACGGAAACTGGCATGGGCTAAGTCTCGTAGACTTTGCAAAAGAAACGAAGGGAATGCCGTGCGGCGCACGCGAATCGTAGCGACAATTGGTCCGGCGTCTGACTCTGACGAGAAGCTGCAAGAACTCGCCATGGCGGGTGTAGACGTCTTTCGACTCTCCTTCGCTCACGGCGATATTCCCTCAGGAATCGAGCGTTTGCGCCGAGTGCGCGCCATTGCCCCAGATTTGGCGATCATGGTGGACATTCCGGGCCCGAAGATTCGTGCCGGATCCTTTGGGACAACGTCGGTCCCCCTCGGCGTCGGCGAAGAGACCGAACTCGTCGAGGCGTTCGGCGAGGGCTCCACGGCCGAACGAATCACCGTCGAACGAGACCGTGTTCTTGGTCAATTGAAGCTCGGCGACCGAGTGCACATTGGTGACGGCGGCGTCTCACTTGTCGTGACGCGAGTTGGCCAGACCGTGGGGGCGCGAGTGACGTCCGGGGGAGCAGTCATGGGTAAACCCGGGCTCTCGTTGCCGTCGTCGATCATGGACGACCGACTGCCGACCGATGAGGATCGACTACGTCTCGAAGCCTTGCGTGACGAAGAGTTCGAGATTCTCGCCGTCTCTTTCGTGCGATCGGGCTTTGACGTCGAGTCCGTTCGGGCCGTGCTCTCACGTCCCGACGTCATGATCATGTCGAAGATCGAGACGAGCGAAGGGATCGAGAACCTCAACGAGATCATCGAACACTCCGATTCACTCATGGTGGCGCGCGGCGACCTCGGTGTTCGCCTACCCATTGAAGAAGTGCCCCATCTGCAAAAGGAGATCGTGCGTCTCGGCATCCGTTATGCGCGTCCAGTGGTGGTGGCGACCCAGATGCTCGAGTCGATGACCCACGCCCAAGTGCCAACGCGCGCCGAAGTGACCGACGTCGCGAACGCGGTGCTTGACGGGGCCAGTGCCGTCATGTTGAGCGGCGAAACCGCGATCGGCGACGACCCCGTAGCAACCGTCGTCACGATGGACCGTATTGTCCGTCGCGCCGAAGAGTCCTTTCCGTACGTCGAATGGGGTGCGGGACTTGGGATTCAACATCTCGTCGCCTCCAGCACGCAGGCTCAGCGCGTCACTGCGGCCATCACCGGTGCGGCGTGGCGAGCGGCGATGGACGAGAACGCCGTCGCGCTCGTGGCCTGCACGCGATCCGGACTGACAGCCCGCGCGATCTCTCGTTTTCGTCCCCCGATGCCGATCGTGGCGATTACACCCAACACCGCGACCGGTCGTCAACTTCGCAGCTCTTGGGGTATTCAAGAGATATTCGTCACGCCGATCAGTGACATTGATGGGCTCTGCGATTACGCCGTGACCCAGTTAAAGGAAACGGGTTTTGCCAAGTCGGGCGACCCGATCGTCGTGATGGCGGGTTCGTCGTCGGGGGGTGCGGCCGTCACCGACACGGTTCGGATGATCATCGTTCCGTAGTCCCGTACGGCCTGAAACTGCTCTTCTGGCCCGTCGTCGGGGTGTTGACCAGGGGAGTTGGGCAAAGTATGTGAACGCAGAGATGGAATTGTGTTGAACCCGTGTTTGCATTGAAGAATGGAAAATTCAACTTTTGATCTAGTTGCGGATGTATCGTCCGCTCAACCAGTGCCCGTTCGTGCCGCTCTGACGAATTTGGTTGACGGAACAGTGACGGCCACACCGAACGGCTTTCACGTCGAGGGCCAGGTAGCGGGCGATGACCCGGAAAGCGCACATCGTCAACTGTTCTCAACCCTTCGTCGCATTGAGCCGCGCACGACCCTGCGCGCCGAGTGGACGCACGACGGCACCGTCCATCGTTTCGTCGACAGCGTCGCTCAGGGCACCCGCAGCGTTGTGGTCAGTTGACCACTTCCGACTACGAAGCTTTCCTCGTCCCGCTCCATCCGCTAGGTGATGGACGCGAGGGATCTCAGTTCACCAAGAGACTGACGCAGCACCTGCGCCAAATCGCGCGATTCGGCATCGGTCACCCAGACTTCAAAAGAGATTTTGAATACCGCCCCGGCGACTTCGGCAATGAGAGCGGCGGAAGGATCGCTGACGCCGCGCCCGCGCAGCGTGTCAGCCAGAGCGACCGCGAGCGATTGGAGTTTGATCAGTTCTCTTTCTTGAAGCTCGGCGTTGGCCGCGATAATGCTGTGACGCTGCTGCACCAGCGTGCGCCGGTCTTGAAAGAATGCGCCGACGGCTTCGAAACCAACCATGGCGGCGTCCAGGGGGCCCAAGTCATGGTCCGCCGCCGCCGCGGTGCTCGTGATCAGAGACTGGAACGTAGCGCCGCCAGAGAAGAGGACTTCTCTCTTGTCGGCAAAGTGGCGAAAGAACGTCCGCTCCGTGAGTCCCGCCCTCTCGGCAATTTGCGCCACGGTGGTCTGGTCGAAGCCTTGTTCCAAATACAGCTCGAGGGCGGCCATTTCAAGCCTTCCGCGACTGTCGGGCTCCCATCGCGTCATGATTCGAGCGTACATGATGACAGAGACTGACATGTGTCAATTGGACTCGACCGATGGCCATCGTTAAGACTTTCGGTTTGGTCAAGGGAGGTCGGATGTCGGTCCGCCACGCTTTCGACATAGTTCCACCAATTGCGCGCAAGAACCGAACCTTGTTCGCAGTCGTGTTGTGTTGCGCCCTTGCCGCATCCGCCGTCGTTTCCAGTCGGGCGAGCGCATCAACGTTCGCGTATCAGATCACCAATCCCGGCTCGACGAGTGGCACGGTCAATCAGCGCTCGGGCCCCGGAACCAACGATCCCGTCGTCGGAACTCTGAGCGTGGGCACGACCATCAACGTGGTGTGCCAGAGCTCGGGCACGGACATCTTTGGCACGTCTATCTGGTACCAACTGAGCGGTGGCCAATACGTGACGAGCTATTACACGAACGTATCGACGGTCGCTGACTCCGCGTCGCCCATTCCTGAGTGCACGTCAACGCCCGCTCTTCCGGCGACGCCCGCGATCCCCGCACCACTGGTCATCGGCGACGCGACTCTCGGCCAGACCGTGGCAAAAAATGTCTTCGTCGAGGACGACTACTGCACCTGGTACGCCGAACAACGATTCCACGCGTTTGTCGTTCACTACCCGGCGTTGTATCCGCCAGGCCACACTTTCATGAACGTCAACGGGAACGCCTACCAGTGGAAAGCGAACGCGGCCGCCCAGGGCTGGACGATCACTTCGACCCCAACGGTCAATTCCATCGTGGTCATCCAACCCGGATGGGACGGTGTTGCCAACTCCGACGGGCATGTCGCGTGGGTCACGGCCGTGGGGATCGGTGGCCAGTTCACGGTGGCGGAACTCAACGAGAACTTGCCCGGCGATATCCCCAATAGTTCGTATCGAGCCGACATCAGTCCGTATTACAAGGCCGGCGCGGGGGTGTCATTTATTTTGATTCCAACGGGAGCACCGAGCACCCAACAAGTCGGGCAGTAAAAGTACCCGTTGTTTCGATCTTCGAGATCGGATGAGTTCGATGGTGCCCTCGACAGGAGTCGAACCTGCGCACATGGCTTCGGAGGCCAATGCTCTATCCGCTGAGCTACGAGGGCCGCGCGCCAAGCCTACCTGACGAGATTTTCGAAGGACCGAGACGCGTCGCGATCAACTCGTAAGGTAAATGTATGGGTGTTGAGCCGATCACGGCGTCTCTGTTTTCGGACACGGCGCAGTTGCGCAATGACGGGGTGAGCATCGGCGGCGTCGAACTACGCGATCTCGCGACCACGTTCGGTACGCCACTCTTCGTGTATGACGAAGAGACCTTGCGCGAACGCTGTCGCGAGGCAGCGAGCGTTTTCGATGACGGCGTGGCCTTTGCCTCCAAGTCCTTCCTGTGCGCGGCGATGGCCCGACTGGCCTTTGAGGAAGGTCTCTGCGTCGACGTGGCGACTGGGGGAGAACTCGACATTGTTCTTCGCGCCGGCGTGGCGGCGAATCGGATCATCGTTCACGGCAATAACAAGTCTCACGAGGAACTCGAGCGCGCGATCGCCACTGGCGTTCACCGATTGGTCGTCGACAATTTCGACGAGATTACGCGTCTTAGAGCGCTCGTATCTCCTGCGGCGCCGCTCAACGCCCTGGTGCGCGTTACTCCCGGGGTCGAGGCCCACACCCACGAGTACGTTCGGACCGGCCAAGAGGACACCAAGTTCGGGTTCTCGGTCGCGACGGGCGAGGCGCGTCGAGCGATCGACGAGTTGAAGGACATTGAGGGACTCACGCTGCACGGAGTGCACGCGCACATCGGATCGCAGATCTTCGAGGTCGAGGGTTTCCGCGAATCAATGACGGTGCTGGCCGAATTCACGGCGAACGATGACTTCGACGAGCTGTGCGTCGGCGGCGGACTGGGCGTGGCGTACGTCGCGGGTGAGTCGGCGCCATCGATCAAGGAATGGGCCGTGGCCCTGCGCGACGCCGCGACACACTGCGGACTGCGTCCGGGCGTGCGAATCCTGGCGGAACCCGGTCGGGCCATTGTGGCCCAGGCTGGCGTCACCCTCTATCGGGTGGGAGTCGTGAAACCCGTCACCCAACGCACCTACATGGCGGTCGACGGTGGCATGAGCGACAACCCTCGGCCCGTGCTCTACGGATCCGGTTACGAGGCCTTCGATGTTGACCAACCGCTCGCCGAGCGACCCCAACAAGTTCGACTCGTCGGCAAGCACTGTGAGAGTGGTGACGTCTTGATTGATGAGGCGTACCTGCCCGCGTCGACCGGCGTCGGCAGCCTCGTGGCGACACCCGTGACCGGTGCCTACGGATATTCGATGGCCTCGAACTACAACCGCGTGCCACGCCCGGCCGTCGTCTTCGTGCGCGACGGGGAGGTGCGCGAGGTGCTCCGACGTGAGACGTTCGAGGACCTCGCACACCTTGAGGTCGGAATCTAAGCTTCTCCGGTCGTCGGTTAGCCTTATTTCATGGAAAGTCCGGTGGTTCGAGTCGGCGTGATCGGCGGCGGCTTCGTCGGCGCGGCACTCGTCCAGCTACTGTGCGATCCCACCCGCAGTGAGGCTCTCGTTGACGCCGCGACCGCTACCGTCGAACTCGTGGGCGTCGCGGTGCGCGACGTCGCGAAACCCCGTCCGGGCATCGGACTGGGACTGCTCACGACCGACGTCGATGCGCTCATCGCCAGCGATCTGGACGTCCTCGTGGAGGTCGCCGGAGGAATCGAGCCCGCAAGAAGTTACGTTGAAAGTGCGCTGAAGCGCGGCATATCGGTAGTGACCGCCAATAAGGCGCTCATGGCCGAGAGTGGCACCCAGTTGGCCCAACTCGCGCACGAGCACGGCGCCGATCTTTTCTACGAGGCGGCCGTGGGCGGAGCTATTCCAATCCTGCGCGCCTTGCGGAGTTCTCTGGCCGGTGAGCGCATCACTCGCGTGATGGGCATCGTCAACGGCACGACCAACTACATCCTCACCAAGATGACCACGGAGGGGAGTGACTACGGCGAAGCGCTTCGCGAGGCGCAGGCCCTCGGCTACGCCGAAGCTGATCCGAGCGCAGACGTCGAGGCCTTCGACGCCGCGGCCAAAGTACAGATCCTCTCGACGTTGGCCTTCGGCACGCGCCTCGGAGGCGAAGAGATCGCTCGAGAAGGCATTACCGGAGTTCGTATCGTCGACGTTGACTTCGCCGCGCGTATGGGATACGTCATCAAACTGGTCGGCGTCGCCGAGCGTGTGGGCGAGACGGGTATCTCGCGTCGAGTTCATCCGGCCATGATTCCCGTTGGTCACCCGTTGGCATCGGTGAACGGAGCGATGAATGCAGTCTTCGTCGAAGGAGTGAAGAGCGGGCCGCTGATGTGGCTCGGTCAAGGCGCCGGTGGCGAATCAACGGCGACCGCCGTACTCGGCGACGTCCTCGACGCCGCGCGAAACCGCATCAGTGGTCGACACGACGTCCCCTTCACCGGTGACCGGTCCCTGCACTACGTACCGGCGAGCGAACTGTCGAGTCCGTTTTACCTGAGTGTCGATGTGTTGGACCGGCCGGGAGTTCTCGCCGAAGTGGCGAGCGTCTTTGGCCGTCACGACGTCTCCATCCAATCAATGGATCAGTCAGGATTTGGTGACGAGGCGCGACTCGCCTTTTTGACGCACGAGGCGCTCAGCGCCGACGTCGAAGCGACGGTGAAGGAACTCATCGCGCTCGAATCAGTTGAATCCGTCGGCGCCTGCATTCGCGTCATTGACGAAGGCGTCACGTGATCGGCTGGCGCGGGCTTCTCGTTGAGTACGCGGACTGGCTCGATCTCGATGGGGTGGGCGACGTCGTCACCTTGCAGGAGGGAAATACTCCGCTGCTGCACGCTGACCAACTCTCCGAACGTCTTGAAGCCGACGTCTGGCTCAAGTACGAAGGTCTGAACCCCTCGGGATCGTTCAAGGATCGCGGCATGACAATGGCGATCACCAAGGCAAAGGCGCTCGGCGCGACCAAGGTGATTTGTGGTTCCACTGGCAATACGTCGGCGGCCGCGGCGGCCTACGCGGCGAAAGCCGATATGGAGTGCGTGGTCCTCGTTCCCGAGGGCAAAATTGCGCTCGGCAAACTCGCCCAGGCCATCATCTACGGGGCACAGGTCTTGCAGATTCGCGGCAACTTCGACCAGGCGCTCAACCTCGCGCGCGAACTCACTCAGCACCTGCCAATCACCATTGTCAACTCCGTCAACCCGGACCGCATTGAGGGTCAAAAGACCGGCGCGTTCGAGATCGTCGACGTGCTCGGAAAAGCGCCCGACATTCTCTCCATCCCTGTCGGCAACGCCGGAAACATTACGGCGTACTGGCGGGGCTTCACTCAATACCACTTCGCGCAGCGCTGCGCGACGCTGCCGAAGATGTGGGGCTTTCAGGCGGCTGGCGCCGCACCGATCGTTCTCGGTCACCCTGTCGCTAACCCTGAAACCATCGCCACCGCCATTCGTATTGGTAACCCCGCGAGTTGGGTACCGGCTCTTGAGGTCATCCACGAGTCGCTCGGCGACATCCGCTCGGTGACCGATGAAGAGATTCTCGACGCCTATCATTACGTGGCTCGTCATGAGTCGATCTTTTGCGAGCCAGCGTCAGCCGCGTCCGTTGCGGGGCTCTTAAAGTACGGTGTGCCGAAGAATTCGACCGTGGTGTGCGTTCTCACGGGCAACGGATTGAAGGACCCTGACACCGCCGTTAGTTCGAGTGCGTCACCCGACGTCGTCGATGCCACGCTGAAGGCGCTACTCAGCGAACTCGCATAGTTGTACGTGTAGCTAAACCTCGGCTATACTGTTAATTGTCGTCCGTTCGGCTGTGCCGACGTTTAAGGAATCTCTTCCGAGACGACATTTCCCGATTTTCTTCTCCGCTCTGTCACATCATCCTGAGCGGCGAGAAAGGATCATGCATGGCTATTAAGCCTTCCCCAGACCGTTCGGATCTCGAGTCGAAAACTCGCGAAGATCTCCAAACGATCGCCAAAGTCAAGGGCGTTGAAGCCCCCGCCCGCGCGACGAAAGCCGCCCTCATCGAAGCCATCATGGGAGAGCCGTCCGTCGACGCCGGCACTCCCGCTTCCGCGTCTCGAGCCGTACGTTCGCGTCGCACTGTGGCCACTCCTTCCGTCGACTTCGAGGAGTTACTCGGCGAGTTCGTCGCCGACGCCAAAGTCTCCGCGGCCGCTTCGGCCGCACCCGCACCGGCACCGGCAGCGGAATCTCATGGCGGTGAAGTTGCTCCGAGCGAGCGACCCGTTGCTCGCCAGTTCACCCAAACTCGCCCCGAGCGTCAGCCGCGCGAGTTCACCAACGATTCCAATAATCGCTCTCGTCGTAACCGTCGCAACAGGAACGGAAGCGGTAGCGGTAGCGGTAGCGGCAACGGCAATGGACGCGAGCGCTTCAATAGCGGCGAGTCCATGCCCAACGCCGACCAGCCCTACGCCGGCGAGCTCGTCGAAGTAGAGGGTCTGCTCGACCTGCGCGACGACGGATACGGTTTCTTGCGCACCAAGGGCTACCACTCGTCGCCCAACGACGTCTACGTTTCGATCAATCAAGTTCGTCGTTATCACCTGCGCAAGGGCGACTCCATCGTCGGTGGGTTCCGCCCAGCGGCCTCCAATGAGAAGTACCCGGCGCTACTGCGCGTCGACAGTGTCGCGGGCATCGATCCCGAAGTGGCGCGACTACGTCCGCGCTTCGAAGATTTGACCCCGCTCTTCCCGGACGAGAAGTTGAACCTCGAAACCAACGAGGGCAAACTCGACCTCACACCACGCATCGTGGACTTGTTGGCGCCTATCGGAAAGGGCCAGCGCGGACTCATTGTCTCGCCCCCCAAGGCCGGTAAGACGACGATCATGAAGCAGATCGCTCAGTCGATCGAGACCAACAACCCCGAAGTGCACCTCATGGTGCTTCTCGTCGACGAACGTCCCGAAGAAGTCACGGACATCCGTCGCAGCGTACGCGGCGAAGTCATCTCCTCGACCTTCGACCGTCCGGCCGAAGAGCACACCCACGTGGCCGAACTCTGCATCGAGCGCGCGAAGCGCCTCGTGGAACAGGGTCGCGACGTGGTGATCATCCTGGACGGCATCACGCGACTCGCGCGCGCCTACAACCTCGCCGCACCGGCGACCGGACGCATTATGTCCGGTGGCGTCGACTCGGGTGCGCTGTATCCACCAAAGAAGTTCTTCGGCGCCGCGCGCAACATCGAAGAAGGTGGTTCCTTGACCATTCTCGCGAGCGCCCTCGTCGAGACTGGTTCAAAGATGGACGAAGTCATCTTCGAAGAGTTCAAGGGCACCGGCAACATGGAGCTGCGCCTCGACCGCCGTCTCGCCGAACGTCGTCTGTACCCGGCGATCGACGTGAACGGGTCCTCGACTCGCCACGAAGAGCTGCTCTTCAGCCCCGACGTTCTGCCCCAAGTATGGAAGTTGCGCCGCGTGTTGAACGGCCTGTCCGCCGAGGGCCGCGACGCCGCCGGTCTGGAGCTACTGATCGACAAGCTCAAGACCACCAAGTCCAACGACGAGTTCCTGGCCGAGATCGCCCGGGGCCCGGCGCCAACTAGCTAATTTCCCGCTAAACTTTCTCTTCGCACTAAGGAGCATGATGAAGCCAGATATCCACCCCACCTACGGCGAAGCCAGCGTGACCTGCTCGTGCGGCAACACCTTCATCACCGAGTCGACCAAGTCGACCCTGCGCGTCGAACTGTGCAACGAGTGCCATCCCTTCTTTACCGGCAAGCAGAAGCTCGTCGACACCGGTGGGCGCGTCGAGCGCTTCCAGCGCCGCTACGCGCAAAAGACGAAGGCGCGCGCTCCGAAGGCTTAGGTCCTCGAGCGCTCAGCCAGTTTCGTGCGCTCTCTTGACGAGACGCTGAACGTTCTTCAGGACGAGCTTCGTACCGTCGAAGCTCAACTGTCGGAACCTGACGTTGCGAGCGACCTCACGCGCCTGCGCGACCTCTCGCGCCGCCACAAAGAATTGAACGATATCAACGTCGCGTGGCTCGAACTGCGCGGCGCCCAAGACGACCTCGCCACGGCCCGCGAGATGTTCAACGAGACCGACGGGGCCGACCGCGAACAGTGGCGCGACGAGGTCAACGTCACCGAAACGCGAATCACCGAGCTCGAAGAGAATCTCGAAACGTTGCTGTTGCCCCACGACCCCAATGAGGGCCGCAACGTGATCTTGGAGATCCGTGGCGCCGAGGGTGGCGAGGAAGCCAACCTCTTCGCCGGTGACCTCGCCGAAATGTACCGGCGCTACGCCTCGCTGCGCGGCTGGAAGCTCGAGGTCATCGAAGAGCGCGAGTCCGAGCAGGGTGGCCTGGACGAAGCCATCTATCTCATCAAGGGTGACGACGCCTGGTCGCGTCTGGAGTTCGAAGCGGGCGTGCATCGCGTGCAGCGTGTACCCGTCACTGAAGCCAAGGGACGCGTGCACACCTCGTCCGCGACGGTGTCGGTACTGCCCGAAGCCGAGGAAGTCGACGTGAAGATCGACATCGGCGATCTCAAGATTGATGTGTATCGCTCCTCCGGCCCGGGGGGCCAGAGCGTGAACACCACGGACTCGGCGGTGCGCATTACGCACCTTCCAAGCGGCATCGTCGTGTCGATGCAGGACGAGAAGAGCCAGATCCAAAATCGAGCGAAGGCTCTCATTGTCCTGCGATCGCGTTTACTGAAGGCCGCCCAAGACGCCCAAGCCAACGAACTGGGAGATCTCAAGCGCTCACAACTCGGTAGCGGCGGGCGCAGCGAAAAGATTCGCACGTACAACTTCAAAGAGAATCGCGTGACCGATCACCGGATCAATTTGACGAACTACTCGCTCGACGCGGTACTGGCCGGAGACCTAGATTCCTACATCGACGCGTTGCTCGCGGACAAGCGCGGGCGCCAATTGGCCGAGAGTGACGGAAGTTAACGCCGAGTTCGTAAGTGAGCTCGTCGACGCGGGGATTGACCGCCGCGAGGCGCGCTGGCTGGTGCAAGAGTTTGTCCTCGGATCCGAGCGCGACGCCCACGACGCGTTACTCGCCGCAGCGACCCGTCGCCTCAACGGTGAGCCCTTGCAGTACATCATCGGTCACTGGCCCTTTCGAACACTCGACCTTGATGTCGACGAACGAGCCTTGATCCCGCGACCGGAAACCGAAGAACTAGTGGACGTCGCCTTGCGAGAACTCGCGGCGGGTGCGGTCGCCGCGCCCCTCATCGTCGATCTCGGTACCGGTTCGGGAGCGATTGGCCTTTCCCTCGTGAGCGAACTGCTGACGCGCGGAGTGGCGGCGAGTCTCATCGCGGTGGACGAGTCGAGCGACGCCCTCGCGCTCGCGCGCCAAAACGCTCGCAAGCACCGCCTGGACGCCGTCTCCTTCGTCCACTCGTCGTGGTTCGAATCTCTCGATGAATCGCTGCGTGGACGAGTCGACCTGATTGTGGCCAATCCGCCCTACGTTGGTGAGGCCGAGTTTGCCGATCTCGATCCGATACTTCATCACGAGCCCCGCGGTGCTCTGGTCGCCGAAGACGCTCGAGGGATCCCCGGCTTTGCTGACCTGGACATCGTCATTCGAGACGCGTTCGTGTGGTTGGCGCCCTACGGGGCGCTCGTCTGCGAGCACTCCGAGACGCACCGTCGCGCTGTTCTGGAGTTGGCGCACGCAGTGGGCTTTGGTACCGTCGAAGACCTCGATGACCTCACCGGTCGACACCGAATATTGGTGGCGCGGCGATGACGCGTATCGTCGATCGCGACGAAGCGCTCCGCCTGTTGCTCAACGGTGACGTGGTCGCTGTGCCCACCGACACGGTCTACGGAATTGGCGCATCACTGGCGCAGGGCGACGCCGTCGCAACGCTCTTTCTTCTCAAGGACCGTCCGTCGACGGTGCCACTCCCAATACTCGTCAGCTCGCTGAGCGTCGTCGACGAGTTGGACGTTGCGTGGAGCGATCGAGCGCAGCGGCTCGCCCAAGAGTTTTGGCCCGGTGCGCTGACGATCGTGGTGCCATCGTCGCGCGAATTGGCGGTCAGCGTTGGGGGATCCGGAGACACGATTGGTGTGCGCGTTCCCAATGACGAACTGCTGTTATCGCTGCTGCGTGAGTGTGGACCGCTCGCCGTGTCGAGCGCCAACGCTCACGGCGAGTCTCCGTGTCGTACCGCGCAAGAGGTCCTGATGGCTCTGGCGGGAGACCGCCTGGCGGGTGTCCTCGATGGTGGCGAACGTCGAGGAGAGGTGTCGACAGTTGTTGAGGTGAATGAAACCTCGTGGCGGGTTCTGCGTGAAGGCGCGGTCCTTGTGGAGCGAATTGCGACCACGCTGGAGGCGAGTTAATCGATCTCGGGCAACCGCTGAACCCAGTACGCGGGACGCTTCTCCAAGAACGCAGTCATCCCTTCGTGAGCCGCGTCACTCGCGAATAACGCGTTCGATAGTTTCGACGTCCATGCGAAGGCGTCTTCGAGCGGGAGTGACGGCACCGTGTGGAGGAGCTCTTTGGTAGCGGCAAGAGCGTGGGGTTCCCCTGCGAGCAGATCGTTCGCAATGTCGTGCACGGTTTGGTCAAGCTCTTCCATTGGAACCGACATCGTTATGAGGCCGGCGTTCGCCGCCTCGCCCGCACCAAATCGGTGTCCGCGAAGGAACGCGCTTTGAGCGGCGGCGAAGCGCATCTTCGGTAAACAGACCACTGAGATGATCGCGGGTGCCACACCGACGCGCACCTCGCTGAAGCCAAACGTGGCCGTGTCGATCGCGACTGAGATGTCGAGGACAGCGGCGAGGCCGACGCCTCCGGCGACGCAGTGTCCCGCAATACGGCCAACAAAGATCTTTGGTGAAGTACGAATGCGCAAAAAGAGCTCACCGAACGTCACCGTGGGCGCACTTTTCGACGAGCGTTCACGCAAATCGGCTCCCGCGCAAAAGACCGACCCGCGGTTCGTTACGACGACGACCCGAACGTCTTGGTTGGCGTTGGCCGCGTCGATGGCTTCGACGAGTTCAGCGACCAGTTCCCCGCTGAGCGCGTTTCGGTGAACTTCGTCGTTGAGCGAGATAGTCATGACGTGGTCGCTGACGCTGAAATCGACGAGACTCATTGGCGGCTCCTCGGTGGTGGTCCATCGGTCGCCGCTCCGGCGAAGGCTTGGGCGCGCGTCAACCAGTGGGTCCCGAGTTCGCCGGCGACGAGTGTGGTGTCACTGACGTGGCGTCGTTGGGTTACTACGAGACAGAACTCTTCGGCCGATCCCTCGACCGTGTCGTCGGCGTCGAGAGAGCCCCAGCGCCACAGTTCCCCGCGGGGTCCCACGAGATCGAGACGAACGTCACCGGGGGGAGCGACTTCTTCTCGCACCGCGTACGACCACTGCCGGGTGAGAAATCCCAGTTGTGCGACGTGGCGGAGTCGGTCAGTTGCCTCTCGAGTCACCTCGAGCGCGTCTACGACGTCGACGCCGTGCGCCCACGTCTCCATGAGCCGCGCAGTGAGAAACGACTTCGCCCCCATGGACGGGCCGTACCACGCGATGCGCGAGTCGTCGCACAGTGTGGTGGCCGCCACATTGAGAGACTGCCGCGACGCTCGCCAGCGGGCGAGTAACTCTTCGGGCGACAAGGCCCGGTATGGCGTGAGGGTGATCTCATCGACGCTCTCGTGCGATGTTCGCTCGAGCATCTCGTTGACGTCGCGTCGAAACGTGACGGGGTCAGTAATGGCGATCGCCGCTCGCTCGTCGAAGTGGGCGAGGTGGGCGACCTGGTCGAACACGTCCCATCCGGGACTCGGGGTAGCGCGACGCCACTGTTCGTTGGTGAGGCCCGCCACAATTCCGTCGAGGGAGTTCTGCTCCGCGACCAGGTCGTGACGCAACTCCGCGACCGTACTCACGACGTAAAGAGTGCGGTCGGGATCTCGACGTAGCGACTGCGCAGCCATTCTCCAAGGCCCTTCGCCTGGGCGTCGTGGCGAGTTGACGCCGCGACTCCTTCGTCGAGCAGATCGTGAATGACGAAGTTGAGTGAGCGTAGTGCCGGGAGGCGAAAGCGGTCAATGTCCAACGGAGCCGCCTCGGGCAGGAGCCGGCGAAGTTCCTCCACGCTGAGAAAACTGTCAAGCCAGGCGAACGCTGTGTCGCTGCGGGCGAAGATGCCCAGGTTCGCGTGGCCCCCTTTGTCGCCCGAGCGTGCGCCAAAGAGTTCACCGAGCGGAGCGAGCGTCGTCGCACCCCCAGGCGCTTCAATGCGTGATCCATGATTGGTCACGACGTGCGTCGTCGCCGTGGGCGCGACCGAGTCGATGACGGTGCGTTCGCCTCCGAGAACCGCGACGTACTGAGGAACCAAGTTGCTCGGGACCAACGCCGGGCGATACACGCCGTAGGGCGAGCCCGGCGACGGGCTGGCCCCGGGAGTGAAGAAGCCGGGCACGCTCGCGAGGGCGAGCTCGACGACCGCGTCGGCGAGCGCGCGTCCAACTTTGTGCTCGTCGTGATCTTTGATCGTGACGCGCCATGTCGCCACAGCCTCTTCGTTCGTCGTGGGGTCGGCCTTGTCGGTACGCACGAGCCGAGTTGTGACGCTGTCGAAGTCCTCGCGCGCGAAGGGCGACGCCAACCAAAACCCCTCTTCGAGAAGTTCGGCTTTTTCTTCGATGTCGAGTCCGGTCAGCGCGACGCTGAGGTCCTTGCGATAGCCGCCAAGTTCGTTCATCGCCACCTTCAACGTGGTCGGGGGCGCTTCTCCGCGGACGCCACTGATTCGCACGCGGTTGACGTCGAGCTGCTCTAGCTCGATCGTGTCGAAACGGGCGGTGACGTCGGGACCAAGGTAAGACGGGGATCCGATTTCGTAGAGCAATTGGGAGGTCACGGTGCCGATGGAAACTTCACCGCCGGTGCCGTCGTGTTTGCCAACGACGCAACTGCCGTCTTCGGCGACCTCGACCCAGGGGAAGCCCACTCGCGCCATGTTGGGAACCTCGCGAAAGAACGAGTAGTTACCGCCGGTCACCTGCGCGCCGCACTCAACGACGTGCCCGGCCACGACGGCTCCGGCGAGGGCGTCAAAATTGTCGTGACGCCACTGGTAGTGCCACGCGGCCGGGCCACACACGAGCGCGGCATCGGTGACGCGACCAGTGACGACGATGTCCGCGCCCGCGGCGAGAGCTTCGACGATCCCGAAGCAGCCCAGGTAGGCGTTGGCCGTGATGAATGGCGAGATGTCGGCGAAGGGTTCGCCCGTCTCAAAGTGGGTGAGCGCTCCCGTGTGGTGAAGATTAGTGAGGCGACCGAGAAGATCGTCGCCGTTGACGTAGGCAATGGTGGGCGAGAGTCCGAGTCGATCCGCGAGGTCACTCAGAGCGTGCGCGCAGGCTTCGGGGTCCAATCCACCCGCGTTCGAAACAACCTTGATACCGCGGTCGAGACACGTGCCCATGACCTGTTCCATTTGGGTGAGAAACGTACGTGCGTACCCCTGACCGGGATGCTTCGCCCGCGTGCGCGCCAAGATCAACATGGTGAGCTCCGCGAGCCAGTCTCCGGTGAGGACGTCGATCGGTCCACCCTCGACCATCTCGCGCGCCGCCGAAAGGCGATCGCCGTAGAAGCCCGAACAGTTCGCGATGCGAATCACGCGGGGATCTCCCGGGAGACGTTCGAGAGCATGGTGAGAAGCGCTGTGCCGCGCTCCACCTGCTCGTCCTTCACTACGAGTACTTCACCGACGGTCCCGTCGGTGCTGGCGGCGATGATGTGCTCCATCTTCATCGCCTCCATAATGACGAGCGTTTCGCCCGCGTGAACGAGTTGTCCGGGCGTGACGCGCACGTCGAGGATTCGCCCGGGCATCGGTGCGCTGAGTCCGCCCACGCTCGGTTCTGGGCGTCGAACTTCAAATCGTTCCGCCACTTCAAAGTCGACGGTTCCACGAAGCGCTTGCACGTAAAGGTGTCCGCCAGCGTACGTCACGCGCACTCGACGTCGTTGCGAGTTGATCTCCACGTCGATGGCGTCGGCACTCCAGTCATGAACGCGAGCGACGCCGAACTCGCCGAGATCGAAGATCCCGTCGCGTCGGCGCACGTAGTTCACCTCAATCGAGCGCTCTTGAGAGAGAAGCTCGATTCGCTGGCGCGGAAGGCGCGCATTGCGCCAGCCGCTCGGGATGTCCGCGAGCACCAGTGCGTCCGCACGATGGCGACCTTGTAGCCAGAGTGCTCCCGCACAGGCCGCCGAGGTCAGTTCTTCGTCACTGAGTTCGAGAGTCCTCGGAGGGTCGAAGCGTTCGATGAAGTCGGTCGTTGTGTTGCCGAGCTGAAAGTGCTCGTTGCGCAACGTGTTGACGAGGAAGTCTCGATTCGTCGTCACGCCGCCGAGGTGTAAGCGCTCGAGTCCTAAGGCGAGCGACGCGGCGGCCAACTCGCGCGTAGGCGCGTACGAGATGATCTTGGCGAGGAGCGGATCAAAGTTGACCGTGATGAGTGAACCCGCTTCGACGCCGCTCTCCCAGCGAAGCGTCGGCTCACTCGCTGGCTCAAAGGCGTGCAGCGTGCCCGTCGCCGGCAAAAATCCGACGAGTGGATCTTCGGCGCAGAGGCGGACTTCGATCGCGTGACCGCGTAGGACGACGTCGTCTTGGGTGTAGCCCAGTTCTTCACCTTGTGCAAGGCGGAGTTGTTCGCGCACGATGTCGATGCCACTGACCGCTTCGCTGACGGGGTGCTCAACCTGCAGGCGCGCGTTGATCTCCAAGAAATAGAAGTCGCGGGTTTCGTCGTCGACCAGGAATTCGACGGTTCCCGCCGACTGGTACCCGATCGCGCGGGCTAACGCGAGAGCAGCGTCTCCCATCGCCTGTCGAGTCGACGCGTCAAGCGCGGGCGAGGGCGACTCTTCGACCAGCTTTTGGTGACGGCGCTGAATGGAACAGTCGCGTTCTCCCACATGCACCAGATGACCGTGCTGGTCGCCGAGTATCTGAATCTCAACGTGTCGCGAACGAGCGACGTAGCGCTCGAGAAAGACGCGGTCGTCGGAGAATCCCGCGAGGGCTTCGCGCCGCGCCGCGTCAAGGTTATCGGCGAGCTGCGAGGGTTTCTCCACCACTCGCATTCCTTTGCCGCCCCCGCCGGCGGCCGCCTTGATCAAGAGGGGGTATCCGACGTCGAGGGCGTCGCGAGAGTTTTCACTCGAGATGAGTGTGGGTACGCCCGCGTCGAGTGCGAACGACTTCGCCGCGAGTTTGTCGCCGACCGTCGCCACGACATTGGGGGGAGGGCCGACCCAGACGAGCCCGGCGGCGAGGACGTCCGAGGCGAAACTTGCGTTCTCGGAGAGAAATCCATACCCCGGATGCACCGCTTCGGCGCCACTTCGAAGCGCCGCCGCAATGATTGCCTCGCCGTCGAGGTAACTCGTCGGCAACAAAATGGCCTGGTCTGCTTCACGCACGAAGGGCGTGTTCGTGTCGGCCTCGACGTAAACGGCGACGGTGCGCAGTCCCGACGCGCGCGCCGCTCGCAGCACTCGTCGCGCGATCTCGCCCCGATTTGCAACGAGCAGGGAAGTGAACGTCACAGTCGAAAGACTCCGTAACTAGTTGCACCCTCAACGGGTCGACGGCGAACAACCGAGAGACAGATTCCAAGGACCGTGCGAGTATCGCGCGGATCGATGACGCCGTCGTCACTGACGGCACCGGTGGCGGCGAGGGCCAGGGAGCCTTTCTCCTGCGCCTCTTCGACCATGGCCACGATCGTGGCGTCCTCCTCCTCGTCGAACACGTCCCCTTGTCGCTCCGCCTGGGCGCGGCGCACTTGGGACATCACGCCGGCGATCTGCTTTGGTCCCATGACGGCGATCTTGGCGGTGGGCCAGAGAAACGTGAAGCGGTTGTTGAAGGCTCGGCCTGACATCCCGTAGGTGCCGGCGCCGTAGGACGAACCGATGATCAGTGTGATGTGCGGAACGCTGGAATTCGTGACCGCGTTCAGCATCTGCGATCCCTTTTTGATGATTCCTTCGGCTTCAGCTTCTTTTCCGACCATGTACCCCGTGATGTTTTGAACGAAAACGAGCGGCACGTCGATCTGATTGCACAACTGGATGAACTGGCCGGCCTTCTCTGCGGCCTGGGGATGGATGACCCCGTTGTTGGCGAGAATTCCGACCGGGTATCCGTGGACACTGGCCCAGCCGCACACCAACGTCGTGCCGTAGCGAGCCTTGAACTCTTCGAACCGGGAACCGTCCACAACTCGGGCGAGGACGTCGCGCACGTCGACGCTCTGGCGCAGATCGCGACTGACGACGCCGAGCAACTCCTCGGCGTCGTAGACAGGCTCGTCGCTCTGCAGCGACGCCGGTGGGCCGTGCTTTCGCCAATTGAGGTGCGACACCACTTCGCGACACATCCGGATGGCGTCCATCTCGTCTTCGGCGAAGTAGTCACCGAGACCCGAGACTTCGGCGTGCATCAAGGCGCCGCCGAGTGTTTCGTCATCGGACTCTTCTCCCGTCGCCATCTTCACGAGAGGGGGTCCGGCGAGGAAGATCTTGGACTGATCCCTGACGAGGATGTTGTAGTCACTGAGACCCGGTTGATACGCGCCGCCTGCGGTGGAAGAGCCAAAGACAACGCTGATCGTGGGCACGCGCATCTTGGAGAGTTCAATGAGGTCGTAGAAGAACCGACCGCTCTCGGCGAAGTGTCCCGTCTGCATGCGCCCGCCTCCACCTCTACCAACGCGCAAGTCCGCGCCGGCCGACTCCACGAAACTGACGTAGGGGATCTGGTTGTCGCGCGCTATCTCGAGCGCCCGCATCCACTTTTTGGCCGAGTACAAGGTGAGCGCTCCGCCAAGGACAGAGGGGTCGTTGGCCATGATCAGGCACTCCGTGCCGGCAATGACGCCGACGCCCACCACCATGCCGCCACCAATGGTGTAGTCCGAGTCGTATCCGGCCAGCGCAGAGATTTCAAGAAACGGCGAGTCGGGATCGAGAACTTGGGCGATGCGTTCGCGTACCGGAAGTTTGCCCCGCGAGCGCATTCGCTCCATGGCCCGCTCGCCGCCACCGGCTTCGGCTTGGTCGAGGAGATCGTCGATGACACCGAGCTGTTCGAGCATGTCCGCGTGATTCTTTTGGTACTCGTCGGACGCGGTGTTGAGCGACGAGACGAGAGGTGGCGCGAGCAGCACTTGCTTCATTGAGCCGATCCTAGTTATGAGGTCACTCTCGGGTTCTTCGTGGAACCTGATGAGCGCTGAGCGACTGGCGGAGCTCGAGAGCGGTGTTAGGTGAACGGTAGGGTGGGTCCAATGCGCATTGCCCTCGGCTCTGACCACGCCGGCTACGACTTGAAGACGTTACTTAAGTCGTCGCTCGAGTCGTGGGGCCACGACGTCGTCGATCTCGGCACGAATAGCGCCGCCGAACCAGTCGACTACCCCGACTACGGCGCGGCCGTTGGTCGCGCGGTTGTTTCACGCGACGTAGAGCTTGGCGTGGCGGTGTGCGGGTCGGGTATTGGGATCGCGATGGCCGCCAATAAAGTGCCAGGAGTACGGGCAGCGGTCGTCCACGACGTCACGTCGGGACATTTGGCCCGCGAACACAACCACGCGAACGTACTCTGCATGGGCGGGCGGCTGATTGGCCCAATCGTCGCGGTGGAATCCCTCGCCGCCTGGTTAAAAGCCGAACCGCAAAGCCGCCACGACGCGCGCATCGAGAAACTGACTGAACTCGACGACGCGCTGAATGAGAGAGAGTAGAAGGATGGCCTCGTCCCCATTAGACGCCTGGATTAGCGACGACGACGAGATCGTCGCGTTGCTGCGGCGCGATTTCGAGCGCCAGACGAGCACGATTCAACTCATCGCGAGCGAGAACTTCGCCTCGCCGTCGGTGCTCGCCGCCACGGGTTCGGTCCTGACTAATAAGTACGCCGAGGGGTACCCGGGGCGTCGTTACTACGGCGGCAACTACGTCGTCGACGAGGTGGAAGACCTCGCTCGAGAGCGACTTACTGCACTTTTCGGCGCCGATCACGCGAACGTCCAGCCCCACAGTGGCGCCAACGCCAACGTGGCGGTGTACGAGGCGCTGCTCGACGCGGGCGACACGATCCTCGCCATGCGCCTCGATCAAGGTGGCCACCTCACCCACGGTTCGCCGGCCTCGATCACTTCGAAATTTTGGAAGTTCGTCTCCTACGGCGTGACCCCGCGGTCCGACGACCCCACGTCGCCAGGCGAACTGATCGACTTTGACAACGTTCGCGATCTCGCGCTCGAACATCGCCCGAAGTTGATCGTCGCCGGCGCGACCGCCTACGCGCGACGCATCGACCCGGCTCCCTTTCGAGAAATTGCCGACGAGGTCGGAGCGTTGTTGATGTTCGACTCGGCTCACGTGGCGGGGCTCATCGCTGGTCACTCGCACCCAGATCCGGTGCCCTTCGCCGACGTTGTGACCTTCACGACGCACAAGACGCTTCGCGGTCCACGCGGGGGAGCGATCATCTGTCGCGAGGAGTTTGCGAAGAAGATTGACTCGGCGGTCTTTCCCGGTCAGCAGGGCGGACCCCTTGAACACGTGATTGCCGCGAAGGCCGTGGCCTTCAAAGAAGCGAGCCAGCCGAGCTTCGCGACCTACACCAACCAGGTGGTCGCCAACGCCCAAGCCTTCGGTGAGGCACTCGCGAAGGAAGGGTTCCGGATGGTCTCGGGCGGCACCGAGAATCACATGGTGTTGTTGGACCTACGTGAGTTCGACGTCGACTTGACCGGCAAGGTCGCTCAAGAAGTACTCGATCGAGCGGGCATCACGACGAATCGCAATACCATTCCCGACGACCCCCGCAGTCCCTTCATCACGTCGGGTCTTCGCGTAGGAACGGCCGCCGAAACGACGGCCGGCATGCGCGAAGGTGAGTTCGAAACGATTGCGTCACTGATGGCGCGCGCCCTTCGTCAGCGTGATGACGACAGCGCACTGCAAGATGTTCGTCGCGACGTCGCCGCGCTCTGCGCGTCGTTTAACCCGTACGCGAACTTCTCGAAGTAGCCAATGGGCAATATTGCCGCCTACGGTGTTGTTGCACTCGTCGGCGCCGTGGTGACGCTGATTGCGAATCGACCGGCGCGGCTGATCTCGCTCAAGGTGGGCTACGTCGCCGAGCCCGGTGAGCGCAAGGTCCACGAAAGCGTGACGCCCTACGGGGGCGGCGGCGCGATGCTGGTGGGGTTCTGCGTGGCGCTGATAGCCGCGTTCCTTGTGCCGACACTGCGTAGCGTCATCACCTCGTCGCACGAAATGCTCGGCGTGCTTTTGGCGGCGGGCGTCATCTTCGTTGTGGGCGTCCTCGACGACTTTCGTGAAATGAGTGCCCCGGCCAAAGTGGCCGGTCAGTTCCTCGCCGCGTCGATTCTCTACTTCTCCGGAGCGACGATGTACCAGCTGAAGCTGCCGTTCGCCGGTTTCATCGTGCTCGGACCGTCGGTGTTGCCAATCATCACGGCGGTGTGGGTCTTCGCGCTGTCGAACGCCGTGAATCTCATCGACGGTCTCGACGGGCTGGCCGCCGGCATTGTCGCCATTGCCTCGGGAACGCTGTGCGTATATGGGCTACGCCTCGAGCACCTTGGGCTGCTGCCAGCGACGAACGTGGGGCCGTTGATCGCGGCCTTGACGTGCGGGATCTGTATTGGATTTCTACGCGACAATTTTCATCCCGCCAAGCTCTTTATGGGCGACGCCGGGGCGCTGATGCTGGGACTCTTGATGAGCGCCTCGACCATGGTGATCGGCGGGCGCACCCCGCCAGCGAGCGGCGTCACCTTCTTCTTCTTTGCACCGCTCTTGATTCCGGTGTTCATCTTGGGCGTGCCCCTCGCCGACGCCGTATGGGCGTTCGCGCGACGCACGGTGTCGGGACAGGGGTTCCATACGCCCGACAAGCTCCATGTTCACCATCGACTCATGCGCCTAGGTCACGGACATCGACGCACGGTGATTATTCTCTGGTTGTGGACCGTGCTGCTGTGCGGCTTCGTGTTGTTGCCCCTTTTCGATACCGAGGCCAACGTCTTCATTCCCCTCGGCGTGGCCGTGCTCGTGATTGCCCTCTTTACGTGGTTCAGTCCTCTGCGCTGGCGCCTGCGGCGTCGACGCGAAGAGGCAGAGGAAAACCACGAAGGGATCGTCCGGTGACGGGACCGATGAGCCACGAGCCTCATCAGGCTCCTGATCAGGAGAAATCAACGATGCGAGACCTGCCCGGGCTCGCCGCCTTCGCGGCCATGGGCACGACGCTCGCGATCTGCGAGGGCCTCGGCGTGCTACTTGGTCTGTACCTCGACGGGCTGGGAAACTTCGCGCCGTGGGGTCTTTTTATAGGGATAGTGTTAGGGACGGTTGCGGCCGTGGCGAGCGTTGTAAAGCTTGTCCGTCGTTACCTCTAAAATTGACCGCCCGTGTTAGAAAACCTGCCCACAAATACCCTCCCACGTCTACTGCGCCGAACCACGTTGTCCGCCATCGTGGTGGGAACGGTTGGTTTTCTCGTTGCAATCTTCATAGCGCCGCCGCTGGCAGCTCTTGGTGTCGCCCTGGGTGTGGCTCTCGCGATTTTGAACCTTCGTTTTCTCGATAAGCAAGCGGCGCGCGTCGAACTTCGCGGTGAACAGAGCACCAAGGCCGTACGCCGCCAACTTGGAGGGAAAACGACCGGTCGCCTCGCGATCATGACCGTGATCGTGCTGGGCTTCGTCTTTCTGAACGCTCCTCTGGGAATCGGTATTGTGGCAGGGCTTGTTCTATATCAGATCGTTTTTGTCGTCAACGTCCTTCGGGTCGTGGCGAGCCAGGGAGGAATTTCGTGAGGATTACTGAGGCCGCGGGGAACATCACCGTCGGCGTGCACCCCCAGGTGCACGTCTTGGGCTTCGCTATTGACACCGACATCGTGACTTCCACCATCGTGGCCATGATTATCTTGCTCTTCCTCGGTTTTCGCATGCGTTCCAAGGTGACCGACGGAGTTCCGGGGAAGCTGCAACTCTTTTGGGAAATTCTCGTTGAGCAGGTCAACGATCTCGCCGACTCCGCGATCGGACCCAAGGGCCGACGATTTGTGCCGATCGCCGTCACGCTCTTTCTCTTTATCTTGATCTGCAACTGGATTGGATTTATCCCCTCGGCGTTGCACCCGGGCGTGTCGGCCGAGATTCTGCCGGCGCCGACGAGCGACGTCAACCTTCCCTTGGCGATGGCGCTTTTCGTCATCGTGTGGGTACACATTGAGTCTCTTCGCGCGCGTGGCTTTCGCGGATACTTCGGTCACTACAAAGAGCCATATATCGCCTTGACGCCAATCAACATGATTGAAGAAGTCACGAAACCCATCACGCTGACCTTCCGTTTGTTCGGCAACCTCTTCTCGGGTGGACTCATGATCGCCGTCATGGTGTCATTGCTGCCCATCTTCGTCTCGCCACTGGGCGAACTGATCTGGAAGCCCTTCGACCTCTTCATCGGTCTGATCCAGGCGTACATCTTCATGCTGTTAACGATTCTGTACTTCGCCTTTGCCACGAGCAACGATCACGATCACGAACCGGCTTTAGAGACCTCGCATTAACCAACCAGGAGGAAATGATTAATGGCTACAAATACAGATGACATCGCGAGTGCAGTACGCATCGCCGGTGCCCTCGTCGGCGGCGGACTAGCCCTCGGTGGCGGCGCTATCGGTGCGGCGATTGGTGACGGCCTGGCCGGTAGCCAGACCATCGCGGCCATCGCACGCCAGCCCGAAATTGAGAACAAGGCACGTCAGTACTTCTTCTTGACGGTCGGTTTGGTGGAGGCAATGTACTTCATCAACCTGCTGTTCATGGTCGTCTTCGTTTACGTCTTCGAGAAGCACTAGTGGTGTCGCGACGTTCCAACGGTGGAACGTCGCGCGTGATGTTCCATATGAAAGAAGGTCTTAGTAGATGATTGCGACGTCAATCTTCCTGCTTCCCAATGGCACGTTCTTCGTAGAACTGCTGGTGGTGGCGGTCATTTTGTTCCTCATGACGAAGTACATCTTGCCGCCCCTCAACAAAGCCATGGAGGGACGCCAAGAGAAGATTCGTGCCGCCCTCGCGGCGGCTGACGCCGCACGCGCCGAAGCGGCCGCGGCCGACGACGAGCGCGCGAAGGTGCTCGTCGAGGCTCGCGAGCAGGCACGCACCATTGTGGCGGGTGCGCAAGAGACGTCTGATCAACTGAAGGCTGAAGCCGCGGGGCGCGCCCAGACGGAGTACGACCGCATCGTGGCCACCGCCCAAAGCGAAGTCGTCGCCGCACGTCAGCACGCCATCGATGATGCGTCAGCACGAATTGGTGAGATTGTCTTTGACCTCGTGTCGAAGATCGTGGCGCGTGAAGTAGACCAGAGCACTCACGACGACCTGGTTCGTGAAGCGGTCGCTGCACTGAACGCCGAAGCCGCCAAGGGGGCGAGCCGCTAATCATGCTGGCCAAGCTCGAAGGATTCGCGACCGCCCTTTTGGGCCGACTCGACGCAGCGTCGCTGGCTCGAGCGACGGCTGACCTCGAGGCGTTCGACGTCACGATTCTGTCGCGCGCCGACCTCAGTGCCGTCCTCACGGATACGTCGATCACGCACGTCGCGCGAGGCCAGGTCGTAAACGACCTATTGGAAAACAAAGTAAGTCCCGAGGCGCTGCGCCTCTCGGTCTATGCGGCAACGGCCGTGCCGGCGCAAGAAGTACCCCACGCCGTCAATGACCTCGTGTACGCGGCACATACTCTTAAAGACACCGGAGAGTTTCATCACCCCAGCCTCGGACTTCTCGATGCCCGTCGGCGCGTGGCCGGATTCGCAGATGCTCTACTCGACGAGATCGACACGGAGAACTTTTCGAACATCGAAGATGATCTCTTCCGCTGGGCCCGCACGGTTGAGGGGAACGCTGACCTTCGTCACCTTCTGCTTGACCGCGACGCGCCACTGGAATCGCGACTCGGACTCACCAATCAACTGCTTGAGGGCAAGGTCAACCCTGTCTCCTTGGCCCTCGCTCAGTTCACGATTGTGGGCGGCCGTCCGCGCGACGTCGTGGGCACGCTCGATTACCTCGTCAACTACGTTGCCCAGTCGCGCGACTGGCGCGTCGCTCGCGTGCACACCGCGCGCGAACTCTCCGACGACAGCCAACACGATCTCGTCGAATCGCTGCACGCTCTCACCGGCAAGGACGTGGAACTCCAGATCGCTGACGACCCGTCGCTCCTCGGCGGCGTACTCGTTGAGATTGGCGACCTACGTCTTGACGCATCAACCAAGGGACGCCTCGGTGCGCTTCACGACGCCGTGGCGTCGGGCCGGGCTCTCGAATCCGCACTACAACGAAACAATTAAGAAAAGGAATACGTGATGACTGAGCTCACCATTAGCGCCAGCGAGATCACTGAGGCACTGCGTAAGCACGTCACCGACTTCAACCCGGCCGTTACGGCCGAGCAGGTCGGGCGTGTCGTGGAGGTCGGTGACGGGATCGCGCGCGTGTCGGGACTGCCCTCGGCGAAGGTGAACGAACTACTCGAGTTCGAAGACGGCACCGTGGGCCTCGCGATGAACCTCGACGAGGAGACCATCGGCGCAGTCGTTCTCGGCTCGGTCGACAACATTGAAGAAGAGCAGGTCGTCCGCTCGACGGGACGAATCTTGTCGATGCCCGTGGGCGATGCGCTGCTCGGACGCGTCGTGAACGCGCTCGGCGAGCCCATCGACGGCAAGGGTCCGCTCGTCAACCCTCAGACCCGACGCATGGAGATCCAGGCGCCCGGTATCACCGGTCGCCAGCCCGTCAGTCAGCCCTTGCAGACCGGCATCAAGGCGATCGACGCTATGACGCCCATCGGCCGTGGTCAGCGCGAGCTCATCATTGGCGACCGCAAGACGGGCAAAACAACCGTCGCCATCGACACGATTCTGAACCAGAAGGGTCAGGGCGTGAAATGCATCTACGTCGCCATTGGTCAGAAGAACTCGTCGGTGGCTCAGACCGTGAAGACCCTGGAGGACTTCGGGGCCTTCGAGTACACCGTCGTGGTGGTGGCCGGTGCCGGCGACCCCGCGCCGTTCAAATTCCTCGCTCCCTACGCGGGCTGCGCGATTGGTCAAGAGTGGATGGAAAAGGGCGAGCACGCGCTCGTTGTCTACGACGACCTCTCGAAGCAGGCTGAGGCCTACCGCCAAATCTCGTTGCTGCTTCGTCGCCCACCGGGCCGCGAGGCCTACCCGGGTGACGTGTTCTACCTGCACAGCCGTCTTCTCGAGCGCGCCGCGAAACTGAGCGACGAGCTCGGTGGCGGATCGCTCACCGCTCTGCCGATCATTGAAACGAAGGCCGGCGACATCTCGGCCTACATCCCGACGAACGTGATCTCGATTACCGACGGGCAGGTCTTCTTGCAGGCCGACCTCTTCTACTCCGGTGTACGACCCGCCATCGACGTAGGTAACTCGGTGTCGCGCGTGGGTGGTGCGGCCCAGATCAAGGCCATGCGCTCGGTCGCCGGTACGTTGAAGATCGACCTCGCGCAGTTCCGCGACCTCGAGTCGTTCGCAACCTTCGGTTCGGAACTCGACAAGGGCTCGCAGCAACAGCTCGACCGCGGTTATCGCCTCACCGAACTGTTGAAGCAGGGTCTCAACGCGCCCGTGCCCGTTGAGGAGCAGGTCGTCGTCATTTACGCTGGCACCAAAGGCTGGCTTGACACGATTCCCGTGGAGGACGTCATCCGCTTCGAAGCGGAGTTCTTGACTGACATGCGCGCGAAGCACGCGGACATCTTGAGCAATATTCGCGAGACCCTGGCGTTGAACGACACCGACGCGCTCGACGCGGCGCTGAAGTCGTTTCTCGACAGCTTCGCGACCAGTAACTAAGAGACCACGAGCGAGAGAAAGGAGGAGTCATGGCCGGTGGACAAGAACGCGTACTACGTCGACGCATTAGGTCGGTGCAGTCAACGCGCAAGATCACCAAAGCAATGGAGCTCATCGCGGCGTCGCAGATTCCTCGGAGTCTCGCGCGCATCATCGCGAACCGCCCGTATCGGCTCGGTATGCAGCGCATCGTTCTTGACGCGGCGCTCGGCGACCCCGCCGGCGCGAAGAAGCTCCTCACCTTGTCCGAAAAGATCGACACCGCCCTGGTGCTCGTCATTACCGGTGACCGCGGACTCTCGGGTCCCTACAACAACGCCTCGTTGCGCGCGGGGGAGCGCCTCGTCACCAAGCTGAAGAGCGAGGGAACTCAGGTGCAGCTCTTCTGCGTGGGCAAAAAGGCGGCCGCGTTCTTCCGCTTCCGGGGCCTCGACGTCCAAGAGAGCTTCGCCGGCTTCGTCGATAAGCCGACCTACGCCGACGCCCAGGAGATCGCTCGTCATCTGGCCGGACCCTTCATGAGCGGCGAGGCGCAACAGGTTCTCCTGGTCTCGACGCGCTATCTATCCGCCGGGTCTCAGGCTGTCCGGGTGGAGCAGCTCTTGCCTCTCGTGATACCCGAACTGCCCGAACCCACTGAGCCTGAGCCCCTGCACGGCTACACCGAATTCGAACCCGACGTCAAGAAGCTGCTCTTCTTTTTGATGCCGCGCGCGCTCGAGAGTGAAATCTTCTCGGCACTCTTAGAAGGTGCCGCATCGTTTCACACGTCACAACAACGCGCCATGGCCGCGGCCACGGATAACGCCGACGAGCTTGGCCAGACCTTGACTCGCGTGATGAACCGAGCCCGCCAGGACTCGATCACCACCGAAATTATGGAAATCGTGGGCGGCGCCGAAGCGCTCCGCTCGGGAAAGTGAGAATCAAATGACCGTCGCACCAGAAAAGACCAAGCTCGAGACGGGACGAGTCGTCGCGATCGCGGGACCCGTCGTGGACGTCGAGTTCCCGCCGCACTCGCTACCCGAGATCAATCACGCAGTGGAGATGGACATCGATCTCGAAGGTAAGACGATCACGGTCATCGCCGAAGTCGCTCAGCAGATCGGTGAAGGTCGCGTGCGCTGTGTCTGCATGCGCCCAACTGACGGACTCGTGCGCGGCGCGATCGTCCGCCAAAGTGGTCAGGGCATCACGGTGCCGGTTGGCGACGCGGTCCTCGGTCACGTGTTCAACGTGATCGGCGAACCCCTCGACACCGACGACATTGGCGTGGTCGAAGACCGCTGGGAGATCCACCGCAGCGCGCCAGCCTTCGACCAACTCGAACCGCGCGCGACCATGTTCGAAACGGGCATCAAAGTCGTCGACCTTCTCGCTCCGTACGTGCAGGGCGGCAAGATCGGCCTCTTCGGCGGTGCCGGCGTGGGTAAGACCGTTCTCATCATGGAGATGATTCGTCGCGTCGCAGAACAGCACAACGGTGTGTCGGTCTTTGCCGGGGTGGGTGAGCGCACCCGTGAAGGAACCGACCTTCTGCTCGAAATGCGCGAGTCGGGCGTGATCGAAAAGACCGCGCTCGTCTACGGTCAGATGGACGAGCCGCCCGGGGTACGTCTGCGCGTGGCGCTGGCCGCTCTCACCATGGCCGAGTACTTCCGCGACGTGAAGAACCAGGACGTGCTGTTGTTCATCGACAACATCTTCCGTTTCGTGCAGGCCGGATCTGAAGTCTCCACGCTGCTTGGGCGTATGCCTTCGGCGGTGGGATACCAGCCGACGCTGGCCGACGAGATGGGCGAGCTCCAAGAGCGCATCACCTCGACGCGCGGACACTCGATCACCTCGCTGCAGGCCGTGTACGTGCCGGCTGACGACTACACCGACCCCGCGCCGTTCACGACATTTACTCACCTTGACGCCACGACCGAACTGAGTCGTCAGATCGCGGCGCTCGGAATCTACCCGGCCGTGGACCCGTTGACCTCGACGTCGAACATCTTGGCGCCCGAGATCGTGGGGGACCGACACTACGCCGTCGCGCGTCAGGTGCAGCAGATTCTGCAGCGCAACAAAGAACTCCAGGACATCATTGCGATCCTCGGCCTCGACGAACTTTCCGAAGAGGACCGCATCACTGTGACTCGCGCGCGCAAGATTCAGCGCTTCTTGTCCCAGCCGATGTTCGTCTCGAAGGTCTTCACCGGAATCGACGGCATCAACGTGCCGGTCCAGGAGACGATTGAGTCGTTCGAGCAACTCGTCAAGGGCGACCTCGACCACTTCCCGGAGCAGGCGTTCTTGAACGTCGGTGGCGCCGCGGACGTGGAGAAGAAGGCCGCGGAGATCGCGAAGAACTAATGGCGACGTTGAATGTGGAGATCCTCTCACCCGAGGCGGCGCTGTGGACGGGGACGGCGTCGGCCCTGATGGCGCGCTCCTCAGAGGGCAACTTCACGGTATTGCCAGAGCACACCGCGACCGTCGGCGACGTGGTGTCGAGTGTCGTGCGCGTGCAGACCGACGAAGGCGAGATCGCCTTCGCGGTTCACTCGGGCTTCTTTCAAGTAGGTAAGGGGCTTGAGCCTGACACGACGCTCGCCACGGTGCTCGCGAGTGTGGCCGAACGCACGACCGAGATCGACGTGGCGCGCGCACAGGCGGCCAAGGACGCGGCCGAGTCGCGTCTCGCCGCGGCCACCAAAGGCGAGGACGAAGAACTTCTCGCCTACGCGGCCCTCGAACGTGCCGAACTTCGATTGAGCGCTGCCGCCAAATAACTAGCGGGCAGACACGTAGTCCAGCAGACTCTTCTTGTCGTTCTCAAGTTCATCGAGCCGCGCCTTCACCACGTCGCCGATGGAAATCAGTCCAGTGAGTTGACCGTCGTTAACGACCGGCACGTGACGTATTCGCCGATCGGTCATGGTCGTCATGAGTTCGTTCAGCTCCGTGGACTCGCTACACGTCACGACGTCGTGACTCATGAGCTCGGACACCTTGAGCTTGAGCGCCTTCTCGCCACTGGCCGCTAGCGCCCGAACGACGTCGCGCTCGGAGAAGATGCCCACGAGTGGCGCCTTTTTTCCGGTAACGACGAGAGCACCAATGCCTCGTTCCTTCAGTAGTGCGATCGCGTCAGTGACCGATCGCTCCTGCGAGATGGTTGATACCTCGTGGCCCTTTGTCGTGAGTAGATTCGATACCTTCATTGCACCCTCCTTTTATCGGAACGCCTGGTTCCTTCGGGTTCTAGGGCGCAGGCTAGGTCGATGAATTCTCCAGCGCAACCAGCAACTTTGTGAACAAAAGCACTTCTAAGCCTCGCTACGAAATGAGCATGAATGAACGGGTTGTCACGTGTCGCGTTCCTCAGGAACGGTGGTCGATTCAGAAGGTCAGATGGCTCGCCGTCGAATTCGTCAAGAGGCCTTGTAAGAGCGACACAACAAACCATCCCTTGCTCGACGGCAATAAGCGCGCCGCGTGGGTGACGCTTCGACTCTTCATTGACATGAACGGATGGTCGTGGAACCTCTATCCTTCTCTCGCCGACGCCGAGCAGGCAGTGATATCCGTCGCAGCGGGGGACTGGAATGAGCAACGTGTGGCCGAGTAGCTACGAAGTCATCTCGCTGCGCCAGAAGTTGAGGATTAAAAGCCCGCGGTGGTGAATTCTTGAAGTTTGTCGTGGCGGTGGAAAGTCTCGATTGTGCGAATCGTGCCCGTTCTTGATCGCACTACGAGTGACTGCGTCGCGGCGCCGAAGTCATAGAAACGTACACCGCGCAGAAAATCCCCGTCGGTGATGGCGGTCGCGGAGAAGAAGCAGTCATCGCTCGCAACGAGATCATCCGTTGTCAACACTCTGGTGAAGCTGTACCCAAGCGCCTCGGCTTTGCGGCGCACGTCTTCGTTGTCGGCGTGTAGGACTCCTTGAATCTCACCGCCGAGACCCTTCAGCGCAGCGGCTGCGATGACACCCTCGGGGGTGCCACCGATACCGAGCAAGACATCAACGCCCGAGTTGGGCCAGCCGGTCGCGATGGCGCCGGCGACGTCGCCATCAGTGATCGAAATGACGCGCGCACCGGCTTCGCGGACCTCGGCGACCAGATCGTCGTGTCGCGGGCGATCGAGGATGACGACGCCCATCTCCTGAACGGGCTTATTAAGACGCTTCGATAGTTCAGTCAGGTTGTCGGTGGCTGACGCGTTGATGTCGACAGCGCCGCGGCCGCGCGGACCAACGGCGATCTTCTTCATGTAGAAGCACGGGCCGGGATTGAACATCGTTCCCCGCTCACTGAGTGCAATCACGGCGAGCGCGCCGTTACGCCCAAGAGCCGTGAGACGCGTACCGTCGACGGGGTCGACCGCCACGTCTACGAGGGGTGGTCGACCGTCGCCAATTTTCTCGCCGTTGTAGAGCATCGGTGCTTCGTCTTTTTCACCTTCACCAATGACGACGACGCCGTCCATGGTGACTGCGCCCAAGACAAAACGCATTGCGTCAACCGCTGCTCCATCGGCGGCGATCTTGTCGCCGCGGCCGGACCAACGCGCGGCCGCAATCGCTGCGGCCTCGGTGACTCGAATCAGTTCGAGAGCGAGGTTGCGGTCGGGCCGAATCGGTGGCTGCACAGGGTCAGCGTACTCGGCGCCCACAATTGGCCCAAACGAAATTTTGGCCAATTGTGGGGAGCGGCAATACTTACAGGGTGACTTCTCTCGTGGTAAAGCCCGCCGGTGCCCTCGAGGGCGAGGTGCGGGCGTACGGAGCCAAAAATGCGGTNNATGGCGGCTTGCTTATTGGCCTCGGGTGAACACCTCCTGACGAACGTGCCCCACATCAGCGACGTCGCGGTGATGAGCGAACTGTTGGTGGCTCTGGGCTGTCAGGTGTCCGTACCGCGAGAGCATGAACTCACCATCGTGGTGCCCCCGGCCGACCAACTTTACCCGCTCGCTCCCGCCCATCTCTTTGAAGCGATGCGCGCCTCGATCGTCGTGCTTGGCCCCCTGCTCGCTCGCTGTGGTGAGGCCAACATGGCTCTTCCGGGCGGTGACGACTTCGGTCAGCGGCCGATCAACTTTCACACCGAGGGACTGAGCGCCATGGGCGCGACGTTTCACAATGACCGGACGTCAATCCACGCGACGACATCGTCACCTCGTCTTCGTGCGACGCGCATCACTCTTGAATATCCCAGTCACACGGCGACCGACAACTTGTTGATGGCGGCCGTCCTCGCCGAGGGTCGCACCATCATTGATAACGCGGCGCGCGAACCCGAGGTCGAGGACCTCGGACGCCAGCTCATCGCGATGGGTGCGCGCGTAGAGGGACTCGGCACATCGCTCTTGACGATCGACGGCGTTGCCGAACTGGGACCCGCAGCTCACCGGGTAGTGACCGACCGGGTGGTCTCGGGCACTTACCTCGCGTCCGGGCTGATCACGCGCGGTTCCGTGCGCGTCGTTGACGCCTGTCCGGAGCACATGGTGATGTTTCTACGCAAGTTCGAAGCCATGGGTGCCGACGTCGATCGTCACGGTGTGGGGGTTGCGGTTGAAGCGCGCGGGCGACTGCGCAGCGTTGACATCGCGACGTTGCCCTACCCGGGCGTCGCGACGGACTACAAGCCCATCTTGACCACGACGCTGAGCGTCGCGGACGGTGTGTCCGTCGTTACGGAGAATCTCTTTGCCGGGCGTTTTCGTTACGTCGATGAACTTGTGCGCCTGGGCGCCAACATCACGACGGAGGGCCATCATGCGTTGATCCGCGGCGTTGATCATCTGACCGGTACGACGGTGCGTGCGAGCGACATTCGCGCCGCCGCTGCGCTGATTCTCGCTGGTCTCGTAGCCGACGGCGAAACCACCGTCACGGGCCTCGAGCACATGGACCGCGGCTACGACGATTTCGTGGGACGACTGAGCGGTCTGGGCGCAAATATTGAACGGTTCTCGTGATGTCGCGCGAACCCGCCGAACTACTTGTTGAAGCCCGCGATGGTTCGCGTGCCGCCCTCGCGCGACTATTGACCTACGTGGAGTCCGGAGGAGAACACCACCGCGTCACGGCCGCGCTGGCCTACGCCGCGCCCGCGCCCTACGTCGTCGGACTCACTGGTTCGCCCGGGGCCGGCAAATCAACCCTCACTGATCGCCTCATCACGAGCGCCCTTACCCGCGGCCAAGTGGGCGACGCCGAGACCTTCGATCAAGTCGCCATCCTCTGCGTCGACCCGAGCTCACCCTTTACTGGTGGAGCGATATTGGGAGACCGGATCCGTATGCAGGATCACGCCACCGACAACCGCGTCTTCATCCGCTCTATGGCGACGCGGGGACATCTCGGCGGACTCTCGCTCGCCGTCCCTGACGCCCTGCGTGTTCTCGGCGCGGCGTCGTTCCCGTTCGCCTTCGTGGAGACGGTCGGCGTCGGCCAGATGGAAGTTGAAATCGCCTCGGCCGCGGACACGACGGTGGTCGTGACGAATCCCGGCTGGGGCGACTCGATGCAGGCCAACAAGGCCGGCCTCTTGGAAGTCGCGGACATTTTCGTGATCAACAAAGCCGACCGTCCCGGAGTCAAAGAAACTCGTCGCGATCTTGAACAGATGCTCGATCTTGGCCGCGCACGCGAGTGGCGTCCCGTTATCGTAGAAACGACGGCTACCAGCGACGAAGGAACGGACGCTCTCTTCGACGCCATCGACGCGCATCGTCGCTTTCTAGATAAGGACCTGTTGGCGAGTGCTCGACGTCAGCGCACGCGCGCGGAGCTCGACAAAGTCGTCAGTGCTGTCGTGCGTTCGCGCGTTGCACAACTCGCCCACGAGAGCGCCTACGAAGCGCAGATCGACGCGTTGGTCGAGGGGCTAACGGATCCGTATCGCGCCGCCGAAGTGTTGCTCGACGAATCGTGATCGCCACCTCCGTCGCGTACGACCTGGTCTTCTTGGTGCACATCATCGCGGGCGTCGGAACGATTGTCGTCTTCATCGCCATGCGCGTCGCGGCTCTCGGCGTGATGCGCGGAGCGGATGCGGGAACGCAGGCTCTGCGTTTTCCGCGGCGTCGAAACTGGGCCGCACGCCTTTTGCATGTTCTGCCGATCACGGGTTTCATCATGGTGTACAGCGGAGGACGATCGGTTTCGTTATCGCACGCCTGGGTGATCGTGGGTCTCGTGTGTTACCTGGCTGCCGCGGGCCACTTGGAAGCGAGGACGCTGCCCGAAGAGCGACGCGTTGCTGCGGCGATCGCTCGCGACGGGGTCGCGACTCGCGAGCAGGGGCGAGAACTGCTGCGCTCGATTGACATACTCCTCGCCATCGTTGGCGTGGCGCTCATATCCATGTTGATCCAGTATTAACTCATTCTGCTTCGGCAAACTCGGGACCCGATGGGGCGTGGTGAATGTCACAGCGTGTCCCGATACTGAGTAGGTGACGAGCTCGGCTAGCAACACCACGCTTACCCGGGCCTACACCTACGCGCTGGATCCCACGCCCGAGCAAACCTCGATGCTGCGTAGTCACGTCGGCGGATCACGGTTCGCGTACAACACGTTGCTCGGGTTGGTGAAGGACAACTGGGATGACAACCGCGCGAAGAAGGACGCGGGGATCGAGGTCGCGCAGGGGGATTGGATCGACACTGGCCACTTTGGTCTGCTCTACCTCTGAGCACCGTGACGAGGCGGCCCCGTGGTGGGCGGAGAACGGTTCAAGCACTTACAACGACGCGGCCCAGCGGCTCTCTAAAGCCTTCACCAACTTCCACCAGGGCCGTGCCAAGTTCCCGTGCTTCAAGCGCAAGGGCCAGGGCGGCTCGGTCCGGTTCATGGGGTCTGCTGTGCGCCTCGCTGATTCCCACCACGTACGCGTTGCGCGCATCGGCGAAATCAAGAACTACGAGTCCACCCGCAAGCTCTACCGGCACCTTGAGCGCGGAACCGGCAAGATAATGGCCGCCACGCTCACCGAGCGTGGCGGGAAGTGGACGATCTCGTTCACCGTCGAGATCACCCAGGCGATCCCCGCACCTCGAGCCCCCGAGCGGATCATCGGCATCGACGTCGGCATCACGACGCTCTACACCGGCGCTACTCCCGATGGAGAGCACGTCCTCGAGGTGGACAACCCCCGTCGATACGTGACCGTTGAGAAGAGGCTGGCCCACGCGCAACGCATCGCCTCGCGACGCCAGGGTCCGAAGCAGGGTGTCGCGCCATCGAACCGGTGGAAGAAAGCTAACGGCCGAGTCCAGAACATCCACGCTTCCATTCGCAACGCTCGCCGTAATCTCATCCACGAGACCACGTCGATGCTCGCGAAGAACTACGACGTAATCGTGATCGAGGACCTCAACGTGACGGGCATGGTGAAGAATCGCTCTCTCGCCAAGCACATTCAAGATGCCGCCTGGGGTGAGTTCACCCGTCAACTCGAGTACAAGACCAAGTGGTACGGGTCGACGCTCGTGCGCGCCGACCGGTTCTACCCCTCTTCAAAAACCTGCAGTCACTGTGGGACAGTCAAAGCCACACTGTCTCTTGACCAAAGGACGTATCACTGCGGGGCTTGTGGTCTCACGCTTGGCCGCGATCACAACGCGGCCATCAACCTGGCCCGACAAGGCCTGCCGGGGACAAGCTCCGGTACTGGACGTGGAGGGGAGGTAAGTCCCGCGCAACAGAATCTTGTTGTAACGGCGCACCCTGACGAAGCGTCAACCGAATCGTTCACCATGGTGGACGACTAGGAGAAACTTTGGCTCAAACTTGGATTAGGGGCGTAATTACCGCGCCCCACTAGGTCCCGAGTTTGCCGAAGGGGAACTCATTGATGGATGGGCGCCATGACGGGCACACCGTAACGCAGCCTTCGCTAGCGATTACACCGGCGAACTCGCGACCGAAGGAACGACGATTGGTCGAAACCGCAGCGCGCTCGCGAAGACAGCCAGGTCAATGACGGCGAACACGGCGAGAGTGGGCGCCACGGCGTGTACGCCAAAGTGCGACACCAGCAGGCTGATGGCGCCCGGTCCCGCGACCCCGCCGATCATCATGAAGAAAATCAGCGTTGACAACCCGTCGCTGTCGTGCGGGCACAGCAACGTGTACCAGATCAGACCCATGGGAAAGATCGACGCGATGATTAATCCGAGGGCCGGATAGGCGTAGGGGGCGACCGGATTGGCAGTGGCGAGTAGACAGAGCACGATCGCGAGCGTCAGACCGCCGAGCACGAGTTTCTTCTCGGCGAGCCAATGAAAGAGCGGCCCGCCTAACGAGCGGCCCACGGCCATTCCGCACCAAAAACCCGCGGTGACCAGGCTACCCACGGACTCGGAGTAGCCGACGCCGCGCAGCTGGGTCGCCATCCAGCCCGAGGAACTCGTCTCGATGGCGACGTAGAAGATGTAGGCCAGCACGAACGTGATGAGAATCGGTCGGCGCTGCGCCTTCATCTGCGAAATCTCGAACTGCAGAGGCTCTGTTCGAAGGGGTGGCGCGTGAACGCCCCCGTTGAGAGTGGAGAGAAGCAGCGCGAGGACGCAGAGTCCTCCAAAGAGCGTGGGGAAGTTCTTTGGTCCCAGTCCAATGATGATGAGGGGACAGACGACTGCGCCCACGCCGTAGCCGGCGTTCCCGATGCTGAGCCGACGCGCGCGACCATTGAGGGCGGTTCGAGCGAGCAACGTGTTGAGGCCAATATCGAGTGCGCCAAAGCCCAAGCCAATGATCAACACACTCGTGAGAAAGAGGACCCACGAGTGCGAGAACGTTGCGCCGGCCGCGCCGAGGGCGATGGCGACGAGAGAGATGATGAGGACAATTCGACCTTCGAGGTGCTTCAATCCGAGCCAACCCGGCAGAACTCCAAATGTGGCGCCGACGAAATACACACTGAGAGCCACGCCCGCGCTGGGCAGAGACAGATGGAAACGATGAGTAAAACTTTCGAGCAGAGGTCCGAAGAGCGACGTCACCGCTCCCATGAGAATGTATACCCCGGTGGTGCTGGCGAAGGCGAAGGGCCGAAAGGTGACTTCGGTCGTGGGGACGACAGGTGTTGGCGAAGTATCGGAGTCCACGGGCAGAGTCAATCCTAAGTCGGTCGCCCTTTCAAGACGTCGCCCTCACCGCGCTTAACGAACTTGTCTCACTACACTTCGGCCATGGTAAATCGACTGCCGGGCACCCGAACGGCCGTTCTGGCCGCGAACATCGGTGCGACCGCGATCACACGTGGTCGTAGTCGTCGGCTCCGGGCGCCTTCGGGTAATAGTAAACGCATGACGAAAGACACGATCTCGCAGATGACGGAGTTCTGGCCGTTGCCTTCGAGCGCGTCACTGGAACGAGTGCGTGACGTCGACGCGGGCGAACTCTCTCGAATTCTCGAAAATATCGGACTCACTGCTGTGCAGGTCCAAGAAATCGTGGACCACTGGCCCGAGGTGCAAGAGAATCCACAGTGGGCGAGCCTGCTCGCGGCGGGCTACACGATGGTGACGGCCGATCGAGGCAATTTCAACGCTCCTGTGCCGATCTGGACGGATCTCAACGACGTGGGTGACGAAGGACGGCTGTTCTATTTCTATCTGTTTGCTCTTTGCTACGACGAGACGGTTGCGTATCTGCGTCAGAGCGGTACGCCGGAGGACATTATCGACGCCTCGGTGGGCATACTCGCTCGACACAGCGCGACGTACGAACGAAAGTGGGGAAGTCTCGGTGTCGAGACGGGGTGGTGGACACTGCTCGTACTTCGAGGAGAACTTCTTCAGATAGGGGCGTTGGAGTTTCATCGCGTGACCCTCGGCGTCGGAACCCTTTCGCCCGAGTGGTACGACGAGAGTGACGCGCGAGCACTCGGTCCCGGATTTCGCCGGGGTGACCCCTCGATCGGCCTGCATATCTCTCAGGACGCCAATCTCACGCCCGCGTCTCTGGATCGAACTTTTGCGGACGCGCGACGGCTGTTGGGAGAACTGTGGCCCGTGAGCCAACGTCGCCTCGCGACGTGTCGTAGTTGGACCATGGACGATCGCCTTGTCGAGGTGCTGAGACCTGACTCGAATCTCGTGGGTTTTCAGCGACGATTCGAGCTTGTGCCGGGATGGCTCGACGGAGACGAGGATGTCCTCGATTTTGTCTTCCGCCGTCCGAACACCGCATTAGCCCACCTACCTCAGACAACATCTCTGGAACGCGCGGTCGTCGCGGTTCTTCAGCGTGGTAATCACTGGCGCACTCGGACCGGCTGGCTCGACTTCGATGGAGAGTTGTGAACGGGCGATGTGTCCACGCCAATCGTGCTGCTCGTACGCGGTTCGAAGCGGTGCGAACGGTACCCCCACGTTCTTCGTCAACGGCGAGCGCTGCGACGGTTCATGGTTCTACGAGCCGCTCGCGGAGTATTTGCAGTCGACACGCACTAATTCCCCTTTAACTGGCTCACCGAAAGATCACGGCGCGTGAAGGTTGCGCGGGCTTGTGCGACCGCGTGCGCCGTCCTATAAGGTTCGACAACGAGGTGTCGATGATGATGAAAAGTCGAAGCGTGTCCGCCTCGCGCAAAACTCCTAATACGTTCGCTGAGCGGCTCTTTGCGCCGCTGCCGGGCCGGTACAACCGACTGGCCGCCCTTCTCTCCTTCGGTCAGGACCACCTCTGGCGTTCAACCATGGTTGATCAGGTGGCGGCGAGTCATCCGAATCTGGTGTTGGACGTCGCTTGTGGACCGTGCGCGGTCACCAAACGACTCGCGAAAAAGACCTCAGCGCACGTCGTGGGTCTTGATCTCAGCCCTGAGATGTTGCACGAGGGCCAGTCCAATATTCAACGAGCGGGGCTCGAAGAGCGAGTCTCTCTCGTCCTTGGGCGCGGTGAACAACTGCCCTTCGCCGACGCCTCCTTTGACGCGCTGACCTTCACGTATCTCTTGCGCTACGTGGCCGATCCTCAGGCGACGTTGATCGAACTCGCTCGGGTGGTGAAGCCGGGCGGGCGCGTCGCCAGCCTGGAGTTCGCCGTACCCGAGAAGCGCGGATGGCGTTGGTCGTGGTGGTTGTACACGCGACTCGTTCTACCCGTGGCGGGATATGCGACCGGTGGTCGGGCGTGGTGGGACGTCGGACGTTTTCTCGGCCCGAGCATCTCCGCGCACTACAAGAAGTATTCACTCGCGTGGACCATCGACGCGTGGCGCAACGCCGGTATCGAGCACGTTGAGTACCGCACGATGAGCCTCGGTGGTGGCGTCGTCATCTGGGGATATCGGACGACGTAGCGATGCCCGAGAGTTCGAGCTACGAGACGCCGGTCGCCGCTCCGTCGTTCTACGCCCGGCCCCGATTTCTACGTCGGCGGCGGTTGCGGGAGTGGTGGACGGTGCTCCACCCGCCGTACACAATGCTGCACCTCTCGTTAGTGACGATCGGGGCGTGTCTCGTGGGACCGGTGAACGCGACACGACTCGTCGAAACACTCGTAGCCTTTTTCTTGGCGTTGGGTGTCGGTGCTCACGCTCTCGACGAACTGAACGGCCGACCGTTAAAGACGACGATTCCCAAATGGCAACTCGTAGCAGCGGCCATTGTTGGCGTCGGCGGCGCAATTGGTCTGGGCGTCCTCGGTATGTTTCTCGTGAACTATTACATGGCCCTCTTTATCGTCGCGGGAGCTTTCATTGCTGTGAGCTACAACCTTGAGCTGTTCTCGGGCCGCCTGCACAACGGGCTGGTCTTGGTCCTTGGCTGGGGCGCATTCCCTGTCCTGACCTCCTACTACGCCCAACACGCAACGTTGGGCGTAGCGGTGATCGTGGTCGCCATCTTCGGTGCATTGATCACCCAGATCCAACGCACACTCTCGACGCCCGCGCGCGAACTGCGTCGACGCACTACCTCAGTGGAGGGGACGATTACGAGAGCAGATGGAACGACCGCCGCCCTTACTCCCCAGACAATTCTTCTTCCACTCGAGCGCGCCCTGATGACGTTGTGCTGGCTCGGCGTGACGATGGCGGTCGCGTTAGCGTATCTGCAGTTTCGCTGACGAGGAAGTGCCTTTGCCGAACGTAAATACTGGACGAATGCGTCGACGTGCGCTTCAACGGATACTTTCGTGATTCTCGAACCGGGAAGCATCACGACCCTCTCGCGGGCCGTTCGCGAGCGACGCGTGACGGCTACCGCGCTCGTGGTCACATCCATCGAGCGGATCGAGAATGCGACGGCCCTCAACGTGCTGTCTCAAGCAATCTTTGACGAAGCGCTCGAGGCGGCTGACCGCATCGAGCGAGGGGAGACGAACGGCGGTGCATTTCTCGGCGTCCCCACGTTGATCAAAGACCTCGAAGATCTTGCGGGCCATCAGACAAGGAAGGGTTCACTGGCGTTGCGCGACGTTGTGCCCGCTGCCGCGAACGCCGTTGTTCCCGGTCGATTATTGGCCGCGGGGGCCGTCGTCGTCAGGCGCTGATGATCGTCGGCTGAAAGCCGAAGAACAGGCCACTGCCGACGACGCCCGGTACGCAGTTGAGTCGCACGTCGAGTTCGCTCGTCACGTTCGCGAACGTGACCTCGAGGATGACGTTGCCATGCTCGGTGACGACCGGTCCGTCTTTCGCGACGGCCATCCTAAGTTCGATCTCCCGAACGTCGAACTCCTCGAGGAGTCGCGACTGGACGAACTGTAATGCTTCGGGGATGACCTCAACGGGTACGGGAGCCTTTTCGCCGAGCTTCGTCACTCGCTTCGACTCATCAATGAGTATGTATCGCTCGGGCGAACTCGCGAGAAGAAGTTTCTCACGCAACATCGCACCACCTCGGCCTTTGATCATGTTGAGCGCCTCGTCTACTTCATCAGTCCCATCGAAGGACCAGTCGGGGCGTTCTTGCAAAAGTGTGGTGGTGGGCACCTGCAGTTCCGCGCAGGCAATCGCCATTTCTAGCGAGGTGGTGACCGCACTGAAGTGCCACTCCTGACGCCGCGCTTCGTCGAAGATGGCACGCAGCGCCAACATGCTGGTCGATCCACTGCCGACCCCCACGACGTCGCCGTCGCGAAGTCGTTTCGCTACCTCGTGTGCGACGTGGGACTTCGCTTCGTAGTTCTCAATGGTGGTCGGCCACTCGGGGTGGTCGGTCTCCGCGGCGTTCCAGTGCATGGATGTCTCACCTTCCGAGTCGCGCCGTTACGTCAGCGCCAGCACCGTCACTTTACGTTCTGGGCTGACTTGAGTTAACGCTCAGAAAATTAGAGAAAGCTCGCGTGGCCGATCATGCCCGCGGCGACGGTGGCGTTGGTCACTTCGTCGATGAGCACAAAACTGCCCGTGACTCGGTCCTCGCGGTAATCGTCCACGACGAGTGCGTCGGAAGTGAGAAGAGTGGTGAGGCCGATCTCGTTCGTGGCAAGGGACGTGGCCTCGTCAATGGAGAGCGACTCGATATTGATAACGCCCTTGATTGCCTGCACGCGCACCGGGGTCGATTTCGTCGTGTGCTTCAAGCGCAGTCTCTGTCCATTAGCGCTGAAGGGCTTTTCGCCGAACCAGCAGATGGTGGCTTCAAACTCTTTGGTCACGAGCGGCAGGGGGTGAGTAGCGATGAGATCGCCGCGACCTGCGTCGGTCTCATCGTCGAGATCGAAGTCGGCCGCCAAGCCAACGGTCGCTTCGAGGCGCGGTTCACCGCCGAAGTTGATGGCGCGAATGGTCGTTTCTATGTTCTGTGGAAGCAGTGTGACCATGTCGCCGACGTGAAAGGCTTCGCCACTGACCATGCCGGCGTACGTTCTGCCACCTCCGGGCTGACGAAGGACCCACTGAATCGGGAGTCGCGCACCTTGCGCCGTCTCCCACGAGCCCGCTTCGGAGGCCTCGAGTGCCTCCAGCACCGAGGGACCGTCGTACCAAGGGGTGTTGGGTGAATCGGTCGCGACATTGTCGCCCAGCAGCGCCGACACCGGAATCGCCAGCGTTGACGAAAAGCCCAGTTCGCGCGAGAGAGTCTCGATTTCGTCGACGACGGCCTGGAACGCGAGGTCCGACCACGCGACCATATCCATCTTGTTGACCGCCACGATGATCGATCGCACGCCGAGAAGGGCCGCGATACAGAGATGACGACGGGTCTGCTCCTTGAGACCGGAAGCCACGTCAATGACGACGAGTGCGAGGTCGGCCGTTGACGCGCCCGTTGCCATGTTTCGCGTGTAGCGCACGTGACCGGGACAGTCCGCGATGATGAACTTACGCGTGGGCGTTGTGGCGTAGCGGTACGCGACGTCGATCGTGATGCCCTGCTCGCGTTCGGCGCGCAGCCCGTCGGTCACGAAGCTCAGGTCGAGGTCGCCGATCCCGCGTTTTTCTGACGCGGCCGCGACGGCGTCGAGTTGGTCATCGAAAAGCTGACGAGTGTCGACGAGCAGTCGCCCGATCAGAGTTGACTTGCCGTCGTCGACGGAGCCAATGGTGGCGAGACGCAGGAGATCTTTCGTCGCGAGTTTCACTTAGAAGTAGCCCTCGCGCTTGCGATCCTCCATGGCGGTTTCGGAGAACTTGTCGTCACCACGCGTGGCGCCGCGCTCAGACACGTTCGCGACCGCAACCTCATCGATGATGGCCTCGATGGTCGCCGCACCCGAGAGAACCGCGCCGGTGCAGTTGGCGTCGCCCACCGTGCGAAAGCGAACCGTCTTCGTAAAGACCTCTTCGTTCGCGCCGGGCTCTACGAACTCACCGACGGCGAGCCACATGCCGTCGCGTTGGACGACGTCGCGTTCGTGAGCGAAATAGATCGAGGGCAGATCCATCTTTTCACGTCCGATGTACTGCCAGACGTCGAGTTCGGTCCAGTCCGACAACGGAAAGGCTCGCACGTGTTCGCCGGGATTGACCTTGCCCTGGTAGAGCTGCCAGAGCTCGGGGCGCTGCTGGCGCGGGTCCCACTGACCGAAGGCGTCGCGAAAGCTGAGGATGCGCTCTTTCGCACGAGCCTTGTCCTCGTCGCGACGCGCACCACCGAAGGCGGCATCGAACGTGTTATCAGTGATCGCGTCGAGCAAGGTCACGGTCTGGAGCCGGTTACGAGATCCGAGCGGACCCGGGTCGACAACTTTTCCCTGGTCGATCGAGTCCTGCACGCTCGCCACGATGAGGCGCGCGCCGGCGGCTTCGACCGCGCGATCGCGAAAGGCCAGCACTTCAGAAAAGTTCTGACCCGTGTCGATGTGCAAGACCGGAAAGGGGAGTTGCTGCGGTGCGAAGGCCTTTGCGGCGAGGTGCAGCAGCACCGCCGAGTCCTTCCCGCCCGAGAACAGAAGCACCGGGCGTTCACATTCGGCCACCACCTCGCGCAAAATAAAGAGGGCGTGGGACTCCAGAACGTCGAGATGGTCAGTAGCGTGCGGGGCGGGCAAGGTTGTCGTCATGATCTTTTGGGATGAATTGTATTCTAGTAATGCACTAGACAAAGTAAGGCTGTCGTGATAATGCCCATAATTACACCCACTCCTACGCTCTTAAGCGAACTCGAAGAAACGAACGAGCGTTTCGAGCGCGCGACGCCGCTTGAGATCCTGCAATGGACCTTCGATCGATTCGATGACGACGTAGCGATGGCCTGTTCGTTCGAAGACGTGGCGCTGTTGCACATGGTGCACGAACTTCGACCGGCCACGGAAATTATCTTCCTCGACACCGGGGGACACTTCTCAGAGACGCTCGACTTCGCTGATCAGCTCGAGGCGAAGTGGTCGCTCAATATGACGCGCACGACTCCGGGTCCCGACGCCGACGCGTGGCCCTGCGGCACGGCGCAGTGCTGCGCACTGCGAAAAGTCGAGCCGCTCGGTCGCGCCCTGAAGGGTCGCGCCGCGTGGATTACCTCCGTGAAGCGCGTCGACGCGCCCACCCGCGCGACCATGAAAACCCTGATGTGGGATGAGAAATTCGAATTGGTGAAGGCAAATCCCCTAGCGACCTGGAGCGACGACGACGTGGCGTATTACCTGACGAGCCACGACTTACCCGAGCACCCGCTCTGGGCGCAGGGATACGCGTCGATTGGCTGCGCCGCCATGACACTCAAACCGCAAGTTCCGGGCGATCGCCGGTCCGGTCGTTGGGTTGGTCTCGATAAAGACGAGTGCGGGCTGCACGAGGCCTAGACATCCACCAAAAAAACCATATGCGCCAGTAAATTTGTCGCAATGTCACTGCGACGACTCACGAAGCACGTCGGATGCTTCTACTAGTTCTCGCGCTCTTCTGGGTTGCACTCTTGGCTCCGGTCGCGATACGTCGGTTCCGCGACGGCGGCGCCGAAAAATCGATCCAGTCTTTCCACGCTGAGCACGAAGTCCTCAGCCGTCAAGATTACACGGTCGCTCCGGCTCACCGTCTCGATGAGCCTGATGAGCAGCCCATTCACGTACCCACAACGCGCCGCCCACACTTGAGGGTTGTTCACAGCGACGACACGGTGGGCACGCTCGAAGCACGTTCGACCTGGGACGAGTGGAGCGAGGACTATTCGTACGACGAGCCAGTTCAGGCGAGTGCCGCTCCGAGTAATCACTACGCACGCGCGTACTCGTCGCGTCCGAGCGAACCCGAGATCACCGAGCGCTACGAACCACCGATTCGCCGTCGCACGATGAAGGCGCAGCGTCGCGTGATGTTTACGCGTCTCCTCGCCGCAGCAACATTGATGACGTTGGTCGCGTTTTTCACGGGAGTGTCAATCCTCATGGACGTCGCGGCCCTTGCGTGGTTCTCGGTCGTGCTCTTCGTAGCGCTGGCGCTGTATGCGGTGGGTCAGGGATATCTCAGCGACGAGTCGTTGAAGGTGCGTTTGCCGCAACGTCGCCAGCTCGCCGACGTCGAGCCGATGTACGCCGAGACCGAAGAGCAGTATGTGTATTACGGCGACGAGTTCGCGTCAGAGTTCTATGAGCCGGAGACGGCCGAGACATGGCAACGCGAACCCGAGCGCCGTCGCGCATTGGGGTAAAGTAGATACCTCTTCGGGGGTGTAGCTCAATTGGTAGAGCGCTACGTTCGCAATGTAGAGGCAGTGGGTTCGAATCCCATCACCTCCACCGAAATGGCCTGAACCCCATTCGTTGGATCACGCATATGAGTTTGCTAAGCGCCCAGTGAAGCGTGGAGCCGAGCATCAGACTGAGTCTCACTGAGCGGCTGGCGATGACACGTGGAAGGGAGGTCCGGCACACGCCGGGCTGAACAACTCCGTGAGGAGTGCAACATGAGTGGACTCACTAAAGTGAACTTGGTTGCAACGGTTGCAACGTAGCCGGGACTTTTCGTGGGAGATTACGGGAGTTAGTCTGTGCAACGAGAGGGGCGAGCGTGAGCGAATTCGGTGCGGGCAGTAACGAGACTTCCGGCGACGATCGACCCACAATCTCGCCCGCGGCGCACGACTCGGGCGGCGAAATACGAACGCCCGCACCCGTCGACCGCGAACCGGAGGTGCGCCACACCCGTACGTCCGCCGCGTGGGTCGCGGTCACGATAGTCGTGGTATTCGGTGTGGCGCTCATCGACTTCATTGCTCAGAACACACGCGACGTGCGCATTGAGTTCTTTGGCGCGAGCGGGCGCATTCCCATTGCGGTGGCGTTGCTTGCGGCGGCCGCTGCAGGTGCCATTGTGGTTCTCGCGATTGGCGTTGGTCGCGTTACGCAGTTACGACTGACAGTGCGTCGAGAGCGCAAGCGTCGCCGCGCGCAAGCGGGCTCCGAGAACTCCTCTCGCGACTGACACGTCTGGTGGGCGCGACGAAACCACAGCGGTAAGCGTCAACTGCTCCTGTGAGAGTTCGTTACTTCGCTGAATGGTGACTCTAGGATCTGAGTACCTTGACGGAAGAGTTTGATCTCGATGATGCGCGAAAGCGGTATCACTTCGCGCTGGCCCCGGAGGATTACGAGCGACTCCCGTTCTATAGCGCTCTGTTACACGAGTTCGAGCACGACACGATTGCGCTTGAGTTGCTCGCGGGAGTGCGCGCCGAACAACGAAATCCGATGTTGGTGCTCGCTACGCTTCAACTCGCCGCGTTGCGGGGTCACGACGTTCTCGGTCCGATCTACGACGACGCCCGTCACGGTGTTCTCGAGGACCCTAAAGGCGCGGCGACGCGCGCGCTTGAGGTGCTGCACGCCGCGCCGGACCTCGTGCGAGGAGAGTTGTGGCGTTCGACGCAGACCAACGAACCAGGACGAAGTGCCGTCATTCAAGCGGTCGTGCGCGACCTTGCTGGCGAAAGCGAGAGGATCAACGTTGTAGAAGTAGGAGCATCCGCGGGTATCAATCTCTATTTCGACGAGTTCCCCGTGCGTGCCCACGACGACGGCAATCCCTTAACACTGGTGTGTGAGGACGTGGGGCCCATCGATCGATCACGACCACTGCCAAGGGTGCTCTCACGCGTGGGCGTCGATCCCAATCCGCTTCTTCTTGCGAGCCATGAAGATCGCCTCTGGCTGAAGTCGTGTCTCTGGCCCGAAGAGCGTCGTCGCCATGATCGCTTCGACGCCATCATTGCCGCTCAACCTTCGTGGCCGACCGTCACGATGTTGCGCGGTCATGCGAAGGAGCGTTTGAGTGCCGCGCTCGCACTGTGCGACGACAGCGCAATGACGATCATCGTGAACACGTGGACGGCATTTTATTTCACTGTCGACGAACGCATTGCGTTCTTCAACGACGTCGCGCATCGATGCGCGAACGACAACGTTGCGTGGCTCTCGATTGAATCAACGATGGTGAAGTGGCCCGACATTGACGTCGAAGATGAAGTGCGTCATCGCGCCGCGTCGCAGATTGTCGTGACGCGTCCGGGGGGCTCCGCGATACGCTGGGGGTGGTGTCACGCCCACGGGCGATGGCTCGAAAGAACTACAGCTCCGTAGTTCCTCGCGAAGGTCTTTCGAAGGTCGAATTCGGACCTCGAAATCGATCATTTTGCCTCCGAAAAATTGGTCATCACTGTGGAAAAGATGCGACTAAGTGGTTGGTATGTGAGCGTCCATCGTCAGATTTGGTGGATAAGTATCCCAAACCTGGGTATAAGTTTTTGATTTCCCTCTGCGGGCTTGGTAACGGTAAAAAAGTCTGGCACAGTATCACTCGTAGTTCACGTAGTACCTGCCAACGATTCTTCGAACCGCAAGGAGAGAAGGAAGTGGGGGGATGAGGGACCTCGCAAGAGGGACGAAATCCTTTCAACGGGCAGCGGAGTTCGGTCCGCTGCACGGAACGGGCAAATGATGTGAAGTGCCTGCCGTCAAAGATGTTCTGTCCGACACGGAGCATAGTTGGCGTGCCTCGGAAACCCCGAGGGGCGGGTGAGTTTCGGCTCACTGGTCACTCGGGGTTTTCGGCCGTCTACGGCCAAATCACTCGATCCAGTACCGACGTATATCAATAGCGTCGCCCTTGACCGGGGGAACACTGGACTCGAAGACGCCGCCATTTTGTTCAATCGTGCGAGCCGAACCGACGTTGTCATTACCGCAGGTCACGAGTACTCGATCCACTCCATCGGCGCGAAGGATAATCAGCGCTTGACGCAAGATCTCCGTGGCGTAGCCCTTGCGCCGATGGGCGGGCGCCACGCCATAGCCCACGTGGCCGCCTCTCTCGGCGAAGAATTCGTTGAGCTCGAAACGCAGCGACGCGCGTCCCACGAGTTCACCGTCGACGACGGCGACCAGTTGAACGCCGCGAACGCGATACGTGGACGGATTAAGACCCTGACGCAGTTCCTCGTTGGACTGCAGGAACGCTGACCACGACTTCGAAGTTTCCCAATCGAGAAGAAAGTGAAAGTGGTCGGAGAGCATCGATTCGTGAATGGCCACAGCGGCCGCTTCATCATCCACGCCGTACGGTCGCAGTCGCAACGTCATCGATCCAGGTTTACGGCGCAGAAGGCGCTCACTCGAAAACAACGCTCGTTAACTGTCGGGTCGCCACGTGGCCCACGTTCGATCCCACGGGACGTCACCGCGCTCCAGGGACTCTTCGACCGCGTGGCAGTTCCGTTCAATACGCTGGGCGTCGCCACGACTGAGGAATCCCATGTCGACAGCGAGCTCTACTTCGTCAGCGTCCTTGCGTCGCCACGTGCGACAGTCCGGCGAGACGACGAGATCCAATATCTCATCCATCGTGTCAAAACCGAACGGCGTACGTCGCAGGGGCCGCTGAAAGTTCACATACCACCACTGCACTCCACCGTCGATCATCGGCGCGAAGACTTCGAAGGGCGCGTCGCGCGGCGCGATGCGCAGCACCCCCGGAGGCAGAAACTCCTTCGCGTACAGATCCCATTCGCCCGAGAGCCACATTGAGATGCACGTGCGACCATGCTCCACGCCGACGGGATAGTCGATCAACATTCCGGGTGCCAACCACGTGACGACTTGAGTGTCGGAGTCTTCTTGAATTGTGACCGGTCGAACAGTCCACACCTTGTCGTTCAGCACCTCGCGAATGACGATGCGTTCGCCGGGACGAAAGTGGGTCAAAAGAGGGACTGTGGTTCGACGGGATCAGTGAGTTCAGGTCCGTCGTTTTTCACGGAACCGACGGCGCTCGTGACGGCGTAGTGCGTGAGTGTTCCCTTGGGCGCCGGACGCAGCAACAAGAGCCGTTCGTCGGGGGAGTGCTCGGCGACGTTGAGCCACGTCTCGACGTCGTCGGGTTGTAAGACGACGGGCATGCGGTCGTGGATCTCGTCCATGTCCACGCCGGGGGTCGTCGTGATGATGGTGCACGTCGCGAGTGGCTCGGGCTCGGCGTCGGCGGGATTACGCCAGTATTCGTAGAGTCCCGCGAAAAGGAGAGGTTCTTCGTCGACGCGTGTGAAGAAGTGTGGTTGACGATTCTGTCCGGTGCGATGGTCCCACTCGTAAAAGCCGTCGACGGGGATGACGCACGGACGTCGCGCGAAGGCGCTGCGAAACGAGGGCTTCTCCGCGACCCCTTCGGCGCGCGCGTTAAAGAGTCGATTGCCGAACGAGGGGTCTTTCGCCCAACTCGGCACTAACCCCCAGCGGTAGCGATCCAACACGCGAGCCTCATGGTGTTCGCTCACGCCAAAGAGGGTGCGTTGGGGACCGACGTTCCAGCTGGGCGTCCCCTCGGGATCAAGCCCGGCGGCGAGGGCCGCGTCGAGGAACCGGGCGAGGTGAGCGGGGGGAGTAAAGAGGGCGATACGACCACACATAGGTCCCCAGTTTGCCGTGATTCCTTGGCTCTGGCGCGTGTCGCGACGAGTGGCTACTCTTACGAACATATGTTCGCTTTTTCTCCTCCTCGACCCTCGCTCTCTCCTGAGCTCCTCGCCCGCGTGCGTCCGGTGTCGCTCGCGAAGAGCCGTACCGTCCCTCTCGGCGACCCCTGGCGGGCGCTCGTGCCCGACGGTGCGTTGCGTCGGGGATCGACGGTTGTTGTGGAGGCGCCGATCGGTCTCGGCGGACTGAGCCTCGCTCTCAGTCTCTTGAGTGAGGCCAGCACGAACGGCCACTGGGCGGCCGTCGTGGGCGTCGATGATCCCGGGGTCGTGGCCATGGTCGAACTGGGTGTCGACCTGCGTCGCGTGCTCTTTGTGCCGCGTCCGAGAGGAGCGTGGGCGGAGTCGGCGGCCGATCTTCTTGATGGGGTTGACCTCGTTCTCGTGCGACCGCCGTCGCGCCCCGGCCACGGGTCCGCGCGACGCTTGATGGATCGGGTGCGCGAACGCGGCACCGTGCTCATCGCGCTGAGCGAACCACGCGCGCCCTGGCCGCTACCCGCGGACCTCTTTTTTCGCGTCACCCAGGCCGAATGGATCACCTCGTCGCGTCTCGACGCGCGCTATCTCACGGTGCACGTCAGCGGTCGCGGGGAACTCGCGCGCGGGGCCGAGCACGTGGTCGTGGTGCCTAATCGCCGCGGCGCCGCGGAGGCGCGCTGATGGAACAGCTCCTCGCCGTGTGGGTCGAGTCCCTCGCGATCGAGCAGCCCGACGGTTCGACCTTGCGCAACACCGTCGCTCTCGCCGACGCATTGGAGATGATGTGTCCCTTCACCGAGGTGGTGCGTCTCGGTCTCTACGTCATGCCGCTGCGCGGACCGAGCCGCTTCTTTGGTGGCGACGACGCGGTACTGCGCATGGTGCGCCAGTGCGTTCTTGACGTGGTGGGCGTCGAGGCCAAGCTCGGCGTCGCCGAAGGACTGTTCTGTGCGGAACTCGCGGCGCATCGAGAAGTTCTCGTGCCGCGTGGCGCGAGCGATGCGTTTCGCCGCGCGCAGCCACTCGAGGTGCTGGGTCGTAAGGACCTCGCGACCACGTGTCAGCGCTTGGGGCTGCACACGCTAGGTGCCTTCGCGGACCTCGAGCCGGCGCGCGTGGCGGAGCGCTTCAACCAACACGCTCTGGTCTTGCACCGCGTGGCCCGGGGTGAACTCACCGAGCTGGAGTCCCAGCGTGATCGGCGTCTCGGGCATCGTCTCGCGCAACTACGTGGTGACACGGACCTCTTCGAAGAGCAGCAGGGCTTCTTCGGTCAACGCGGGGCCGAAGACGATCGGGCCGAGGCGGCCGCGCACCGTGTGCGGCGCCGTCTCGGCGCCGAAGCGATTGTGGTGGCGAACCTGCACGGGGGTCGCGGACCCGAGGATCGGGCCACCCTCGTGCCCTGGGGCTCGCCCGCGGCGGTCGTGCGCGACCACGCGCCGTGGCCCGGACGGCTCGCCGCCCCCTCACCGGCGACGACCTTGGCCCGCCTCGTCCCGCTGCAGCTGCGCGACGAGGCGAATCGACCCGTGGTCTTGAGCGCGCGCGGCGTCTTGAGCGCAACTCCGGCGGCGGTGATCTTCTCTTCCCCGCTACGTCGAGAGATCGTCTGGTTCGCTGGCCCCTGGCCGCTGGTGGAGCGGTGGTGGTCACGTCATCGTCGCCGCGCGCATCTGCAGATGGTGCTCGCTAGTGGCGAGGCGCTGCTGGTGGTGGCGGAGTCGAGTCGGTGGTGGCTCGTTGGAATCTATGACTGATGGCGACGTATGGAGAACTGCACGCGCACTCAGGCTTTAGCTTCTTAGACGGCGCGAGCGATCCCGAGGAGTTGGTCGTCGAAGCCACGCGCCTCGGACTGTCGGGCCTGGCGCTCTGCGATCATCACGGTCTCTACGGCGTGGTGCGTTTCGCCGAAGCCGCCCGCTCGCTCGGCCTCGCGAGTGTCTTCGGCAGTGAGATCACCCTCGACGCGAACGACGATCGCGTGGGCGTGTCGGATCCCTCGGGCGAGCACCTGGTGGTGCTCGCCCGTTCGCCCGAGGGTTACGCGCAACTCTCACGAATGCTCGCGCTCGCGCACCTCGAGCGCGGGGAGAAGGGCGCGCCGCGCTTTACGTTGGACGCGGTCGCGAGTGTCGCGCACGAGTGGCTGGTGTTGACGGGATGTCGTAAGGGCCCCCTGACGCGCGCACTGATGGCCGAGGGACCGCGCGCCGCTAGCCGCGCCCTCGCGCGACTGGTCGAGCGATTTGGACGCGACAACGTGGCGGTCGAGATCTGGGATCACGGTTCACCCGACGACATCGCGCGCAACGACGTCCTCGCGGAATTGGCGGTGCGCGCGAACGTGGCGGTGGTGGCGACGAACAACGTGCACTACGCCACGCCGAGCGATTTTCCTCGCGCCAGCGTGCTGGCGGCGATTCGCGCCCGTCAGAGTCTCGAGGAGATGGAGGGGTGGCAGAGCGCCTCGCCGCTCGCGCACCTGCGCAGTGACGCCGAGCAGCGTCGACGCTTTGCGCGCTGGCCCGGGGTCGTCGATGCCGCCGGAGAGCTGGTGAGTGAACTGGCCTTCGACCTTCGCCTGGTGGCGCCGAACCTCCCGGCGTTCGCGACTCCCGCGGGTCACGACGAACAGTCGTACCTAGAAGAGATCGTGGCGGCGGGCGCCACGCAGCGCTACGGAACGCGCGAGCACGAACGGGTGGTGGGGGCGTGGCGTCAGATCGACCACGAACTCTCCGTGATCAAGACCCTCGGCTTCGCCGGGTACTTCTTGACGGTCTGGGACATCACCGAGTTCTGTCGGACGAACGACATCTACTGTCAGGGGCGAGGCTCGGCGGCGAACTCGGCGGTCTGCTACTCCCTCGGCATCACCAACGCCGACGCCGTGTCGCTCAACTTGTTCTTCGAGCGCTTTCTCTCGCCGGCGCGCGACGGTCCTCCCGACATCGACGTCGACATCGAATCGGGCCGGCGCGAAGAGGTGATCCAGTACGTCTATACCCGCTACGGGCGTCACCACGCCGCCCAGGTGGCGGCCGTGATCACGTACCGCTCGAAGTCGGCGCTGCGCGACGTGGCGCGAGCTCTCGGCTACAGCGAAGAAGAAGTTAACTACATTCGCGACCACGTCGATCGCTCGACGATGACCCCGGGCGACTCGGGGGTCGCACCGATCGTCACCACCATGGCCGCGCAGTTATTGGACCGACCACGTCACCTCGGCATTCACTCGGCGGGCATGGTGCTCTGCGACCGACCCGTGCTCGAGGTCTGTCCCGTGGAGTGGGGTCGTACGCCCCGGCGCAGCGTCCTGCAGTGGGATAAGGACGACTGCGCGGCCATTGGTCTCGTGAAGTTCGATCTCTTGGGACTCGGCATGCTCGAGGCGCTACACCGAGCGATCGACGTCGTCAAGGAGTTTCACGGGGTTGCCCTCGACCTCGCGACGCTGCCCCAGGAGGACGCCGTCTACGACCTCTTATGCGAGGCCGACACCGTGGGGGTCTTTCAGGTGGAGTCGCGCGCCCAGATGGCGACCTTGCCGCGAGTAGAGCCACGCTGCTTCTACGACCTCGTCATCGAGGTGGCCCTCATTCGTCCCGGGCCTATTCAGGGTCGGGCGGTGAACCCCTACATTCGTCGACGTCGCGGCGACGAGCCGATCACCTACTTGCACCCCCGCCTCGAGCCGATCCTCGAGCGCACGCTCGGCGTGCCGCTCTTCCAAGAGCAACTCATGGAGATGGCCGTCGCCGTGGCGGGCTTCTCGCCGAGCGAGTCCGACGAACTGCGCCAGGCCATGGCCGCGAAGCGCTCGGAGCTTCGCATGATGAAACTAAAGAGCCGCTTCTACGCTGGCATGGCGCAGAACGGCATCACCGGGGCCGCGGCCGATCAGCTCTTCGACGCGCTGGCGGCGTTCGCGAACTTCGGCTTTCCCGAGTCGCACTCGGTCTCCTTCGCCCACCTGGTGTACTGCTCGGCCTGGATCAAGGTGAACTACCCGGCGGCCTTTCTCGTCTCGTTACTGAACGCGCAGCCCATGGGTTTCTGGTCGACCCAGAGCCTCGTGACCGACGCGAAGCGCCACGGCGTGACGGTGCTGCGCCCCGACGTCAACGCGTCGCGCGCGGGCGCGTCGCTCGAGGGCTCGCCCGAGGAGCCCCTCGTACGCCTCGGGCTTAGCGACGTGCGCTCGATCGGAACGGACCTCGCCGAGCGGATCGTCGCGGGAGCTCCCTGGAGCGACAGCGCCGACCTCGTGCGCCGCGCCGGACTGCAACAACAGCACCTCGAGGCGCTCGCCGCCACCGGCGCCCTCGACAGCTTCGGGGCGTCTCGGCGCGCCCTCACCTGGTCGGCCGGCGCCGCGGCGCAGGCCAGCGCCGACCGACTACCCGGCGTGGTGACCGGCCAGGTGGCTCCGGACCTTCCCGCGACGAGCGACCTCGAGCGGGTCGCCGATGACTTGTGGTCGATGGGTCTCACCACCGAGGCCACGGCGATGGAGTTAGTGCGCGGGTCACTCAACGAACGCGGGGTGACGCGCGCGAGTGCGCTCGCGAGCGTCGAGGCCACGCGGGTCCTGGTGGCCGGGGTCGTCACGCACCGCCAGCACCCCGAGACGGCGAACGGCGCCGTCTTCGTCAACCTCGAAGACGAGACCGGCCACGTGAACGTGATCTTTACGAAGGGTGCGTGGGCTCGCTGGTCGAAGGTGGCCGGTCTGGCCCCGGCGCTCATCATTCGTGGATCACTCGAACGCGGTCAGGGGATTGTCACGCTCGTGGCCGAACACGTCGAGGCGCTGGTGCTTGGCGCGACGGTTCCCTCGTCACGAGACTGGCACTGACGACACTTCGCCGCTGGCGAAGGTCTAGTTGACGAAGGCGAATTCGGGCCGTTCGCCCGCTTCGATTTCCTGGCGTACGAGGATCTGCGCCAGGGGCAGATCCTCGGCGTGCGTGACGCCGATACAGCGCGAGCCGGTGCGCATGACGTCAAAGCGAAACGGCGTGTGGTGGAGGATCTCGCCGACGAACGTCGAGAGCTGAATCTCCTTTTCCTTCTCGAAGTCGTGTTGGTCGAGCGACACGTGCATCAACGGAATGATCGACGGTTGAAAGCCCCAGAGGTTCATCGAGACAATGGTCTGGGGGTGCAGCACCGCGGGTTCGAGACCGTCCTCGGCGGCGTAGCCCTCCAAGGTGGCCGAGACATTGCGCCGCTCGACGATCTCGGTGAGGTGTCCGTTCACGACGCGGCACGTGCCACGCGAGACGGGCAGTTCGCCCACCAGTGCGCGCTCGAGCTCGAAGCCGACGAGGCAGTTGTTTTCACTGGTCGCCAGGTGTTCACCGAGGAGATGAAACGACTCGCGTCCGTAGAGGTCGTCGGCGTTGGAGACGCCAAAGGGTCGCGTCAGGTCGAGCGAGGATTCGGCGGCGAGAACCGCGCTCACGGTGCCGCGCAGCTCGGTCTGGAACGCGAAGGAGACTTTTCGACCCTTGGGCCAGAACTTCGCGACGTGCTCTTGAATCTCGGGACCGGTGTCGTGGTTTATAACAATGACGATGTCCTCGAAGCCCGCGTTGTACGCGTCCGAGGCGATGAGATCGATGACGCCCTCTCCGTGCATGCCGACCGGGGCGAGTTGCTTTACGCCCCCGTAGCGACGCGCGCGGCCCGCGGCCAAGATAACGAGAGAGGGACCGGTCATTTGGACCACTGTACGACGGCCGACGCCCACGTCATACCGGCGCCAAATCCCGTAAGGAGGGCGTAGTCACCCTTATGGATGCGGTCGTTCTTGCGCGCGTCGTCAAAAGCCAAGGGAATAGAGGCGCTGGAGGTGTTTCCGTAGCGATCAAGCGAGACGACGGCGCGATCCATTTCAATGTTGAGGCGCTGGCAGACGGCCTGAATAATGCGAATATTCGCCTGGTGGGGGATGATCAGGCTGAGCTCGTCCGAGGTGATCCCCGCCATGGCCATCGCCTTTTCGGACGACTCGACGACGACGCGCACGGCGCGACGAAAGACTTCGGCCCCGTCCATGCGGAAGTAGCCCTCGTGTTCGCAGGTGAGCAGCTCCGCGTCGGCGCCCTCGACGCCGAGGGAAAACGACAGGATGTCGTTCTCGGTCGGGTCGTACTCGAGGACCGTGGCGCCCGCGCCGTCAGCCAACAGCACGGCCATGTTGCGATCGTTCCAATCGACGAATCGCGACAAGTGCTCCGAGCCCACGACGAGGACGCGCTTGTTGCCCGTCTCTAAGAGGCCCTGGGCCGTGCGCACTGCGTACATGAAACCGCTACACGCGGCGTTCACGTCCATCGCCGGACAGCTGAGTCCGATCTCGTGGGCGACCATCGCGGAGGTCGCGGGCGTGATGCGGTCGGCCGCACTCGTGGCCAGGACGAGAAAATCGATGTCGCTCGCGTTGACGCCGGCGTCGTCGATGGCCGCGCGTCCGGCGATAGCGCCAAGACTCGTGACCGTGCCGCCGATGCGGCGCTCTTTGATGCCGGTGCGCTCTTGAATCCACGCGTCCGATGTCGACAGGGTCTTGGAGAGTTCGTCATTAGTGACGATGCGATCAGGTAATGCGATGCCCCAGCCCGTAAAGCGTGCGCCCATGTCAGCCCCTTCGCTGGCGAGTTCTGCTTCGAAGTCTAGATGGTGACCCTAAAGCGGCGCTGGTGCTGGCAAGACCTGCAACGTGCAACGCGCAACGCAGATGAGAGTGTCGTTACCGTCGCGTAACTCAATACCCCACACGTGAACGCGTCGACCTTTTCGAATGGGGGTGGCGACGGCGGTGAGAACTCCTTCGGTCATGGAACGAAGGTGAGAACAGTTCAGTTCGGTGCCGACGACGATTTCGTCGGGTCCCACACTGACCGCGCCACCAATCGACGCGGCGCCTTCGGCGAGGAGAGCCGATACGCCGCCGTGCAAGATGCCGTAGGGCTGGTGAACCTTCGGTCCCACTTCGACGCGCAGCACCACCTCTTCGGGCGTGGCGCTCACGACCTCGATGCCGAGTTGATCGTTGACGCTAGGACGATGCGTAATGCGATCGAAGACGTTGTCGGTCATAGCGGCAGTTTAGAGAGCCGATAGCCTTTCGATCATGACTCGACGCGTTGATCTACGAAGTGACACCGTCACGCAACCAACGTCCGCGATGCGTGACGCGATCGCGACGGCCGTCGTCGGGGACGACGGATACGGCGAGGATCCCGCCATCAACGAGCTCGAGTCGCGCTTCGCCCAACTCGTCGAAAAGGAGGCGGCCGTCTTCGTGCCGTCAGGCGTGATGGCGAACCAGATTGCGCTGCGGGTCCTCGCCCAACCCGGCGACCTCGTTGTCGCCGGACGCAGCCAGCACGTCGTCAGCTTCGAAATGGGTGCGGCGTCGCGCAATTCCGCAATTCAGTTCGCGACCGTTGACGACTCGCGGGGCGTTCTCGATCTCGCCGATGTGCTCGAGGTCATCGACGCTGAAGGTGACCATCAGCCCCACGTCAGCCTCGTCTGTGTGGAGAACACGCACATGACCGCGGGCGGTGTCCCCTGGGAAGTGGAGGATCTGAACTCCCTCGCCCGGGCCGTCGGGGACCGTCCGGTGTACCTCGACGGCGCGCGACTCTTTAACGCCGTTGTCGCGACGGGCACGAGCGCCGCGGAGTACAGCGCCCCGGCCACGATGGTCATGTCGTGTCTCTCGAAGGGGCTGTGCGCGCCCGTCGGGTCACTGCTTGCCGGTCCGACGACGCTGATTGAGCGAGCCCGTATCGAGCGAAAGCGATTCGGTGGCGCCATGCGTCAAGCCGGCTTCTTGGCCGCAGCCGGTCTCATTGCGTTAGACACTATGGTGGAACGACTGAAGGACGATCACGTTCGCGCGCGTCAGCTGGCCGACCTCTTCGCGGCAGCGTTTCCCGAGTCGAACTACAACACGTCGACGTGCCGCACCAACATCGTCGCCTTCAACCACCCGCAAGCTCGCCAGATCGTGGCCGAGCTCGCGGAACTTGGCGTTGAAGGTGGAACGGTCGCGCCCCAACGCGTGCGCTTCGTCACGCATGCGGGCATTGATGACGACGATGTGGACTTCGTGGCCGGTGTACTCGCGCGCTTTACGCCCGTCGCGCGCTGAGCGGAGCCGGAAAACCGCTGAGGCCTAGGCGGTAGCCTGTTGTGGTCAAGGCTGACCATGACGGAAATTCTCCACCTCTCAACGTTCTTGCGTCGTCCGATCTACGACTCGGGCGGCGACAAGATTGGACGCGTCCAGGACCTGGTCGCGCGCCTCGGTGACGATCCGCACCCGCCGATCGTGGGCGCCGTTATTCGTATTGCGGGACGCGATCTCTTCGTCTCGATCAAGAAGATCGGGGGCCTCGCCCAGGGACGCATGACCTTTGAGGGACGCCGAGTGGACCTGCGTCGATTCGAACGCCGTCCCGGCGAGATGCTTCTCGCGGAGGACCTGCTCGCTCGACACCTCATCAACTTGGTGCGCGGACGGATCATGATCGCGAACGAGATTGAGATCGCCCAGGTCGATGGGCGCTGGGAAGTGGTGGGCGTCGACCCCCGACGTCGAACATTTCTGCGCCGCGTCTTCGGTCACAAGATCGGTCCGCACGTTCAGGCCGACTCCATTGTGGACTTCGCGTCCATCGAACCCTTTGTCTCGCACGTGCCCACCGCGCGGCTTCGCATTCCCTATCGCAAACTCGCGAAGCTCCACCCGGCCCAGATCGCCGACCTCGTCGAGCAGGCCAGTCACGAAGAGGGTGAGGAGATCATCGAAGCGGTGGGGCTCGACCGTGAACTTGAAGCGGACGTCTTCGAAGAGCTCGATACGACTCACCAGCTCGAGTTCCTGGAATCACGCTCGGACGAGGAATCAGCGCGGTTGCTCTCGCGCATGGAGCCCGACAACGCCGCCGACCTCATCACCGAGATCGACCAGGAGCGTCGCTTGCCGATTCTCGATCTGCTGCCCAGCGAGCAGCAAGCCAAAGTGCGCCAACTTCTTTCGTACAACGCCGACACCGCCGGGGGACTGATGAATCCCGACTACGTGTCGGTCGGGCCAACGGCCACGGTCGACGATGCGCTGGACGCAATTCGCACGTCGAGCGTGCCGGCCGAGTCGCTGCAAGCGGTCTTCATTTTGAACGACGCCGGTCAGCCGATCGGCGCCGCGTCGATTGCGCCACTCGTGAGGGCGCGGCCCAACGAACTGGCCCTGTCGGTCGCGCGTACGCACTTGGCCCACGTGCACCCGCACTGGGACGTGTTGCGCGTGTCGAGAAAAATGAGTGACTTCAACTTGACCGTCTTGCCGGTGCTTGACGATGAGCACAACATGATGATCGGCGTCGTGACGGTGGACGACTTACTCGAAGAGCTACTGCCCCAGGGCTGGCGCGCCGAGTTCGGCATGAGTGCGGCGGAAGAATAAATGCCCACGCGCCGCCGTCTCGTTCTAAGGGGGTCACTCTGAAACCCCCTAGTACCGGCCGCAAGGCCTTCGACGTACCGACACAACTTCGCTTGATGAAACAGGAGCTCTAGCCCCTTTCGTTTCTGCGTGGTTGTTTCGCCCAACGACCACAACGAGACGAAAAGGAGATGGCACGTGCAGAGCGAGAAGTCGAAAGAGACACAGATTGCCGGAGCGTTTGGCTCCATCGGCGCGCACGACGACGAACGTCGACGTGGTTTCCGCGCTCGCTTTCTCACACTGATCGCCATCATTGGTCCCGGTCTCATCGTCATGGTGGGCGACAACGACGCGGGGGGCGTCTCCACCTACGCCCAGGCGGGTCAGAACTTCGGCTACACGTTGCTCTGGACCCTGCCGCTACTGATTCCCGTGCTCATCATCATCCAAGAGATGGTGGCGCGTCTTGGTGCCGTGACGGGTGTTGGCCACGGCCGTCTCATTCGTGAACGCTTCGGTCGCTACTGGGGCAACCTCTCGATCTTTTCGATCCTCTTCTTGAACTTTCTCATCATCGTCACCGAGTTCATCGGCATCTCGCTCGCCATGGAGTACTTCGGCGTAAGTCCCTACATCTCGGTGCCGGTCGCCGTAGTGCTGCTCTTCTCCGTGACGGCGTCGGGGTCGTTTCGCCGTTGGGAGCGATTCATGATGCTCTTCATCGCGATCAACTTCATCATCATTCCCTTGGTGGTTGTCACGCACCCGTCGTTCTCCGCGATGGCGAGTCATTCCTTTATCCCGCGGATTCGCGGGGGCGCTAGTTCGAGTGCGGTTCTCCTTATCATCTCCATCATCGGTACGACCGTCGCGCCGTGGCAGTTGTTCTTCCAAGAGTCCAACATCGTCGACAAGCGCATCACGCCGCGTTGGCTGAACTACGAACGGGTCGACACCATCGTGGGCTCGTTCATTGTCGTGATCGTGGCCTCGGCGTTGGTGGCGGCCTGCGCCGTCGGCCTCGCCGGTCACGGAAACACCAACTCGTATACGAACGCGCTCGGAGTCGCGCGCGGCCTCGGTCGCTACGTCGGTCACGACACGGGCGCGATCTTTGCACTTCTGTTGTTGAACGCCTCAATCATTGGCGCGGCGGTCGTCACGCTCGCCAGCTCCTACGCGATTGGCGACCTCTCGTCGGGCCACCAGGGTCTCAACGCCCGACTCTTCGAAGCGAAGGCCTTCTACGGCGGATTCGGGGTGCTGTTGCTGCTCGCCGGAACGGTGGCCGTCGTGCCCGGCGCGCCGCTCGGCGTGATCACCCTCGCGGTGCAGGCGCTGTGCGGACTGATGTTGCCCAGTACCACGATCATCGTGCTGATGTTGGCCAACGACCGCGAGCTGATGGGGCCGTGGAAGAACGGTCGAACCCTCAACGTGGTGGCCGTCTTCATGGTGGTCGTCTTGGTGGTGCTGTCGTTCACCTTGATGATCTCTACGTTGTTTACGAGTCTTCCCGTTCTTCGCTTGTTGGAAGTTCTCGCGGCGATAGGCGCACTCGGTCTTCTCGTGGGACTGCCGATGGCGTGGCGCAGGTGGCAACCCCCGGCGCAGTACGACATCGACAAGCGCGACTGGCGCACGCCACGACTGGCGCTGCTCGCGCCGATGCCCAAATCACGCGCTCGGACAATTCTGATGCGTTCGCAGAGTTGCTATCTCTTTGCGGCGGGGATTTTGCTGATCGTGCGTATCGTCCAACTGTTGACCTCGTAATCTCTCGTCATGAGTTCTCCCGCCACTCTGGTCTGCGTACACGCTCACCCCGACGACGAAGCCTTCTTCGGCGCGGGCGCCAGTGCGCACTACGCCGCCCTCGATCATCGCGTCGTTCTCATTACTTGCACGAGCGGCCAGCTCGGATTCGACGCGCAGGGTCGCTCGGGCGACATGGAGGGTCACGACGCTCGTCAGACGAAAGCCACGCGAGCGAGCGAGCTACAGCGCTCCGCGCAGACTCTCGGTTTCGCGCGCGTCGTGACGCTCGGCTACGACGACTCGGGGATGATGGGGTGGCCCCAGAACAAGAACCCCGACGCCTTCATGAACGCGAACGTCGACGCCGTGGCGAGGACGATCGCCTCGATCTTCGACGAGGAGGACGCGCGAGTCGTCGTTACCTACGACGAGAACGGCTTTTACGGACACCCCGACCACATCCATGCGAATGTCGTGACGCGTCGCGCCATCGAACTCTCCTCGAGCGTCGAGCGCCTGTACTACTCGGTGGTGCCCGAAGGAATCATGTCGTCGCTCATCGAGCAGGCGAAGGATCTGGGCCTCTCGATGCCCGCGTGGGTGCTCGACGCCAGCACCCACGTCGCCGACGACGTCGTGGCGACGACGCTCGACGCCCGCGACTACGTACGAATAAAGCACGACGCCATGGCGGCACACGCCACGCAGATTGACAACGAGGATCTGGTCGAAATGAACGACGACCTCTTCTCTCTACTCTTTAGTACCGAGTACTACCAGCGCGCGTGGAGTCGACATGACACAGGCGGTGACGAGACTGACCTGATGGGAGAACTCTGATGGCACTGACGTTTTTAGCGGTTCACGCCCACCCCGACGATGAAGCGAGTTCAACGGGCGGCCTCTATCGGGTCCTCGCGGACCAGAAAATTCGCACCGTCCTCGTCACCTGCACGCGCGGGGAGTTTGGTGACGCACCCGGCGGTATTAAGCCCGACACCGACGGGCACGACGCCGACGATGTGGTGGTGATTCGCGAGGGAGAGCTCGATCGAGCTGTCGAGATTCTCGGAATTAGTCGAAGTGTCCGGCTCGGCTATCGCGATTCGGGAATGATGGGCTGGCCCCAGAACAACGACCCGTCAGCTTTTTGGGCGACTCCGGTCGGGGACGCCGCAGAACGTCTCGCCGCCGTCATGATGGAAGAGCGTCCCCAGGTCGTCGTCACGTACAACGAACACGGCTTCTACGGACACCCCGATCACATCCAGGCTCACCGCATCACCATGTCCGCGCTTGCGCTCATCGACTACGAGCCGACCCTCTACTTCAACGCGATTCCCAACTCGGTCATGGCCATCATGCGTGAGCGCTGGGAGCGGGAAGAGCGCGAACAACGTGAAGCCGAGGCTGCGAAGGGTATTGTTCGAGAGCCCGATCCCGATCCCGAAGACGAGTTCGAAATGGGTACCCCCGATGACGAGATCGGCGCAGCCATTGACGTGAGTTCGGCGACGGACGCCAAGTATGACGCCCTCGCGGCTCACCACTCCCAGGTGGGGGAGTCCTTCTGGATGAAGATGAGCCGCGAAGAGTTCCGTAAGGCCATGGGTACCGAGTGGTTCGTGCGCGTCACCAATCCGAAGGGTCTCTCAGGCCGCGTGGACGATATCTTCGCGGGATACCGCTAGATACTCGTCGAAGCGTTTAGTACCGGTAGGTGTCGGGCTTATAGGGACCTTCGACGGCGACACCGATGTAGTCGGCCTGTTGCTTCGTGAGCGTCGTCAACTTCACGCCGAGCGCGTCGAGGTGCAGTCGAGCCACTTTTTCGTCTAGCTGCTTGGGCAAGACATAGACCTTCTTCTCGTACGTGCCGTCGTTGTCGAACAGTTCGATCTGGGCCATCGTCTGGTCGGTGAAGGAGTTACTCATCACGAAACTGGGGTGACCGGTCGCGTTACCGAGGTTGAGCAGTCGACCCTCGGAGAGCACGATGATCGCTCGGCCACTCGGCAACGTCCACTTGTCGACTTGGGGCTTAATGGTCTCGCGGGTAACGCCCGGGAGGTTGGTCAAGCCAGCCATGTCAATCTCGTTATCGAAGTGACCGATGTTGCCGAGGACGGCGAGGTGCTTCATCATCTGCATGTGCTCGACGGTGACGATGTCGCGGTTACCCGTAGCGGTGATGACGAAGTCGGCGATCGGTAGCGCTTCTTCAAGAGTCGTCACTTGAAAACCGTCCATCGCCGCTTGCAGCGCACAGATGGGGTCAATCTCGGTCACGATGACCCGAGCGCCCTGTCCGCGAAAGGACTCGGCCGAGCCCTTACCCACGTCGCCGTATCCACACACCACCGCGACCTTGCCACCGATTAGTACATCGGTCGCTCGGTTGATGCCGTCGATCAAGGAGTGGCGCACGCCGTACTTGTTGTCAAACTTCGACTTCGTGACGGCGTCGTTGACGTTGATGGCGGGAAAGAGCAGAGTGCCGTCGCGTTCCATCTCGTAGAGCCGGTGCACACCGGTCGTGGTCTCTTCCGAGACGCCGATGATGCTCTTCGCCATGGGCTCGAAGACCTTCTCGCCCGACGCAATGATCGACTGGAGAACCGTCAAGATAACGCGGTACTCCTCGGAGTCGGCCGTCTCGGGCGACGGAACGAACCCCGCTCGCTCGAACTCGAGACCCTTGTGGACGAACAGCGTCGCGTCGCCGCCATCGTCGAGGATCATGGTCGGTCCGTCGAAGCCGGGCCAGCGAAGAAGTTGCTCGGTGCACCACCAGTACTCTTCAAGAGTTTCACCCTTCCAGGCGAAGACCGGTACACCCGTAGGGTTCTCGACGGTTCCTTCAGGACCGACCACGATGGCCGCAGCCGCGTGGTCTTGGGTCGAGAAGATGTTGCAGCTCACCCATCGCACGTCGGCGCCGAGCGCGACGAGAGTCTCGATCAAGACTGCGGTCTGAATCGTCATGTGCAGAGAGCCGGCGATGCGCGAGCCCTTCAAGGGCTTCGACTCACCAAATTCGGCTCGCATGGCCATGAGGCCGGGCATTTCGTGTTCGGCCAATGTGATCTCAGCGCGACCGAAGTCGGCGAGAGAAAGGTCAGCAACTTTGTACGTAAAAGGGTCAGAGGTCATAGTTCTCCTAGGAGTTTGAGTTTTCCAGGCGCCGACCTCTGCCGCAGTCGCCTAGCAAAATGATAGCGCTAGACACCGACTCGAAACTCGACAACGTCGCCGTCGCGCATGACGTATTCCTTGCCCTCGACGCGTGCCTTGCCGGCGGCCTTCACTGCCGCCATGGATCCCGCGCTGATCAGGTCGGCGTAGGAGACGACCTCGGCTTTGATGAAGTGCTTTTGAAAGTCCGTGTGGATTTCGCCAGCCGCTTCGGGCGCCGTTTCGCCCTGGTGGATCGTCCAGGCTCGTGCTTCTTTGGGGCCAGCCGTTAGAAAAGTTTGCAGACCCAAGGTGGTAAAGCCCACGCGTGACAGTTGGGCCAGGCCCGACTCGTTCTGACCGTAGGACTGCAAGAGTTCGAGGGCTTCGTCGTCGTCGAGCTCAGAAAGTTCGGCTTCGACTTTGGCGCAGAGCACCACGCTCGGCGACGGGGCGACCGAATCGCGCAGCTCCTGCTGTCGCGCCTCGTTGGAGAGAGTCGCCTCGTCAACGTTAAAGACGTAGATGAAGGGCTTATCCGTCAAGAGGTGCAGATCGTAGAGCAGCGAACGGTCGAGCTCTTTTGCCGCGAGCTGGGAGATCACCCGACCGTCGTTGAGCGCCAACTGGGCCTTTCGTACTTCGGCGAGCTTCACGGCCGCTTCGCCGCCACGCTTGGAGTCGCGCTCGAGACGTGTGATTGCCTTCTCCACCGTCTGGAGGTCGGCGAGGATCAGTTCGGTCTCGATGGTGGCGACGTCGCTCGCGGGGTCGATCCGACCATCTACGTGGATGACGTCGTCATCTTCAAAAACGCGCACGACTTCGCAGATGGCGTCCGATTCGCGAATGGCGGCGAGGAACTGATTGCCGAGTCCTTCACCCGTGGAGGCGCCTCGCACGATGCCCGCGATATCGACGAAGGTCACCGTCGCGGCGATGATCTTTTCGGAGTGGAACATCTCCGCCAACACCGTGAGGCGACCGTCCGGGACCGCGACAATGCCGACGTTGGGTTCGATGGTGGCGAAGGGATAGTTCGCGGCGAGCACGTGGTTCTTCGTTAACGCGTTAAACAGCGTTGATTTTCCGACGTTCGGCAGTCCAACGATGCCAATGGAGAGCCCCATAGAGGAGTCCAGGCTACTGCACAGGATTCACGATGCCGCTCCAGCTAGGCGATCTCGGCGAGTACTCCGTCGTCAATCTCGAGTCGCCGGTCGGCCTGGCTGGCCACTTTTTCGTCGTGGGTGACGACGAGGACGGTGGCGCCCTGGGTGGACGCGGCGCTGCGCAGTAGCGCAACGATCTTCTGGCCGGTGGACTTGTCGAGACTGCCCGTTGGCTCGTCGGCGAGAATCAACTGCGGCTGAGCCGCAAACGCTCGCGCGATGGCGACGCGCTGTTGTTCACCGCCCGAGAGACGTGCCGGACGACGCCGCGATTTCTCGCCGTCGAGTCCCACGAGAGCCAGCATCTCATCGGCCCGGCGTGCTCGATCCGCTTTGGGCCAGTGGGAGTACTCGAGGGCGAGTAGGACGTTCTCGCGAGCACTGAGATTGGGAATGAGATTGAACTGCTGGAAGACAAAGCCCACCTGACTCGACCGGTACTTGGTGCGTCCGCCCGAGTCGAGGTTCGCCAACTCCACGCCGTCAAGGTCGATGCTGCCCTTATCGGGCGCGTCAAGGAGACCAAGCAGCGCGAGCAGCGTTGATTTGCCACTGCCGCTCGCGCCGATGATGGCGACCATCTCACCGTTATCGGCGTTGAAGCTCACGTTGCGCACGGCGTGCACGTCACCGGCCGCCGTGTGAAACGTTTTATTTAGATTGTCAACCTTCAGCATTACTCACTCCTCAAGACTTCAGCGGGACGGATACGGACGATGGTGGCGGCCGCGACGGTCGAACCGAGCGCGGCGATGATAACGGCGAAGACAAAGGCGTACGTCAGCGTCGACCAACCAACCGAGGTGTGCAAGGTGGTCAGAGTGTTGCTGACGCTGGTGGCGTGGAGGCCACCTCCCGGCAAGCGAGTGCCCGACGGGGGAGTGAACCCGTTGCCCCCGCCCCCGAATCCACCCGCCCCGCGGACAAAGCCGCTCGCGGGAGTGGTGGAGCCCTCGGAACTGACGAGCGCCGAGGCGATGGGACTACTGAGGGCCGCACCGATGATGAATCCGACGACCGCGCCCAGGACGGTGAAGGTCGTGGATTCGGCAATGAACTGTCCGATGATGGATCGGTTCGGTGCGCCCAGAGCTTTCAAGACGCCAACCTCGCGACGCCGTTCGCGCACGATCATCAGCATCGAGAGCAGCAAGATGATCGCGGCACCGATCACGGCTCCGAACAGTGTGTACGTGGAGATTGTTTTGACCGAGTTAAGCGGCGCCAACGCCGCTTCGGTCGTGGCTTCGGTGGACGTGACGTCAGCCTTGGAACCGATTTTCGCGTTGATGGCCTTCGTCACGCTCGTGACGTTGTTGACGTTGTTCACGACAACCGTCGCGGACGTGACCTGGCCGGACGCGGAGGCCAACGTCTGCAGGCTTGTGAGCGGCATCAAGACGTCGGAGTCGGCGAACGTGGAGCCCGAGTTGTAGATGCCGATCACGGTGACGGTTTTGCCGTACGCCGTAAAGGTTGAGCCGACCTTCAACTTATTTTTCGAGGCCATCGTCGCGCCCACGATCGCCACATTCGACTTGGACGTGGGACTAAAGGACGTTCCCGATGTCAGCTTTTCGGTGCCTCCGCCGTTCGCGCCACCAACAAGGGCGTTGCCGGGAGAGTTCGTTCCGATGATGCGCACCGGAATCGTAAACGTGGTGCCGCTACTGTCCGATCCCGTTGAACCCCCACTACCGCCACCGAAGTTGCCGAAACGCCCTCCGAGCGTGCCACTCGGGGTGGGCGATTTGAGTGACGTTTGAGAGCTCTGAAGCTCTTCACTCAGTGATTCTTGGACGGAGGTCACGTTCTTTAGGTCCAGCAGGTCGTTTACTTCGGCGGTGGTGAGCGGGGTGCCGCCGCCGCTGTAGCCGTAGAATCCCTTGGGCGAGACCGTGATCGTGTTACCAGTCGACGCGCGGACACTGTTGATCTTGGTCGTTACCGCGTCGCGGGCGATCAGCATCGAGATGGAGAGCGCGATCGCGACGGCCAGGATAACCACAACGCCGACCGAGCGCATGGAGTTCCTGAACGCGTTGCGAACGCCTCGGCGCAGTGAATTCACAAATTTCCTTTCCGGGTGAGTGACGATCATCCTTCTCGCTACTCTGCAAGGGGGAAGCAAAAGTGGCTAAAAGCCAACTAAGAATCCATCTTCATGTGCCCTACAGTCGTGGTCATGAATGACGACATGACGACCGAGGGATTCGCGCCCTTCGGTGACTACGAGACGTGGTATCGAATCACGGGCGACGTGCACTCGGGAGTGACGCCTTTAGTCATCGCACACGGCGGTCCCGGTTGCTCGCACGACTATCTCGACTCGCTAACCGCGCTCGCACGATCGGGACGTGCGGTTGTCCACTACGACCAACTCGGGGGAGGTCGCTCGACGCATCTTCCCGACCACGGTGAAGACTTTTGGACGGTCGAGCTGTTCCTGGCCGAACTCGATAACCTTCTCGACTCCCTCGGGATAAGAGGCCGTTATGACTTGCTCGGACAGTCCTGGGGGGGCATGTTGGCGGCGGAACACGCCATTCGTCGGCCTTCGGGACTTCGTGGTCTCGTGATCAGTAATTCGCCCGCTTCCATGGCCCTCTGGTCGAGCGAAGCCAAAATCCTGCGAGGTCAACTGCCGCCCGACATCGAATCGGCGCTGGACCGACACGAGGCGAACGACACGCTGGACGACCCCGAATATCAGGCCGCCACGACGGCGTACTACGACGAGCACGTCTGTCGCATCTTGCCGAACCCACCGGAGGTGATGCGAACGTTCGAGATCATGGCGAAGGACTCAACCGTGTACAACACCATGAATGGACCGAACGAGTTCCTTTGCGTGGGGACACTCCGCGACTGGAGCGTGGTCGATCGAGTTGAGAACATCACCGCGCCCACGCTGCTCCTTTCGGGACGACACGACGAAGCAACGCCCGCGACTGTTCAGCCGTTCTTCGATCACATCGGCAACGTGCGCTGGGAGATCTTTGAAGATTCGAGTCACATGCCCTTCGTGGAGGAGCATGAGCGTTACGTCGACGTCGTTGACGCGTTCCTGTCGGAGCTGGAGTAAGGAGTCGGAGGAACTTCAGTCGAGCAGACTCAGCCAGTGCTCCTCGGCCGCGTGAAGTGCCTTCTGCACGTCGGCTAACTCGACTCCCAATCGGGTTTGTTCCGTGTGGTCGGATGTTTCGAGGAGCTTTTTGGTCAGCGTGACCTTTCGTCTCTCGAGTCGCGTGACGTCCTTCTCCGCGTCGCGAAGTTGACGACCTCGCGGCACCGAATCGGGCGCGCTGTCGTCGATGGTTGCTTGTGAAGATGCCCCACTCATCGCCCGCGCGATCCAGGCATCGATGCCGCCCGGAACGTCCGCGATCAGACCGTCGTTGTGCACTTCCAGTAAGCGGTCCGTCGTGCGACTGAGGAACGTGCGGTCGTGCGAGACCACGACCAACGTGCCGGGCCACTGGCTGAGGAACTCCTCGAGCAAGCGAATGGTCTCGAGGTCCAGGTCGTTCGTCGGTTCGTCCAGGAAAAGCACGTTGGGACGCGCCGCGAGGGCGAGCAGTAACTGCAGTCGACGCCGTTCACCACCCGACAGTTCTTTTGCTTTGGTGACAGGTAGCGCTCCAGTGAACCAGAAACGCTTCATGAGCGCGACGTCCTCGGGTGAACCCGGAATTCCTTGAGGTCCAGCCACCAGTTCCTGAACCGTCGCGTCGAGATCGAAATCGCCGCCACCTTGATCGAGGTAGGACGAGACCACGGTGGGCCCCGTTTTTACGGTGCCGGTGGTGGGTTCAAGGCGACCGGCGAGCAACTTGACGAACGTTGACTTTCCCGAACCGTTGGTGCCGACGACCCCCACGCGGTCGCCTGGTCCGAGGTCGATGTCGACGTCGCGCAGAATGATCTTCTCCGCTTCGTACGAAAAGCCAACGTGGTGAGCCCGTATGACGGTGTTGCCGAGCCGCGGCGCCTCGATGCCGAATTCGAGCGTGCCACTTCTGGCCGCCGCTTCGGGCCGCTGCGCCAGGAGACGCTTCGCCGCATCGATGCGCGCTTGGGGTTTGGTGGACCGGGCCTTTGCACCGCGGCGCAGCCACGCGAGTTCATGACGCGCCAGGTTCCGTCGCACCTGTTCGGCCGTGGCGGCCTGTGCTTCGCGATCCGCCTGGGCTTCCAAGAGGCGCGAATAGCCACCCGCGTGCACGTACGTTTTACCTCGGTCGATTTCGATCATGCGGTTGGTGACCCGGTCCAGCAGAAAACGGTCGTGGCTCACGAGAACGATGGCGCCGAGATAGTTCATGATCTGTTGTTCGAGCCACTCAATGGCGTGCAGATCCAAGTGGTTGGTGGGCTCGTCGAGAATAAGAACGTCGCTTGGTTCGGCGAACACTCGGGCGAGAGCCACTCGTTTCAACTGGCCGCCGGACAGCGCGCTCGTTTGTGTGTCGACCTCGCTGAGCATGGCCAGTCGATCCAAGACAGCGTCGACCTGCCAGCCGGCCCCCAGAGTCTCACGGACGGTGCCCACCGGCAGAGTGGGGATCTGCGGAAGAAACTCGACGCGGAGATCACGTCCACGTCGAATTTGACCCGAGTCCGGAACCACGATTCCCGCCACGATGTTGAGCAGCGTGGTTTTGCCTACGCCATTGATGCCAACGACACCGATCCTCTCGCCGGAAGAGATCGTCATCGTCAGATCCTCGAAAATCGTTCGATCAGAGCCGTGAAGCGTCACTTTCTCGAGATCGATCAGGATGGCCATGGGTCTTTCACGTTACCGACGAGTCGAACGGACCAAACTTCGTGGGCGGAACTCAACCTTCTCAAATATGGTGGCATGGGGAGAAGGCCAATTGCCCAAATTTTGAACTCGATTGGCCGCCACCCAGTGTCATCGCGATGTCGGGGTCAAATCGGAACACTTTCATTCGACCAGTTTGCTCTAACTGCCATCGAGGTTGGAGAGAGTGGACTTATCCGAACGTGAAGTCGTACGCCTGCACTCCCTTCGACACTTTCATCACCAACGTACCCACGGACGTCGACTTCACGTGAAACAACGTGTACAGGCGCGGCACGCCCTCCACATGGATTGTCTGGGGCGCCGTCCCGTTGCCGTCAGAGACCGTGACCGTACCTGAACCACCCATCACTAAGTACACGTCTTGCGCCTCGTAACTCAGTTCGAGTTTGGCGTGTCGTCCTGCCGTCGCCTCCTGCGAGTGGTCGGTCCATACGCCCGAGAACGCGAAGTAGTCCGACGTCAAGGACTTCGGGAACTGATAGGTGACCGCTTGATTCTGCACGGGGGCGGTGGTGTTTTGTAGGTACTGAATTCGTTCGTAGCCCACGTAAGACTCAGGGTTCGTTGGTTGAGTCGGCGTCAGGTTCGGCAGATTCGTACGCGGCGGGAGCTTGAGGCCCGGGTGCGCATCTACGAGGAGCTTGCGGATCAGATTCTCGGTGAGAGCGTAGCCACCTTCGCCGAACTCGTCGTGACGCACGACGCCGTTCGCGTCAATGAGATAGTCCGCCGGCCAGTATTCGTTGTTGTAGGCGTCCCAAGTTCCGTAGTTGTCATCGACGGCCACGGGATAGTCGACGCCGAGTGACTTGGACTCCGCTCGTACGTTTCTCACCACGTGTTCAAAGCCAAATTCCGGGGTGTGCACACCGACGACCACCAGTCCGTCGGTCTTGTAGCGGTTGTACCACGCTTCCACGTGCGGCAACGTCCGCTCGCAGTTAATGCACGAGTACGTCCAAAAATCGACGAGGACGACCTTGCCGCGTAGTCCCTTGATTGATAGGGGCTTTCCGCCGGGTGTGTTCAACCACGCAGTGATGTCCGTGAAATTCGGCGCGTTGCCGCACGACTGCAGGTTGGGGTCCCCCGGCACGCACGACGAGAGCGAGCCGTCGGAGCTTTGGACGTTTCCGTTGAGCGATTCGAGTTGCTTGCGCACCGACGAGGATCCTTCAACGTGCTGTTGCAGCGCGTTCGTGTAACCGGGGACGTCCGCCTGCAGCGAGTTGAACACGTTCGTGGAGATTGCGATGGCCATCACAATCAGGACGACGCCGCCAATTCTGCGCAGCATCGGTCCCTTTTGACGCAACGAGCGTGCGCGTTCGACGAGAGCGCTGCCAGCGAGGGCGACGATGAGAAGAGGAACGGCCGCGCCAATGGAAAACGCCAACGTGACGAGCAACGTCATGAGACTGACTTGCTCCTTCGCACCCAAGACGATGATCGTAGAGAGCACCGGTCCGGCGCAAGGGACGAACACGAGTCCGAGGGCAAGACCAATGACGAAGCCGCCCCTCGACAACCTGGGCTGGCGAGCGACGAAGCGCGCGAATGGCCTCTCGAGCCACATCCCGAGGTTGGGCAACAAGAGACCAACACCGACGACGATGAGGAGGGCGATGCCCAGGTCACGCAAGAACTGTTGGGGCAAATGAAACTGCGAGACGATCTCGGCACCCGCGAGAATGAGGATCGAAAAACTCACGATCAGGCCGAACACGATCGACAGAGCGCGACGCCACGATGACCGGGATTTTGTCGTAGCACCAGCGACGAACACCACGGGCAGGACCGGTAGCACGCACGGCGAAATACCCGCGATGAGTCCAGCGACGATGGCGATGAGAATTAATGTCACGTCACGACTTTCTAGAAAACGCTAGGTGCCTGGGCTCTCATGAGTCCGTGCGGCATTCCTCTAGTAGTCACCGCCCAGGAACTTGCGTTACATCGCTCGATATTTTCATAGTTTGCGCCACGTCGCTTCACAGAGCTCGTGGTGAGTAAATATCTGGTATCAATAGGTTCCTGACATCGCGTGGGGCGGGCAGAGAGTTACGGGAGATTAATCATGCGGTGGAGTTTGCCAATTCGTCGAGCGCTGGCCGTCGCCGGCGTCGGATCATTGATTCTTGGAGCCACTGTCGTGGCGGGGGCGTCCGGTTTAACGGGGACCTACAACGCGGCTGACGCGAAGCTCGTGCCGGCGTCGTACAAGAACACCACCCTCCAAGTCGCCACCGACGCCACGTACCCACCCGATGAGTCGATCAGCGGCACCACCATGGTCGGCTTCGACGTCGACTTGATGGCGGCCATCGCCAAGACCCTGGGCGTCAAGTACAAAGAGAACAACGTCACCTTCGACGACATCATCGGCGGTATCAAGGCCGGCAAGTACGCGATTGGCAACTCCTCCTTTACCGACGAGAAGTCTCGCGAGAAGTCGGTGAACTTCGTCGACTACTTCCAGGCCGGCGAGGGCGTTTACGCTCTCTCGACTTCGAAGGCTACCTTCAAGGGCCTTTCGAGCTTTTGCGGCACGAAGGTCGCAGTTGAGACGGGCACTACCGAGCAGACTGGCGCAAATTCTGAAGTCTCGAAGTGCCCCGCCTCAAAGAAGTTGGTCGTACGCGCGTACCCGACTCAGACCGAGGCCAACGCTGCGGTGCTCTCAGGTCAAACGAATTTCGGCTTCGTCGATAGCCAGGTGGCTGGCTACATTGTGTCCCTGGCCGGGGGCAAGTTCAAGCTCGTCGGAAGCGCCATTGAAGTCGCGCCCTACGGCATCGCCACGCCCAAGACCGCCTCGGGTCAGAAGCTCGCTCTTGCCATTCAGGCGGCCATCAAGACGTTGATCGCGAACGGGACGTACCACGCGATCCTCGCCAAGTACGGCGTGACGGCCGGCGCCCTTCCGACGAGCAAGATCGTTCTCAATGGAGCAACCTCCTAAAGGTCGCTGACCACTCACGACTATGAACGCCCCCGAGGATACCGCCGTCAAGGTCGTCCCCGTGCGTCACTACGGGCAGTGGGTGGGGGCCGTGGTCGCCCTCGTGCTCATTGCGATGTTGGTGAACACGTTGTTCTCGAAGATTCCTTCGGGACAGTACGTCTGTCACGCCGTGAACGGTGCGCGACGTTGTCACCAGACGAGCGTGTGGCGTTTTAGTTGGAACATAGTATTTCATTACTTCACAACCTCAGAAGTACTGCACGGCCTCATGCTCACCATCTACCTCACGGTGATCGCGATGGTCGCGGGCATCGTGATCGGTATCGCGCTGGCCGTGATGCGGCTCTCCTCGAACCGACTGCTCTCGATGACAGCGTGGTGCTACACCTGGTTCTTTCGCGGGACGCCGGTGCTCGTCCAACTGTTCTTCTGGGACTACATCTCGATCCTCTACCACACCATCACGATTGGCGTCCCCTTCACGCACATCGCGTTCCTCCATCTGAACGCGGCGACACTCTTCACCCCCGTCACGGCTGCGATCGTGGCACTCAGTCTCAACGAGGGCGCCTACATGTCCGAGATCGCGCGATCGGGACTGATCTCGGTTGACGAAGGTCAGTCCGAAGCGGCGATGTCCCTCGGCATGACTCGGTCTCAGACTCTGCGCGTCGTAGTCCTACCCCAGGCGATGCGCGTGATCATTCCGCCGACCGGGAACGAGGTCATTTCGATGCTTAAGACCACTTCGCTCGCCAGCACTATTGCGGTCATCGAGCTCTTCGGGGCGACGAACAATATCTCGGCCAACAACTTCGAGATCATGCCGCTGCTCATCGTGGCGAGTCTCTGGTACCTCATCGTCACGACGGTGCTCTCGACGGGACAGTTCTATCTTGAGCGGCGCTTTGCGCGCGGTGCCCTGCGCACGCCACCGCCCACGCCGCTGCAGCGTTTGCGGCGCGACGTACGCGGTATCCTCGCGAAGTTCCGTACGCGTCGCGGCGTGCGGGAGGCGACGTCGTGAGCGTCCCGATGGTCGAAGCGCGCGGCGTGCACAAGTCCTACGCGGGCGTCCAGGTCCTCAAGGGCGTCGACCTCACGGTGGTGCGCGGCGAAGTGACATGCCTTATCGGACCCTCGGGCTCGGGAAAGAGCACGCTACTTCGATGCATAAACCACCTGGAGAAACACGATTCCGGGGAACTTCGCGTCGACGGAGAACTCGTGGGTTATGAAATGCGAGGGACGAAACTCCATGAGCTAAACGACAAGAGAATCTGCGCCGAGCGCTCACAGATAGGCATGGTGTTTCAGCGTTTCAATTTGTTTCAGCACTTGACGGTTCTCGACAACGTGACCATCGGCCTAATAAAGGTTCGCGGTCTCGACTCCGACGCCGCGCGAAAGAAGGCTCGCGAGCTGCTGGCGCGAGTGGGTTTGTCGGAGAAGGATAAGCACTACCCGAGTCAATTGTCCGGGGGTCAACAACAGCGTGTCGCGATCGCGAGGGCCTTGGCAATGGAACCGAAATTGATGCTGTTCGATGAACCGACGTCGGCGTTGGATCCCGAACTTGTCGGTGAAGTGCTCGATGTTATGAAGGACCTGGCCCTAAGCGGGATGACGATGATCGTTGTGACCCACGAGATGGGGTTCGCGCGCGAAGTGGCCAACACTGTGTACTTCTTGGACGAGGGAATCATTGAGGAGTCTGGTACGCCCGCCGACGTCCTCGGAGCGCCAAAATCAGAGCGCCTGAAGAGCTTCTTGTCGAAGGTTTTGTAGGGTTTCATTGATCGTTCGACCGGGGCGATTACGGCCTTGTGCCTATTAGGTGGTGCGCGGCGGAGAAATCGCTAAGGGGTTCCCGGCGACGCCCAGCCCTTGCGGAGTTGCTCGAAGAGGTCGTCGGCAATTTTTGCGGCTCGGTCCTCGAGAGTTGACGCATCAAGGTCGGGGCGCATTTGTTGACCAATGTTGCGCACTATGCCGCGAAGGACTGCGCTATCAAGTTGCCCACGGATATGAGAGCCGCCGGACTCGTGACTATGGCCCGACATCATTTCCGTTACCTTGTCGCGCACGTCAGTGAGTTCAACACCGAGGTCAAGGAGAATTTGGGTCGCTGCATCACTTCCCTCTCGCACAAGTCCAAGCAACATGTGTTCGGTACCGATGTAGTTGTGGCCAAGTTGCAAAGCTTCGCGCAACGCGAGCTCAAGTACTTTCTTTGCCTGCGGTGTGAAAGGTGGTGCACCGGATGAGGCGGTGCCGTCGTGGCTCGCCGCTTTTTCAACCTTCTTGCGAACGGAGTCGTAGTTGACGCCCACCGCGCCAAGGACCTTTGCGGCAACCCCATCACTTTCACGGATTAGACCCAGCAATATGTGCTCGGTGCCTATGAAGTCGACGTGGAGTTCACGCGCTTCGTCTTGGGCGTATACGAGTACGCGACGAGATCGGTCTGTGAAACGTTCGAACATGAATCTCACTTCCGAGTGTTAGCTCCTACTGAGACGGTAGACCCCGAGCGAGCTTCGCGGTTCTTTTTTTGCCGTCAACGTGATGAACGTGGTTAGAGCTGGATCGATACTTGGTAGGGGCTCTGAAGGTATCGAATGTTCCGTGTTGCCGGGAACAATGACGTTACCGAAGCAGTTCGAGAATGGTCTCGGCGGCATTTTCGGCGCTCACCACCGAGGTATCAATACACAGGTCATCGTGATGAAGAGGCGACTCGTCGAAATTTAGGACGAGCTTTCGGAGTTGATCGACGTCGAGGAGCTTCTGATGATCCCGACGTGATTCGCTCGCGAGCCGTTCTTCGAGGACGTCAAGGGGGGCACTAAGGCGGACGAAAACAACTCGGCCCTCGTGAGCCTCGACAGCACGTTTCGCCTCGGTCGCAAACGCAACAAATCGAACGCGGGCGTTTGGTTCTCGCCAGGCGGAGTTATTCGTGAAAATGAGGCTGACGCCCGTTTTGGCGGCGGTTTCAAACACGTCGAGTCGGAGTCGATGCAAGACATCCATGTACGCTTCGCTGCCGAATGTGAAGACGGAACCGATCGCGTTAACGGTGAGGTGATTGTGGAAAAGGGGAGAGCCGGTCAGTCCGGCGAGTTTCTCGGCCACCGTCAGTTTTCCGCTCGCGGGTGGTCCGTATATATAGATCAGCGCAGGCTTCATGTTGTTCTTCGGGACACTACCGCACGAGTCGAATCACCTTTAGGGAAGTCCATGGGTGTCTACGTCGTTTCTGGGAGAGAAGACTTCCTGGTACACGTAGCCGTCGCTGACAACAGCTACCTCTATGGCTTCGTCATCGACAAGCTCACTGAACGCCTTGACGTCGCTGACGTACGGACCAGCGTTATCTATGGGCACCTTCGCAATGTCGCCGGACGTCAGCGGGCGTACATCTATCACAAGTTTCGGGCTCTCCTGACCTGCTCGTAACGCGATTGCACCGATGACGGTCGCCGCGCAGCCGTGTACGCGCGACTGAGCACTAACGACCTCAGAATGTTCCCATAACCCGTGCAGGTTGCTGGCGAAAGGATCGCCACAGATCCTGGATGAACGATCGGCGGTACCCGCCCAGATTCAGGTCGCTCGCAATGGAGGCGGGGAATCCACTCTTGAGGACACATTTCGGTCCATTGAACTTCGCGCGCGACTTTTTTTCGACTCCAATAACGCCGAAATTTTCTATCGCGAAATCGGGGCTCTAACATGTTGGGAGCCCGGCTGCGCGGATGTCGCCGCCAGTGAATCCGATCTGAGCAAGATGAGAAACCTAAATTCGAATAATCCCGGGCGCGACGTTCAGAGGGTCGGGACTGCCGAGTTTCTTGGCGAAGATGTTACGAAGATTCATGATCCGGTCTGGGGCGTGTTGGGGAATCTTGGTGACAGTCAGTGCTACTTAGGCGTCCAAGAGAAGGTTGCAGCGGTTCACGCCGCATTGTCCCTACGCATCTCTAAAGACAAGCTTCCGGTGCGACTGATTTCTCCAGCATTCACCTTGGGGGTATCCGACGGCCAGCTCAACGGGACACCGGAAATGCGATATTCGTTGATTGGTCGAGAACTTGTGAATGACGTATCGGCCACGCACCTCGCCGCCAATGGTGTTGCCGGCCTAGTTGCCGTCGTCGCGTGTGACAAGCCTCCGGTGGGAACTGTGGCAGCGCTGCTCGAGCACAATGCGCCGTCGGTAATTCTTTCTGATGGTTCAATTAGGCCCGGGAGCGATCCTGACACTGGAGAGCGCATTGATCTCGTGACGGCCTTTCAGGTGGCTTCGGATCCGGACCCCGGGGTTCGTACGAGAATCGCACTTCATGCCTGTCCCGGCCAGGGAAGTTGCGGCGGAATGTTTACGTACAACACGATGCAGACTTTTATCGGCGTATTGGGTCTGGAGCCGCTGCATATGGTGTCACCCGCTTCGGACGATCCTCGTCGAATCTCCGAATTCCCAAGTCAACTCGTTGACTGTCTCGTTACGATGACCGCTTTGAATATCCGTCCACGGGACATCGTTACCCCCGTATCCCTTCGCAATGCATTGACTGTGGTCGCCGCGATGGGAGGCTCGACCAACGTGATGCTGCACAGTGTCGAGATAGCGCGCGCCGCGGGAATCGATCTTTGGAGCGAGGTGCTCAGCCAGGCAGAGTTCAATGGGCTTTCACGCCGACTTCCGGTTCTAGTCAACATGAGACCCTTTGGCTTTTACTCAATGCCGGACATCGAAGCAAAAGGTGGAATTCCGGTAATTGTTAGAGATCTTCTTGAGGCTGGATTCCTCGACGGCACCCCAATGACCTGCACTGGAGAGACGCTCGGAGACCAGATTGAACGACTCGCTCCGCCATTGCCGGATCATGAAGTCATCTTCTCCGTTGCCAGACCCTTCAAGGAAACTGGCGGACTTCGACTCTTAGCGGGAAATCTCGCACCCGAAGGCGGAGCCGTCCTGAAACTCGCTGGCGTCGAAGGTGGAATCTCCGATCACGTCTTCATAGGTCGGGCGAGAGTGTTCAATAGTGAACGCTCTCTGACGGAGGCTCTGGATCGGCGACCGGAAGAATTTCAGGACGGCGACATGGTGGTGATTCGATACGAAGGCCCGCGCGGCGCTCCTGGGATGCCCGAAATGCTCGAACCCACATCGAAGATCACCACCCTCTGCCGTCAAAAGGGCATCACCATTGGCCTAATGACCGATGCTCGATTCTCGGGTGGCTCCGTAGGAATAGTCGTAGGTCATGTCGCTCCAGAGGCATTTCTGGGAGGCCCAATCGCACTGGTCGAAGATGGAGACACGATCACGGTCAACATTGCGACTGATCGAATCGACTGTTTGCAACTAAATGACGATGCGACATTCGCGAAGCGCGCTGCGAAATGGCAGACGGCGACGGAGGCGAACGGCGGGGTGCACCCTGACGCTCGCCCAATATCACACCGAGTGCTGAGGAGGATGCGCGCAACGGCACTTCCCGCGCTGCACGGCGGTGGGATGACCGATAACTACCAGTACTGAGATCAGCCTGCGCCGATTTTGGTCTGCATTATCTAGTGATTACGCCGGTCTCCACCGATCGACGTTTATAACTCCGGACCGTCTTCGGTCGCTCCTTAGATGCACGGGCTCTCAAGAGGACAGAATTCTCGCGACATCTTCGAGTCGCTCAGGAACGACGTGCCACCACATCCACCGGCCTCGCTTCTCACCAACGATGAGCCCAGCCTCGGCAAGAATCCTGGTGTGATGCGAGATGGTCGGCTGGCTTTTTCCTAAAGGCTCTTCGAGCGAGCAACTACAGACTTCATCTTGAGAAGCTACGAGCGACAGCATCCGCAGTCGGATGGGATCGCTAAGGGCTCCAAAGATCTGGGCCATATCGCCAGCCTCGACTTCGGACATCGCACCGCCCACCAACGGGCCGCAGCAACTGACGACTTTCTCATCGACGGCAATGGACTTGGGATGCGACATTTGTTCCACGATACTATTGACAAGCATCGATGTGACGGTTATTCTTCTAATTGACAAATGTCAATGTAAAGGAGACCGAAGTGTCCAGACTGCAGCTCGCCCTCAATGTGTCGAATCTCGAAGAGTCCATTGAGTTCTACTCCAAGTTCTTCAAAACTGAGCCAGCCAAGGTTCGTCCCGGCTACGCGAATTTCGCCATCGCCGAGCCGCCCCTCAAGTTGGTTCTCTTCGAGAATCATGAGGTCGCGGGCACGATCAACCACCTCGGCGTTGAGGTCTTTTCGACGACCGAAGTGGTGGAGGCCACTCGCTACCTCGCTAGCGAGGGGTTCGATACCGACATCGAGGATGGGACAATCTGTTGCCACGCGCTTCAGGACAAGGTGTGGGTGGACGGACCTGATGGTTCGCGCTGGGAGGTCTACACCGTTCTCGCCGATGCCAGCGAGACTCCTGCCTTGGCCGGCGACGAAATGGGCTGCACGACAGCGACCTCAACCACGTCAGAGACCACGTCATGCTGCTGAGGTTTCGTTTGAGCGAAGTCAGGGACCGATCGTGAGCGGTGCCGTCTCGGAGCAATCTCAGGACAGCACGCTGAGCGTGCCAGTCATCGCGCGATTGTCATTTCTTGACCGGTTCCTACCCGTTTGGATCATCCTGGCGATGGTCGTCGGCATCGGACTCGGCCGAGCCTTTCCGAGTCTCAACAGCCACCTCAACGCGGTGCAGGTCACATCGGGCACGTCATTGCCAATTTTCATCGGGCTGCTCGTCATGATGTATCCGGTGTTAGCGAAGGTGCGCTACGACCGACTTGGCACGGTGACGCGTGACCGGCGTTTGCTGGTGTCGTCACTAGTGCTCAACTGGCTGGTCGGTCCGGCGGTCATGTTCACGCTGGCATGGTTACTGCTGCCCAACTTGCCCGCGTATCGAACCGGCCTAATCATTGTGGGTCTGGCGCGCTGCATCGCGATGGTCCTCATTTGGAATGATTTATCGGGGGGGCACCGTGAATCGGCGGCCGTGCTCGTTGCGATCAATTCGTTGTTCCAGATCGTGGCCTTCGCCCTTCTCGGCTACTTCTATCTGAAGTTGCTGCCAGGGTGGCTCGGTCTCGGAACGCAGAGCGTTCATCTATCGATTGGGCGAATTGCGGCGATAGTCGCAATCTTTCTCGGTATACCGCTCGTCGCGGGTTACCTGACTCGCACGTTGGGCGAACGCAAACGAGGTCGAGACTGGTACGAGACGAAACTATTGCCGCGCCTCGGTCCCTTTGCGCTTTACGGATTGCTCTACACCATTGTTATCCTCTTCGCACTCCAGGGTCACACCATTACCTCCCGGCCCACTGACGTTGCACGTATTGCGCTGCCTCTGTTGTGTTATTTCGCAATCATGTGGTTCGGGTCGTTCGCCCTTGGGCGAGCACTTGGACTTCCTTATGATCGCACGGCGACTCTGGCCTTCACAGCGGCGGGTAACAACTTCGAGTTGGCCATCGCGGTCTGCATTGGTGTCTTTGGGGTCACCAGCGGGGAAGCACTCGCCGGTGTGGTCGGTCCGCTCATCGAGGTGCCCGTGCTCGTTGGGTTGGTCTATGTGTCACTGTGGGCGAAGCGCCGCTTTTACGATTCCGTCGTTATCGAGAATGAGTCAACATGAAGAGTTGCTCAGAAATCCTCTTTCTATGCATGCATAGCGCCATAAGGTCACAAATGTCCGCGACATTCGCTCGCGAGACGGCCTGCTGCTCATGATCTTTTCGCTGGCTCGTTCTGAGAAGTCGCATGTCGCGTCCGCGGCCGTTGGCGCGTCGCGACAGCGACCTCAAGACCAAATAGCCACATATCCCCGTTAGTCCATTCGACACGATGAAAGGAATTGCCGCATGCATCTCGTAGCCGTTGGAGGAAGTGACGCCGGCATCAGCGCGGCGCTGCGCGCCCGCGAACTCGATCCCTTAAGCGACGTCACGGTCGTCGTCGCCGACGCTTACCCCAACTTCTCTATTTGCGGAATTCCCTACTACATCTCGGGTGAAGTTACGGACTGGCACAATCTGGCGCATCGAACGCTCGGTGACCTCAGGGATACCGGCATGAACGTTCGACTGAACTCGATGGCGACTGACATCGACGTCGCCGGACGTACTCTTCTGGTCGTCGACGAGACGGGCGTCGAGGACCTCATCAAGTACGACCAACTCGTTGTGGGCACTGGCGCCGTGTCGGCGCGCCCACCGATCGATGGTCTCGTCGGTGACGACGCACTCGGGCCAGCCGACGGCGTTCATCTGTTGCATTCGATGGGCGACACCTTCGAACTGATGCGCACGCTCGAGACGCTGCACCCTGCAAGTGCCGTCATCGTCGGTGCCGGATACATCGGGCTCGAAATGGCCGAGGGGCTAAGCGCCCGAGGACTCTCGGTCACGCAGCTGGAACAGTTGCCCGAAGTTCTGTCGACAGTAGATCCGAGTCTCGGAGCCCTCGTGCACGCCGAATTGTTGGGACACGGAGTCACGGTCAAGACGGGAACGACTGTGAAGAAAATTGGTCGAGCTCCCTCTGGCGCTACAGGTCGGTTCAAAGTTGATGCGCTCGACACGGCCGGTCACGCGATTGTCGTCTTCGCCGACATGGTCCTCGTGGTCGTCGGAGTTCGGCCGAACACCGCACTCGCTGGTGCGGCCGGCGCCGAACTGGGAGTCGGTGGGGCGATCAGCGTTGATCGAACGATGAGAACGAATCTCGAGGGCGTTTATGCCGCGGGGGATTGCGTCGTCACCCATCATCGACTGATGGGGCTCACGTACTTGCCGCTCGGTACGACGGCCCACAAACAAGGCCGCGTGGCCGGCGAGAACGCCCTCGGCGGCAGTCGTAAATTTGCGGGAAGTCTCGGTACGCAGGTCGTGAAGATCTTCGACATGGCGGCAGCGCGCACGGGCCTGCGCGACCACGAAGCAGCCGCCGCCGGATTCGATCCACTCACCGTCGAGTTCATCGCCGACGACCACAAGGCGTACTACCCCGGTAGCCACCGGATCACCATGCGTTACACCGGCGATCGAACGACGGGACGACTTCTCGGAGTCCAGCTCTTCGGCCACAAACACGCCGAGATCGCGAAGCGCATTGATATCGCGGCGGCGGCGATTTTCAACGAGATGAACGTTGACGCCATGGGCGAGCTCGATCTGTCATATACGCCGCCTCTGGGTAGTCCGTGGGACGCGGTGCAAATGGGCGCTCAGGCGTGGGTCCGCGATCAGCAAAGTATTGGGCGATGACTTTCTTGTTTGGACGAGGAAAGGAAGTAAGGGGGAATGATGAGCGATGAAACGATGATGACGCCGGGCACGCGGGCTGGACTAACGAAGGTGGCCAGCGACCTACAAAGCAAGTACCGCGGTGTCTTTGGAATCGAAACCGTTCGAGAGATGGTGTTTGACAGCTACCAACAGTTGGCCTCAACGGCGAAAGTAACAAAGTGGCTCGTCATCGGCGCAGAACGTTTCGCGACCCAGCGTCTCGATGCTCTCGTCTACGCGGAAGATCGCTCCGACGAAAAGGTCCCCTCCGTGCTCTTCCTTTGCGTGCATAACGCGGGCCGATCGCAGATGGCGCTCGGCTGGTTCACCAAACTGGCCGGTGACCGCGCCGTGGCGTGGTCTGGAGGTTCTGAACCTGAAGAGTCCATTAACGAGTCCGCCACCGCCGTAATGGCCGAAGTCGGTGTCGACATCTCGCGCCAGTTCCCCAAGCCCTGGACCGATGAGTTCTTCAAAGCCGCCGACGTTGTCGTAACGATGGGTTGTGGCGACGCGTGCCCGCTTGTTCCCGGAAAGCACTACGAAGATTGGGACCTTGATGACCCGAGTGGCAAGTCCGTTGAGGAAGTCCGTCCAATTAGAGACGAGATTCGCAAGAGAGTCATCGAACTCATGGCTCGGCTCGGTATCAAACAGGAGTAGTCGGAGGCGTTAGCGTAGCCCTCGATCATTCAACAATCTCGACAAAATGACGATGAGAACGCTCGGGATTTCCGAACGAAAGTGTTCCTTTCGCGGATTCGGGTTTGGGCGGCGCCTTCATTCGCGTGAAGGATGCGGAAGTGGACGGACACGATGGCAGCGAGTGATAGCAAAAATGTTTCATCAACTTCACATCGAGTTCAGGATCGGAAAAGTAGGTTGTCTCGGTGACTAGTGAGCTTGGCGGAGTAGACGCTCTGCGATCACTGAAGCGTGGACGCCAACTGGAGATGGTGACGCTTGGCTGGAACGTCGTCGGAGTAACCATCCTCGTCTACGCTGCGATCGCGGCGAGATCTGTTGCACTGGCAGGATTCGGCCTAGACAGCGTGATCGAGATTGGTGCGTCCACGGTCGTGCTCTGGGAACTCGCTCAAGTTGAGAAGACCCGGCAAACCAGGGCGATGCGTATGATTGGTTCCGCTTTTGTGGCGTTGTCTGTCTACCTGGCCGTGCAGAGCACGATCGTTCTCGCTGTTGGCTTCCGGCCAAATCACAGTCCCATCGGCATCGCCTGGACTACGGCGACGGCTCTGGCCATGTTTACCCTCGCTGCGGGCAAAGCAAAAACCGGAGCAGCCTTGAACAACGCGGTTCTTATTGCCGAAGGTCGTGTCACATTCGTCGACGGAATCCTCGCGATCGCCGTGCTAGCGGGCCTATTGTTGAATTCTTTCGCCGGCTGGTGGTGGGCTGATCCAGTTGCGGGTTACGTAATCCTCTTTTACGCCATCCGCGAAGCTCGCGGGTCTCTCAAACACTGACGACTCTTCCCGGCTGCGATATCGCTCAAGCGCAACCGTATCTTGAACGTCTGGTAGCACCTCGGCGCTTCGTGAGCTGGAGCTATATCATAAGAACGTCTCAATGCACTCTCGCGAGCCCTCAAAATGATGGAGTAGGAGTGGAGCAGAGGGAAAACGCTCCCGTAGCTCAGTATGGATAGAGCGATGGTTTCCTAAACCGTGTGCGCAGGTTCGAATCCTGCCGGGGGCACTGCCGGGGGCACCAACATTTTCAATGTTGGCGCTTGGTACTCACGATGACCGCGCCGTTGTTGTTAGGCGCAGAGAAGCCTCCCACAGCACTGCAACTGAAGGAGGTGGCGCAGGAGATTGAAAGCACGTCCGTACTATCCGCTTTCAAATTCTGCAATCCTTGAATTACGATCGCTGGTCCCCACGTTCCGTTCGTTTCGTTCACGAGGAAGGACTGTGCGTTACCTGCCGAATCACTGTACGTACCGCTCGCGCCACAGTTTCCAATGGAGGCACACGAAATTGTCTGCATGTACGAGGTGTGATCCTTGTTAAGAACTACTAAGCCAGGGATCGCCATTGGGGTACCCCAGATTCCATTCTTCTCATTGACAATGAATGCGATCTGGCGATCACCGTTGCCGTAATAGCCTCCGGCACTGCAATTGCCTTTCGACGAACACGAGATTGTTGTCAATGAGGACATGTGCCGACCGTTCAACTTGGTTAATCCGGGAACGTTAAATGCTGGTCCCCATGCTCCTTTAGATTCGCTGACAATGTAAGCCCGAGTAACGCCGGATTTCTGTTGGTACTGACCGACGGCATCGCAATTGCCCGGTGCTCCACACGAGATTGACCGCAGCTCCGAACTGCCGCCAACGTTGAGCTTCGCAAACCTAGGTATTTCGCGTGCTGGACCCCACGTTCCATTAGTTTCGTTCGCTACGAAGCTCGGTTCGCCGTGTGTGCCCTTGGGAAAGGTGCCGCCAGCGCTGCAGTTTCCGACAGAGGCACACGAGAGTGAGTCGACTCCGGCGCCATTGTGATTGAAGGACTGAGGACCAGTAAGTTCTAATGCCTTGCCCCACACACCATTCGTCTCGTCCACTACGAAGGCCCCCGAGATAGTTGCGAATACGCAACGGGTAAAATTCCGCCAGCGCTGCAGTTTCCGGCAGACGGGCACGAGATTGTCGTAATGAAACTGCCGCCGCCCGAGTCGATACGAGCAGAGCCGGGCACTTCAATCGCGTGTCCCCACACACCATTCGTCTCGTCCACCACGAAGATCAGTGTGTTGTTGTCTCTCACGGAATAAATCCCGCCGGCGCTGCAGTTTCCCGCGGATGGACACGATATGACATACACCTGTGTGCTCTCGCTGGCGTCGCGCGGCGTGAAGCCGGGGACTGCTTGTGCCTTACCCCACACACCATTCGTCTCGTCCACTACGAAGGCTTGACTATGTTTCGAGTTGAGTGCGTAGTTTCCCCCTGCGCTGCAGTTGCCGACCGAGGCGCACGAAACGGAAAACAGGTCGGAACCGAAGAGCAAGTTATGCGTTGGTAATCCGTGAATCGTCATGGCGGCGCCCCACAGCACTTTGGAAGTGGGCGGGGAAGCTAATGAATCGGTCGATGCCGTGCCAAAGATCGCAATCAAGACTAAGCCAATCATCATCTTCGCCCAATGCGACTTGTTCAAATTCGCTCCTACTCGATGACGCGTGCAGTGCCTAGAACTGTCGTTCGCGCGAAACATATCATCGCTGCTCAAATCTGCCTGAGAATAATTGACTGTATCAACCTACGCTAAGCGACGAAATGAACATGGATTGCGCGCACGTTTCATTCCTGTGTCTCAGTGAATAGAGCGATGGTTTCCTAAACCGTGTCCACTATGTCTCGACACATGCCGTCCACTATCTAGTGAAGTCACACACTGCCGGGGGCACCAACGACTTGACGAGCATTGATCGACTCGTCAACTCGATCTCAATTCGCTTATCTAACGTGTCGCTTTCCACAGTGCGGACATTTGACGGACTTCTTCTGCGGCTTTGCTGTGACGATGACATAGGTCTCGCATCTCGGACATTGCGAGTAGCGAGACGAACATTTCAAACAAGCGAATCTCTTGACCCCGCGCGGGTAGGTGAGCTTTGAGGTGCAGATGACGCAACTGAATTGTTCATTAATGGACCAAGTCGCTTGCGTTGTCGTCACACAATGCGGGCATTGCCAACTCGAAGAGTTCTCTTGGACGTGCGATGCCGTTCTGCAATTCGAACACTGAGCGAAACGCCACGCGACGTGACAATCAACGCAGACAAACCGTCGGGCTGAGGTAAAGACCGGCTGTCGCTTCGCGCATGAGGTGCACGTCAAGTCGACAACCTCGGGGTCTCTGATCGGCGGAGTAGCGCGTGAAGATGTAGCAGTTGTGGTCTTTGGTGGATTCAGGCGTCGGTCATACTCTGCCCGTTGAACGGGATCACACAAGGTCCCGTAAGCATCGCGCAATTCTCGAAAAAGCTCTGCACTTCCGCCACCGTCTGGGTGATAACTCTTGCTGAGGTTTCTATAGGCCGCGTGGATCTCGTCGGTTGTGGCGTTTGGACCAACGTCGAAGAATTTATAGAGAGTCAGCCCTTGCACAGTCCATTCATCAAATCAGAAAGCGGTCTGTAACGCCAATACAGATTTTCCCTCGGCGGCGTGCAACGCGTAAGCGATCACACATCGCGAACTGTCATTTCAAACAACACCGGTGTGACTTGGCTCTCTTTCGTGTGTGTGGCGGCCCCGGCGTGCGTGGGCAGGGACCTCGCTTGCCAGCGCGACCAGGTGCGCTGGTTCGGCGGAATGGTTTGCAACCACGTCGCCGACATCGTCGAACGGTACGGTTCGAACTCATCAATGGTTCCTCCGGCCTTGACGGAGTACATCCGCGGGCGTAAGGGTTACGACTACAGCCATCACGGAAAAGCCGATAACCCCGACGTCGGCTTCGTTCCCGACGAGATCATCGACCGGTTCTGTGTTCTCGGCTCGGTCGAGCAACACCTCGATCGATTGAGTGAGCTATCCGCTCTGGGCGTCGATCAGTTTTCGCTGTACTCATGCACGACGATCCCGAGGGAACGATCGACGCGTACTGCGATCACATCATCGGACGAGCGAGTTAGCTCGCGAGGTTCGTTTCGCGGTGATAACGAATACCGATCGCGGCGGCGCGCGTGATCGACTCGGCCACGGCGAGGGCAATCAGGGCCGTCAGCGCGTAGCTGGCAAAGCCACTGCGCAGGTGCGAGATTGAGTCCTCCGCGATGCGTAGGGCCAACAAGAATCCGAGAAGACCATATTCGATCACGCTGCGGCGAAAGACCACGCTCTTGGCGGTTCCGACCGCGCGCACGTACATCACGCGTGCGCGGGCCGTGCCGATTGGTATCCCGGCCGCCGCCCCGACGAGGGCGACCGCGAAGTGGCTGTCGTTGCGCGTCATCAAGCTCCACAGCACGGTGCCGATGAGCACGATGCTGATCACCGGGTCGAGCATGGTGATCGCAATCGGTCTCAGGCGTTCGCCCTTGTTGAGAACCATGTCACGGTTCTGGCGGATGCCGCGATTGCGCATGACGGCGATCACGACGAGGAGTACGAGGACGAGGTAGGCCCCGTCGCCGGCACCACTGGAGGAACTACTCATTGTGCGACAATTCTCTCAGGTCGAACGCGAGGCACTACCAACGCTTGTCGGGGTGCAGATCCTTGACCGATTGCCAGTAGTCCGTCCAGCGATTAGATCGTTTGTCGGCCCGTCGACGTTCTTGGATGGAGAGCTTCTTCGCGATCTTCTTCAAGTTCGGGTGATCCCGGGCGATGTCGCGAAACCACTGCGACGCAATGACGAGGTCGTGTTGTTTGCCGAGGTACTTCTGCATCGCGTCCACGCGGCGCGAGAACTCTTCGACCGGGGAGCCCAAGACGTCGGAGAGCGCCTGGGCGGCGTAGAGCGCGCGCTTGGCGGCGATACGCGTTTCGTGGAGGTTTTTGTCGTTCGGATTGCGCTTGGCTTGCTTCGCGACTCGTCGAAGCTCCTGCCAGGCAACGTGCATAGCGCGCTCGGCCATGGGGCTTAAGGTTTCGGACGACGTGTGGCGCGTGGGAAGTGACGTGCGAAACTCACTCACTTCGCGCAGTGTGTCGTGGTACTTCTCGGAGTTCAAAAGTTCGTCCGTCTTTTGCTGCAGGTTGCGCCGCGTCCGTGCGGCGAGGTCCATGATCTGACGGCCCTGGGGAGACGCGACCCGATTGCCGAGGGCTTTGATAACGCCCGCTTCGAGAACCTCGGCGTCGCGCAGACGTCCAAATGGCTTGCCGACGTCGCGCAGGCGTTCGATCAGTTCGTCCGCGCCGAGAGATGGCTCGATGCTCGCAATGGTCGCCAAGCGATACTGTACGCGGCGAAACGACAAGCGAAGTTTGCGCGTCGATTCGGGGTCATCGGGAACCCCTTCGCTACGGTTGTTGCGCACAATGAAGTCGGCCAGTTTGATGTCGCTTTCGGCGACGTTGAGCAGTTCGCGCGTGAAGGCCTTCACGACGTCGTGGTCGTGCTTGTGCTTCTGCTTCTTCGACTCCTTCATGTCACCCCTCCTTCCCATCAGCGCGTCGACCTCGTAGCGTAGGCAACTCATCGAGGCTCCAAGAGAACGAGGGAGACGTCACGTGGGCTGCGATGCTGGTACCTACCGTAGGGCCGATCGGCGGCAACGACCTGAGGCCAGAGATCGGCGGCTTCTTCGCGCGTAGCGACTGGGGCCCGCGACGCTTTTCGCTCTCGCGCCACGGTGAAGTCGGCCTCGGGGTGAACGAGGAAGTTACGGTACCAGTCGGGGTCGATGCCAAGGGCGGACCCGCCGATGTGGCCCTCGCTCGCGCGCAGTACACCGCGGTGCACTGCGTTCAACGCATTGAATCCAAGATCGGTGAGGAACGGATGTTGTCTCACCTTTCAACCGTATCTTGGGCGCATTCTCAATTACGCCATGGTGTGTGTCGAGATCGTGACGCCGGTACAGTGGATGACTCGGAATCGTTCACCGTCGACCCTTGTCACACCTTGGAGCGTTATGCGTCGCCTCACCCTTGTTCTGCCCGTTGTTGTTGTCGCGCTCGGAAGCTGGTCGGCGGGTGCGTCGGGCGCCAGCTCCAAGACGCCGGCCGAGATTCTCCAACTGAGCGTGTCGTCAATGCACAGTGAGGGAAGCTTTCACTACAACTCAACGTCGTCCATCGCCGGGGTGGTCGCCCTCACTCTCTCAACCGACAGTGCCCTCAAATTCGGCGACCAGGTACAGACCCTTGACGGGGGCACCGAAACAACACGGCTGATCGGCAAGAAGCTCTACCTGTACGCGAACGTCAGGGCGTACATTCAAGACTTCGGGGTGAAGAAGCCGAAACTCGCCAACGAGTGGGTCCTCGTTCCGACAACGAACAAGAACTACGGCAATATTGCTGACGCCATTTTGGTGCCGTCAGTGATGCAGCAACTCATCGACGTGGGAACCGTAAAAGAGGCCGGGGAAGCCACCGTTGATGGCCAGACGGCTCTTGCGCTACGCGGCAACGCGGGTGCGAGCGGAACCGAGACGGTTTACGTCTCGACCACGGCACCGTACCTGCCCATTGCCGTCGTGGCGGACGCGACCGAAGACGGGCGCAAGATCACGAACGATCTTGTCTTTTCGAAGTGGGGAGAGAAATTCACGGTCAAGACGCCCTCGAAATATGTGGTCGCGACGAAAAAGACCTTCCCGTAGGTCCGTGTGAGCCAGGGATAAGGTTCGCGCGTGAGCCAGGATTACGACGACGGCATCATCGCCTGCGACACGGAGGGCCTCGTCATCCGGGGTTACTACTTCCCCTGGGGCACGAAACACATTCGCTACGGCGAGATCAAGGGCCTTCAACGCGTTGGTATGGGCGTGATGACGGGCCAGTGGCGTATCTGGGGAACCGGGAACATTCGCTACTGGGCCAACCTTGACACCAAACGACCGAAGAAGAAGGTCGCGTTCATCGTCGATAACGGCAAGGGAGTGAAGCCCTTTATTACCCCGGACGATCCTGACGCGGTGGAGGCGATCATTCGCGACCGCGCCGGACTCGGCCCCAGTACTGGGGACTCCAATCCTGCTCCGTTTATCTAATCGCCAGTCGATAGTTCGCGAGTTGTTCGAAACAGCAGAACGGCGAAACTAGCTCCCGTCACGATTTCGCTGGCGAACAGAAGCCGAATCAGTCCCACGATCGTGAGCGCCGCTACCACGACTCCCGCCAGTTGCACGAGGACGAGTCCCAGGTCGCCGCGCCGCTCGCGGTACATCCAGAGTGACGCGACAACTTGAAAGACCGTTAACGCGATTCCGACGCCCACGTGCACATCTCGCTGGGGTGTATCCAGCGTGTACCCGAAGGTGCTGGCGAGCGTGAGGATGATCAGCACCGCGTAGCAGAGGAGAAGTGCGCGCAGTTGTGGGGGCAGCTTCGTCGAGTCGCGGGCGTGCGTGGCGGCGAGGTAGGCGCCAACGGCCGCCACGCTGAGAGCGAGATAGTAGGGGACCGCGGTCTTCACGTGGACGCCGTAGTTGCTGACGCCTCCCTCGTTCGCCTTCAGCACGAATCCGGGACGGAGAACAACGCAGAGCGCGACGCCAAAGGCGAATCCCCACTGGCCCGCGGCGACCAAGGTTGCGGCACGCCACGTGCCGTCATAACGCGAGACTTGACTTCTCGTCACCTTGGGGTGCATAGTCGTCACGCTAGGCCCGACGACACGTGGACCACGGCTTGACGAAAGGCGCCGGATGCGACCAGTCATCGTTCAAGAGTTCATCTCCCTCGACGGTGTCATGCAGGCTCCCGATGACGCCAGCGAGTTCCCGGGCGGTGGTTGGCAACGCCAGTTCATTGGCGACGATCACGTTCGTCTCATGGTTGAGCAGATGCAAGAGGCCGACGCACTGTTACTGGGCCGAAAAACGTACGAAGGATTCGCCGCCGTCTGGCCGAGCCAACACGACGACAGTGGGTTGGCGCAGCGCATGAACGAGATGCCCAAGTTCGTGGCGTCCACCACACTTACGCACGTGACCTGGAACGCGACGTTATTGCGTGGCGACGTCGCGCGCGCTGTGGCGACGCTCAAGGAACTTCCCGGTCGGGAACTGGTTCTCGTGGGGAGTCGCACGTTGGCGCATTACCTCCACCAAAACGACCTCGTGGATGAATACCGACTGTGGTTACACCCGATCATTGTCGGGGCGGGTAAGCGTCTCTTTGACGAGGGATTGAACCCGGCGTTGTGGAATCTCTTCGACGTCATCTCGACGGGCGAGGGTGTGGTGGTCGCAACATATCGGCGCGTTCCTCGCCATTAGAGTGCGCACGTAACGCGAAGGGGTCCGGTCGAGACAGTATCGTCATCGGTCAAAGGAGAGCGATGGATATCGATTCGAACACCATCACCGTTATCGGAGCGAGCTGGTGTCCGGACTGTCGTCGGGCCAAGACGTTTCTCGCCGAACAGCGCGTCGCCTACGACTGGGTCGACCTCGAACAACACCCGGATGCGACGGAGATCGTCGAACGCTACAACGGCGGAAGTCGGGCTATTCCTACGATTATCTTTCCCGACGGTTCTCACCTCACCGAGCCGGGTAACGACGAGCTGGCGGAGAAGCTCGGACTCAGTCGTTCGGCCGAGTGTTCCCTGTACGACGTCATCATGATCGGTGGGGGACCGACGGGGCTCACGGCCGCGATCTACGCGGCGCGCGAGAACCAGAGCGTCTTAATCATCGAAAAGTCCGCCCCCGGTGGGCAGGCCGGGGTCACAGAACGCCTCGACAACTACCCGGGATTTCCCGATGGCGTGGCCGGTTACGAGTTGGCGGACCGCATGCGTCGACAGGCCGAACGCTACGGCGTCGAGATTCTCCAAGCAGTCGCCGTCACCGCGATAGAGGCCGACGGCGAAGGTGTCTCCGTGACGACCGCGACCAACGAGACGTATCGCGCGCTCGCGGTGCTCGTCGCGACGGGCACGGTGTATCGACGCACCGACGCCGAGGGTGAGGCGGACCTGATTGGCCAGGGCATTCACTTCTGCGCCACCTGCGACGGGCCGTTCTATCGCGGGGCGAAGGAGCTAGTCGTGATTGGGGGAGGCAACAGCGGTCTGGAAGAAGGCCTCTTTCTCACCCAGTTTGCCGATCACGTCACGGTCGTCGAGTTCAACCAGACGCTCGCGGGCAGCAAGCTTCTGCAGGAAAAGGTGGCGGAGCATCCGAAGATGACGATCGTGGTGAACACCAAGGTCGCTGGTTTTCACGCGGGCGAGGACGGCAAGTTAGAGCACGTGGAGTTGGAAGATCGCGCGAGCGGACAGCGGCGTGACCACGACGCGACCGGCGTCTTCGTCTTTATCGGACTCGATCCCAACACCGAGTTCTTGCACGGCGTCTTACAGCTCGACGAGCGAGGTTTCATTCTGAGCGACGAGCAGTTTCGTACCAATCTGGCGGGCGTCTTCGTCGCGGGTGACGTGCGTCATGGTTCGACGAAGCAACTGGCCTCAGCCGTAGGCGAAGGGGCCGCGGCTGCGATTCAGATTCGCTACCACCTCGACAAACTGGCCACCGCCGAACACGTATCGGCTTAGCCGCCCGTCGTCACGTTCTGGCCCGCACGAAACTCTTCGCGACCGCTGGCGCTCAGGTGCCATACGCTCGCGCGTCCTTGCACCGTCCATTCCTTCGGGCCGCCCACGAGGGCAGTCTGTTCGTCGATTCCGTACACGGAAATTGCACCTTCGTCCGGTAAGACGAAGCGGGTCACGAGGTTGGGCACGCGCGCGGCGAAGGCGTCGAAGTGCGGGACGATTCCCATGTGCTCGAGCAGTCCCAGTCCCAGTGACGAACCTTTTCGCGGGTGGCGCAGTGACGGGATCCACGAACCGAGCGCCATCGCCCCGGCGCTACATCCGGCGAGTGCGGCCCCGCTTCGCCAGGTCTTTTCAATCGCTTCCCACACCAGCGTGCCACGCAGGGCATCGGCGAGGTAGTTGGGATCGCCACCCGAGAGGTAGATCAGTCCGGCGCCCTCGATCATTTCCGCGAGCGCCGGAGAGTTGGCATCGTCGCGAGTATTGACCGGCACGATCACCGGTTCGACGCCGAGTCGCTTTGCTTGGGCGATGCCGAGTTGGTGCCAATGTTCGACGACCGACGGCCCGTCCTGGACCGCGGCGGTGGCGAGTTGCACGTAGCGCGGTGCACGTCCGGCAATGAGCGACGCTTCGATGTCGGCCATCTCGACGAGGTATTCGCCCGAGCCAACCAGGGCGAGAGGACCGGGACCCGATTCGACGCTCACTGACCCTCCCTACGAATGAAACGTGCCCGTTCGGCGACGCCCTGCGGACTCAATCTATAGGTCGCGACGAGGACATTGGCACGGGCGATCGCTAGGTTGGGCGCAGTGACTTCCGACAATCCAGCGCGTGCGTGGTTCACGATTCTTGAGAGATTCGCGGTCACGCTGAGCGAGAAGTTGTAGTTGGTGAAGACGGAGAACCGCATTGCGGATTGCGGTTGGCTAGGTTTCGACGTGCTTGTGGTCGCGGTGTTCGTAGCGATCGGTCGCTCCGCGCACCATCACGTCATTTCGTGGGGAGGTTTCGCCTCAACGACGTGGCCGTTCGCGGCGGGCCTGCTAGTTGGCTGGGTATGGGTTCTCGCGCGGCGACATAGAGGATCATCACTGAGGAGTGGNNTGCTCTGCACGGTGGTCGTAGGAATGCTGCTTCGCGTGGAGTTCGGCCAAGGAACGGCCGCTGCGTTCATCGCCGTCGCACTGGCGTTCCTCGGCGTACTCATGCTGGGCGCTCGACTGATCGCGAAGTCAGTTGGTACGCGCTCGTCGCGGCCGATTTAGAAGAAGACAGCGCAGAGGTCGTAAATCTCTCGGGGCACCTGGCGTTGACCAACGGCGACCACTGAGAGATCGGCGAGGACGACCGTACCGTCGCGCACGACGGGAATCATCCCGAACTTGCCCGCGATGACCGCTTCGTAGGCCGCGGCGGCGACCCGCGTCGCGTAAATCCGGTCGTAGGCCGTAGGACTACCTCCGCGTTGAAGGTGGCCCAGCACGGTGGTGCGAACTTCAAAACCGTGCTCTTCGATTTTCGTCGCGACGAAGTGTCCCACCCCACGCGTGGCCTGACGAACACCAGTCACACCGTCCGAGGGTCCGTCGCTCGTGCGGCTACCTCCGAGGAGTCCGAGGTCGATGCCTTCGGCGACAACCACGATGGAAAAGACCAGTCCCGCGCGTCGACGCCGTTCGAGGTGCTCGACGATCTCGTCCATCGTGATCGGGAATTCGGGAATGACGATCATGTNNGGTGGAGCGACCCATGGTCTCTACGACGATGACGCGGTGGTGCGACCATGGGTCGCTCCACCGGGTGGGTGGAGCGACCCATGGTCTCTACGACGATGACGCGGTGGTGCGACGCGGCCGTGGTGTTAAGTCGGTCCAGCGATTCAGCCACAATGCTGATCGCGGTGTCGAAGCCGATGCAGTAGTCGGTGCCCGGAAGATCGTTGTCGAGAGTCTTGGGCACACCAATCACCGGTGCGTTGCGCTCCGCGAGCCAGTGCGAGATTCGTTGCGTCCCGTCGCCGCCAATAGCGATGAGAGCGTCGACGTGTTTCTCGATTGCCCCGAGCACGCTGTCGCGCCCACCCGGTGGGTCATCGAGGCTGTGGCGTGCGGTGCCGAGCAAGGTGCCACCTTGGCCGATGATGCCGCGCAGGTCTTTCGCGGTGAGCGCTTCGCCCTCAAAGTCACCGACGAGTCCGGCCCAGCCGTTCGCGATGCCAATGACCTCGTGGCCGTCGCGCATGGCCATTCCGCCGATGGCACGAATGGCCGCATTCAGCCCCGGTGCGTCACCGCCCGCGGTTAGAACACCGATGCGCATGTAACTCCCTCACCAGACCCGCGATCATTCTACGGCGTGGTATCTCGCGGCCCGAGGAAGCTCTGAGGAAGCTCTATGCGAGAGACTCTTCGCGCACCACTTCGGCACGGCTGAACAGCAACGTTGCGACAAAGCTCACCGCGAGGGCGACGAGGACACCTAAGTTGGCGTAGGCCCACGAGCCGGTCTTGCCACCGAGCCCGAAGACTGACAGAAAGTAGCCCTGCCAGGTGAGCCACGACGCGGCGGAGTTCGTGACGAGTCCCCACCCCAGGATGCTCGACACGACGGTGATGGCGATCGGAATGGTGCGCAGGTCGCCGTAACGACCGCGAGTGCGAAAGAGATCGGACTCGACGTAGTCCTTTCGTCGTAAGAGCAGGTCGCCGAGAAACACGCCACACCAGGCGGCGATCAACACGCCGATGGTCGTGAGGAACCCTTCGAACTGTGGGAGAAAGTTCTTGGCCACGAAGATGATGTAGACGGTGCCGATCAACATGATCACACCGTCAACGCCCGCGGCAGCGTAGCGAGGAATCCGCAGTCCCGCAGACAGCAGGGCGAGACCCGACGAGTAGATGTCGAGAACGGCGCCCCCGACCAGTCCGAGCAGCGCCACCACGACGAAGGGCACGAGAAACCACATGGGCAGCAGATTGGCGAGCGCGCCAACGGGGTCGGCGCCCACGGCGGTGCGCAGTGACGACGACGAACCGGCGAGCAAAAGACCGAAGAAGAGCAGCACGAGCGGCGCGACGGATCCTCCGAGCGTCGTCCACCAGACCACGCCGCGGTTGGAGGCGCTTCGCGGGAGGTATCGCGAATAGTCCGCCGCGACGTTCACCCAGCCGAGACCGAAGCCCGTCATCACGAAGACGAGGGCGCCAATGGTCGACTGGGTTGAACCCGAATGGACGTGGCTCACGACGTGCCAATCAATGTGCTTGACCGTGAGGGCGATGAAAACGATCGTGAGCGCGCCGGTCACGACGGTGATGATGGCCTGCATCCGCATAATGAGGTCAAAGCCCATGACGCCGCCGGCGATGATCAAGGCGGCGACGACCAACATCGCGACCACCTTTACCGCAGCGCCCCCACTCCAGCCGAGGCGCGCGAACACGGTCGACGTGGCGAGCACCGCAATCACTGTCAGTGCGGTTTCCCATCCGACGCAGAGCAGCCACGAGATGGCCGACGGCAGTCGATTACCGCGTACGCCGTAGGCCGCGCGCGAAAGAACCATGGTGGGGGCGGACCCACGTTTTCCGGCGGTGGCGATGATGCCGCACAGCCAGAAGCTAAAGACCACGCCAATCGCTCCGACGACCACGGCCTGCACGAACGAGATGCCAAAGCCGAGAACCCACGAGCCGTAACTGAGCCCAAGCACCGAGACGTTGGCGCCGAACCACGGCCAAAAGAGTTCGCGGGGCCGACCCTTTCGTTCGTCTTCAGCGATGACGTTGATGCCGTTCGCTTCGATGCGCAGAGCGCTCGATTCGTTGGTGTCGACGACCTGCGCCACGTCTTCGCTCACCGTGCCTCCTCGCGACCACCGGTGCGCCGCCTGGTGACGATTGTACGCAGTGAGACGTTCGATCAGGTCACTGGGCTCTCGCAGAGCCGTCGCGGATCGATGATGGTTCGTTACTGTTCAGGTCCCCCG
>PLON01000003.1 GCA_003142095.1 Acidimicrobiaceae bacterium | reverse complement strand
ACGGTGAACGGTGAACGGTGAACCACAGTTCATCGGTGTGATTCGAATGCATTCACCTTCTTTTGATGGGACAGGCTGTCACGTACCTAAGTGATGAACTTCCCCCGATTTGACTGGCAACATTCTTCACTCGATAACACTGCCGACTCCGGGCCACCTACTTCCTGCGTGGAACTGTCCGCACTGGCTCGCTCGTCCGGGTGTCGCCCTCGGGGCTGGCGAGCTGACGCTCCAGAGCGGTGAAGGCAGCGATGATCTCCGGCGCCTCAAAGGCTCGGTTGCGCCGACCAACGGTGACTTGCTTGAGAATGCCCGCATCGACCAGCCGCTGAATTGCCTCATTGGTCTGGATGAAGCTTCGTCCCACCATCTCAGAAGCGCTGTTGACCGTAACAACGGGCGCGCCGACAAGAACGCCAAGGAGTAGATCAACCGCGGAACGAGCTCGAACTCGGCCCAGCCTTTCGCGCCACGACGCTTCGATAGTGCGTGCCTCTTGCTCGAATGACGTCGCGTCATCCACTGCGCGCTTGCAGGCGGTAGCGAATCGTCCGATCCACAGGTTGATTCCTTCGGACGCCTCTTTTGAGGTCACTGGTCCCCGGTACCGGCTAGCCATCAAACCGTCGATGTAGTCCTGTGCCCACGTCGCCAGGATCAGGGAGACCGGTGGCAGAACACGGGGAGCGAGGCCTCGGCGCCGGAGGATCAGGTGCACCAACGCACGACCAGTTCTTCCGTTGCCGTCAACGAACGGGTGGATTGTCTCGAACTGCGCGTGCGCAATGGCCGACTGAGCGACAGCAGGAAGCGAATCTTCGTTGGCAAAGTCAACGAGATCTGCGATCAGCCCTGCAACAAACTCAGGTGGAGGAGGGACGAAAACAGCAGAGCACGGGTTGTACGCACTTCCACCGATCCAGTTCTGCTTTTCTCGGAACCGCCCGCCGTACTCCTCAAGTCGCGTGCCGGACAGGAGTCGCCGATGGATTTCGAGAAGCATTCCCACCGTGACGGGATCACCAGGACCGACAGCGCCGATACCGTAGACCATTGCATCGATGTTCCCGAGTACCTCGACAGCTGTGACATCGGAAGGGTCGTCGCCGAGCACTCGTGCAGCTTCGGCTCGCAGCAGTCGTCGGGCACCAATCTCCAACCCCTCAATCCGCGACGAAGCAACGGACTCTGCTCGGAGCAGGATTCGAGCAAGCGCCTCGGTATCGACGAGGCTGGTTGCCTCAACGTTGAGCCGTGCGATCGCAGCTTCAGCGTCGGCGATGTCGGCGGCAACCTCGCCATCGATTGTGAAGTTGCGTCCGACGAGCGGGTCGGGGACGTAGGCTTCGTACTCGCACCCGCGGTTATCCTTGCGCGACGGACCCTCATGGCTGCTGATCCAACGGCGGCGAATAACCCTAGACATGTTTTCTCCTTACGTAGGATTATCCTACAACCCTAAATAAGGTGTTCACGTGTTTAAGTATCTTCACTTCCGTGAAGTCGGGTTCGAAGCGGCACCTTTCGAATATGCCCACGTCAGTTTCATCAGTTCCAACACCACAGAAAACACCACACACCACAACTAATGGGAACTACCAGACCGACTGGAACGAACGGTGATTCCGTACGAACAAAGGGCTGGATCGACCACACCGACACTTCAAAACAGGTGTCACAGTTCTCTTAATCAACAGGTTCCGGNNGGCCGGCGCACCAAAGTAGTCAAGCTCTACGGACTCATGCATCCCAACTGCCGCGCCCGCCGGGCAACGATACGAAAATTCAAACACTTTCAGGAACATCGGTAAACGCGAAACTCGTCACTATGTATCTTGCAACTTGTGGGTTCGAGACGGTGGACCGGCTTAACAGGTGGACCGGCTTAACGGTTCTGCACCCACCCATTGGCGACTCGTTATGAGTGGTATCTAAGTGGTGTCGGAGGCCCGACGCGACAGAAATGCAGCCATTTATCGCCAGCTTGACAGATCCATACAGTAAATAATGGCGTCGGAGGGTCGACTCAACGGAGGTGCCCTGTGTCACTGGCGACTCGAGCGCGCCAGCCCGCTCCCCGCATAAGAGTTATGGACGGAACGGTCGACTCAAGTCCTACCAAGAGGTTGCTCCGTCCTGATACCGAACTCAGGGTTGAACCCAGAGTGACGCATTTTGCGTCACGAACTGATCGAACGTAACGGGCGGTTCAGCAACGAGTTGCGCCAATCCGGTGGTGATTCGATCCTCGGCGCCATCGGCGATGATGAGATCCATGAAGGCAAGCGTCTGAGCGTGTGGCTCAGTCAGTCCATTCCTAATATGTCGAGCCACCAACTCGTCGAAGGTGAGCGAGTAGTGGGTGATGGTTTCACCAATGACACCACTGATGCGCGTGGCAACGTCGTCATAGCTGAGTAACTCAGGCCCAGTCAGCACGTAGTCCGCGTGGGGAGCTATAACTGCGGTCAACGCGGTAACCGCGGCACGAGCGATGTCTAGAGCGCTGATGAAAGGGACTCGCCCGTGTCCGGTTGCACTGTAGATGGCCCGCTCCTCGCGGATTGTGGCGCAGTGAGGCCCTTCGGAGAAGTTCTCCATGAACCACGAAGGACGAAGAACCACCCACTCGGCGTCGGACGCAAGAAGCCACTGATGGACCTGGCCCATCGCTGGACCACCCGCATCGAGAGACGAAGCGCTGAGCAGCACGAATCGAACAACACCACGGCTAACCGCCGTTTCGATGAACTCGATCATGAGGGGCACTGCATCACTCGTTCCCATTGGCGCAACCAGGTAGATCGAGCTAGTTTCATCCAGCGCGGCGTCCCAGGTCGTACGATCCGACCAGTCGAAGTGGACCCCACCGGCTGTCGGCTGACGTGATGCTGCTTTGGCAGGGGTGCTGCGCTGATCGAGAAGTGCAAGCAGCCGACGGCCGGTCTTGCCGGTGGCCCCGGTGATCAGGGCACGTCCCGTCACGAGAAGGCCTCGGCGGACACGAGCGGGTTCCAGTACTCGCGGTAACGGGCCAACTTGCCATCACGAGTCTCGGCCACGATGACGAACTGCTGGTTGTAGGGCTTGTCCGTCTCGACGGCCCGTCCCCTTATCGTCATCTCGACGATCACGACGTTGGGGTCCTGGGCTGGGTGCACGCGCAACTCTTCAACCCCATCGATGGAAATACGAGACGGATAGGCCCTCATGTAGGCAAGGATCTGCTCTTTTCCCTGAAGAAGTTTTACGCGCCCAGCACTTGCAAAGGGAAACTCGCAGATCCCATCATTAGCCCATAACTCAATCCATTCATCGAAGCGCGCCTCGGTGAGCAGTTTTTGGTACTGCAGCATCAAGGCGAGCGTCTCACGTCGAATGCCTTCGTCGTCGGTCATGGTCCGTCACCTTTCGAGTGTGGCAACAAAACCTGTCGTCAAGTCAAGACTGCCGGTAGTATTCGGACTGACGGTCCGGTTAGTGTTCATGATACGGACCGACAGTCCGTTTGTCAAGAGGAGACGCTGGTAGGTCATGGAAGAGGAACGAGCCGATGCGGCTCGGAACCGCAAAGCAATCCTGGAGGCCACCGATGAACTCTTCGCGAACTCGGACAGCCCAGGCGAAGTGTCCATGGACGACATTGCCCGTGCTGCGGGCGTAGGTAAGGGCACGCTGTTTCGGCGCTTCGGTGACCGGCGCAACTTGATCCAGCAGGTCTATGCCGTGCGGCTGGCACCACTTCGAGAGCAAATTGAGAAGGGGCCGGCGCCACTCGGGCCCGCCTCCCCACCCCGGGAACGCGTCTCAGCGATTATCGATGCAATCGCTGTCGTCAAGCTCGAAAATGCCCATCTCATGTTGGCCCTCGAAGGAGGCAGCGGACCGACGAATGACCTCTACGAGTCAACCGACTACGTGGCCGTCCACGGTCTCTTACGTGACCTCGTCGCTAGCGAGTTCGGAAAGAGTCGAGCGAGTTGGATAGCCCATTCACTTCTGGCGAACATTCGGGCCGACCTCCTTGGCTACTTGGTCAATGGAGAGGGCATGAGCCACAGTGACATTCGTTCGAGCCTTAGGGACTTCGTTGCACACACGCTGGATCACTAACCGGCTCGTCAGCTGACGCTTGCATCGGTCATGCAGATTCCGGCTCCAGCTTTCGTGTCAGAGGACCGATTAGAAATTTCTGGACCGTCGCTCCGTCGGCTCGAACCAGACGATACTTATTTGGTGTCGAAGGCCCGGCCTAACGGTTCTGCACCCTCACACTGGCGGCTTGATTAGGTCGTGTGGGTTCGAGACCGTGGCCCGACTCGAACCCGCACGCGAACTAATTGAGTCGAAGCCATTCTCTCGCGTCAAATATGAGTTCAATCGAATGTCCAATGAAACTTGATTCAGAAGGTACTCACAACCCAAGAACTGTCCGGAGACCTTCGTCAATGCGCTCCAGCGTAGGCGGCCGTACGCGGCCAGTGCGTCGCCCGAGTTCGCTCTTATCCAGCGTCACGAGTGCCGTCACATTGGCCACAGATTCACGGGTCATTCCGGCTTCACCCTTCGCGACGCGCACGTTGCCCGGCATGTCACCGAGGCGAAGCGTTGTGGTAAGGGTAACGGCAACGATGGTCGCCAAACGACTTGAATTATAGAAGTCATCAGAAATGATCAATACTGGTCGACGCTTCGCAGGTCGCGATCCCTTTGGCTCACCAAGATCCACCCAATACACCTCACCACGTTGGATCACCACTTCGCGTTGTCATCCTTCACCAAGACACGGCGAGCCGCCGTCGAGGAAAATTCGAGAGTGTCATCCTTCACGGCATCCACGACAGCGTTGATTCGAGCAATGACGTCGACCGACGACTCCTCTTCGTCGAGTTCCTTTTCGACAGCTCGAGCAAAGAGTGCTGAGCGACTCGTACCCAGTTCCTTCGCCCGACGCGTCGCGCGAACATAGACCTCATTGGGAACGGAAATAGTCGTCTTCACGAAATGACTGGACTTGCTCATGCCATGAGTATAACCAGTCATACCCGTCTTTCAAACAAGTCTCGGATGATCCGAATCTGGAGACAAGCCGATGCCCGATGGAGGGCCCTTAGTCGCACTTGACCTGGCCCCCATCTCGATTATGCCCACGTCAGTTTCATCAGTTCCAACACCACAGAAAACACCACAAACCACAACTAATGGGAACTACCAGACCGACTGGAACGAACGGTGATTCCGTACGAACAAAGGGCTGCAACCACCATACCGACACGTTAAAACAGGTGTCACAGTTCCCTTAATCAACAGGTTCCGGGTTCAAGTCCCGGCCGGCGCACTGAAGAAGTCAACCCCTGCAAGCTCATGCATCCCAACGGTCGCGCCGACCGGACAGCGGTATGAAGATCCGAAGATTTAGAAGAAGATTGGTCAGCGCGAAACCCGTCGCGATTCACTTCCATTTAATCCTCAGGCGCAGGGATCGAGACCAAGGCAGATGCCCGAAATACCGATGTTAAATGTATAGCGCTGCCATTCACTCATCGTGCGTCCCGTGGTAGACGTTTACAGAACCAACGAGAGCGGGCAGGCAATGCAACAGACACCTCGTTCTGTTTTGAGGTTTCTCAAAATTGCGGTTGGTGGCGTCCTCTTCGCGACGATGCCGGTGAGTCTCGGAACCGCGTCGGCTGCCCGCTTGCCCAAGACCAGCCCAGCTTCGTCAGAATATGTGGCACTCGGAGATTCCTACTCTTCGGGCGAAGGCCTGCAACCCACTGCGACGACGTACATCTCTCCGTCGAACGACGACGGATGTCATCGAAGCGTGAACGCGTATCCCGTTTTGGTAGCGACGAGCCTCAATGTGAATCTTGGCCAGTTTGAAACCTACGGCTCCGGTGGCTTCGTCGCCTGCTCTGGCGCCACATCAAAGGATCTCTTGAATGGGGAAGACGGCGAGCCATCTCAGCTGAGTGCATTGTCGTCAGAAACGCATTGGGCCACGGTTACCGACGGAGGCGATGATCTTCATTTTTCCAATGTCCTTATCGCGTGCTTAGACGTTCGTGCGAGCGTCAGAGTCCGCGACGAGACGAGGAGCTATACCCAATCGGGCATCGTACGTGAGAGCAGGACGTGTGGTGATTACCTCGCCAGCGCGAACTCTCTCTTCGAAGCTACGCAGGGAACGTCCAAAGAAGAGGCCGAACTTGAACACGTGTACGAGCAGATCTTTGTTCACGCACCAAATGCTGAGTTGGCGGTATTGAATTACCCTCAACTTTTCACTCAAAGCCCTCCTGAGTTCTGTCCCGTCATCGGAAGCACCAGTCTGTCCTCAGTATTCAAGGTGCGTTCCGCTCAATTGGACGTTGGTTATTCAAAGAGTCAGATCTCAGAATTCAATCGAATGGAAAACGAACTGAACACCGCAATAGCAAGTGCGGTGAGTGACATAAGCGCACTTGGACACAATATTCAATTGGTTGACGTCAACAGCCTCACAAAGGCCGCGGCAATTCCCTGTGACGTCGCAACCAACGGGCAGTCCGACATCAATACTCTCCGATTTTCCGTGGGTTCGCCGCTGACGACACTCGTCGAGAACTGTCACTTCGACCTAGCTCACCTTCTTTTGTCACGGTCCTTCGTTTCGTGTCCCTCGTACGAGGCAAACGCATTCCTGCAGCACATCGTCGCAACCGAAACTTTCCATCCGAAACAAGTTGCGCACGAAACGATGGCGCGAGCCGTTGAAGCTCTCTTCGATCAGGTTTCAACAACAACGACCGCGCTGAATCCGAATCTCAGCATTGCAAAGCCAGCCGGTTAAGTTTGGCTCCAGCGACCGCAAGTGACGCCACAAGAAGCGCGCTGAGGAGGGTTCTCCCGATCTGTCGGCGTCGTGGACGGGCCCTTCTCGAAGCGCGGCCGGAGTCCCTTGGAAAAAGTCTCTGTTCTTCCCCAACATGTTCTCATTGATCATGAACGTATAACAAGGACTAACGGAGCCATATCGGACAACAAGAGTGCGGGTTCATGTCGAAGACCCGAAGCAACAGATCTGACGCCAAGATAGGAAATCTTGCCTAGTCACGGCGAGTCAGCCTGACTCTGAGTTGCTGCCACCAGTCATTGGTGTAGGGCGACGCATTCGAT
>PLON01000031.1 GCA_003142095.1 Acidimicrobiaceae bacterium | reverse complement strand
ATGTTGAAGACCAGCCCTTCGCGCTAACCCGTGGCCACTGACCGTTCGCGTCGACGTACGTGGACCTTCAGCGTCGCCATCATCTTCACCTTTCTGATCTTGTATCTCACGACCGGCGTGGCGTCGGGCCTGCGTAGTGGCGTCAACATCGTCATCACGCCCTTCAGCTGGGCGGTGAACACCATTGCCCACCCGCTCGGTCACATGCTGGCCGGCACGATCGACTACAGCGACGTCGTGGCTCAGAATCAGAAACTGCGCTACGAACTGGGCCAGGCCAACGAACGTGCGAACGAGGGGTGGGCCTTCGCTCGCCAACTGCAACAGCTGACGACCGACCTCAACGTGCCCTTCGTCGGATCGCTGCTAACGGTCGCGGCGCAAGTGACGACGCTGTCGCCGACTAATTTCTCTGCCACCGTCAGTATTTCGAAGGGCCGCGATAGCGGGATTCTCGTCGGAATGCCCGTCGTTGCGAACGGGGGACTAGTCGGGCGGGTCATCGCCACTTCCGCCGCTGGCTCAACGGTTCGCCTGATCAGCGACACCGCATCGCTGGTGGGGGTGACCTTCAAATCCGGTGCGACCACGCTCGTCGTGACGGGCCGAGGCGTCAACAATGGACTGGCCGCGACCTCGGTGCCGCTCAACTCCGGCATTCAGCAGGGAACAAAGTTGTCGACCGATGGACTGAACGGTGCGCTGTATCCGGCCGGGCTGCCGGTCGCGACGGTGAAAACCGTGTCGCTCACCCCGGGCGCCGCAACATATAACTTGACCCTTCAACCGGCCGCCAACCTTCGACACCTGTCGTATCTGGACGTCGTTCTCTGGGAGCCGTCTGCGTGAGGCGTCTTTTCGTGCCCGTGACGATCGTGACACTTCTCATGGTCGCCGTCCAGTTGTCCATTTTCACCAGCTTGCGAGTATCCGGTGTCGTCATCATGATCGTGTGGCTGTGGCCCCTCGCTATGGGGCTCGCGGGACTCACCGCGCTCGCGCTCTGGAGCGCCGTCGTGGCGGGAGTCTTCTTTGACACGCACGCCGTCACTCCGTTCGGACTCACGGCCATCGTGGCTCTCGCCTTGGCCTACGGAGCATCACGTTTGGGCAAAGAAGGCGTGGGCGATCTCGATTCTGCGGCGTGGTGGGTGACGCCCTTGATCGCGGCCGCCGCGGGCTTTGTCGCGCCCGCGTTGTTCGTCGGCGCCAGTTTCTTCACTCTTAATTTCTCGCTCTGGCGCGACAGCCTGCTCACCGCCATGATCGTCAACGCGGTGGCCTTCTTCATACTGGCGCGACCGATGACACGACTCGCGCGCTGGGTTGGGAACTTCGGCGGATCTCGTCGATGAGGAGTTCATGGCGTGACCGCCCCACTGGTTCGTGGTTTTCCCGGTTGTGGCGTCCGTGGGTGTCGCTGCACCCTTTTCGCGGACGCGGACTCACGATCAATGAACCAAAGACGGTCGGCATTCGAGACCTCATGGCGTCACCCGAAGAAGTCCAGTCCCGTCCGGCGCGTCGTTGGCTCGTCATCGGCGGATTTTTCGCGATTCTCTTCATCGCGTTGATCGTGCGACTTTTCTTTCTCCAAGTCGTTGACTACAAAGCGTCGGTTGAGACGGTCGCCTCGAACTCGCTTCGCAACACGACGATCCCGGCGACGCGCGGGATGATCCTCGACCGTGAGGGTCGCCCACTCGTCACCAACATCACCACCACGGAGATTCGTCTGTCGCGAGCCGAGGCCACACTTCATCCGACAATTAAAGGCTCACTGTCGTCGTTGACCGGACTCAGCGTGAAACAGATCAACGCCGATCTCCTCAACAAGCAGTACAGCCCCTACCAGCCCGCGCCAATTATGAGTAACGCCCCCGCGAAGGACGTGGAGTTCATCAAGCTCCATCCGGGGGAGTTTCCCGGCGTGTCGGTGCTCGATGTGTCGCGCCGCTCGTACCCCAACGGTGGCAACGTGGCCGCTCAGGTGCTCGGCTACGTCGGTCCGATTACCGGCACAGAAATCAAAGCCAATCCCGGCGCCGGTTACCAGCCCGACTCGACCATCGGAAAGACCGGCATCGAGTCGTACTACGAGCAGTACCTGCGCGGTAAGCAGGGGACCAGCACCTTGGAAGTGAGCGCGAACGGCAACGTGCTCTCGGCGATTAAGACGACCGAGCCAACGGTGGGTGACTCGGTGGTGTTGAACATCGATACCGGTCTGCAGAAGGCGCTCGGGGGGTATTTGTCGTCAGAGATCTTGGCCGACCGACACTCGATCGACCCCGTCTCGGGCAAAGTGCCCGAAGCCATCAACGGCGCGGCGGTGGTGCTCGATCCCAACAACGGCCAGGTCCTCGCCATGGCGAGCTATCCGTCCTACAAACTCAATTCCTTCGTCACTGGGCTCTCCAACTCGGAGTACTCGACCCTTATCCACGAAGGGGCCTTCAACAACTACGCCATCCAGGGTCTCTACACGCCGGGCAGCACGTTCAAGCTCATCACGGCCACCACGGAGCTCCAGACGGGTATCTTTCCCGCCGACAAACTGGTCGACGATGCGGGAGCGTTCACAGTTCCTGATTGCAAGCCAGGTACCGGCACCTGCACCTTTCACGACGACGACAACTCCGCGGCGGGAGAGATCGATCTACCCACCGCCCTCACGGTGTCGTCCGACTACTACTTCTACAACCTGGGCTACCTCTTTTGGGAACAGACGGCGAAGTACGGCCAAACCCCGATTCAAAACGTCGCGGCCGACTACGGTCTTAGCCAAACCACCAACATCGACCTCCCCGACGAGGCCCAAGGACGCGTCGACTCACTCGAAGTTCGTCGAGAGTTGCACGCTGAGGCGCCCAAGGCTTTCCCGAAGGTGACTTGGTACACGGGCGACAACATCGAGATGGCCTTTGGTCAGGGCACGACGGCGTTGACGCCGATTGCCCTCGCGAACGCCTACGCCACGTTCGCGAACGGCGGAACGCGCTACGCGCCCGAGGTCGCGGCGGCGGTGTTGAATCCTCACGGACAAGTCGTCATTCGCTACACCCCGCGCGTGCTCGGCCACGTCAGCTTGCCACCCAGCGTTCGCGATCCGATTCTCCAAGGTTTGGAGGGCGTGGTGAACGATCCATCGGGTACTGGGTACGCCCCGTTTCACGCCAACGTCAACTTCTCGCTGGCGAAGTTTCCGATTGCAGGAAAGACCGGTACGGCGAGCAACGCGCCCGGCGAGGAGCCCAATTCGTTGTTTGTGGGCTTTGGCCCCATTCCCCACCCCGAATATGTAGTGGTCTGCGTGATCGCCGAAGGTGGCTACGGCGCCGACGCGTCCGCACCGGTTGTCGCGAAGACCTTTAACTACCTCGTCGCTCACCCCGTGCCGCCCGTAAAACTCAAGGCGGAACTGACAACTCCGACGATTCCGGCCAAGCATTCCACCACGACGACGACCTCTAATAAGTCAAGTTAAGTCCCTCGTGCAGTAGCCTGAATGTGTTGGGCGCTTTGACACACAGGGTGTCAGACGCAAAAAAACGTTGACGTAACGCAGGGTTCTCTCCGTTACGCACAGTATTGAGGACATGACGTGGCAACCGCCAGTGCGTTACAGCTACTAGGAACCGTCGTAGTCCTCCTCGTCTCGTCCCAACAGGTCTTTCGCTTTTTCCACCTGGTCGATGCCGGTATGTCGCCGCACCCGACTTCGCGTGGCGTCTATCGCCACGTCTTCATCCCTAAGAACGCAAGGAGTACCCGTCGTGAGCGACGAATCCACCCAACCCCTACCCTCATCGTCTAATCCACGAATTGGTGACACTCGTCCAGCCCCACAAATAGGCGACACTCGACCCGGAGCCCGAGTACCGGCTCCCACAACTCCCTCCGCCCCCGGACAGGGTCGTCGCCGCCGCGGTGGCCGTGGTCGATCAGGTCAGGGCAACCGAGAAAACCGTGAGGGACGAGACACCCGCGAGGTCAGCGCCAACTCCATGCCTCGACGCAACGTTGAAGCGCCCGTAGAGGCGTCCGCGCCCGAAGCCAGTGACGGAACGGGTCGCGGCAAGCCGCGCCGTCGTCGCGGGGGAGAGCGCCGCACCCGGGCCCAGGGCCGATACCTCATGGCCGTGCACACGACGGCCGACGGCACTCACATCGCCACCCTCGAAGGCCGTTCGATGGTCGAATACACAGTCGCGAAGAACGCCGACGAAACCAATCAGATCGACGGCAACATCTACGTCGGACGCATTCAGAACGTGCTGCCCGGTATGGAACTGGCCTTCGTCGACATCGGTATCCCGAAAAACGCGGTCCTCTACAAGGGTGACGTGTCCTTTGATACCGAAGACGTCGACGGTGCCCCCTCGAACAACAAGCGCATCGAAGAAATGATCCGCGCCGGTCAGACTGTCGTCTGTCAGGTCACGAAGAACGCCATCGGCGCCAAAGGCGCGCGCCTCACCCAAGAGGTTTCGCTTCCGGGACGGTTCGCAGTGCTCGTTCCCAACTCGTCGACGATTGGCATCTCCAAGCGTCTGCCCGACGGCGAGCGTCGGCGCCTGCGCAAGATCATTGAAGACGTCAAGCCCGCGCACCACGGGATCATCATCCGTACCGCCGCCGAAGGCGTCACCGCCGACGACCTGTCCCGTGACGTGACGTCACTAGTGGAAAAGTGGTCGGCCATTGAGGGCGAAGTTGCCAAGTCCAATCAGCCACGCCTCGTCTATCGCGACCTCGACCTCGCCGTGCGGGTGCTGCGCGAAGAGTTGAACGACGAGTACCGCGCCGTCTTGATCGACGACCGCCCGCTGTACGAGAAGGTTCGCGAGTACGTGATGGCCGTCAACCCCGAACTGGCCGATCGCATTGAGTACTACGACCGCCAGGTGGAAGAGTTGCCCCTCTTTGAGCGCTACTTCGTGCACGAGCAGCTGCACCGCTCCCTCGATCGCAAGGTCTTCTTGCCCTCGGGCGGCTCGCTGATCATTGAGCGCACTGAAGCCTTGACGGTGATCGACGTGAACACCGGGAAAAACGTGGGCACCAACAACCTCGAAGAGACGGTCTTTCGAAACAACCTCGAAGCGGCCGACGAAGTAGCGCGCCAACTGCGCCTGCGCGACATTGGCGGCATCATCGTGATCGACTTCATCGACATGGAGAGCAAGGCGAATCGCGACGCCGTGGCGTCCGCGCTACGTCAGGCACTCTCGCGCGATAAGACCCGCACCCAGGTCTTTGACATCTCCGAGCTTGGTCTCGTCGAAATGACGAGAAAGCGCGTCATCGAAGGACTCCTCGAGTCGCTGTCGGTCGTCTGCAGTGTGTGCGACGGGCGCGGATTCATCGTCAAAACGGGTCTCTAAATCTGAGGCGTGAGTCGTCGATCGACTGTTCGGAAGTTCGCAGGTCGCGCGCCTCGTGAGCGGTCGGCTAGTATGGAACCCTTATGTACGCCGTTATCCGTGTAGGCACATCCCAAGAGCGCGTCACCGAGGGCCAAGTGGTCCGCGTTGATCTGCGCTCCGAAGAAATCGGTGCCGATGTTGAATTTCAGCCCGTTTTGCTCGTCGACGGTGACCAGGTGGTCGCCGGGCCGGCCTTGAAAGGCGCCACGGTGACCGCGAAGATCATTGGTGGTGAGAAGGGCCCGAAGATTCGCGCCCTAACCTACAAGGCGAAGTCCATTCAGCGTCGTCGCTGGGGCCACCGCCAGCACTATTCGACCGTCGAGATCACGAAGATCTCGGCTAAGGCCTAAGGAGACTCGATGTCCAAGACCAAAGGTGGCGGTTCAACTCGTAACGGCCGCGACTCCAACGCCCAGCGTCTCGGCGTGAAGACGTTCGATGGCACACTCGTCAAGTCGGGCAGCATCATTGTTCGCCAGCGTGGTACCCAGTTCCACCCGGGCCGCAACGTCGGTATCGGCAAGGACGACACGCTGTTTGCGCTCGCTGAGGGAACCGTGAAGTTTGGTTTCCGGGGCGGCAGAAAACTAGTTGACGTTCTCGCCGACTGAGTATTCCTCCTAAAACTAAGAATCCCCCGGGCCTAAGCCCGGGGGATTCTTAGTTTGCAGCGAGAACTACGCGCCCTTGACGGCCTTCTTAAAGGTCGAGCCAATTGACACCTTCGGAGCCCTCGAGGCATTGACCTGGATGGCCTCGCCGGTTTGAGGGTTGCGGGCGGTGCGAGCCTTACGCTCAACACGCTCGAAGGACAAGAATCCGGACAACACAATCTTCTCACCCTTGGACACGTTGCCGACAACGACGTCTTCAAAGGCCTTGAGAACCTCCGCTACGGTGTTCTTCGTGGCGCCACTTTCGGCGACAATTGCTTCTACCAACTCGGCCTTGTTCACCGGTCGACTCCTTACTCTTATTGAAACGGAACTGGGCGTTCCCAGCAACCACCGTCAGTTTTACCGTAAAAATCGGCATTTTTGCGGATATCGTCCTAAGAATTGGCCCTGTTCCTTGGTAGCACTTCGTAAATCTCCTGTTCAATAGGGTATTCCTACGGGGCTCCGTGGCAAGAATTATCTCGGAGCGCCGAAATAGCGACAAATTGGCCTAAAAACTGAACATTGGACCGAATCTCCCTCGCTGTCGAGTCTCGCGTCGCACGTAGGAGCTCTGACGCCCCCTGATCGGCCATGCGAGCGGCACGCTGGGTTTCTCCTCGCTCCACGCTCTGAAATGGCCCAAGAAGCGACTCGAGAGCCCCTCGTAGGATGGAGGAGTGTCCTCCTTCGTTGATAGTGCCCAACTTCACGCCAAAGCGGGCGACGGCGGGGCGGGATGTGTCAGTTTTCGCCGAGAAGCCCACGTGGCCAAAGGCGGTCCCGACGGGGGAGATGGCGGAAAAGGCGGCGACGTCTGGCTGGAAGCCGACCACAATCAAGCATCGCTGCTGGGATTCAAGGATCACCCCTTTCGCCGCGCAACGGACGGCCAGCACGGCACCTCCAAACGCCAGCACGGCGCGCGCGGCAAGGAAGTCGTCGTTGGGGTGCCGGTGGGCACCATGGTCTACAACTCCGAGGGAGATCTCCTCGTTGATCTAAAGGGCCCCGGTGACCGCTGGCTCGCCGGCGAGGGCGGACTCGGGGGTCAAGGAAATGCCCGGTTTCTCTCGAACCAACGCCGTGCGCCGGCCTTTGCCGAACAGGGAGAAGTCGGCGAGGAGCGCTGGTACGACCTGGAATTGAAACTTCAAGCCGACGTGGCTTTGATTGGCTTTCCGAACGTCGGCAAGTCGACCTTGATTTCACGCATATCGGCCGCTCGCCCGAAGATTGCTGACTATCCCTTCACCACGTTGGTGCCGAACCTCGGGGTTGTGCGCGTCGGGAATCGCTCCTCGCGTCCCGGCGACGCGACGGAGTTTGTTGTCGCGGACATTCCCGGTCTCATCGAAGGGGCCGCGGAGGGCCGCGGACTCGGCCACGATTTCCTGCGCCACGTCGAGCGCGCCCGTGTGCTGTGTGTGTTGCTCGATCTCTCGGAACTCGCGCCGCGTCCNNCGCGTCCGCCCGAAGAGCAATTGGAAGTTCTTCTCCGTGAACTTGGCGACTACCAGGCGGATCTACTCACGCGGCCCCGAGTCATCGTTGGCTCGAAGGGCGACGTCGCGGCCTACGACATGGAAGGCGTTGCGACGATCTCTGCCGTGACGGGCGCAGGTCTTGACCCGCTCGTTGGAGAACTCGCCGGGCTCGTCAGCGAGGCACGTCACAACGAAGCTGACGCGCTCGAACATGAGGTCGTCGTTCACCGGCCCATTCCCGAAGAGATCTCGGTGGAGCGAGAGGGCCCGGATCACTGGCGCGTCGAGGGACGCGCCGCGCGTCGCGCGGTGCGCTTCCAAGACCTCACCGACGATCAGGCCCTCGCCGAAATCGTCCACCGTCTCAAAGAACTCGGGGTCGATCGACTGCTCACGCGCGCGGGCGTGCGCGACGGCGACGTGGTGACCATTGGGGCACTCACCTTCGAGTGGTGGCGCGACGAAGTGGGCACCGGTCTCGACCGCGGCCATCACCGCGCGACGCGTCGCGAGCGACTCGCGCGCCACGGCCGACTCGACGGGAATGACGATGACGAGTCGTAGCGTCGTCGTCAAGGTTGGTACGTCGTCGGTCACTGACGACACCGGCGGCGTGGACGCCGGCGTGCTGGCGGGCGTCGCGTCCGACGTCGTCGCACTGCGAGAAGACGGCTGGTCCGTCGTCGTTGTGACCTCGGGGGCCATCACCGCGGGGTGGGCTGAAGTCGGTGAGGGACGGCCGCGCCCGAGAGATGCGGCGACCCTGCAAGCCGTGTCGGCCGTGGGCCAACCGCTCCTCATGCACGCGTGGCGCGACGCCTTCGCGGAGTGCTCGACGCGCGTGGGACAGGTCCTGCTCGCGCCCTTGGATTTCTCGCACCGTGGTCAATATCTGCACGCCAGAGGAACCATCGAGGCGCTCGCAGCGCTGGACGTCGTCGCCGTGGTCAACGAAAACGACGCCGTAGCCGATGAAGAGATCCGCTTTGGTGACAACGATCGCCTCGCGGCATTGGTCGCGAACCTCGTCGGTGCCTCGCACTTAGTGCTCTTGACCGACACCCCGGGACTTCTCACGGCCGATCCGCGCATCGACGACACGGCGACGCTGATTGAAGAAGTCACGGCCTTTGACGCGGACCTGTTGCTCGCGGCCGGTACGAGTCGATCAGGCGTCGGCAGTGGCGGGATGGCGTCAAAGTTAGCCGCCGCGCACATGGCAACGTGGTCGGGCGTCACGACGGTGATCGCGCCGGCGCGCGCGAAGCACGCGCTGCGTCTCGCGGTCGAAGATACGCCGGGCTTTGGCACCACCTTCTATCCCCGCCCCGAGCGGCTCTCCGCGCGAAAGTCGTGGATCGCCTTCGCCGTGGCGAGCCAGGGGACGCTCGTCATCAATGATGGCGCCCTCGACGCGCTCGAGCATCACGGTCGCAGTCTGTTGCGCGTCGGCGTCCAGTCGTACACCGGTGGCTTCCAAGAAGGTGACGCGGTCGATGTGAAGGGACTGAGTGGCGAGACGATTGCCAAGGGCCTCGTTCGCGTGTCGGCCGAGTCTTTCGCCGACGGCGATGACGTTGTCGTGCACCGCGACGACCTCGTCCTTCTTCGGCGGCGCTAACGCGGCCATTACGCTAAAGATATGACGACGCATGATCTCGTGACCCAAGGCGTCGCCGTGAAGCGTGCCGCGGGCGAGCTCGCGCAGTCCTCGAACGAGACGCGCCAGGCCGTTCTGAATCACGTGGCCGAGCGCCTCAGTGAGGTCGAGCGCGAACTCCTCGAGATCAACGAGGTGGACCTTGACGCCTACCACGAGTCCGGTCCGGGACGAGATCGCCTCCGTCTCACCCCGGAGCGTGTCGCTTCCATGGCGAGTGCGCTGCGCGCAATCGCGAGCGGCCCCGATCCGCTCTTCGAGGTCGAGGACCAGCGAACGCTCGCGAATGGACTACGCGTTGAGCGTCTGCGCGTCCCGCTCGGGGTGATCGGTGTCGTCTATGAAAATCGGCCCAACGTCACGACGGACGTCGCCGGGCTGTGCGTGCGAAGTGGCAACGCCGCATTCCTTCGAGGGTCCGCGAGTGCGCAACGTACCAACGAGTTCTTGGTGGGACTGTGGCGTGACGCCCTCGAAAAAGAGGGTCTCTCGAGCGACGGCGTCGCGCTCGTGCAGGATTCGTCGCACGAGAGTGCGGTCGCGTTCATGCAGATGAGCGACGTGCTCGACTGTCTCATTCCTCGCGGCGGACCCAACCTGATTGCGGCCATGCGCGAGAACGCTCGAGTGCCGTACGTGCTCGACGGTGACGGCAACTGTCACGTCTACGTCGACGAGTCGGCCCAGCTTGATCAGGCGCTAGAGATCGTGCGCAATGCGAAGACGTCTCGTCCCGGCGTCTGCAACGCCGCCGAGACGCTCCTCGTGCACGAGAGAGTGGCGGCGAGCTTTTTGCCGGCGCTCGTTGCAGCGATGCCCGAAGTGGAACTTCGCGCCGACGAGCGCGCCCGCGAGTATCTTCCGGGCGCCACGCCCGCGACCGAGGACGACTTCGCGCGCGAGTTCCTGGACCTAATTATGGCGGTGAAAGTCGTGAGTTCGCTTGATGACGCCATCGCCCACGTCGCGCAGTACGGCACTGGTCACAGTGAGGCGATCCTCACCGAGGACTCGGCGAACGCGGACGCCTGGGTACGACGCGTAGACGCGGCGGCGGTGCTGGTGAACGCCTCCACGCGCTTCATTGACGGGGGAGAGTTGGGGCTCGGTGCGGAAGTCGGTATCTCGACCCAGAAGTTGCACGCACGCGGCCCCATGGGGGTTCGCGAACTGACCTGTTTGAAGTGGGTCGTTAGAGGAGAGGGACAGATTCGATGACCGCGTTAGATCCGAGAGAAGAACTCGCCCAACGTCTCGGTCTCGCCAGTGTGCCGCCCGCACGCTTCGAGTCCCCGGCCGAGGTCCTTCAACTCCTCGCCGCGCACGACTATCTCGCCGACGACGCCATCTCCTCGGTCACCTACTTGGCCGACCGCTTGGCGAAACCGGTTCTCATCGAAGGGCCCGCTGGCACGGGCAAGACCGCGCTCGCGAAGGCCGTCGCTGACTCCATCGGCGCGCGCCTCATACGTCTGCAGTGCTATGAGGGGCTCGACGAGTCGAAGGCCCTTTACGAATGGAACTACCGCAAGCAGCTGCTGCGTATCCAAGCGGGTCGACCGGAGGGAGCAAGCGGCGAAGAGTGGCACGACCTCGAAGAGGACATCTTCGCCGAGGAGTT
>PLON01000010.1 GCA_003142095.1 Acidimicrobiaceae bacterium | reverse complement strand
GGCGGCGATCGGCCGAAAGTTTTTAACATAATCCGCCGGCCCCGACGACCGCCCAAGATTTCCTCTAATGCAGTTCGAAAAGGAGGAAGTTATGTGGAGAGATTTGTCGAGGGCCAAGGCCACGGGTCCCCTGGTGCCCTACATCGCAGGATTCAGCGCGGAACTTGAGTCGATGGGCTACCGGCCGAGCAGCGTCGCCAATCACGTGCTGCTGCTGGCGCACGCCAGTCGCTGGTTGCACGAGCACGGCTACCGCGCCGACGAACTCGCCGAGCGAACCGAGGACTTCCTCGCCGTGCGCCGCACCATTGGTTACACGCAGTGGATCTCGCCCGAGGCGATGGCGCCGTTGCTGACGTACTTGGGCTCGCGGGGCGTGGCGGCGATGCCCGCGGCAGTTCTCGCCACACCAGTTGACGATGTACTTGCTGGCTACGAGCACTATCTGCTCGAAGAGCGCGGTCTAGCGATCAAAACTATCCAAGCCTTCGTGCGAGTGGCGCGAGCGTTCGTGGACGAACACGGCGACGTTACCGGCGACCTCACGGGCGTCACGGCCGGTGACGTGCTGGACTTCGTGAGCGAGCACTGTCGTCGCCAGAATCCCCATCGCGTCGCGACGGGGCTGCGAGTGTTCTTGCGCTACTGCCAGGTGGCGGGAGTGACGACCGGTTCCCTGTCCGAGGCCGTGCCCCGGGTCGCGAGTTGGCGCCTGTCGTCGCTGCCCAAGACCCTCGCACCCGAGCACGTTCGCTCGCTGCTCGAGAGTTGTGATCAAAGCAGCGCGACGGGCGCTCGCAACTTCGCCATCGTGACGGTGCTGGTGCGCCTCGGACTACGCGCCGGTGAGGTGGCCAACCTCGAACTCGGTGACGTCGACTGGCGAGGCGGCGAGCTCACCGTGCGGGGCAAGGGGTCTCGGGTCGACCGACTACCACTGCCCGTCGACGTCGGTGCCGCGATCGCCCACTGGCTAGAACACGGCCGTCCTGCCTGCGCGCACCCGAACGTGTTCATCCGGATGCTGGCGCCGCTCACCCCGCTGTCGAGTGGGGGCGTGAGCGACGTCGTTCGTGCGGCGTGTCGCCGAGCGGGGCTAGCACCAGTGGGCGCGCACCACCTGCGCCACAGCGCGGCGAGTGAGATGCTGCGCGGCGGATCGAATCTGTTCGAGATCGGCCAGGTCCTTCGTCACCAACGTCTCGCCACCACCGCGATCTACGCCAAGATCGATCACCGCACGCTCTCCGGCGTCGCCCAGCCCTGGCCGGAGGCGTGATGACGCTACGCCAGTCACTGGAGAACTATCTCGCGATACGTCGTGAGTTCGGCAATCAACTGAGCACGGCCGGCCACCTGCTCGCCCAGTTCGTCACGTTCTTAGAAGAGCGCGGCGCCGACTTTGTGACCGTGGAGCTCGCGCTCGCCTGGGCGACGTCGCCCCCGGACTGCCGCCCGGCGTGGCGTTCGGCCCGACTGGGCATGGTGCGCGGCTTTGCGCGCTACCTTCACGCGTTCGATTCGCGAACCGGCGTCCCCCCATTGGGACTGCTCCCTCGCGCCAGGAAGCGTGCCACGCCCTATCTCTACTCACACGACCAGGTCAGGAGCCTGATGGCGGGGGCCAGGGCTATCTCTTCGCCCCGCCGGGCCCTGACGAGCGAGGCGATCATTGGACTGCTCGCGGCGAGCGGCCTGCGCGTCGGTGAAGCGCTCGCCCTCGAGCGCGGCGACGTGGATCTAAGCGAGGGTGTGCTGACCATCCGTCACGCGAAATTCGACAAGAGTCGCCTCGTCCCCCTGCACCCGAGTTGCGTGGCCGCGCTACGGATCTACGCGAGTCGACGCGATCAACTGATACCTCGAGCGGGCCCGGCCTTCTTCGCGTCGCCGACCGGCAAGCGCGTGCACCACTGCAACTTCTGGACGACCTTCCACGCGCTCGTGAGCGACGTGGGCCTGGAGGTTCGCCCGTTATGTCGCGCCACGGTGCACGATCTACGACATAGCTTTGCCGTGAACGTGCTCACGAGATGGAACGTCGAAGGAGCGGACGTCGCGGCGAAACTCCCGTCACTGTCGACCTATATGGGTCACGTCGATCCGGCTGACACTTATTGGTACTTGTCCGCGACGCCCGAGCTCGTCGAGCAGGCGGTGATCCGTCTCGAAGCGACCTACGAGGTCGAGTCGTGACCCTCGCCCTAACCCTTGCTCCTACCTTGGAGGCCTTCTTCAGCGAGCGGCTGATCGGACAACGTCACGTCAGTCCCCACACCGTCGAGGCCTACCGCGATACCTTTCGGCTCCTCCTCACCTTCGCTCAAGATGAGACCGGCACGCCCCCGTCGGCGCTCGGCTTCGAGGACGTCGACGCCGCGCTCGTCGGGTCGTTTCTCCACCACTTGGAGATTGATCGAGGCAACAGTGCGCGCACCCGCAACGCCCGGCTCGCGGCCATCCACTCGCTGTTTCGCTACGCCGCGCTGCGTCACCCCGAGCACGCGGCGCACATTCAGCGCGTGCTGGCCATTCCCGCGAAGCGCTCTCGCCGGGCGCTCGTCTCGTTTCTGAGCGACGACGAAGTGACGGCGCTAGTGGCGGCGCCCGATCAAACCACCGCCATCGGGCGCCGCGATCACGCGCTGCTCCTCCTGGCGCTACAGAGCGGGCTGCGAGTCTCGGAACTCGTGAGCCTGCGCCGAGACGACGTGATTGTTGGCGTCAGGTCGCACGTGCGCTGCACGGGCAAGGGTCGAAAGGAACGAGTCACGCCGCTCTCGAAGATAACGGCGGCGGTGTTGAAAGAGTTCATGGGAGAGCGCGGCGGCGGGGCCGGCGAACCGCTCTTTGCCAGCACCCACGGTGGCGCACTCAGTCGCCACGCCGTGGGTGCGCTCGTTACTCGACACGCGGCGGCCGCGGCGCACCGGTGCGCGTCACTTCAATCCAAACAAGTAACACCCCACGTCCTACGCCACACGGCGGCGATGCGACTCCTGCACGCCGGCAACGACATCTCGATGATCGCTCTGTGGCTGGGACATGAATCAATTGAAACGACCCAGATCTACATCCACGCCGACCTCGCACTCAAGGAGAAAGCCCTGGAACGAACAACGCCGATCGACGTCGCCGCCGGGCGCTATCGACCACCCGACGCGTTGCTGGCCTTCTTAGAAGCACTGTGATTATGTTAAAAACTTTCGGCCGATCACCGCCACAACAAAGGACTTTCGAGGCGCATTTAACATAATCCGGAACGCAACATAATACTGGTTATGTTGAATTCAACATAACCAGTAGTCACTCGTCGCCTCCATCACAACGAGCGTCACCTGCTCTTGCACGAGGTGCTCGCGCAAGGCCAGGATCTGGTTGGTGGTTGATCCCCACGTCGTGACCTTCGTCTGAGCTCGGGCCTGGGTGGGTTGTTGGACTCGCACGCACACCTTGACGTCCCTCTTCGAGACGTCGAGTCCGGCGCAGCGATAGTGAACAATGTCCACGTTGTCTCCTCTCACTTGATAATTGAAAGCGTCCGGTTCGGGGAGGGCGAAGAAAATCAGAAGTCTGATGCTCGTGCTCTAAGGCAACATTCCACGGTCCTCGTGGTTGCCCTCCTCCACCATGCTGCTACGCAGGCTCACTGGCACTACAGATCTGTCGGTGTCACCGAATCGAACGAGTCGATGGTAACGAGCGCGGCGATAAGTTGCCAGAGCACTGAGAGATAACTGGTCCGAGGACATCTTCTATCCACATGGCGAGCCGAAGCCGGCTCTGAACTGCTGCTACCGAGCATTGGCGGTT
>PLON01000065.1 GCA_003142095.1 Acidimicrobiaceae bacterium | reverse complement strand
GAGTAGTAGACGGGTTTCCAGTATTATGTTGCGTTCCGGATTATGTTGAACCTGCCTCGAGAGCCCTTGGTGTCGGCGGCGATCGGCCGAAAGTTTTCAACATAATCCGGAGTCTGACGGCCAAGACTTCCTCAACTGCAGTTCGAAGAGGAGGAAGTCATGTGGAGAGATTTGTCGAGGGCCAAGGCTACGGGGCCGTTAGTGCCCTACGTCACGGGATACCGCGCCGAACTCGAGTCGATGGGCTATCGGCCGAGTTCCGTTGCTAATCATGTCCTGCTATTAGCGCACGCCAGCCGTTGGTTAGAAGAGCACGGCTACGGCGCTCACGAGTTCGCCGAACGAAGCGAGGACTTCCTCGTCGCGCGCCGCGCTATTGGTTATACCCAGTGGATCTCGCCCGAGGCCGTGGTGCCGTTGCTGACGCACTTGCGCTCGCGGGGCGTGGTGCCGGTGTCTGCAACCGTGTTCGCCACCCCGCGCGAACGCGTGCTGGGCGCCTACCAGCACTATTTGCTCGAAGAACGCGGACTGGCACCGAGTTCACTCGACAACTTTATGCGAGTGGCGCGAGCGTTCGTGAACGAACTCCGCGACGTGACCGGCGACCTCACGGGCGTTACGCCAGCGGACGTGCTGGACTTCGCGAGCGAGCAGTGTCGCCACCAGAATCCCCGTCGCGTCGCGTCGGGACTGCGAGTGTTCTTGCGCTACAGCCAGGTGGCGGGACTGACAACCGGCTCGTTATCCGAGGCCGTGCCTCGAGTCGCCAGTTGGCGCTTGTCGTCATTGCCCAAGACCCTCACGCCCGAGCACGTTCGCGCGCTGCTCGAGAGTTGTGATCAAGACAGCGCGCTCGGCGCGCGAAACTTCGCTATCCTCACCGTGCTGGCGCGCCTCGGGTTGCGCGCGGGTGAGGTGGCGAACCTCGAACTCGGTGACCTCGACTGGCGAGGCGGCGAGCTCAGCGTGCGAGGCAAAGGTGCTCGGGTCGACCGTCTACCGCTGCCCGTCGACGTCGGTGCCGCGATCGCTCACTGGCTGGAACACGGGCGTCCCGCGTGTCAGCATCCGAACGTGTTCAGCCGGATGCTGGCCCCGCTCAGCCCGCTGCCGAGTGGGGGCGTGAGCGACGTCGTTCGTGCGGCGTGTCGGCGAGCCGGACTACCACCGGTGGGCGCGCACCACCTACGTCACAGCGCAGCGAGTGAGATGCTGCGCGCCGGATCGAACCTGAGTGAGATCGGTCAGGTGCTTCGACACCAGCGACTCGCCACCACCGCGATCTACGCCAAGATCGACCACCGCACGCTCGCGGGCGTCGCCCAACCTTGGCCGGAGGCGTGATGACGATGACACTGCGCCAGTCACTGGAGGACTACCTCGCGATGCGTCGCGAGTTCGGCTATCAACTGGAAAAGACTGGCCACCTGCTCGCCCAGTTCGTCACGTTCATGGAAGAACGCGGCGCTGACGTGGTGACCGTGGAACTCGCACTCGCCTGGGCGTCGCTGCCGACGGACTGCCGCTCGGCGTGGAGTTCGGCTCGCCTGGGCATGGTGCGGGGCTTCGCGCGCTACCTGCACGCGTTCGATCCGCGCACCGGCGTCCCGCCGATCGGTCTGCTCCCTCGCGGCAAGAAGCGTGCCACGCCTTTTCTCTACTCGAACGAGCAGGTCAGGAGCCTGATGGCGGCGGCCCGCAAGATCTCCTCGCCCCGCAGAGCGCTCACGACCGAGGCGATCATTGGACTGCTCGCGGCGAGCGGGCTGCGCGTCGGCGAAGCCCTCGCCCTGGATCGCCCTGACGTGGATTTCGTCGATGGGGTGCTGATCGTTCGACACGCGAAATTTAACAAGAGCCGCCTCGTCCCTCTGCACCCCAGTTGCGTGGCGGCCCTGCGCGTTTACGCGACCCGGCGCGATCAACTGATACCGCACGCGGGTCGGGCCTTCTTCGCGTCGCCGACCGGCAAACGCGTGCACCACTGCAACTTCTCGGCGACCTTCCACGCACTCGTGAACGTAATTGGTCTTGAGGTTCGCCCGTCGTGTCGGGCCCGTGTGCACGACCTGAGGCACAGTTTTGCCGTCAACGTGCTCACGAGATGGAACACCGAGGGGGCGGACGTGAGCACGAAACTCCCGTCGCTGTCGACCTATCTGGGTCACGTTGATCCGGCTGACACCTATTGGTATTTGTCGGCGACGCCCGAGCTCTTCGAGCATGCTGTCATTCGCCTCGAATCAACCTACGAGGTGGAGTCGTGACGCTCGCTCTGACCCTCGCGCCCACGTTGGAGGCCTTCTTCACCGAGCGGCTGATCGGGCAACGTCACGCGAGCCCCCACACGGTCGAGGCCTATCGCGATACCTTCCGGCTCCTGCTTGCCTTCGCGGAAGATCAGACCGGCACGCCACCCTCGAACCTGCGTCTCGAGGACGTGGACGCGGCGCTCGTCGGGTCATTCCTTCACCACTTGGAGGTCGATCGGAGCAACAGTGCGCGCACGCGCAACGCTCGGCTCGCGGCGATTCACTCGCTGTTTCGCTACGCCGCGCTACGCCACCCCGAGCACGCGGCGCACATTCAGCGCGTGTTGGCCATCCCGGCGAAGCGCTCGCGTCGAGGGCTCGTCGCGTTTCTGAGCGACGAGGAAGTGGCGGCGCTACTGGCGGCACCCGATCCGACCACCGCCATCGGACGCCGGGACCACGCGCTCCTCCTCTTGGCGCTACAGAGCGGGCTGCGAGTCTCGGAACTCGTGGGACTGCGACGAGGTGACGTGATCGTGGGCGTCCGGTCGCACGTGCGATGCACGGGCAAGGGTCGAAAGGAGCGCATCACGCCGCTCTCCAAGAGGGCGGCATCGGTGTTGAAGGAGTTCATGGGCGAGAGCGGCGGCGGAACTGGTGATCCGCTCTTTGCCAGCACCCATGGCGGCGCGCTGAGTCGGCACGCGGTGGGCGCACTCGTTACTCGACACGCGACAACGGCGGCACAATGTAGCGCGTCACTTCAGTCCAAACAAGTGACGCCCCACGTACTGCGCCACACGGCGGCGATGCGACTCCTGCACGCGGGCAACGACATCTCAATGATCGCGCTGTGGCTGGGTCACGAATCTATTGAAACGACCCAGATCTACATTCACGCCGACCTCGCCCTCAAGGAGCGAGCCCTGGAACGAACGACGCCGATCGGTGTCGCCTCCGGGCGCTACCGACCACCCGATGCGTTACTGGCCTTCTTAGAGGCACTGTGATTATGTTGAAAACTTTCGGCCGATCGCCGCC
>PLON01000037.1 GCA_003142095.1 Acidimicrobiaceae bacterium | reverse complement strand
CGAGACCGACACACAACAACACGATTTCTTGAAAAAAAACGACCCACGCAACGAGACAGACACACCAGAACCATCCGAGGCTTTCTCTTAATCAACAGGTTCCGGGTTCAAGTCCCGGCCGGCGCACTGCTTGAATGCACCAGGCCTTTGCGCGCCAATCAGACTGTCCTGCTTCAGTCCCCCTCAGCGTCCGTGCTCGAAGCCGTGCTCGAAGCCGTGTGCGCAGCCCCGGCGGCTTGCGGCGTGCGATCCGGCGCCACGGTCACGCCTCCCCCACCCGTCGGTTCATCCCGCCCCGCAATCTTGTAGACCGCTGACCCGTCCACGGTTTCGTTCTCGATAAGAAGCGCCACGAGCTGGTCGATCGCGTCTCGGTGCTCAGTCAATATCCCAACCGAACGCTGCTCAGCCTCGCGAAGCATCCTCGACACTTCGGCGTCGAGAATCGTCTGGGTCTCCTCGGAGAACGGCCGACTCGAAACGGCACTGCCCCCTTCGCCGAGAAACATCGAACCGCCTGACGGATAGCCCACGGGGCCAAACTTCGCCGACAGACCGAATTCGCGGACCATCTTCGTCGCGAGATCGGTGGCCTTCGCGAGATCGTTCGACGCGCCGGTCGAGCCTTGGCCCAACACGACGAGCTCGCTCGCCCTTCCACCGAGCAGCACGGCGAGGTTGTCGTAGAGGTAGTCCTCGCCGTAGAGGTGCCGCTCGACGAGGGGCAACTGCTCGGTGATCCCGAGCGCCTGCCCGGCCGGAAGGATCGTCACTTTGGCGATGGGGTCCGCCTTCTCGCAGTAGGCGGCCACTAGCGCGTGACCGGCCTCGTGCACCGCGACGGCGTGCTGTTCATCGGGGATCAGCACGTTCGAGCCTTCGCGCTGGCCCAGGATGACCCGGTCGCGAGCCGCATCAAAGTCCGCCGCGCTCAATACGTCACGACTGGCTCGAACCGCATTTATCGCCGCTTCGTTCACGAGGTTCGCGAGATCGGCGCCTGAGAAACCGGGCGTCCCTCTCGCCACGATTTCAAGATCGACGTCGGCCGCCAACTGCTTTCCGCGCGCATGGACATTCAAGATTGCCAGTCGCTCCGGCAGTGTCGGTAGTGGGATGATCACTTGACGGTCAAAGCGTCCCGGTCGCAGCAGCGCGGGGTCGAGCACTTCGGGACGGTTCGTGGCAGCCAGTACCACGATGCCCTCCGCCGGATCGAAGCCGTCCATCTCAGCGAGCAGCTGGTTGAGCGTCTGCTCGCGTTCGTCGTTCGCGACCACCATGGCGCCGCCGCGTCGTTGCCCGATTGCGTCGACCTCATCGACGAAGATGATTGCCGGCGCTCGCTTTCGCGCTTCGGCGAAGAGGTCTCGTACTCGAGCGGCGCCCACCCCGACGAACATCTCGACGAAGCTTGATCCGGTGACGGAGAAGAACGGAACGGCGGCCTCCCCGGCGACGGCGCGCGCGAGGAGGGTCTTGCCGGTTCCGGGCGGGCCAATCATCAAGACGCCCCGAGGCGCCCTCGCGCCGGCGCGTGCGTAGCGCTCGGGACGTTGGAGGAAGTCCACGACCTCGCGGATCTCGAGTTTGGCACCCTCGTAGCCCGCCACGTCGGCGAAGGTTGTCTTGGGCCGCTCCTCGTCAAAAACCTTCGCCTTGGAGCGACCCACACCGAGTGCGCCCTGTAGACCGCGCTTTGACATTCGCCACCAGATGTAGCCAACGATGATGAAGGGGGAAAGCAGGATGAGCCACGACAGCACTTCGGCCCCGAACGACGTTCCAGACGTCTCGGCCGTGATCTGGACACCGTCGCTTCGCAGCTCGCCAAGAAGGGACGACCCCGCCTCGGCGGGGATCGCCGTCGTGTACGCGGTGCCGTTTGACAAGGTACCGGTTGCCGCACCGGTCGTTTCGAGCGTCACGGTTTTCACTTTGTGAGCGACCACGTCCTTTAAGAACTTCGAATAGTTCAGCGTGACCTGCGTCGTGCGGCTCGTCGCGGGGACGAGGAAGAACAAGACAATGAAGCTCACGAGCGCCACGAGCCAGAGGTAGTGCCGCCACGGCGACGGCGGCGGAGGAGCAGTCGGCGTGCCCGAATCCTGGGTCGGGGGTGAGTTAGCCGGTTTAGTCACCGCGTGTCTCTCAATCGGCCCCTCGCTCGGCGACTATCAGGCCCCTCGCTCCCTCGCGTTCTCGATCCGATCGACGTCGTCTCCACGTAATAAAGAATGCCAGTTTCTCGCACCACGCGTTGAGCGACGGTGTCCGAGTGGTCGAGACCGGGTTCAAGTCCCGGCCGGCGCACCACGTGAATGTTTCGACTGTTCCATGACAGACTGATAGCGGATGATCTGATGCTCGGAAACGATGCGCGACCGGAACAACCAATCCCACAAAAGATCCCACACACCAGTTCGAGCTCGCGCGCCTTGTGCTGCACTCGCCCAATGCCTCCCTAACTGCGCTTGACCTCAATACGGTGTGACTCGCTGTCGCTAACTTCGGCGGGAGAAGGCAGTCGCACTTCCAAGATGCCATCCTTATACGCCGCGGTCACTTTTGACTCCTCGACGCCGCTCGGAATCGGAACGATTCGTGAGAACGACCCGTAGCGAAACTCGCTGCGATGCACATGGTGCGTGTTGCTCATGTGGCTCTCTGTGCGTTGAACTCGGATCACCAATTCGTCATCGTTGACTTCGACCGTCACATCTTTTTCCGGATCCACGCCGGGCAACTCCGCCCGTATGACCATCGTGTCACCCTCATCGGTCTCTTCGATCTTGAATGACCGACGCCATTCACCGTCACGAAACATCTCGTCAATCCACGCTCGTGATGGACCGAATCGAATTTGCAGGTCGTTGTCTCGCACTTTAGTAAGCATGATTTTGCTCAACTCTCTGGGCAAACCGCCAGATCCCGGTTGAACCTTTGGACTTCCCAAACGTCACGCTATCGGTGGGTTCACTTCGGTCATAGGGACAGAAGTCCCATTTTCGATGTCCGTCTGAATCAGAATGATGAGAGCAAGATTCAAGTGATGACTCTTTGACAATGAGCCCGACTTCTACCAACGGCGCGAACTTCACACCGTCCCACTACTTCGTCAAACCGCGAACATAAATGATCAAGCGGAAGAAGCCTCGGTGCTCAAAGACATGCGACTACGGCCCAATAATCCCACGAAAAATCCCACACACCAGCACGTACTAGATAAACCAATGCAACACAGCGCAACACATTTGCCCGTAATCTCAAGACACAATCAACCAGAAAGTCACGTCGCAACAAACTGGATCCCACTCTTAATCAACAGGTTCCGGGTTCAAGTCCCGGCTGGCGCACCACCTAAAACTCTTAGTCACGGCCTACTTTCCTGACATCGAAGTGGACCTTTAAAGGCCATTTCATTCAAAAACCCACCGGAAGTACCACCAAATCGCCGCCGGGCTCCACCCTCATCGTTCCCGAGCCAGTTCGAAGGTCCGTTCTTCAGTATGAGCAACCCGACTGTGATAACCAGTCCCAATGAAACGAATGGTCATTGCGGGTGCGCTACTAAGCGGTTTAACTCTCAGCGCATGTGGCTCGTCGAGCTCCTCGTCTCTTCCGTCGGCGCCTTCGTACGCGACGATTCAAGCCAATCTCACAGCAATCACGTGCGGGAGTGAGCAACAAAATCAGACACCGTCTTATGTGTGGAAAGTGCAGAATAGCGCTCGCGGCCCGGAGACGATTTGTGATTTGCAAGACCCGTCAGTGGTGACAGACCCGCCATCGACCACCGTTACGGCTTCGTGCGCCTACGACATTTCGAAGGTCGCTATTGGCTACTCCTTTAGTTGCACCATTCTCAATCCAGGATCTACCGAGGCTCAGTACGTTGTTCAATTCCAGACACCGATGCACGGCAAGTGGTGGTACGTCGCTTCGAGCACTGCCGGGCCCGGAACTCCAGCGGAGCTTCGCTCAGTCTCGTATTGGGAGACCCGCTATTAACTTCCCCAGCACCGCCGCCGTTGAGTTCGGTCCGAGGCTACTTAGGTAAAACTTCGTCGGAACGTAACTATTCACCCCTGATCGT
>PLON01000011.1 GCA_003142095.1 Acidimicrobiaceae bacterium | reverse complement strand
GTGGAGGGCGAGGCCCTCGCCACGCTGGTCGTGAACAAGATTCGCGGCACCTTCACGTCCGTGGCCGTCAAGGCCCCGGGGTTTGGTGAGCGTCGCAAGGCCATGCTCCAAGACATGGCGATCCTGACCGGCGGCACCGTGATCTCCGAGGAGATCGGCCTCAAGCTGGACTCGGCGACGGTCGACCTGCTGGGTCACGCCCGTCGTCTCGTCGTGACGAAGGATGCGACGACCATCGTGGACGGTGGCGGCACGGCCGCCGACGTCGCGGGTCGCGTCGCGCAGATCAAGCGCGAGATCGAGGACACCGACTCCGACTGGGACCGCGAGAAGCTCCAGGAGCGTCTCGCCAAGCTGGCCGGCGGCGTGGCCGTCGTCAAGGTCGGCGCCGCGACGGAGATCGAACTCAAGGAGAAGAAGCACCGCATCGAAGACGCGCTCAGCGCAACGCGTGCTGCGATCGACGAGGGAATCGTCGCCGGTGGTGGCACCGCACTGGTTCGCGCTCGCGGCTCGGTCGAGAAGTTGATCACCAGCTTGACCGGTGATGAGGCAACGGGTGCGCGCATTGTCGCAAACTCGCTCGAAGCTCCTCTTCGTCACATTGCGCAAAACGCTGGCTATGAGGGCGCCGTCAAGGTGCGTGAAGTGGCCGACGCCAAGGGATCGGTTGGGCTCAACGCCGAGACCGGTGTTCTCGAGGACCTCGTGAAGGCTGGCGTTATCGACCCCGCGAAGGTGACGCGCTCGGCGCTGCAGAACGCGGCGTCCATTGCGGCGCTGCTTCTCACCACCGAAGCCATCGTGGCCGACAAGCCTGAGCCGGCCGGTGCGCCGATGGGCGACGGCGGCATGGGTGGCATGGGCGGCATGGGCGGAATGATGTAGCTCTTGGTCCTACGACCAATAAAACAGCCGGGCCTCGTGCCCGGCTGTTTTTGTTTTTGTGCGCGAAAGTGAGCGATGATCGCATTCGTGAAGATGAAGAGTCCGTGGTCCATTCCGGGGAAGTCGTTGATTCTTCTCGCTCTGGTAGTGAGTGCGTCATTCTTCGTAATAGGGCCTGCGGGAGCGGGGACCACGGCTCGGCCGTTTTACGAACTCGCAAAAGTGCGTTGGTTGAGCGAAGCACAGATGGTGTCGAGCGCCTGGCAGAACATTCCGTTGGTCTCCGCGGTGCACGATCTGAAGATTGGTCTCGCCAAAGGAGGAGATACCTCAGGTTATGTCCGGGCAATCAACACGATCGAGGCGTTCGAAAGCATTCCGATCACGTCGGAGACTAAGGATCAGATGCTCGAGTCGCACCGCGACTGGTCCCTTCTCAACGCCTTCTTCGACGTCGGGACGAGCGAAGCACGGACTCTTTTGGACGATGTGCCCGCGGGCGCGTTCTTTGATCGGGCGCGTCGATACTTTGACAATGAGCCCGCCGGACTCCACGACGGTGTTCGCGTCAGTCAACTCAGGTCCGCGGTGACCGCACTTCGTCTCGAAGCGAGCGCGCAAAGTCCGCGCGCAGTTCTCTACGACGCGGCCATTGCCGACATCAATAATCTGCAGAGTGCGAGTGCCGCGCAGATTGCGGCGAGCAACTCGAATTTGTTGAATCCGTATCGTCAAGACATTGACTACCTGAATGTTCTCTTCGAGGCTGATCAACTCGGGGGCACCGGAGAGTCGCCGGCGTAACGAGAGTGGCTCGTCGCTTCCGCCGCGAACTTCGTGCTTCTCGCATACGCGTCCGTTGAATCTTTCGTCGATCGCGAAGGAGGGTCAGTCAACAAATGCGAGTGCCCTCGGATCTGATCCACCGCCAGACTTCAGACGTTGGCTCAACAAGGAAATACGGTGACGCCACTCGGCACATCAACCGTGGACGGACAATCCGTCGAGCGATACTCAGTGACCATCAACCCCTCCGTCGTGCAAAAGGAACTGGACAGCGCGAATCTGCCGGCCTGGATGAGAAAGATCACTTCAGAAGTGACCTATGGGTCGGGCACGAAAAAGGTGTACATCAACGGGGCAACGTTGGTGCAGATGTCATGGGCGACAGCGGAGAACACGACGACCGCAGGAGCGGTTTCGGTGAATGAATCTTTTGACTACTGCAACTATGGAACACCGGTCACGATCGCGACGCCGCCGGCGGGGGAGACCGTGCCCTTTTCGCAGTTTCTCAAATTCGCCAAATAGGCCGAGGGTTCGTCAACGTTCCCAGAACGATTCATCCGTTCCATGGGTAATCGATTTCTCGATCATTGCGCGGGAATCATTGTCCTGTGAGTCGAAACGAACCGATCATCGGTGCCGCCGTGCGCGCCGCGCCGAGTAGGGGCAGATGTAAGAGCATCTCTGTTGTGCGTAGTAGCGAGTAGTGAGTGAACTTCGCGCCCACGCGAGCGCCGTGGGGCACCGAGGGTGCGATCACGAGAGTTGGTACCTGATTGGTAGCGTCGCCATCGTTCTCGTCGAAGGTGATGAACAAGGCGAGTGAGCGCGACGTGTAGAAGGAACTGCTCAGAATGAGCGGAACCATCCGTCGCAACCACGTGTCACCTACCGACTCTGGACAACTGTGCATGTCGTCGCAGATATTCGGCACGATGATCGTAAATCGTGCGCTCAAGTTCAGCGGGAGCGTCAGCGGTATATCGTTGCGACGACACGACGCCGTGATATTGGTGTAATACACGGCGGGGTTGTGTCGCGCGGCGTACGTTCCGCTGGTGACGCGGTCGCAGTTGCTCGGCATGGACTCGGCGAGGGTGCGCCAGTTTGAGCCGAGTTGGGAGAAGATGCTTGGCACCGGGAGCGGGTGCTCACTCGGCTCGCCGTCATCGGTGATGCCCTGAGTAGAACCCGACGTGAGCGCCATGTAGTTCGGCAGACTTGGGTGTGAAATTGCATCGTAATTGGTTGCGAGGCCGCAACTTGACGCGAGTTGATTGAAGTAGGGAGCGCTCGGCGAGCCCACCACGGCGTAGCCGACGTTCTCCAACATGATCCACACGACGTGGTCGTAGTGGACTGGACCCGGTGCGTCACACGGAGACGACGGCGTCGTCCGTATCACGGGCGCCGCACTCGACGCTGAGGAGACGCCCGAAGCAATCAGCACACAGAGAGTGAGTGCGAGGCTCCAGCGTCGCAGGGTAATGCCTGGAAAGTGTGTCGACGGTCCCATCACGGGTTGCCGATCACGAGTAAGCCGGTCGAAACGGGCCGTTCCCCCGCCTTATTCGCATGATAGAAAGTGCGCCCGTTGGCGTACAGCGCGGTCGAGTCACCCCCGTCAAGGTCAATGGCGGTCACTACGTTGAGGGAGAGAAGCAGCCTGTCGAGTTGGTTAGCCGTGGCGCCTGTCTTATCGTCAATACCTCCGACCGTCATAATGACGGTCTCGCCCGAACTCGTCCATCCAATCACCGAGCGCGCGTATCGCTGGGCCAAGTACGTGTCAGCGGGATTGGTTGGTACAACCGCACCGTCATCGAGGAGGATCGGGTGACCTCCGACGTTGTTGCAACCGGCGCTTGAGGTAGTGGTTAATGAGACCGTGGTGCCGACCTGCAGGGACGCGAATGCCGATCCGGCGGGTGCGGAAATGTCAACGTCCCCAAACGGGACCTTCACTGGCAGGGCCGTCTCGGAGACGAGATCGAGTTCGGATGTCGTGTTGATTGTCGTTGGACTCGTCGCAGGACTCGTCATACCATCAACCTGAATGAACTCATACGTCATTCGCCCCGCTGCGGACGGCGTTGGAAGTGCGTACGGCGCAGTGAACAGCAACGTCCCGGCCAGCGGAAGATTAACGCCCTGATATTTCATCGGCAGTTCTTGGTTGATCGCGGTGATCGCCACGCTGATCCCGTTGACATCGACGGAGCTGCTCCAGTTGAGACCTCCACTGACCGACGGGCCAGCGAGGTCGACCTGTTGATGAGAGATCTCTGGAGTATGCAGAAGTACGCAGTTTTGAATGATCCCACCCACCTCGTCACCGGGGTCAGGTTGGCCCTTGGGAGTCGTGTCAAAGAAGTCAGCGTTGACGGCGGCTACACAGTCGGGCGTACTTCGACACATGGAACTTGGAGTCTCAAGACCCCCGTCGAGGTCATGGTTCGCAAGATCAATGGCGAGAGAGTACTGAGTTCCACTGAAGGTAAGTTCATGTATCGATGTCGTCACGCCATACGGGGCTCCGCTGAACGTGCGTAAGGTCAGCCCGCTCCCGTCGGTTGTGGCGGAGGCAGCTGGCGCGACGCTGGCTTTCGCGATCTCTACAGACTGCGGCAAAACGGAGAATGACGCGACAACGATCGTCGCGAGAACGGCAGCGACACCGGTCGCCGAACGAAAGTTCTTTCGCGGAGATCTCCATCGGGGCGCACAATTTCGGGAGGACGCCGTCCTCGATAAATGGATCACGTCGTCACGCTAGGACAGAGCCTCGTCAGAGCCACAGCGCCCACTGACATTTAAAGGAAATCGAAGAATCCACGCATATCAGCCGATCATCCGACGGTGCAATCGGATTCAAGACGAAACGGGAAACAACAGCCTCGCCGGGACGACGGTATCTGCGGCCGGCGGTACGCAAATCACGTTGAAACCTCCCCACGGCTAAAGCCGGGGGATTCCTGGCTCAGGCAGCCCGCGTGTCCAGCGGACGCGCGGGTCTTATGCCATCAACACCAGCCGGGTCGAAACCAGCCCGGACGACCATCACGGCCGCAGAATTCTTGTCCCTTGGACTGACCGCACCACACGCTTCGCAGGTGTAGGTCCGTTGGGACAGTGGTAGGCGGTGCTTGGTTCTCGCACCGCATTTGGAGCAATCCATCGTCGTCCACTTTGGATCGACGAGTCGAAGATCCCGGCCGTGTTTCTTGGCCATGGCAACCAACTCGCGCTTGGCCAACCCAATGGCACCATCCGCCGACTTCTTGGCCATGGTTGTTTTGGCGAGGAACTTCGGTTTGAAGTCCTCCACAGCAATCTGGTCGTGGTTCATCACGACTGATTTGGCCCACTTGCGCGCGCCATCTTGTCGCTGTCGGGCAACGGTGCGGTAGGTCTTGGCCGCATCCTGCTTGGCGCGTTGGTGGCCGTTGGACGATGGTTGTCCACGCTTGGGCTTGCGTCGAGCCATCTGCCGTTGGTAGCGCGAGAGACGGGCCTGAGATGATTTACCGTGTTCGAGGTGGGCGAAGTCGTACGCGTCGTCAGTAGTAGTGGCGATCTCTTTCACGCCCCAGTCAATGCCGATCACGCGTCCATTTGCGGGGAGCAATTCGCGCTCGACCTTCACAACGAAGCTCGCCCACCAGTCGCCTACTGCGTCTTGGTAAACACGAACGGAAGAAGGTGCCGAGGGGAGCGCGCGCGACCAGACGGGGCCGACAACGATGCCTCCGGCCAAGTGCAGTCGCAAGAAACTCTGTCGTTGCGCCACCTGCTTGTTGTTGATCTGGTGATCGGGTTTGGCGTGTTCGTGAAGAGAGAATCCGGTCTTGGCGTAGTTCAGCGACGCTGGTGAGCGGTGACGAGACTTGAATCTAGGCAACCCTCTGCGCTGGCGGATTGGCAGGCGATCTTTGATGTCCTTGAGCGCCTTGGATCGGCTAAGCCCGAAGTCTCGGATGGTCTGTTGTTGGACGACCGATGATGCGTGTTTTAGCCACTCATTTTCCGCTCGCCACCGGGTTAGGTCCTTGCACAGCTTCGCTGGCCCGCACGTGATCCTGTCTGTGGGGGTTGACGAGCGAAAGGCCGACTTCGATTCCTCGACGCAGTGATTCCACACCCACCGAGCGCTGTCCCACTCTGCTTGCAACCGCGATTCGGCGCCGGCGGACACGCGCAGCCGGTAGTTGTAGCGAACGGTAGTAGAACACATGTTCGTATGATAACACAAAGCTGTATACTTCTCTGCATGGAGATCAAATCCAATAACAACGTTGTCTATCGCTGTGCCTACCACGTCGTTTGGTGCCCCAAGTACCGCCGGTCGGTCATCACCGACGACCCGAAATACGGCGCCGTCGACACACGACTCAAGGAAATCATCGCTCAGGTGTGCGTTGAGCGAGGGGCCGAACTCATCGAGCTCGAGACCATGCCCGATCACGTGCATCTTCTCGTCGGCGTCGATCCACAGTACGGAGTCCACCGCCTCGTCAAGCAGATCAAAGGTCGGTCATCGCGACTGCTGCGCGACGAGTTCCCGCGTCTTCGTCGCCGGCTCCCCACACTGTGGACGAACTCGTACTTCGTTGCCACGGTTGGTGGCGCCCCTTTAGAAATCATCAAGCAGTACGTGGCTAATCAGCGCAACGTCTGACCTCAGTTCTCGGGGCTTCGCCCCGGTGGGGCTCTACACCCCCATGGCTAAAGCCAGGGGCATTCCGCCCCACACCCCATTCCGGTAATGGGTCAATACTTCCAGGGCCCGAAGCAACAGGTTTGCTACCACGCATTGACGACTTCTTACCAGGGATTCCCGCTGACCCTCACCGGTGAAAGACCGCCGTCACGCCGGGTAGATCCGTGAAAGCAGCTTGATCGGCTGTAACTATCACTCGATTAGACGACGACAGTGCACTAGCCGCAACGATCAAGTCATGCGCTCCTCTGGGACGTCCCTGACGCAGCTACCAAGCATTGGCGGCTATCGCCTGGGGATGCCTAGGTGCCGGGCCACCCATCTGCTGGATTGACTTTACGTCGGACGAGCCTGCCGCGCTCAAGTCGCCACTCCCGGAGAAGATTCACTCATGGACGCATAGATTTTTGGCTTGGTGCGTGCAATGTTCATCTGCGAATCACCCTTCGTTATTTCTCGGGATAGACAATGTGACCATGACTGAATCCCCCCCAGACAGTTCGGACACCTTCGAAGCGCTTGATGGCAACAAGGTAACGAGGTTCCAGTACAAGATCATGTTCATTTCGGGCATGGGATTCTTTACCGACGCTTACGACTTGTTCGTCATTGGCGTCGTCGTGGCCTTGCTCACGACTCAGTGGAATCTCTCAACTGGGCAAATATCGCTTCTTAACTCCGTGACCCTGGCCGCTTCGGCCGTCGGCGCTCTCGTGTTCGGGCGCATCGCGGACATCCTTGGTCGTAAGAAGATCTACGGCTTCGAGGTGCTGATCCTCGCGTTTGGGGCAATCGCGTCAGCGCTCTCTCCTAACTACACTTTTCTACTCATCGCGCGCATCATTTTGGGACTAGGCATCGGCGGAGACTATCCGGTGAGCGCCACCATCATGAGCGAATATTCGGGAACAAAGTCACGTGGAAGGATGGTTGGCCTGGTATTCGCAATGCAGGGCGCCGGTCTCGTCGTGGGTCCGTTCATCGCTGCCGTTCTGCTCGCTTCACACATGCCTAACGGAATAATCTGGCGCATCTTGCTGGGCTTGGGGGCGATTCCCGGTCTGGCGGTGTTCTATTTACGTCGCAAGATCCACGAGACGCCGCGCTTTGCCCAGGCGTGTGGGGACATGGACGAGGCGCGGGCGGGCGTGGCAACTGCCAGCGGCCAAACAGCCTCGAGTGATCTCAAAGTCATATCGAAGGTTCGTCATCAACAGTCGGCCCTGGAGGGATTTCGGACGTTCGGCCGGAATCGCCGCATGCTCTTCTGGCTCATTGGTACGGCCGGTGCGTGGGCGACGCTCGATTTTGCCTATTACGGCAATACCATTTCCAGTCCCGAAGTACTGAAGGTCATCAACCCCAACGGCTCACTGCTGTTTAACACCTCACTGCAGTTGCTGATATTCGCGGTGTTCGCTCTTCCGGGTTACGCGTTGGCCATTCGGCTTCTGGACAGGTCCGGACGCAAGAAGATCCAGTGTGGCGGCTTCGCCATGATGGCCGTCGCTTTCCTGCTCATCGGTCTCGTTCCGGGAGTCTCGACCGCTGTGCTGCCCTTCGTCCTCATCTTTGGGATGAGTTATTTCTTCACCGAATTTGGTCCCAATACGACGACGTTCATCTACCCGGCCGAGATTTACCCAGTGAACGTGCGCACTACCGGCCACGGCATCTCGGCGGCGGCGGGCAAACTGGGCGCTTTTGCCGGTGCCTACTTCTTCCCCGATATGCTCGCCTCCTCCTTCGGACTGCGGGGCGCAGAGGTCGTCGCGGGTGCCGTGTGTCTGATTGGTCTTACACTTTCTCTTTTGCTGCTCCCCGAGCCCATGGGCCACAGTCTCGAACAGCTGGAGCGAATCGCGATCGATTCACCAATTGCAGACAAACGAGAGGCGGCATAGTAATGAGCGAGCGCATAGTGGTCGGAGTGGACGGATCCGAGCACGGGAACGCGGCGCTTCGCTGGGCCGTGGCCGAAGCCGTCCTTCACTCCTCAGAAATTGTGGCAGTGTTTGCGTGGCAGATGCCCTTGATCGGTATCCCTGGGGCGTTCGACCGCGACGAGATGGAGAGACTTTGCCAGGTCTTTGTAGATGAGGCCGTCGCCGCGGTGATAGACGTGCCACCAGTGCCCATCACGAAATTGGTCGCTCAAGGTGACGTCAGCGCATCACTGATCGAAGCGGCCAGAGACGCCGACATGCTCGTGCTGGGATCCAGGGGGCGGGGCGGTTTCGTTGGTCTTAAACTGGGTTCGGTCAGCCAGGAATGCGCGCAGTGGGCCGCTTGCCCCGTGGTAATCGTCAAGCAACCCGGGGACGTTTGAGGACTCCGCCAATATTCGATCATGTTCGATGTGGGGCGTCGTCTCAGGTAACAGCAAAGACAGTGGGCAACTGGGGCCGCGTCTAAGACCGATGCCACGCGCTTCACGGCGCCTACAAATTGCAGTCGAGGATTTGATCTCGCATGATCGATGACAACTGGTCAAAAGACCGCTATCCGGTTGCCGTATCTCCCAGGAGAGGCGCTGCATCCAAGTATCGGCGGCTTGAATTGCGAGGCCGTTGATGTCGGAGAGCCGACTTCAAAAATCTAATGGCGGCTGCAGTCATGGAGGCCGTGAACGAAGGGAAGATGTGATTCCATTACGCAACATTGAACCGGACAACAATGTGAATCCCAGATCGAATGCCGTTCAGTGTCAACTGGCGTCTGACTTCGTCGGGACCTTCGTCCCTAGAGATAGAAGGCCGTGAAAACCTAGGCTCGCCGTCATGGAGGCAACGTCCACTAATAGCGGAGTTCGACGTGCCATCTTATTAACGATCGCAGCTTTGGTAGTTGCTGGTGCCGTAACGCTTGGCCTTCTTCTCACGCGGGGTTCGAGTTCGGTCTCCGCGGCTGATCAGCTCGCCTCGGTGCAAACGGCCTGCCAAAAATGGCTCAGCACAAACCCGGGGCAGCCCGGCAATGGACAGTGGTGCACTGACATGGGTGACTGGATGTCGCAAGATATGGGCCACAACGGCGTCGGTCCAGAGATGATGTGGGGTGATGCCGATCACATGCTCACCACCTGTGAGCAGTGGATGTCAGCGAGCCCACCTTCTGGGTCCACCATCACTCCACGAGACTGGTGCGGTTCGATGGTGACCTGGATGACGAGCCATACAGGTAGTTGGACCGACAAGAACGGCTGGGGTGGCTGGATGAATCGCGGCCCGATGATGGGCGGAAACTAAGTTTGCGCCGTACGTAGACGGAGTTGACACTTGCGGCAACGGCACGCGCCCTGAATCACAGCACCTGCGTACTGCACCGACGAATTCTGCCGATGGATGCGCATCAAACGAACGAGATTTTGCCACTCGGAGATTTTTGGTGTCGGAGAACCGATGTCCACAATCTCCGGCTGGAGGATTCGAACTTGGAGACCATGGCCCCGACTCAACGACGTGGGACATCTCCAAGAGTTAGGGCAGGTTTCGTGAAGCGGCGATCCAGGTGAACGGCTGAAGATCGCCGCTGGGCGTCGTGTGGACTTCTCTGCGCTGCTCGACCACTGTGAACTCGTCACCGAGGACCTCACCTAGTTGATTGGCGTTGTAGCGGGTCACCGGTAGCCCAGAGCACCATTCCGGCCCGTCCGGTGCGAATGCGGCCATGATCACGGATCCTCCGGGAGCAACTGAACGGCGCACGAGATCTTGGTAGATCTTGATCTCGTTGGGCGGCAGGAAGTGGAACACTGCTCGGTCGTGCCAAAGGTCGTAGGGGTGCGTTGGTTCCCATGTCAGGAGATTGTGGGCAATCCACGTCACATGGGCATCAGGGCCAACCCGTTCTCGGCTCACGCGAAGTGCGCTATTCGAGATATCTAGGACGGTCAGGTTGGTGAAGTCTCTGGACAACAGGAAGTCAACGAGGACTGACGCGCCACCCCCGACGTCAACCACCCTTGCGTCTTTCTCGACGCCGCGAATGTCCACAAGCTCCAAAGACACGACTGGTTCTTGTTGGTACCAGCTGACGCCGTCGACCCGGTTGAGCTCGTAGACGGATTCCCAATGCGCTGTTCGTTCGTTCGTGTCGGGAATGTGGTCGACCATGCGGAACAGTTTAGGATCGCCGTCGCCCTTGGCGTTCTTGCCGACAAATGCTCCATGTGCCGGTCTGGGATGGCAGGACAAACGCGGGTGCGCACTCTTTATCACAGCACCCGCACACTGCATCGACGCACCTAGCCGATAGAAAGAGAAGGAAACGAACGATTCTTAGCTACTCGGAGATTGTCGTTGACTACTCCGTAGCTTCCACGGCGACACGAGGAACGAGTCGGTCAAGCCATCGGGGCATCCACCAGTTCCTTTTACCAATGAAGTGCATCAACGACGGTACAAGCACGGTGCGAATGATGAAGGCATCGATCAGGACCGCTCCGCCGAGGCCGATTCCAAATTCGGCGATGATTCTCTCTCCGCCCACTGCAAACGAGAGAAAGACGCAGATCATGACGAGTGCGGCCGCGGTGATGACACGACCAGTATTCGCCTGACCCCGAATGATTGCCTCTTCGTTGTCGCCGGTGTTGAGCCATTCTTCGTGCATGCGAGAGACCAAGAACACCTGATAGTCCATGGACAATCCAAAGAGTATTGCGATCATGATGATCGGTAAGAACGACTCCACGGGACCAGTGCCTGCGCCGAGCAGTGAAGTGCCCCATCCCCATTGAAAGACGGCAACGACAAGGCCAAAGGACGCCCCCACAGCGAGCAGATTCATCACCGCGGCGACAAGTGGTACGACGACGCTGCGGAACGCGATCATGAGTAGCAGGCAACCCAGTAGAACAATCACGCCTACGAAAAGGGGCAGTTTGCTCGTGAGCACACTCGCGAAGTCGACGAAGATCGCCGTGATGCCACCGACGTAAATCTTGGTATGCGAGGTCGCCGCCGCCGCAGGTATGTATTTGTCGCGAATGGTCGAAATCAACGCGACCGTCTTCGCGTCTTGGGGACTCGTTGTCGGTATGACCGTGATGATGCCAACGGTCCCGGCCGGATTGGTGACGAGCGGCTGAACCGCGGCAATACCGGGCTCGTGCTTCAACGTCGCGTCGAGGTGTTCCATGGCGGTCTTATCGGCGGGATTCTTGATGGCGCCGACGACGGTGAGGGGACCGTTAAATCCTGGGCCGAAGCCCTGCGCGAGGAGGTCGTAGGCCTGTCGCGTCGTTGAACCGGCCGGGTCCGAACCCTGGTCGGAACTTCCGAGTTGCAGCGAGAAGAACGGCACGATGATCAAGACAATGACGGCGATCGCCGCCACGGTGAGTGTTTTCGGGTGGCGCGAGACAAAGTGCGCCCAGCGTTGCCATGGTCCACTGACGACGACCGGTCCTGGGCCCTCGGCCGCCAAGGTGCGCCTCTCGCGGCGGCTCAGCACGTGACTCTTTTGAAACGCCAATAGTGCGGGCAACAGAGTCATCGAGGCGAGCATGGTGACAAGAACCGCCAGTGAAGCGGCGATGGCGACGCCGTTCAAGAACGACAGACCGAGGATCAACATGCCGAGCAGAGCAATGCAGACCGTCGAACCGGCAAAGAGAACGGCTCGTCCCGAGGTATTGAGAGCCGCCGCCACAGAGTCTTCAACGTTGGCGCCGCGTTTCAGTTCCTGGCGCGAGCGCGTGACGATGAAGAGGGCGTAGTCAATGCCAACACCGAGTCCGATGAGCGATCCCAAAATGGGCGCAAAATTAGCGATGGCGAGGATATGGCTCAAGAGGATCCCGCCGGCGAGGGCAATGCCCAGGGCGAAGAGGGCCACCCCAAGCGGTAGGAGCATCGCAAAAAACGAACCGAAGGCCAGGGCGAGGACGATGGCGGTGGCGATGATGCCGACGAACTCGTACGGGCTTCCCGTCTTCGAGTCCAGGTTGCCTATAGCGTTGCCACCAAATTGAACGCTCAGCGACGATGATTGAATCTTCGACGCGGTCGTGACGACCGCCTGGACCTGCGAATTGGTTAAGACATTCGCGTTCTGCGTGAAGTGCACTACGGCGTACGCGATGGTGCCGTCTTTGGAGACTTGCGCGGTGCCGAGGCAGGTGCCGCCGGGCAGCGTCTCACTCGCGGTGAAGACACCGGTGCAGAACGGCGACGAGACCGATCCGACTTCGGGAAGTTTCGCGACCTTCGCCAACGCCGTCTGAATGGCAGTCTCGTGCGAGGCGACCGAGCCACTCGTTGAGTGAAAGACGATTTGGTCGGTGTCGCCGGACTGCTGGGCGAAACCGCTCTGGAGGAGCGACTGGGCCTCGGTGGAGTTCGTGCCCGGCAGACTGAAGGCGTTGGAGTAGGCCGACCCTTCGGCGTGGGAGATTCCGTTGATCAGAATGAAGACGACGATCCACGCGCCGAGCACCCACCAACGGTGTCGAACACAAAAACGGGCGAGGGATTTCAAGGGGTTTCTCCTGGGGGAGTCGGGAGCGTTGCGTTACCGTGAGAACGTCAAACGAAGCACAAGTCTAGAGGAATTCGATGACGCCACCCGACGGGCGACCCCCGCGATTCGAAGGTCATCGGTACCCGCAGATCATTCCCGATCCTGGCGAGATTCGCGCGGGCGCTGATGCGCCGTGGTCCCAGACGACGACACGAACGAATCTCTCACTCGAACTCGTCAGCGCTCGTCTCAGTGACGCGCATCGTCTCCTCGGAGTGCATTCACCCCCGGACCAGCCAGAAGAATTCGGCCTGGTCGCCGACGACGCACCAACACCGATCGAGCACCGCTCGGCCGTGCTCGTGGCGTTGTTCGAGGAGTTGGGCGAAAGTCACGTCGTGCTCACGCGCCGATCCTTCGACATGCGATCTCATCGGGGCGAGATCGCCCTCCCGGGTGGGCGCAGCCACGACGGCGAAACGCCCACGGCGACGGCATTACGCGAAACGCACGAGGAGGTCGGTCTCGATCCGAAGACGGTGACGCCGTTCGCGTGGTTGAGCCCGATTGCGACGTTCGCGTCGGGCTCGGCAATATTTCCCATTGTGGGGCTCCTGTCGGCTCGCCCCGAACTCGTCATTGAGCCGAGCGAAGTCGACCGGGCCTTCACGGTAGCGCTATCGGACCTGGTCGCCGACGGCGCGTTTCTGGAGGAACGGTGGCGGCGACCCCTTCTGCGTCCGGGCGCGGACGAGGACGGCTACTTTCCGCTCTACTTTTTCAAGGTGCCCGAGGACCTGATCTGGGGCGCGACGGCACGGGTGCTGACCGAACTGCTCTGTCTCGTCACCGGCATGCCTTGGCCCATCCATCACGGCGTTGACGACCAATCTCGCTAGTAGAATGAATCAATCACGTCACCATTTTGCGGCGTTTTCAATCGGAGGACTTCATGGCGGAAGTTGAGATCGGCATCTTCAAATCGGCGCGTCAGGCCTATGGCTTTGACGACATCGCGATCGTGCCCTCGCGGCGCACGCGCGACCCCGAGGACGTCGATATCACGTGGCAGATTGACGCCTACAAGTTCGAACTGCCGGTGTTGGGTTCGGCCATGGACGGCGCTATTTCTCCTCTCACCGCCATCGAGCTTGGCCGACTCGGGGGACTCGGAGTCCTCAACCTCGAAGGACTGTGGACTCGCTACGAGGATCCGATGCCTCTCTTCGAAGAGATCACGGAACTCGACGACGACAAGGCCACCGCGCGCATGCAGCAGATGTACCTTGAGCCGATCAAGCTGGAACTCGTCGCGGAGCGAATCAAGCAGATGAAGGACGCGGGAATCATTACGTCGGCGTCGGTGACCCCGGCGCGCACCTCGTGGATGTCCAAGACCATCATCGACTCCGGTCTCGACATCTTGGTCATTCAGGGCACCGTCGTCTCGGCCGAGCACGTCTCGAAGACGGCTGAGCCGCTCAACCTGAAGAAGTTCATTCGCGAGTTCGAAGTGCCAGTCATCGTGGGTGGATGTGCGAGCTATCAAGCGGCACTGCACCTCATGCGCACCGGCGCGGCTGGTGTTCTCGTGGGCGTCGGACCGGGCAACGCGTGCACGTCGCGCGGGGTTCTCGGCATAGGCGTGCCGCAAGCGACGGCCATCGCCGACGTCGCGGGCGCGCGTATGCGCCACCTCGACGAGACGGGCGTGTACGTACACGTCATCGCGGACGGCGGCATGAGCAAGGGCGGCGACATCGCCAAGGCCATTGCCTGTGGCGCCGACGCAGTCATGATCGGCTCTCCTCTCACGAGCGCCATCGAAGCGCCCGCGCGCGGATTCCACTGGGGCATGGCCACCTTTCACCCCACGTTGCCGCGCGGAACGCGTGTGCGCACGCAAGTGCGCGGCACGTTGAAGGAGATCCTGCTCGGACCGGCGCACGAAAACGACGGACGGCTGAACCTCTTTGGCGCACTGCGCACGTCCATGGCGACGTGCGGGTACGAGACCCTCAAAGAGTTTCAGAAGGCCGAGATCATGTTGGCGCCCTCGTTGCAGACCGAAGGTAAGGCGATGCAACGCTCCCAGGGCGTGGGCATGGGACATTGAACGACTCCGTCCTCGTTGTTGACTTCGGCGCGCAGTACGCCCAACTGATTGCCCGACGCGTGCGCGAGGCGCACGTCTACTCCGAGATTGTTCCGAGTTCGATTAGTGCCGATGAGGTTCGCGCGAAGTCGCCTTCCGCGATCATTCTTTCCGGTGGACCGAAATCCGTCTACGCGGTGCCGGCACCGTCGCTCGATCCCGAGATCTACGACCTCGGTGTTCCCATCCTCGGCATCTGTTACGGCGCGCAACTGATGGCGTTACAGCTCGGCGGCGACGTCGCGAACACGGGAGTTGGCGAATACGGTCGCACCGAGTTGACGCGCGAAGGCCCGAGCCTCTTGATGAGTGAGTGGCCCTCACAGACCACGGCCTGGATGAGTCACGGCGACGCGATCGCGGCCGCGCCCGCCGGATTCGTGGTGACCGCGTCCTCGCCGGAAGCTCCCGTCGCCGTGATGGAAGACGTGCAGCGACGCCTCTACGCCACGCAGTTTCATCCCGAAGTCGCCCACACCGAGCGCGGCCAAGAGTTGCTCTCGAATTTCTTGCATCACGTCGCGGGGATCCCTCCGGCGTGGACCAACACTTCGATCATCGAAGACCAAGTGGCGGCGATACGCCAACAAGTTGGCAACGAGAAGGTCCTCTGCGCGCTCTCGGGAGGCGTCGACTCGGCCGTTGCGGCCGCCCTCGTCACGAAAGCCGTTGGCACGCAGTTGACCTGTGTCTTCGTGGACACCGGGTTGATGCGAAAAAACGAAGGCGATCAGATCGAAGAGACCTTCGTTCGCCAATTCGGCGTCGATCTCGTCCACGTGAAGGCCCAGGACCGCTTCTTTGAGGCGCTCGAAGGCGTCACCGACCCCGAGACGAAGCGCAAAATTATTGGTGAACTGTTCATTCGTGAATTCGAAGCCGTCGCCCGTGACCTCGCCGAAGGCGACGAGGGTCCGAAGTTTCTCGTGCAAGGAACGCTCTATCCCGACGTCATCGAATCGGGCTCGGGCCACGCCGCGAACATCAAGAGTCACCACAACGTCGGGGGGCTACCCGAGGACCTTTCGTTCGAACTCGTCGAGCCGCTTCGTCTTCTCTTTAAGGACGAGGTTCGCCGTGTCGGCGAGGAACTGGGTCTGCCGGCCGAGATTGTCTGGCGTCAGCCCTTTCCCGGTCCGGGACTCGGCGTACGCATCATCGGCGAAGTCACGCGCGAGCGGGCCGAAATTCTTCGCAACGCCGACTTCGTGGTCGTTGACGAGATCAGGAAGGCTGGCCTGTACCGCGAACTCTGGCAGAGTTTCGCCGTGTTACCGGTCGTGCGTACTGTGGGCGTGATGGGGGATGGACGAACGTACGCGTACCCGATCATCATTCGCGCCGTCACCAGTGACGACGCCATGACGGCCGACTGGGCACGCCTGCCCTACGACGTGATCGAGAGTATCGCGAACCGGTTGATCCGTGAGGTCGAAGGCGTCAATCGCGTCGCCCTCGACGTGACGAGCAAGCCGCCGGGCACCATTGAGTGGGAGTGAGTCGCGGCTCGTTCTCCGACGAGTCACTGTGGGGGAACCGTTCTGGTGACTCACCCTCTCGACTGGATCCCGCGTCGCTCCTTGAAGGGCTAACCGCCCCGCAGGCCGCCGCCGTCACCCAGCGCGGAGGACCGCTGCTCGTCGTCGCGGGAGCCGGTTCGGGCAAGACTCGCGTTCTCACGAGGCGCATTGCGCACTTGCTCGCGACCGGCGACGCCCGTCCCCACGAGATCATGGCGATCACCTTCACGAATAAGGCGGCCGGCGAGATGCGCCGACGCGTCGTCGATCTGGTGGGTGCCGAGGCCGATCGCATGTGGGTCTCGACCTTTCACTCAGCCTGTCTGCGAATGCTACGAGCGCACGCCGAGGTCTTGGGTTACCAGCGCGGCTTCACTATCTACGACGCCGGAGACGCCGAAACGGCCGTCGAGAGAATCATGAAGGAGTTGAATCTCGACACCAAGCGCCTTCCTCCGCGCAGCGTCTCGGCGGCAATCTCCGCGGCGAAGAACGAGATGATGTCGCCGGAACGCTACGTCGACACCTACGGGGACGACCCCCAACGTCGGCGGATTGCCGAGATCTTCCAGCTCTACGCGAAGCGACTGCTCACGGCTAACGCCATGGACTTTGATGACCTATTAGTCAACGCCGTCGCCATGATGAAGGCCGAAAACTACGTTCTTCGCTCGTACCAGGAGCGCTTTAAGTATCTCCTCGTGGACGAGTTCCAAGACACCAACGGCGTTCAGAACGAGCTCGTGATGATGCTCGCCGCCGAACATCGCAACCTCTGCGTGGTCGGTGATTCGGACCAGTCGATCTACCGCTTTCGCGCCGCCGACGTGCGAAACATCTTGCAGTTTGAACTGCGCTTTCCCGACGCCGAAGTCATCTTGCTCGAGCAGAACTTTCGCTCTACTCAGACGATCCTCGACGCCGCCAATGCGGTGATTGCGAAGAACGCCTCGCGCCACGCGAAGAATCTCTTCACCGACGGCGATCAAGGAGAAAAGCTCCGTCTCTATCGCGCGGGCGACGAATACGACGAGGGTCGCTGGGTGGCGAGTGAGCTACGACGGTTGCGCAGTGAGAACGGTCTCGGCTGGAACGAGATGGCGGTCTTCTATCGCACCAACGCCCAAAGCCGAGTCCTCGAAGAAGAGATGCTGCGCGCCAACGTTCCGTACCGAGTGATCTCGGGGATGCGGTTTTATGACCGCAAAGAGATCAAGAACGCGCTCGCCTACGCGCGTCTCATCGTTAATCCCCGCGACGAGGCGTCGGCTCGTCGCGTCATCAACGAACCCAAACGCGGCGTCGGCGAGGCGGCTCAGGCGAAGCTCGGGTCCTACGCCGCCGAGCACGGCCTCTCCTTCGCCGAAGCGGCGCTTCACGCCGCCGCGGCCGGTCTGACGGGTCGGGCTCTTTCGGGAGCCGACAAGTTCGCTTTCATGCTCGAAGAACTGCGGGCGCTCTCCAACGACCTCAGTCCGCGCGAGTTGATCGACGCGATCGTGCGCGAGTCGGGGATGGGTGACGCGCTGCGCGCCGAAGATACCGATGAGGCCTACTCACGACTCGAGAACCTCGGAGAACTCGCCTCGGCCGCGGCGCAGTACGACACGTTGATGGATTTCGTCGAACGAATGGCGCTCGTGGCCGACTCTGACCAACTCGGCAGCGGCGAAGGGGCGATCTCCATGATGACACTGCACGTCGCGAAGGGTTTGGAGTTTCCAGCGGTCGTCGTGACGGGACTTGAAGAGACCGTCTTTCCCCACCGTCGTGCTCTGTTAGACGACGCCGAACTCGAAGAAGAGCGCCGACTCTTCTACGTCGGGGTCACGCGCGCGATGCGTCACCTCATTCTCACCCACGCGTGGAGTCGGACCTTGTGGGGTCAGCGAGTCGAGGCCATCGCCAGTCGATTTCTCCAGGAGATCCCGCCGGAACTCATCATCGACATCTCCTCCACGTTGCCCACCAGACGCTCGAGCTTCTCGCTTGACGATGACGGCTTCGTTGGGCGCTCGACATCCTTCACCGAAGGACGCGCGTTCGGGACCGGCGCGGCGCCTCCCGTCCGTTCGACCGGCGCGGAAAAGCTGGGCCTCGCGGCGGGCGACCGCGTCGTGCACGATCGCTTCGGACCCGGCGTCGTGATTCGCGTAGAGGGCGAAGGTTCGCACTCAAGGGCCGCGGTGACGTTCGATGAACACGGCACGAAACACCTGGTCCTGGCGATGACGCCGTTGCACCGAGCGTAAACAGCTCTAACGATTGGCCAGGCGTCGCCAGAGCGCGGGTGGCATGAGACGCACAAGAATCATGACGTAACGCAACATCGGCGGGCTCCAGATCACGAGGTCGTCGCCGGCGAGACCACGCACCGCGTTATCGGCTACTTCGTTGACACCGGTGGCAAAAGGCGTGGGCGCCAGATTGAGTGACATTCGAGTGCGCACGGCGGCCGGGCGCAGTAGTTGCAGGCGCACTCCGGTGTCCTCGAGCGACTCGGCGAGACAGACGCACAGCCGGTCGAGTCCGGCCTTCGCGCCCGAGTAGAGGTAGCTGGCACGGCGCACGCGAATCGCGGCGGCGGAACTGATCACGAGAATGCTGCCGCTGCCCTGGTCGACGAGATGCCGTCGTATTTCCGCGAGCGCCGCCACCGGCCAGGTCACGTTCACCGTGATCATTCGGGCTGATCCCTCGGCGTCGTTTTCGTCCTCTGACTGAGTACCCACGGTTCCCACGGCCACCACCACGAGGTCGACTCGGTCACCGACTTTGTCGAACGCTTCTTCGACTACGTGCGCGGCGCGGGCCGGTTCTTCGGCGTCGAAGATTACGATGTCGGTCTTCGTGGCGCCGTATTCTTCGGCCTCCACGGCGGCCTGATCGAGCAGTGCTTGGTTTCGACCGGCCAAAATCACCGTGTGGGTGCGGACCATGCAGAGCTTCTTCGTGATCGCGCGGGCGATCTCGGAACTACCTCCGAAGACCACCACGGTCTGGGGCGGCTCGACACGAGATTCCATCACTCTTTCCTAACAGGTGGTCTCAAAAGCACTGTTCTCAAGCCCTCTATGCTGAGGTATTGATGAAGCGAACGTATCGGGTCGTAGTCGCCAAACCCGGCCTCGACGGTCACGATAGGGGCGCCAAGGTGATCGCCCGCACCCTTCGCGACGCCGGATTCGAGGTCGTCTATACCGGCCTGCACCAGACCCCCGAGCAGATCGTCCAGGCCGTTATCCAAGAAGACGCCGACGCGCTCGGACTCTCACTTCTCTCTGGCGCCCACCTCGTTCTCGTACCTCGCGTCGTGGAGCTGCTGAAGAGCGAGGGTCGTGACGACGTGCTGCTCATGGTGGGCGGCATTATTCCCGAAGACGACGTCCCCACGCTCGAAGCCCAGGGCGTCGCTCGGGTCTTCACGCCGGGCGCCTCACTCGACGAGATCGGTTCGTGGCTCGAAGCAACGCTCGACGCCCGAGTCGAATCCTGATTTCCCCCCTAACCAGTAACGAAAGAAGAAGTGAATGGACCTCTTTGAGTATCAGGGCAAGCAGTACTTCGCGCGCTACGGCATCGCCGTCTCGCCGGGCGACGTGGCCGATACGGTCGATGAAGCCGTCGCCGTGGCCGAGCGCGTGGGCTATCCCGTCGTTGTAAAAGCGCAGGTCAAAGTCGGCGGCCGGGGTAAGGCCGGGGGTGTAAAGCTCGCCAACAACGTCGACGAAGTGCGCGAGCACGCGGGGAACATCCTCGGGCTCGACATCAAGGGCCACGTGGTGCGCCGTCTCTGGGTGGAGCGTTCGAGCGATATCGAAAAGGAGTACTACGCCTCGTTCACGCTCGACCGTCCGAACAAGACTCACCTGGGCATGTTGAGCGCTCAAGGTGGCGTGGAGATCGAAGTTGTGGCCGAGGAGAATCCTGACGCGATTGCCATGATCTCGATCGACCCGGTGCGCGGGCTCGACATCGAAACCGCTCGTCGCTGGGTCGCAGAAGCCAACCTCGACGAGCCGGCTCGCGAGCAGACGGCGGAACTTCTGGTAAAGCTCTACGACTGCTACACGCGAGGTGACTGCGACCTCGCCGAGATCAATCCGCTCATCCTGACTCCCGACCACAAGGTCCACGCGCTCGACGCGAAAGTGACGCTCGACGAAAACGCGTCGTACCGCCATCCCGAGTGGGAAGAGTTTCGCGCCGACGAGTTCGAAGATCCCCGCGAGAAGATGGCCAAAGAGCGCGGTCTCAACTACATCGGGCTTGACGGCACCGTCGGCATCATCGCGAACGGCGCGGGACTCGCGATGTCGACCCTCGACGTCGTCAACCAAGTCGGAGGCGCGGCGGCCAATTTCCTTGACATCGGCGGCGGCGCGAACGCCGACGTCATGGCGGCGGCCCTTGAGGTCATTAACGCGGACCCCAAAGTCAGGTCGATCTTCGTCAACATCTTTGGCGGCATCACTCGCGTCGACGAGGTCGCCAACGGCGTCCTCGAAGCCCTGAAGCGAGTGACCATCACTTCACCCATCGTTCTGCGCCTCGACGGCACGAACGCGGTAGAGGGTCGCGCAATTTTGGCGCCGCACTTGAACGATCACCTCATAACCGAACCCACGATGATCGACGCCGCGCGTCGCGCCGTGGCGCTAGCGAAGTAGGACGACCATGAGCATTTTTGTAGACGAGAACACGAAGGTCATCGTGCAGGGCCTGACCGGTGGCCAAGGACGATTTCACGGTCTGCGCAACCGTGACTACGGCACCAAAGTCGTCGGGGGAGTTACCCCCGGCAAGGGCGGCACTGACGTCGAAGGGATCCCAATCTTCAACACGGTGAAAGAAGCCGTGGCCGCGACCGGGGCCAGCGCGTCGTTCGTCGTCGTACCCCCGAAGTTCGCCTCCGACGCAATCATCGAAGCGGCCGAGGGTGGCATCACGTTCATCGTGTGCATCACCGAAGGCATTCCCGCCCACGACGAAGCCGTCACGTACAACCGGCTCGTGGAGGACTTTCCCGGCGTTCGACTGCTTGGTCCCAACTGCCCGGGCATCATTAGCCCCGGCAAGTGCAACATCGGCATCACCTCGGGCGACATCGCGCTCGCCGGTGGACCGGTGGGGATCGTGTCACGTTCCGGGACGCTGACGTACCAGGCGCTGCACGAGTTGAGCCAGCAGGGAATCGGTCAGACCACCTGCGTCGGTATCGGCGGCGACCCCGTACCCGGAACCAACTTCATTGACTGCCTCGCCGCATTCGAGGCTGACCCTGAGACGAAGGCCGTGATGATGATTGGCGAGATTGGTGGCTCCGAAGAGGAGCGCGCGGCGGAGTGGATCAAGCTCAACATGACCAAGCCGGTCGTGGCGTATATCGCGGGCGTCACCGCGCCGCCGGGACGAAAGATGGGCCACGCGGGCGCCATCATCTCCGGCTCCAAAGGGACGGCGCAGGCGAAAATGGATGCACTACGCGACGCGGGCGTGCACGTCTGCGCGAACCCCACCGAGGCCGGCGCGAAGATGGTCGCAATCGTCAAGGCGATGTAGTTGGCCCAAATTCGACTCTGTGTTTTGGTGTCCGGATCTGGCACCATCCTCGAAGCGATGCTCCACGCGCGGCTCGACATTGCTCTGGTCGCCTCAGATCGACCCTGTCGAGCGCTCGAGGTCGCGAAGGATGCTGGCGTCGACGCCCGACTGATCGATCGCGGGTCCTTTGGTGGCTTCGGACCCGCCTTTGATCGCGAGGCCTACAGCGTTGAGCTCGCGGAGGTTCTTACGTCCGCGCATATCGACCTCGTGGCGATGGCCGGCTTTGGCACGATTGTGACCGCGTCGTTCCATCGCGCGTTTCCGGGACGCGTCTTAAATACACACCCGAGCCTGCTGCCCGACTTCAAAGGGTGGCACGCCGTCGCCGCCACCCTCGCGGCGGGGGTCAGCGAATCGGGATGCACCGTGCACGTCGCCACCGAGGCGCTCGACGACGGACCGATTCTCGCGCAGCGTCGAGTGCCCGTCAACGCTGACGACGATGAGGCGTCACTGCACGAGCGCATCAAGGAAGTCGAGCGAACGCTCTACCCCGAGGTCGTCGCTAGGGTGATGGCGTCACTCGCGCAAGGTCTCGAGCCAGCGAGCGTGGCCACCTTGGAGGAGAACTAGATGCGTGCGTTGTTGAGCGTGTGGGATAAGACCGACCTCGTCGAGTTCGCTGGCGCCTTGCGCAAGCTTGGCGTCGACCTCGTCGCGTCGGGCGGCACCGCGCAGGCGCTCGCCGATGTGGGTATTGAGCACGTCGACGTTGAGGACGTGACGGGTTTTCCCGAGATGCTCGACGGAAGAGTGAAGACGTTGCACCCGCGCATTCACGGCGCGATTCTCGCCGACCTCGACAAACCCGAGCACCGCGCGGCGCTGGAGGAGCACGAGATCACTCCCTTCGAACTGGTCGTCTGCAACCTCTATCCCTTTCACTCGAATCCCTCGATCGAGCTGATCGACATCGGTGGGCCGACAATGGTGCGCGCGGCCGCGAAGAACCATCGCCACGTCGCGGTCGTGACCAGTCCTTCGCAGTACCCGGCCGTGATTGCCGAGATCACCGAGCACGGTTCGCTTTCGGAGACGACGCGCCACGACCTCGCGCGAACCGCCTTCGCGTACACGGCGGGTTACGACGCCGAGGTTGCGAAGTGGTTCGACGGCGGCGCACTCTTCGGCGAGGCGCCCAGCACCACCGACGCGGTGGTGCCCGAGACACTTCGTCTCACGCTCGAGCGCGCCGACGTCACGCGCTACGGCGAGAACCCCCACCAGATCGCCGCTCGCTACCGCGTCGCGGGCGCATCGTCGTGGTGGGACGGCGTGACGAAACACGCGGGCAGCGCGCTGTCGTATCTCAACTTCTTCGACGCGGACGCCGCGTGGCGTCTCGTACACGAGCTCGACCACGACGCGCCGGGACACGAGGTCGTGGCGATCATCAAGCACGCCAACGCCTCGGGCGCCGCGCTCGGCTCGTCACTCGGTGACGCCTTTTCGAAGGCACTCGCGGCCGACCCCCAGAGCGCCTTCGGCGGTATTGTCGCGCTGGGCGGATTCGTTGACGAGGACGTTGCAATACTCATCGCGGCGGGCCCTCAGGCCGACGTCATCATCGCCTCGGGCTTCAGCGACGAGGCGGTGGCCACGTTGGTCTCGCGCCGCAAGGCAACGCGTCTGTTGAGTGCACCCTCACCTGAGCCCCTCGGGCTGTCGATACGAACCTTCGGCAACATGGCACTAGTGCAGAACGCCGACGAGATCGTCGTTCCCGCGAGCGAGTGGCGTTGTGTCACCGACGCGACGCCGAGCGCTGCTCAACTGCAAGACCTCGTGGTGGCGTGGCGGGTGTGCGCGCGCACGACATCCAACGCGATCGTGATCGCAAAGGACGCCGTGGCCGTTGGAATCGGCGCCGGTCAGCAGTCGCGCGTCGTGGCCGCGGGAATCGCCGTGACGAAGGCTGGCGAACACGCGCGCGACGGCTCGGCTGCTTCGGACGCCTTTTTCCCCTTCGCGGATGGTCTGGAGTCGTTGACGGACGCCGGCGTCACCGCCGTCGTGCAGCCCGGAGGTTCGGTGCGCGACCAGGACGTCGTCGACGCGGCCAACCGGGCCGGCATTGTCATGATGATGACCGGCGAACGCCACTTTCGTCACTAGGAGAACCATGAGTGCAGAACTACTTGACGGCGAACGCGTCGCGGCGGGCATCAAGATGGAACTGGCCGACCGCGTGCAACGTCTCCTCGCTACGGGTCGCACCCCGGGGCTCGGGACAATTCTCGTTGGCGACGATCCTTCGAGCGCGCGTTACGTCGAGATGAAGATCGCCGAATGCGCCGAGATCGGCGTGCGCTCTTTCGACGAGCATTTGAGCGCGAACGCGTCTCAACGTGAGATCGAAGAAATTGTCGATCGATTCAACGCGGACGAGCGAGTTCATTCGATACTCGTGCAGTTGCCATTGCCCGAGGGCGTCAACGAGGAAGAAGTCCTCCTTCGCGTATTGCCCTCAAAAGACGTCGACGGTCTGCATCCGACGAACTTGGGACGCCTCGTTATGGGCGCGCCGGGGCCCCTGCCGTGTACGCCCGCGGGAATCGTTGAGCTACTCGCCGCCTACGACGTACCCGTTGAGGGTCAACACGTCGTCATCATCGGTCGCGGGCTGACAATTGGCCGACCGCTCGCACTCTTGCTCGCCATGCGCCGTCCGCACTGCAACGCCGCCGTCACCGTGGTCCACACGGGAGTGGAACGTTTCGACGAGTTGGTGCGAAGTGCGGACGTCATCGTGTCCGCGGCGGGTCGCGCGGGACTCGTCACGAGAGAAATGGTCAAGCCCGGCGCGGCCGTCGTCGGGGCAGGAACATCCTTCCAAGGTAAGAAACTTCTCAGCGACATTGCCGATGACGTCAGTGAAATTGCGAGATGGATCACTCCGCGTCTCGGTGGCGTTGGTCCGATGACTCGTGCCATGCTGTTACGCAACGCTGTGCTGGCCGCCGAAAGGATTTCATGACAACGAGAGACGAACGCGGGCGCGAGGTTGACGAGCGTCCTTGGGGATCGTTCACCGTGCTCGACGACGAGCTCTTCGATCACAAGGTGAAGAGAATCGTCGTCGCGCCGAGCAAGCGACTGAGCTATCAACGTCACGGTCGCCGCGCCGAACACTGGTTCATCGTGAACGGGACGGCCACCGTAATTCTCGACGGCGTCGAGTACGAAGTTCCAGCCGGGGGCAGCATCGACATCGCGCTCGGCCAGGCGCACCGCTGTGAAAACCGCGGCACGACGCCCGTTGTTTTCATCGAGGTTCAACACGGCACCTACTTCGGCGAGGACGATATCGAACGCATCGAAGACGATTTCGGTCGTGCCAACTAGTTCCGCGCGGGTCGACGAACTACTCAGTCAAGGGCGAACTCGGTCCTTCGAGTTCTTTCCGCCAAAGTCTGACGACGAAAGCGCGGTGCTGGAGCGCACGCTGAACGCGCTGTCCTCCCTTGATCCGTCCTTCGTCTCGGTGACGTATCGCGGCGGACGAGAGTCCCGCCAGCGCACGTACGATCTCGTCACGCAAATTCAATCAACGGGTCGCATTACCGCAATGGCCCATCTCATCTGCGTGGGTCACCGGCGCGACGAGATGCGTGATTTGTTGAAGAACTATCTCGACGCGGGCGTAGTGAACGTGATGGCGCTAGGAGGCGATCTGTGNNGCGCTAGGAGGCGATCTCCCCGACGACGAATCGTTCGCGACGTCGGAGTTCACCTACGCGCTCGAGCTCGTGGAGTTGATCCGCGAAGTTGGTGAGTTCTGCGTCGGGGTCGGAGCGCACCCTGAGGGACATCCGCGCTCGAGCGATCGGGCGTCGGATCGTCGGCACTTGGCGAAAAAGCTCGAAGCCGCGGACTTTGCCATCACGCAGTTCTTCTTCGAAGCCCACGAGTGGGTCGAGCTGGTGGACGAGCTGGCCGAGCTGGGAGTCGAGAAGCCGATTCTGCCCGGCATCATGCCGGTCACGACGTTGCACGCAGTCAGTCGGATGGCGTCGATGGGAGCTCTGGTGCCCGCTCCGCTGGTCGCGCGACTCGAAGCGGCTCACGCACGTGGGGGAGCCCCGGCGGTACGTGCGGAAGGGGTGCGCGCGGCCACGGAACTGTGCGTGGAACTGCTGGACGCGGGCGTTCCGGGGCTTCACTTTTACACACTCAACCGCTCGACGGCGACTCGGGAAATCTGTCAAACGCTCTTCGCGTAAGCGACTGGTGGCCCGAAAAGGGCCACAGATATTCGCCGTAGGATGGGTTCATGGCTGAAAAAATCACTATGAATTCCGAGGGCGTCCTGCACGTTCCGGACAACCCCATAATCCCCTTTATCGAGGGAGACGGCATCGGCGTTGACATCTGGCCCGCCGCCAAACTCGTCCTCGACGCGGCCGCGAAGAAGTACGGCAAGTCGATTGAGTGGAAGGAAGTCCTCGCGGGACAGAAGGCTTTCGACGAGACCGGCGACTGGCT
>PLON01000017.1 GCA_003142095.1 Acidimicrobiaceae bacterium | reverse complement strand
CGACGATTCGCCGAGCCTCCTCCACTTCCGTTACTCCGACGTAGGCAAATTTGCCTTGACCACCGAAGGTCATCGTTCCAAGGGCGAGCTCCGAGACACGGAGTCCTGTGTAGCCAAGCTGACGGTACTTCATTCTGCAACTCCTTTCAGTGCCCGGGGCGAGCCCTCCGGGCGCCGCGCGCTGTGTGCGTTGGACGACGGACGATTCACTGCTCGAGCAGCTGCTGGCCCGCGGCGAGCTCGCGGCGGTACTCGGAGACCATGAACGTGGTGAGCTCCTCGACCGTGGTGTCCTTCACTTGCTGGTCGAGGGCGATGCGGCCCTGTTGGATGACGTTGAGCCGGTCGCAGAGTTCGAAGAGGTGCGTGTAGTTGTGGTCGATCACGATCATCGACACACCGCGGTTGCGGGAGAGATCCTTCACGAGATCGACGATGAGGGCAGACTCCCGGGCGCCCATCGCCGCCAGCGGCTCATCGAGCAGGAGGATCTTGGCGTTCTGACGGGTGGCCCGGGCAACCGCGATGGCCTGGCGCTGGCCGCCCGAGAGCGACTCGGCCTCGGCGTCGATGTCGGGGATTTCAACCTTGATGTCCTCGAGGTAGTCCTTGGCGAGCTGGCGCATCTTACCCGCGGAGAGCCAGCCCACCTTGCCGAACAGGGTGAGCTCTCGGTTGAGGAAGAGGTTCTGCGCGACCGTCAGCTGTGGGACAAGGGCGAGGTCCTGGTAGACAGTCTCGATGCCGAGACTGCGCGCGTCGGCAACCGACCGGAACGACACCTCCTTGCCCTCGACGTAGATCTTGCCGGTGTCGGGAGGGTGGAAGCCGCACAGGATCTTCACGAGCGTGCTCTTGCCTGCCCCGTTGTCGCCAACCAGGCCGAGCACCTCGCCTCGCCGTAGCTGCATGTCGATCCCGCGCAGCGCCACGACGGCGCCAAAGCGCTTGGTCAACCCAACGGCCTTGAGCACCACGTCGGACGCGGCGAGCGTGGCGTCGCGCGTCGGGCTGGCCTCCACCAGCGGCGACTCCGCCTCCGTCATCGGCGAAATCTCCTGGCCACTATGCCGAGCTGGGTGTTGGCGACCATCGCCACGAGGATCATGACCCCCTCTGCCAGATAGAACCAGTTGGCATTGACACCGATCAGGTTGAAGCCATCCTCGAGCACGCCGAGGAAGATGGCACCGAGGGCTGCTCCGACGATCGTGCCGCGACCGCCGGTCAGCGCAGTGCCGCCGACCACGGCCGCGACGATACCCGGGAGCACCGTGTCCAGGCCCGAGCTTCCGGGGTTGATGCTGCCGATGCGGATCGCATCGAGGATCCCGATCAGCCCGGAGGCGGCGGAGATGATTATGAAGCACCACACCTTCACCCGCCGCACCCGGATGCCCGATTCCGCCGCGGCGAGCAGGTTGCCACCGGTGGCGGTGACGTGGAGGCCGAAGCGCGTTCGCTTCAAGAGCGCCCAGATGGCGAGCATCATGACGGCGGCCCAGAGGGTCGTCGACCAAGCGCCGACGCCGAAGATTATGCTGAAGTGGCCCGTTTGGCCTGGCATGTCGACCTGGATATCATTCGACTCGATCAGCACGAAGCCGAACAGCACGTAGTTGACCGCCAAGGTGACGATCAGCGAGGAGACGTTCAGCCACACCGTTATCAGCCCGTTGATCATGCCGACGCCGGCGCAGCACGCCATCGAGGCCACGATCGCCCAGCCAATCGGCATCCCGCTGTGCCAGAAGAGGTACAGGAACCAGGGTGAGGACAGATAGACCGCCCCGGCGGAGAGGTCGATCTCGCCGAGCGAGAGGATCAGCACCTCTCCGAAGGCGATCACGGCGATGGAGGCGAGGTACTGACAGACCGTGATGATGTTCGCGGTCGTGTAGAAGGCCGAGTTGACGCTCCCGAAGTAGATGATCACGAACAGCGTCACCAGGACGACAGTGAGCTCGCGCTGCTGCATGGCCCGCTGGACGAGCCGATATGCGACAGACCCCCGCCCCTTCGGAGCGGGGGTCTGTCGCATATCGCTCTCTGACGCGGTGGCGCGAGCCACGATTCGGGCCACGCCTCCTAGTACGCGATCGCAGACGGCGGCACGTAGGAGGTCTCCGCCACTCCGCTGCCTTCGAAGCGTGTCGCGTGTGCAAGGTACGGGGCCACGTTTGCCGAGGTAACGAAGCCGAGGCCCGTGTCGGTGTTGCACGGCTTCATCAGGCCGCCAGAGATCGCGTACAAGAACAGTTGAATCGTCGGGACGAATCCCTGCAGGTAGGACTGCTGGTCGATGGTGAAGTCGAGTTCGCCGCTCTTGACACCCTGCAGCACCGGGACCTCCACGTCCCAGCCCGAGCCCCCGACCTTGCCCTTCAAGTTGTACTTCTTGATCGTGTCCGCCACGGCCACCGCGTCTCCGTCGTCCACGGAGTAGAGGAACTTGACGTCCTTGTGGCCGGTGTACCAGGCCTCGACGGCGGTGATCTCGCCGGGCTCGAGGGCGCCGCCGTCCACCACCGCGGTGTCCAGACCGGCTTTTTTGAAGACCGGCAGGGCGCCGTTGATCCGGGGCTGGATGTTGCCCGAACCCGGCGTCGCGATCACCATGCCGACCAGGGCACCCTTCTTCACCAACTTGACGATGCGCGCGGCTGCCGCCGCGCCGGCGGTGACGTTGTTCTGGCCGACGTAAGCCAGTCGATTGTTGCCTGGCTCGTCGGCGTTGTAGGAGATCACCGGGATGCCCTTGGAGAGGGCGTTGTCCGTTGGCCTGTTGAAGGCGACCGGGTCGATCAAGCTCGAAGCGATGCCGTTCACCCCGGCGGCGATTGCCTGGTCGAACGCCGTCACCATCTGGGACACACTCGAGGTCGTCGAGCCCGTCCACAGCGGCTTAGGGATGCCGAGGATGGTCGCTGCGTCGGCCATCCCGTACTGGGTCGGGGTGAAGAAGCTGTTGGTGGTGACGTGGTTGACGAACGTGAACTTGTACGAAGGGTGTTTTGCGAACAATGGGTTGGACTCGTCGTGGAACGTCGAAGCCGCCGCTCCACGCTCGGTCAACACCTCCATCATTCCGCCGAGCAACGGAACCGATGCCGCCACGCCAGCGTTGCGTAGGAAGCGACGCCTTGACACCTCATACTGCTTTGGATCTACCTCGTCTGGTTCGAACTTGCTCATTCGACTCCCCTTTCCAGCCTTAGCTGAAAGACCTGCACGTATTTCGAACATATCACCACATTTGCACGATCGAATTATCAAGGTCAAAGGGAAAAATTATTAGGGTCTTTCGACACTATTGGCGAAGGAGTCCGTTCGTGTTTTCGTTTGATCCTCGTTAATGGGGGTGAGTGGGGATCGCAGAAGTAGATCGGCGCGCCGGTTGCCACAGTGAAGGATCGATGGTTGGACATCTCCTTGCCTTGATCCCAGGTGACGCTGCGCACGAGTTCGCCCGGCCGCGTCGCAATAGCTCGTCGCATCGCGTCTTCGACGGCCGCGGCACTGTGGTCCTTGCCTAAGTGCAGGAGCAGCACGAAACGTGTCGAACGCTCGACCAGCGTGCCCACGGCACTGCGGTTGTTGGCACCCAAGATGAGGTCGCCCTCCCAGTGACCGGGCACCGCGCGATCGACGACCTCAGCGGGACGTTCACTGATCATCACCCTGTCGAGGATCTTGCCGCTCGTGTCCACAAAACCTTGGCTGCGCCGTTTCGCATGTCCCGAGCGCAGGGCACCGGGCCAGTTCTCGGCGAAGTTCACCGCGCCCTTGCACGTAGAGCGACTGATAGATGGTCTCGTGGCTTATCTGCATGGTCGGATCACTTGGAAACTCGCGACGCAGGCGACGAGAGATCTCGTCGGGGGATCAGAACTCTTCGAGCCATGTGGTCACTTTCTCACACAGCACCGGGTCATCGAACTTGGCGGGCTTCGGTCGCTTTGAGCAGTCTCGAACTCGCTGATGCGCTGGCCAGATGCGATAGCTCTCTCGCGCGTGAGAGGGCTCGGGCGATGGCCCGCAGCGACAGTCCTCGGTGGAGTCCGAGAAGAATGTCCTCACGCTCGTGCACGCTAAGACGACCCTGCGCCGACATCCATTCGTCGGGCCGGGCGTCTCGTTTCTGACCGCGCAGCACCACGTGCATTCCCTGGGAGGTCATGCCCACTTCCCTCGCAATGGCCGACGTCGAGAGGCCCTGATGTCGAAGCCGAAACGCCAGTCGACGCTGTTCGTTGGTCAGGTGGGCAGCCCTTTGAATCTCCTTGGTGAGTAGTCATGAACAGAATCACTCACCAAGTTGTTGCGCTCACCCCTTGGAACCGCCAGCTGAGCATTTGTGTGGTCACGTCGTCGCCTGAGGTGGAAGTCTCGACCGGCTAGCCCGGGCGGTCGAGCGATGGTTTCGATCAGGTGGATCGGCTGAATAGTCTGTCAGTTGTGCCTTGACAATATGCATTCAGCGAAGTGGTGAGCGATATTGCCAGGCGGTTCTTTTGACCGTAGAAACGCTGGGCGGGTAGTGGCACTGACACCGCGTACCAATTTTGATCGGATGCCTGCAGCACCATACCGATAGCGCAGATTCCGAGGGTGTGCTCCTCGCGGTCGTACGCGATTCCGGTATGGCGCACCTCGTCGAGCTCGCGTTCGAGCGAGGCAAGATCCGGGTGGGTTGAAGGTGTGAACCGCTCGAAATGTTCGGGTAGAAGTCTCTTTGTCGCCGCCGGTCCCAGTGCGGCGAGTATGGCCTGGCCAGCGGCGGTGCAGAAGAGCGGAAACGATATTCCCATACCTGAGACGGCTCGTAGTCGACGCATGGCGACGACCTGGTTCACGAACGTCACCGTCTGGCCGGTGAGCTGTGAAAGGTCGACAGTCTCCCGTAGTTCATGACTCAGCTCTTCGAGAAAAGGGGTCAAGTCCAACTCGAAGCTCGAACGACTGGCCTCGGCGAGGCGAAGCAGGGCCGAGGCCAACTGATAGCCCGAGTTCGTCGTGCCGCGCTCGCAGCGTTACAGTAATTCGCAGAGTTGCAAATTACAAGAATGAACTAGTGACGTGTTGACCGCGCTCACCAGATTGATTGGAGCGTGATGGACAAGGTTGTGGACAGCGCGGCTGCCGCGGTGCAAGACATCGCCGACGGGATGTCACTCGCAGTGGGCGGGTTCGGATTGTGCGGCATCCCAAGTTCGTTGATCGAGGCGTTGTTCACAGCCAGTGCAGCGACGAACCTCGAGACGGTGAGCAATAACTGTGGTGTTGACGGGTGGGGCCTAGGTGTGCTGCTGGCCGCCAAGCGCATCCGGCGCACCACTGGATCGTACGTCGGCGAGAACAAGGAGTTCGAGCGCCAATTCCTCTCTGGTGAGCTGGAGGTGGAGTTGGTTCCTCAGGGCACGCTCGCCGAACGACTGAGAGCGGGCGGCGCAGGCATCCCTGCGTTCTACACGCCGGCTGGCGTAGGTACCCAGGTCGCCATGGGAGGCCTGCCCTGGCGTTACGACGGGGCGGGTGGCGTCGCCGTGGCGTCGCCGCCCAAGGAAGTTCGCGAGTTTGATGGTCGGTCGTACGTGCTCGAGCGAGGGATTCGCACCGACTTCGCCCTGGTTCACGCGCGCTACGGCGACCGCCACGGCAACCTCATCTACGAGAAGAGCGCCCAGAACTTCAACCCACTTTGCGCCGCCGCCGCCCGGATCACCATCGCCGAGGTCGAGGAGATCGTCGAACCCGGTGAGTTGGACCCGATGCATGTGCACACGCCCGGGATCTTCGTCCAGCGCGTGGTAATCACGCCCAACGTCGAGAAGCGAATTGAAAGAAGGACGGTGACCTCGTGAGCGGCCTGACATCTGACGAACTGGCGGCGCGCGTGGCCATCGAATTGGCTGACGGCCAGTACGTGAATCTCGGAATCGGGTTACCGACGCGGGTGCCCAACTTCGTGCCCGAAGGTATGCACGTAGTGCTACACGCCGAGAACGGGATTCTCGGTGTGGGCCCCTATCCGATCCCTGAAGCGATCGACCCCGACCTGATCAACGCCGGCAAGGAGACCGTGACCCTATTGCCGGGCGCGTCGTTCTTCGACTCGGCGGCGTCATTCGCCATGATTCGCGGCGGTCACATCGACGTGGCGGTGCTCGGGGCCATGCAGGTCTCGGCCACCGGGGACCTGGCCAATTGGATGATTCCCGGAAAGATGGTGAAGGGAATGGGCGGAGCGATGGACCTGGTTCACGGCGCGAAGCGGGTGATCGTAATGATGGAGCACACCACCAAGGACGGTGGGTACAAGATCGTGCGCGAATGCAATTTGCCCCTCACTGGCCGGTCCTGCGTTCAGCGCATCATTACCGATCTCTGCGTGATCGACGTCGAGCCCGAGGGTCTCGTGCTGCGCGAACTGGCGCCCGGAGTGACGTTAGAAGAAGTGCTTGCCGCGACGGAGCCCGAACTCGTCATCGCGTTGTAGCGAACTCGTAGAGCATCGGCTTCAGTCGGACGAAAGGTCCTCGAATCTCTCCGTGAGTGCCGTAGTGGACCGACGCGCGCCCGGACCCGATGTAAACATTCTCCTCCCTCGCCGCATCGTCGAGGGAACGCTGGAGTTCGCTTGCGCGGATGTCCTCGAAAGACCGCGGGTCACCCGCTCATCGCATTCGAGGACGATGAAGTGGTACAACGACTGCCAGACTTGGGCTTACTCTGCTGACGCCGTCTCGGTATCAATCAACGACGCGAGCAACGTCACGCGAGCGCTCAGTCTCCGGCCCGTCGCTTCACGAGCACCCTCGGGCCAATCGAGCAGTCCACGACCAGTCTTGGCGCCGAGGTGACCAGCGGCGATCGCCTCTTCAAGAATTGGCAGTGGCTTCTGGGCGGTGCTGAGGGCGGGGAAAACGTACTCGTGGATAGCGCGCGTGAGATCGAGTCCCACGTAATCGGCATTTTCAATGGGCCCCACTTCGGAAAGACGAAGCCCGATGCTATTGCGCACCACCGCCCAACCGGCGTCGTCGTTCAGCGTTCAGCGTTCAGTACACCGCTTATATGATTTTCATGGTTGTGGTTGGCGGGATGGGGACGTTTGAGAGACCAATTATTGGCGCCATCTTGTTTTTCGTACTTCAGCAGTCACTCGATAGCTACGGTGCGTGGTGCCTCGTACTATTAGGGTCCACTGCGGTCGCGGTAGCGATATGGCTGCCGCGAGGGATCTGGGGGGTTGTTGACTCTAAGCATCATCGATCACTCGTTCCGCTTCGACATCGGGTCTCGATTAAGGATGGACGTGAGGGAGAGGGCCCAAGCGCTGCAGTCAACTGGTGGGACGTGCGGCCCTAGCAACCTGACGAAGATCCGGTGAGAATCTCAGGCTTTTTTGGCCTGATTCAACACCACAGCAGCACGAAAGAGAGTCTTCAGCGCCTTTTCGTTTATTTTCTCGCCTTCGCGGAAATCAATCGCGCGCCGGACGTTTCCTTCGAGGCTCGAGTTGAAGAGGCCGGAAGGATCTTTGAGAGCAGCGCCCTTCGCGAAGGTCATCTTCACCACCTCTTTGTACGTCTCACCCGTGCAGATCATTCCGTTGTCGTACCAGACCGGAACGCCCCGCCACTTCCACTCCTCAACGACGTCGGGATCCGCTTCCTTTAACAACATGCGCAGACGACTGAGCGTTTCTCCACGCCAGTCGCCCAGCTCCTTGATTCTCGCGTCAATCAACTGAGAAGGGGTTTTGTCTTTCGGTGTCGCGCTCTTGTTCATCACTGAATCTCTTCCCTAGTCGGCGTCAGCACATGGTGTCTCGATAGCGACACTATTTCTATACCCGCGTCAATGTAGACGGATCCGCGTTGAATCATCAATCTCGCGAGTGCTTCACGGTTCTTCCGTGGGCTGGCGCGGACCGACCCGAGCATCGTCCAGGACTCACGGATTTGATAGCACTTCTGCTATCATTTGAGCGCGCGAACATCTCAAACAACGTCGACAGTGGCCGCCAGTTTGCTTGCGCTAGCCCGAGTTCGATTGAACCTTACGCAGCGTGAGCTCGCGACTCGTTCCGGAGTAGCACAGTCAACGATTGCTCGCATCGAACGTGGACGAGTCGATCCAGGATTTGAGTCCGTTCAGCGGATTCTGGCTTCTGTGGGACTCGAACCGAGAATTCACCTAGAAGTTCTCGATGACCACGACCAGTTGTTACTAGAGAGACATTCTCGACGGACTGATGTTGAACGTCTGCGACACGAAGAGCGTCACGACGCGAACGTCGCGGGATTTAAGAATGCGCGAGTAATCGAGGCAAAGAGTGGACCACGAACTAGAAGCAGAAGCGATAATCGAGGTCTTCAATAGTTTCTCACTTGATTACGTGGTGATTGGCGCGTTTGCAGCGATTGCTGCAGAACGTTCCAGTTCCTCCCACCATGGACATCGACTTTTACACGGCGTCTGATCGAATCAACATAGAACGACTGGCCCACGCTCTTGAGTTTCTCGACGCAAAGATTCGAACCAGTGATCGTGAGGAGGGCGTCGCCTTTGATCGGTCAAGGCTCGCGGGAGATCGATCCACAGCAGTAGTGGTGGAGCGATGACGAACTGGTGAGGATCCTTAGGTCGCGAGTGAAGTCGCCCACATTTCTTTACCATGGAGCGATGCGCCCGAACTAGGAGGGGCTATGGATCGCAAGTGGTGGACTTTGGTGGTGGTCTGCGCGGCCACGTTTATGTTGCTACTCGACGTCACGATTGTGATCGTCGCGTTGCCCGTGATTCAGCGGGAGCTACACGCGAGTTTCTCCGACGTGCAATGGGTGATCGACGCGTACGCATTGACGTTGGCGTCTTTGTTATTGACTGCGGGGTCGCTGGCCGACCGCTACGGACGACGATTTCTCTTCGTGATCGGGCTGGTCATCTTCACTCTCGGATCATTGCTGTGCGGATTCGCCCAGTCACCGCTCATGCTGACTCTCTCGCGCAGTGCACAAGGTATCGGCGGGGCAATCTTGTTCGCTACGTCCCTCGCTCTGCTCGCTCAGAGCTTTCGCGGGAAAGAACGCGGCATCGCGTTTGGTGTCTGGGGCGCGATCACCGGCATCGCGGTCGCGCTTGGACCGATTCTCGGCGGTGTTATTACGAGTGGTATCAGCTGGCGCGGAATCTTCCTCGTCAATATCCCTGTGGGCGTCGTCGCCATCGCCATCACGCTCTGGAAAGTTGATGAGTCCAAGACGCCCCACGCGTCGAGTCCCGACTGGACGGGATTCATTGTTCTCACGATCGGACTTGTTGCTCTCGTCTACGGCCTCATTCGAGCCAGCGAAGACGGCTGGGGAGACAGCGGAGTATGGATCTGTTTGGCCCTGGCGGCCGTCTCGGTCGTCGTCTTCGTTGTCGCTGAGCACCGCATTGCTCGACCGATGTTCGATCTCTCACTCTTTCGAACGCCCACATTCTCTGGCGGATTGATCGTCGCCTTCACCATGAACGGCTCGTTGTTCGCCATGTTGCTCTACCTCGTTCTGTATTTGCAGGACGACCTCGGCTTCTCTGCGCTGGCTACAGGCGCTCGCCTGCTCGTCCTGAGCGGCGGCACCCTGGTGTCGGCAACCGCTGCGGGTCGCTTGAGTAGCCACATGCCAATTCGATGGCTGATCGGACCGGGACTCGCCTTGGTGGGCGTTGGACTCTTGCTCATGAGTGGGATCGCTGGCACGACCACGTGGACGCACTTGGTGATCGGATTCATCATCGCCGGCGTCGGCTCGGGCATGGTCAACCCGCCACTGGCCTCGACCGCGGTCGGCGTCGTGACGCCAGAGCGTTCCGGCATGGCCTCGGGCGTCAACGCCACCTTTCGCCAAATCGGCATCGCGGTGGGCATTGCGCTCTACGGGACCATTTTCTCATCCGCTCTGCAAAACAAGTTGAACGGTTCGTTGGCGTTCCTTCATCTGTCGCCCGCTGACATGAACGCGATCGTGACGAATATCAAAGAAGGCTATGGGAGTCGGGTCATCCATTCCGTGCCCGCCGCAGCGCGCGGCCAGGTGATCGGCGCGTTGCGCTCAAGCTTCGCGGGATCGCTGAACGACCTGCTCGTCGTCAGCGGCGTCATGGCACTCGTCGGCGCTCTCGCCGCGCTGGTGCTCATTCGCCAGAAGGATTTCGTGTCGATGTCGGAACCGGGACACGCTGGCTGAATAGCGGCGCCGATCACTTCGTGAACGTTGTGTGACGGCGCGCGGTCGCCCGTTAATGTCGCGAGCGCCAGTGCGATTCGTTGCAAGATAGACGTCGTAGATCGCTGACGTCGTCAGCCCAGCGAGAGAGAGCCCGTGGCCTTACGACAGTTCCTTCCGGTGCGCGAGGCACTACGCGGGCGTCGTCTCAGTTGGGTCGACCTCGTCGTCGGTGCGGGAATCATCGCGACGCTCTACGGTGTCGTGCGTCTCGGCCGCTCGATGACCGTCAATCTGACGGCCGGTCACGCGGTCACCCACATTTCCACCAGCCTCGCTGACGTCCCCTACTACGCGGCTCGGTCGTTGCTACGAATGTTTCTCGCCCTCGCGCTGTCGTTGATCTTCACGCTCGTCTACGGCACGGCGGCGGCGCGTCTGCGGCGAGCGGAGAAAATTCTCGTCCCGATTCTCGACATCCTGCAGTCGATTCCCATCCTCGTCTTCTTGCCGATTGCGCTGACTTTCTTTATCAAGTTGTTTCCGAACAATGTGCTGGGTCTCGAACTCGCGTCGATCTTCGTCATTTTCACGTCCCAGGCTTGGAATATGACCTTCAGCTTTTACCACTCGCTGATTGCCCAGCCCGCCGAACTCGACGAAGCGGCGCGGATGTATCGGCTGACTAAGTGGCAACGGTTCTGGAAGCTCGACGTGCCGAGCTCCATGATCGGCCTGGTGTGGAACATGATGATGTCGATGGGAGGTGGGTGGTTCTTTCTCACCGCTTCGGAGGCGGTCACCGTCTTTGTGAAGGGCAAGGGCATTTCCGAGAGTCTGCCGGGAATCGGTAGCTACATGGCCGCCGCGGTTCAAAAGGGTTCCTACGGTGACGTCGCTATCGCGATTGTCGTCATGATCGTCTTGGTCGTCGGCACAAATTTCCTTGTCTTTCGTCCTCTCGTCGCGTGGGCCGACAAATTCCGACTCGAGACTTCCGAGTCGGGCGACAAGCCCAAGAGCGTGATATTGAATTTGCTGCGACGTTCTTCGATCCCGAAACTGCTTGGACGCGCGACGCGGCCCATCGGGCGGCTTCTGGATCGAGTAACCCGCCCCTTCGGACTCGCCGAATATCCGTTGCGCGCCAATGTGCGCAAGCGACAGCTCGGCGACGTCATTTTCTACACGCTGATTGCGGGGCTTTCCGCGGTCATCGCCGTCGTCGGGCTCTTCTATATCAACAAGCATCTCGGCTTCGGTCGGTTCCCGAGTCTGATCGCCTTCGCGTTCGCCACCTTCGGCCGCGTGGTCGTGCTACTCGTCGCGTCGACGCTCATTTGGGTGCCCATCGGCGTGAAGATTGGCATGAGTCCACGGCTTTCGCGCTACGCCCAGCCCGTGGTCCAGGTCTTAGCGAGCTTTCCCGCGATCCTGCTCTTTCCCTTCGCCACCTTGCTCTTCATCAACGCGCACATTCCGCTCGACGTCGGCGCGATCTTGTTGATGATGCTCGGCGCGCAGTGGTACATCTTGTTCAACGTCATCGCCGGTGCCAGTTCCATCCCGAACGACTTACGCGAGATGATGGTGTCCATGCGCCTCACGAGGCAACAGCGTTGGCGCCAAGTGATCCTGCCGGCCATCTTTCCCGCCTACGTGACCGGCGGTATTACCGCAGCCGGGGGAGCGTGGAACGCCTCGATCGTGGCCGAACTCGTGAGTTGGCACGACCGCACGCTGCACGCTTACGGACTGGGCAACTACATTGCCGTCGCCTCGGATCAAGGACGTTTCGCCGAACTCATCGCGGGCGGCGTCGTCATGAGCGCCTTCGTCGTGATCGTCAACCGACTCTTCTGGCGACGCCTCTATCGCATGGCCGAACGGCGGTTCACCCTGTGACTCCCGATTTGATCTTGACTATTCCTCTGCGACAAGGTGGTGCACCGTGACAATTACCCCAGAGCTCGTTCCCGCGAGCGCCAGCTTCGCGCCGGCGACGATCATCGAGGTCTCGCACGTTACGAAGACCTTCGTCTCGCCCGACGGCAGTCCACTGCCGGTTCTGGACGACATTTCGCTCGACCTGCGCGAAGGAGAGATCGTGGCCCTCCTGGGGCGCTCGGGATCGGGCAAGAGCACGTTGCTGCGCTGCATCGCCGGATTGATTGCGCCGACGTCGGGCGAGGTTAGTTACCGCGGTAGTCCACTTAATGGCGCCAACCCCGGTGTGGCCATGGTCTTTCAGAGCTTCGCGCTCTTGCCCTGGTTGACGGTTCGTCAAAACGTCGAAATCGGTCTTGAAGCCCTCGGCGTGGAACCGGCCGAACGCCGACAACGAGCGGAGCGGGCGATCGACACGATCGGACTTGACGGATTCGAGTCGGCGTATCCGAAAGAGCTCTCCGGAGGCATGCGCCAGCGCGTCGGTTTCGCCCGCGCGCTGGTGGTTGAGCCCGACGCCCTTTTGATGGACGAACCGTTCTCGGCGCTGGACGTCTTGACCGCACAGAACCTGCGAGCGGAACTACTTCGTCTGTGGCGCGAGAAGGACTTTCCGACGAAAGCGATGTTGATCGTCACGCACAACATCGAAGAGGCGGTCATCTTGGCCGACCGTATTTTCGTCCTGGGCGCCAATCCCGGTCGAATCCGCACCGAGATTAGCTGCACCTTTCCTCAACCGCGCCATCGTCACGACGAGAGTTTCCAGGCTCTCGTCGACCAGATTTACACCTTGATGACCGGTCCCGACAACCGAGCTCCCGCACACATTTGGGCCGCGAAGAGTTCGGCCGACGCCACCGCGACTGACACCCCGCTTCCCGAAGCGAGCGTGGGTGGAATGTCCGGACTATTGGAAATACTGCTTGCCCGCGGAGGCGACGAAGACTTGCCGAAGCTGGCCCACGAGTTGACCTTCGAGGTCGACGACCTCCTACCCCTCGTCGACGCGGCGCAGCTCCTCGGACTGGCCGAAGCGAGGGACGCTGATCTCCACATCACTGACGAGGGTCGCACCTACGTGGCAGCAAATATTTTGGAGTCGAAGCCGATCTTTGCGGCATTGGCCCGCGAACGAGCACCACTCATTCGCGCGATTTGTAACGCCCTCGAGACGACGGAGGACGGCACTCTCGGCGAGGGGTTCTTTCTCGATCTTTTGCGACGGGGCTTCTCGGAGGACGAGGCGCGCGCTCAGCTCCACGTCGCCATCGACTGGGGTCGCTACGGCGAGCTCTTCGACTTCGACGTGAATACTGGCCAGTTCTCACTCGAGCGACACGATCAGCCCGAGCCCAGTGACACGGGTGGTTGAGCGGAGACGTGTGACAGGGTGCGGGGTCGGCGTCGCGCCGTTAAAGTCACCGACAGTTAGGTCGTTGAAAGGATGTCGCCATGGCGTTAGAGGGTGAGTACGAACCAAGTCCGTCGGAGTGGGTTCGTGATCAAGTCGACGAGTACGAGAGCTCGGGGGGTACGCGCGCCAACACGCTGCGTGACACTGGTACACCGATCGTGATCTTTACGACACGCGGCCATCGCAGCGGCAAGATTCGTAAGACCCCCGTGATGCGCGTCGAACACGACGGCGAGTACGCACTCGTCGCCTCCAAGGGTGGCGCACCGGATAATCCTCAGTGGTACTACAACTTGGTTGCGTACCCCGACGACGTCGTGCTCCAAGACGGACCCGAACCCTTTGACGTCGAGGTTCGCCAGATCAGCGGCGACGAGTACGCGCAGTGGTGGGAGAGGGCCGCCGCGGCCTTCCCGCCGTACGCCGAATACAAGACGAAGACGTCGCGCGAGATTCCGGTGTTCGTCGCGAGTCGGAAATCGAACTGATTCTTCCCGCACGGGATAACTGAGTCTCGTGGTCGAAATGGGCGGCTCAGTTGATGTTCATCCCGCCAAGACTCGCACGACGTTGGCGCAACTGGCCGTGAGTACCGTATAGAGATGCCTTTCACGCGACGACGGATCCATCCGTGAGCGCCACCGAACGTGTTTCAGCGCTGCGCGATCAGCTCGCCGAGGACGTGTACGAGTTAAACGCCGGGGAGTTCATTCGATATCGCCCCGAGGTCAATGACGACGCAGTGGCCGGCGTTGTACGCTCCGTGGTCGCCGAAGGTGAAGAGGGTTGCGACGCTTTTCGCCACGGACTCGACTCCGATGAGGTCGACACGCTGCGACTGTTTGCGTTGCGACGCACACTGCTTGCCCGGCGCTCGTCGTCACTCGGACCGATCTACGAAGCGATGGATGCCTTCGCTTTATTGCCGACCATCAACGACGTGCCGTGGGACTCGTGGGTGAAAGGGGCGCTCTTCCTCTCTCGAGGCATTGGCGGAGATCTCGACAGCATGGATCGGCGCTTCGCGGACCTCAATCCCGATTCCGCGCCACGTTGTCACGTCGCGGTGGAAGCGATGGCTCGCGTCAACGAGCTCGCTCAGTGCCATCTCGTCGAAGTCACGACCAACCACGGCCCAGGTTTCCTCGAGACACTGGTATTTCTCGGGAAGCCCACCTTCGGTCTCTGGGGCGCGCCGCGCCAAGCCGATAACGCGCTGACGTATCAGCCCACGACCAACCTCGCCCAACTTTGTGCGAGTCTCGCCGACGCGCTCGACTCTTCGGGGAAGGTGACAACGGGTCCTATTGGTCAAGACCAGCTGGCCGCGACTTCGTTTTCACTGACCGCCGCGGGTTCGTACCTGCCCACGCTCGGTTGCTTGAGTTTCGTCGCTCGCGACGTCGCGGGAGCGGCTCTCACGGTATTCGTGGCCGAACTTCCGGCCGAAACGGACGACGACCTTGACTCCGGCGTTCATTTCGACGCGGCCGCTCTCGCCACGGCCGCGAGTGAGACCGATGGACAGGTGGCCGTGGCCGACGCGTCGCGAGTGATTCTGCTCAGTCCCCAGCCGAGCTTCGACGACGAGCTTGACGTTGTCATGGACGCGCACGAGTTCGAGGACTTCGCGCGGGCAGCCCTTCTGGAGCCGACGGCGCGCTAAATCTTCGCGGGAGTTGGCTGCAGGCTGTAGCCGACGCCGGGTGTCGTTTGAATGAGTGTGCCGTCTTCGTCGTTGAGTTTTTGGCGAAGTCGATGCACGTACGCGTGCACGTAGGCGGCCTCGTCGCCGTAGCCCACTCCCCAGACCGCCCCGAGGATCATCTGATGGGTGCAGGTTCGCCCGGAATAGCGCGCCAGATACGCAAGGACATTGAACTCCTTCGACGTAAGATCCACCTTCTTGCCGTTGAGACGCACCTCGTGGTGCACAAGGTCGACGTACAGTGAGCCGAGATCCAAGTTGGCTGTCGCCGGGTCGGCTGATTCGGCCCCACGGTTACGTAAGACGGCGCGGATTCGGGCCTCGAGCTCGCCCATGCTGAAGGGCTTCGTGACGTAGTCGTCGGCGCCACCATTCAGCGCGTCGATTTTGCGATGATCGTCGCCGGTCGCGGACAGAATGATGATCGGAACGTCGCTCCATTGACGAATGCGCTGGGCTACTACCAAACCATCCATGTCCGGTAGTCCAATATCGAGAACGACAATGTCGGGGGACTGTAGGGCGGTTTGGCTGATCCCGTGATCGCCATTATCGGCGGTCGAGACATCGTGGCCCTCTGCTTCGAGACCGAGCCGTAAGGCTCGAAGAAGCGACTGATCGTCGTCGATAACGAGCACGTGGGCCATGTTTAGCGAGGACTCGGCTGAGCGGTGGGCAGAGAGAGAACGAACCGCGCGCCGCCACTCGGGACTTCCTCGTACCAGACGTGCTCTCCGTGGGCTTCGACGAAGGTCTTGGCGATCGTGAGACCGAGCCCCGCTCGCCCGCCCGTGCTCAGCTGGGTGAATCGATCGAAGATGGTCTCGCGGTCGCTCGCGGGAACGCCCGGTCCCTGGTCGGCGACGAAGAGGACGACTTGGGGTCCTCGACGCTCACCTTTCACGGATATCACACTATGGGCGGGGGCGTGCCGGGCGGCGTTGTCCAGCAGGTTGACGAGCACTTGGCCCATCAAGACGGGATCGATGTCGACCTCGGGCAGTGACGCAGGTGACGACACGTCGATCGTGTAATCGTTGAGGGTCGAGCCCATGGCGGCGATCGACTCGGTGATCAGATCGCTAATCGGCATTGTCGCGCGATGCAGCGTCAAGACTCCGGCTTCGATGCGCGTCATGTCGAGCAGGTTCGTGACGAGACGCGTCAAGCGATCGGACTCTATCTCGATGAGTTGGTGCAAGAGGCGGCTGTCCTCAGGAGACAGCAGCTCGCCGCGATTGGACAGGGTCGACGAGGCGACCTTGATGGTAGCGAGCGGCGTGCGCAGGTCGTGCGACACGGCGCCCAACAGTCCGCGGCGAAATCGGTCGGCCTCTTCGAGAAGCTTGGAGCGCAGAGCCTGTTCACGTAACTGCGCGCGTTCGAGCGCCAAGGCGGCGTCGTTCGCGAAGGTATTGAGCAGCGCCCGATCGGTTTCCGCGATGGGCACACCGCGCATGGCGAGGATGCCCACGGGGCGACCCGAGGGCGAGAGCGCCACCGTGCGCAACTCACTCTCGTTCCCGGCCGCGGTACCGACGCGAATGGGCGTACCCGAAAGGGGGTCGAGTTGGTGGAGTTCCTCGGCCGTCAAGGGTTCGCCGGCGCTCGCGACGACTACGAGCTCCCCGTTGTCGAGTTCGAGCAGGGATACCCCCGGCACGTTAAACATGGTCTGGGCGGTGGCAACGATGTTGCGAAGCAGTTCTTCTACAGGTTGGTCACCGACCAACAGCTCCGAGACCTCCGACACACGACGCATCGCATCGCGACCTCGAAGGACCTCGAGACGCGTGGTGTCGAGCCGGTCGACTACCCGCGCCACGAGCAACATTACTACGACGTAGACCACGAGCGCGACCCAGTTCTGAGCGGTGCCCACATTGAGGGTCTTGTAGGGCGGCACAAAGGAATAGTCGAATATCAAAAAGCCGGCCGCGACGCTCACCGCTCCCGCTGTGAATCCTCCGATCGCGGCGCCCACAACGACTGGGATCACGAGCACCAGTGCCGTCGTTGAAACATTCACGTGTGACCGCAGCGGCAATAGGACGCCGCCGAGCGCCAGCGCGCTCAAGACACCAATAATCGAACCTAAGAGGCGCCTCCGCACTCCTTCAGTATCGTCGCAAAAGTCCCGGTCGCGGCGGTTTACGAAAAAGAAGAAAAAATGAAGACAGGTAAGACGTTATAAAGAATCTGTTCAGGATCTCGCCAGAAGTATGGAGTCATGGCAGATTTCTACTCAATACTCGGCTTCGTAGCGTTCACGCTTGTGATGCTCGGGCTTATTAAAGTTCTGGACAAAGTATGAGTTTCTCGCAAATCATACTTTTGATCATTTCCGTCGTCATGTTCTTGTACCTCGGGTACGCCATGTTTAAACCCGAGAAGTTCTAATGGGTTTCTTCTTCACCCTCGTCGCGCTCGTCGTCACGCTCGGCCTCACGTGGCGCTACCTCGGTTCCTACATGGAAGCCGTCTTCAACGGTCGCGTGCACTGGCTCGCCTGGATAGAGCGACCCGTCTACCGGATGCTCGGTACGAGCCCCGAGCAGGAGCAGACCTGGAAGCGCTACGCCGGCGCCATGGTTGTCTTCACGTTCGTCTCTCTGGTGTTCACCTACGTGATCATTCGCATTCAAGGGTCGTTGCCCCTCAACCCGCAGCACCTCGGCGCCGTGGGTTCGGCGTTGGACTTCAACACCAGCGCGTCGTTCGTGACTAACACCAACTGGCAGAACTACGGCGGCGAAACCACCATGTCGTACTTCTCCCAGATTGGCGCCCTGACGGTGCAGCAGTTCGTCTCGCCCGCGGTGGGCATCTCCGCCGCCATGGTGCTGGTGCGTGGCTTCTCGCGTCGCAAGTCTCCCACGATCGGCAACTTCTGGGTCGACATGACCCGTTGTCTGTTCTACGTCCTGCTCCCGATTGCATTTGTCTTTGGCATCATCTTCGTGGGCGAGGGCGCGGTTCAGACCCTTGCCGGCACGGCGAGTTTCCACGACGTCTTGAACAACGTCAGCCAGACCATCGCACGAGGCCCGATCGGCTTCATGGAAACCATCAAGCAACTTGGCACCAACGGTGGCGGTTTCCTCAACGCGAACTCGGCGACGCCCTTCGAAAACCCTACCGGTTTGACGAACTTCTTGTCGTTCTGGTTGTTGCTCTCGATTCCCGTAGCGCTTACCTACACCTTCGGCAAGATGGTTGGCAGTATTAAGCACGGCTTCGCGTTGCTGGCCGTCGTCATCATTCTCTTTGGCGTGTGGGTTGGCTACACCGCCAACGCCGAGCACCAGAACAACCCCGCGGTCGCTAAGGCGGGCATTGTCGCGACCGTCGGTAACACCGAGGGCAAAGAGGTCAGATTTGGCGATACGTCGTCGGCGCTCTTTGGCGTGGCGTCGACGTCAACGTCGACGGGGTCCGCGGACAGCGCCTACGACTCCTTTACCCCCATCGGAGGCATGGGTCTCTTGACGGGCATGATGATGGGCGAAGTCACGCCGGGTGGTACGGGAACGGGGCTGTACACCCTCTTGATCTACGCCATCCTCGCCGTGTTCATTGGCGGATTAATGATTGGGCGAACGCCGGAGTATCTCGGTAAAAAGATTCAGGCGAAGGAGGTCAAACTCGCGGGGCTGGGCTCGCTCGTCATGCCCATGGTCGTGCTCATATTGACCGCCATCGCGGTGTCCCTGGTCGTCGGGCGAGCGGGTCCGGAGAACGCCGGACCCCACGGCTTCACGGAGATTCTCTACGGGCTGACGTCGCAGGGTAACAATAACGGCTCGGCCTTCGGCGGCCTTACCGGCAACACTCCGTTCTACAACATCGTCGGAGCGATCGACATGCTGCTCGGTCGATTCGGCGTCATGATCCCGGCGCTTGCTTTGGGTGGGGTTCTCGCCGAAAAGGACGTGGTGCCCGAGTCACTCGGCACGTTCCGCACGGACAACGGCATGTTCGTTGGTCTTACCATCGGTGTCATCTTGATTATCGGTGGACTCACCTTCTTCCCCGCCATAGCGCTCGGCCCCGTGGTCGAGCAACTAAGTCACCTGAGGTTCTTCTAATGACAACAGTTATCAATCAGCCCGTCGCCGGTCCCTCGGAGCCGCACGGCGTCGCTCAAGCGAAGGGACTCTTTGACGGGCCCATCCTGCGCCAAGCGCTTCGTGACTCGGTTCGCAAGATGAATCCGCGAACCCAAGTGAAGAACCCCGTGATGTTCGTCGTGCTGGTCGGATCAGTCATTACCTTCATCGAGGCCATTGCTCACCCCAGCAAGTTCACGTGGTCGATCACGATATGGCTCGTTTTGACGGTGCTCTTCGCGAACTTCGCCGAGGCAATGGCGGAAGGTCGCGGCAAGGCCCAGGCCGAGACGTTGCGCAAGATGCGCTCTGAGACGGAAGCTCGTCGACTGAAGCCCGACGGCACCGAGGAGCTCATTGCCGCGGCCAATCTGAGCAAGGGCGACCTCGTCGTCTGCGAAGCCGGCGACGTCATCCCTTCCGACGGCGAGATCATCGAAGGCATCGCCTCGGTGGACGAGTCGGCGATCACCGGCGAATCGGCTCCGGTTGTTCGAGAGTCCGGCGGTGACCGCTCCGCCGTCACCGGTGGCACCAAAGTATTGAGCGACCGCATCGTGGTGCGCATCACCGCCGAACGCGGTCACACCTTCATCGACCGGATGATCACGCTGGTTGAAGGTGCGAATCGCCAGAAGACGCCGAACGAAATCGCGTTGACCATCCTCCTTGCGGTCCTCACCATCATCTTCATTCCGGTGGTGGTGACGCTCGTGCCGTTTGCAAACTACGGTGGCGCCAGCGTGTCGGTGGTTGTTCTCGTGGCGCTATTGGTCTGTCTCATTCCCACGACGATTGGCGCACTGTTGTCGGCCATCGGCATCGCGGGTATGGACCGTCTCGTCCAGAAGAACGTCTTGGCGATGAGCGGACGCGCGGTCGAAGCGGCCGGCGACGTGCAGACGTTGCTGCTCGACAAGACCGGAACCATCACCCTCGGCAACCGCATGGCGTCGACGTTCTTTCCGGTGGGCAACCACACGGAGCAAGAAGTGGCCGACGTGGCACAACTCGCGTCTCTCGCTGACGAAACTCCCGAGGGCCGTTCCATTGTGGTGCTCGCCAAGGAGCTCTTCGACATTCGCGAACGTCAGCTCGAAGGCGACCACGCGTTTATTCCCTTTACTGCCACAACACGCATGTCTGGGCTCGACATTGGCTCTCGCCAGATTCGAAAGGGCGCGGGCGACTCGGTGAAGCGCTGGGCCACGGAGCTCGGTGGCACAGTGCCGCCCGACCTTGACGTCATCGTCGAGAGCGTGTCGCGCGCGGGCTCTACGCCCCTCGTCGTCGCCGACGGTCCCGACATCATCGGCGTCATTGAGCTGAAGGACGTCGTGAAGCAGGGCATTCGCGAAAAGTTCGAAGAGATGCGTCAAATGGGTATTCGCACGATCATGATCACCGGCGACAACCCTTTGACGGCCGCCGCCATCGCCCAAGAAGCGGGCGTCGACGACTTCCTTGCCGAGGCCACCCCCGAAGCAAAGATGGCCCTTATCAAGCAGGAACAAGAGGGCGGCAAGCTCGTCGCGATGACCGGCGACGGCACCAATGACGCTCCGGCCCTCGCGCAAGCGGACGTCGGCGTCGCGATGAATACGGGTACCACGGCGGCCAAAGAGGCTGGAAACATGGTCGATCTCGACTCCAATCCGACAAAGTTGCTGGACGTCGTCGAGATTGGCAAGCAGCTTCTGATCACCCGCGGATCGCTGACGACGTTCTCGATTGCGAACGACGTGGCCAAGTACTTCGCCATCATTCCGGCGATATTCGTCTTCGCCTACGGCCTGAAGAACAATCCACTCGGCGCGCTCAACATCATGAAACTCCACAGTCCCGAAAGCGCGGTCTTGTCGGCCGTGATCTTCAACGCGTTGGTGATCATTGCGCTCATTCCCCTGGCCCTTCGAGGCGTGAAGTTTCGTGCGTCGAAGTCCTCGGTCATTTTGCGACGAAACGTCTTGATCTTCGGAGTGGGCGGCGTCATCGTGCCGTTTATCTTCATCAAGCTCATCGACCTTATCCTCGTCGCGCTGCACGCCTACTAAAAGAGAGATTGAAATGCTCGTACACCTTCGCCGTTCGCTGATCTTGGCAGTGATCTGTTTGGTCTTCTTCGGTTTCGTCTATGCCTTCGCCGGCACGGGCGTATCCCAACTTCTGTTCAAGTCCCAGGCCGACGGTTCATTGACGGCCAACGGTTCAACATTGATTGGCCAGCCGTGGAACCTCACGAAGTGCCCGGGTCACTCCCTTGGCAGTTGTGTCTTTCAGGGTCGTCCCGACGACCTTGGTCCCTACTCCGACACGGAGAAGAATAACCCCAGTCCGGCCGGACACCCCGGAGATGACCCACTGGTCCTCAACGGTGTCGCGGGCGAATCGGGGGCGACCAACCTGGGACCGAAATCAGCGGAACTCGTCAAGTACACGAAGGATCTCGTCAAGTACTGGCACGCGCGCGGAGTGAACCCGACGCCCGACCTCGTCACGACTTCGGGTTCGGGCTACGACCCCGACATTTCCCAACAAGACGCGCTCGTTCAGATCCCCATGGTGGCGAAGGCGACGGGAATCTCCTCGTCCAAACTTCGCGCGCTCGTGGTAAGTGAGACCCACCCTGCGCAGTGGGGCTTCCTCGGGGCGCAGTACATCGACGTGCTGCAGTTGAACGAAGGACTCGCCGCGCTGAAATAGACGGCGGCCGACACGATGGAGAGGGGCCGCAGATGAGGGTGTTGCGACAACATCGCCCGCGAGTGATGTTCGCGCTCGCCGTCACGGCCCCCCTCGCCGTGACGGCGGCGCTTGTTCCCTTTCGGACTTCGTTCACCAACGCGGCGACCGCTCTGGTACTCGTGGTCGTCGTCGTTGCGATCGCAATCGCGGGAAGTCGACTGAGCGGGTATCTGGCGAGCGTGTCGTCGACGCTGTGGTTCGACTTCTTTTTCACCCGTCCCTATAACAGTTTCGATATTCAAGGTCGCGCTGCCCTTGAGATAACTATCTGCTTGATGGTTGTGGGCATCGCGCTCACCGAACTTGCCGCCCGAAGTCGCCGCCACTCGCAACAATCCAACCAAGAGTCGCGCTACGTTGCCATGGTGCGCGAACTGACTGATGTTGCCCAGACGGCCACGGGAGATCTCCTCGTAGAGCGAGCGGAGCCCATGTTGATCGACCTTCTGAACTTGCGCGACTGTCGCTTCGACATTCGGCCGTCGGATCCACCAATGGCCCGCATCCTCACCAGTGGCGAAATTGTGCACGTCGGAATGCGGTGGCCCGTTGACGAATTGGGCATACCCGGACCCGAAGCGGAGATCGTCACGCAGTGGCGCGGGCGCAAGCTTGGTCGCTTCGTCATCACGCCGACGCCCGGCGAACCGATCACCCAGGAGCGTCGCGCCGTTGCGGCACTGCTCGCGACCGTGGTGGCGGCCGGTCTCACGAACAACGAGCACAACGTCTGATGCGCGGTCAGCTCCGCGTCTACCTGGGCTCGGCGCCGGGAGTTGGCAAGACGTACCGCATGCTCGACGAGGGCTGGCGCCGACGACGTCGCGGCACCGACGTCGTAATTGGCTACGTCGAGACCCACGCACGATCGAACACCGACGCCCAAGTGCGCGATCTGGAAATTGTGCCGCGCGTCGTGCGCGACTACCGCGGTACCACGCTCGAAGAGATGGACTTGGAGGCAGTTCTCGCGCGCCGGCCCGAGGTCGCGCTCGTTGACGAACTCGCGCACACGAACGCCCCGGGTAGCACCAACGAAAAGCGTTGGCAGGACGTCGAGGCGATGCTCGAGGCCGGGATTGACGTCATTACGACCGTCAATATCCAACACTTGGAGTCGGTAAACGACGTCGTCGAGAAGATCACCGGTATCACTCAGCAAGAAACGGTTCCCGACGCCGTCGTTCGCCGCGCGGAACAGATCGAGCTCGTCGACGTGACGCCCGAGGCGCTGCGCCGTCGCATGGCGCACGGGAACATCTACACGGCCGACAAGATTGACGCCTCGCTGTCGAACTACTTTCGCGTGGGCAACCTCTCCGCGCTGCGTGAACTCGCGCTGCTCTGGTTGGCGGACCGCGTCGAAGACGCATTGCAGCGCTATCAAGACGACCACGAGATCAACGAGACCTGGGAGACCCGCGAACGGCTCATCGTGGGGGTGACCGGCGCAGCGGTCGATGAAGTTCTCCTTCGCCGCGCCGCGCGCATGGCGTCACGTACGGGAGCGGAGATCATTGCCGTGCACGTGGTATCGGCCGACGGACTGCACCGCGAAGGCGTCGACACCTCGCTCGCCCAAGAGCTGGTGACCGAGTTTGACGGTAAGTACCAAGAGATCGTCGACGACGACCGAGCGACGGCGCTCGTGGGCTTCGCCCGCAGCGAGCGGGGCACTCAGATCATCCTCGGGGCGAGTCGACCGTGGTCCATACGGCGCCCGGGCGGCGGCGTCGTCGAAAAAGTACTTCGCCATACGCCCGACCTCGACGTGCATGTCATTGCATCGAAAGAGGCACGACCTCCGCACATGCACGCTCGGCGACAGAAGCAACGATTCTCGTGGCGTCGACAGGCATTGGGTCTGCTCGCGACAGTCGCGTCGTTAGCGCTCGTCACGTGGGTCCTCACCGACGTGCGTTCGAGTCTGTCTCTCTCGACGGAGTTTCTCTGCTACCTCGTCCTCGTGTTAGCGCTCACCGCGTGGGCTGGACTCATCGTGGGGGCCGTGGCCGCCTTGGCGGCGTTCCTGCTCGAGAACTTCTACTTCGTTCCTCCATTGCATATTTTGACGGTGTCGCGGCCCGACAACTTGGTGTCGTTGCTCGCGTTCTTGGTCTTTGCCCTGGGTGCCAGCTTCGTGATGACCGGCTTCGCCCGGCGCTCGTACGAGGCCGATCGCGCGCGGGCTGAAGCTCAGATCTTGGCAAAAGTCGTCGCGACGGTTGGTACGAGTCACAACGATTTAAAGCCCTTGCTCGACTCGCTACGAGCAGTCATCGGCGCCTCTAGTGTAGCAATTTTGGCAAAACGCGGCACGACGTGGGAGACCGACGTCTTCAGCGGAGCTGCTCTGGTTGACGCGACGACCGCCCCGCAGTTTCCAATTGACGAGAATTACTCCCTGGTTCTCGAGGGCGCATCACTCGACGGCGAGGATCGCCAGTTGGTGAGCGCATTTGCGGGCCGCGTTGCGAACGGTCTGCGGATGGTGTCCAATACCCAAGACGCCGAACAACTGCGCGCGATCGCCGAAGCGGAGATGACCCGTTCGGGACTGATGCGTGCGATGTCGACGGACCTCAGCGGATCTCTTGAGGCCATCCAATTCAAGGTGACCTCACTGCTGGACGGCGGTGTCACGGCGCCGGTGCGCGTGCAACGCGAACGGCTCCTCGCCATTGAAAGCGAGGTTCAGCGGCTGACGCGAGTGGTGAACAATCTCGTCGACCTGGGACGCCTTGAGACGAGCAGTGTGGTCGTGCGGCGATCGTCAGTCACCATCGGATCCATTGTGACGCACGCTCTCGCCTCGGTTGACACCACGGGACACACCCTCGATATCGACGTGGGGAACGACCTGCCGCGTCTCAACACCGATCCCGTCTTGGCCCAGCGCGCGCTCGCGATTTTCATCGCGAACGCCTGCCGGTTTTCGCCCACTGGCTCGCCGATTCGCGTGTCGGCTGGAAGCACCGGAGATGCCATTGAGATTCTCGTCATCGATCGCGGGCCCGGCGTGACCCGCGCGCAACTTTCCGCACTCTTCGAACCAGTGCAACGACACAACGGCGAGAGCGGGACCTCGCTCGGGCTTTGGGTCGCGTCGGGCTTCATGGAACTCCTAGGAGGAGAGATTCGCACAGAGGACACGCCCGGCGGTGGTTTGACGATGATTCTTCAGTTTCCTCTGGACGGTGACGACGATCTTGCCTAGTCGGCGAATTCGTTCGTCGCCTTGAGACGTGACGACCATTTCTCTTCGACGTGGCCGTAGCGCCAGAAGGCCATGGCACCGAGGAACGTAGCAATAAACATGGCCACGATGATGAAACCGGCGGCGTTGAGGTTGAAGTTCGCCATCAACCGCCAAAAGGCGCCCTTTAGATGAAGTTCGCCCGGCAAGAGACCGAGCACTTCGATGGTGCCGATGAAAAAGCAGATGGCGATAGAGAGTCCCGTGATGGCGAGGTTGTAATAGACACGGCGCACGGGGTTGAAGAAGGCCCATCCGTAGGCGAGGTTCATGAAGCAACCGTCGAGCGTATCGAGAAGCGACATGCCGGCCGTAAAGAGAATCGGCAGGCACATGATCGAGTACCACGGCAACCCCTTTGAAGCAAAGAACGCGGTCGTCGCGAGCAGCAGCACTTCAGTCGCGGTGTCAAAGCCGAGTCCGAAGACGACCCCGACGGGGTACATCTTCCATTCTTTATCGATGGTGCGCATCCAGCGACCAAAGAAGCGGAACATCAGCCCGCGATTGTTCAGCTGGCGCTCGAGTTCGGCCTCGTCGAAAGAGCCATTGCGCATCGAGCGAAAGACCCTCATGATGCCCACCAAAATGACGATATTTAAGAGTGCGATGAGGTACAAAAACGAGGCCGACACGATGGTGCCGAAGATCCCGCCAAAATGTTCCAGTCCAGAATGTTTATTGGAGACCGCTCCGTACACGGCCTTTTCGGCGAGAACGAATCCAAAGCCGATCGCCACGACGATGGTCGAGTGGCCCAGCGAAAAGAAGTATCCGACGCTGAGGGGTCGACGAGCTCCCTCGACCCCTTGTCGATCGGCCATCAGCTTGCGCGTGGTGTTGTCGATGGCGGCGATGTGGTCCGCGTCGAAAGCGTGGCGCGAACCCAGCGTGTACGCGAGGATGCAAATACCGATGCCGAGCCCCTTGTAGTGCCCGGGGATGACGAAGATGATGAAGACGCCAAATCCAATGATGTGGAGCGCGGCGATCGAAGCGAACATCCAGTTCGCGCGGCGCCATTCTTCGGGGCTCAGGGCGCTGCGCAGTTGCGCGCGCCGTGTCGGGGGGGTCTGTAGAGTCGTCATCTACCCTCGTTCGCGCCCGACGGGATGAAAACCTCGTTGACTTCGTGGCGTCACGACGTGCCCCCGTTCCTTCGCGAAATCATGCCATAAACAAGAACTGGACGCAAGAACGATCTTGACTTATTTAGTCAGTAATCTGTCACTATGCGGTCACCCGCCAGCGATATCGGCCCCGAGGCCAACCCCGACGTTGACCCGGTGGAAGAAGTACTACATCGTTTGCGCGAGAGGGGCGGTCGCATCACGACCTCGCGGCGTATCTTGTTGCGCTGTCTCTTTGAAAAGGGTCCGCATCGCACCGCCGAAGAGCTTGCCGCCGAGGTCCAGAGCGTTGCGCCAGACGTGCACCTCTCGACGATCTACCGCAACCTCGACGAACTTGAGCGCCTCGGCGTGATTGTGCACGCGCACCTCGGCCACGGTCCCGCCACATACCACCTCGCCACCGAGACGCACGGGCACCTCGTCTGCGAAATGTGTGGGGGAGAGATGGAGGCGCCCGAGGGATTCTTTCGTGACCTCACCGCGGCGGCGCAGCGTGAATACGGATTCGTAATCGACCCGCGGCACTTCGCCATGCTCGGTCGCTGCGCGGCGTGCGCGGAGGCAGTCGAGGCGACGTCGTAGCAACTTATTCGCGAACGGCGTCAAGCAGTGCTAGTTGTCGCTTCGTGGCGACGCAGCGGTAGGCATCTTCGAGAAGCATTTCGACTTCGTCCACGTCAATCTCGTACTGTCAAGGACTCGAAGGAATCCGCATCCGTGCGGCTGGCGCGTCGCATCCGGTGATGCGACGGCCCGCGTCGACATTGTGAAGGAACGTCACAACGGCGGCCCACAAGGGACCGCCGTTGTTGTGTGGCCTTCCCCCAGGCCAGCCTTAGGAGATAGAGAGCGCGCCGGGAGTTGTGACGTCGCTCGCTGCCGCCGATTGGGTGACGACCTTTCGGTCGTTGATCTTGCGTCCTACGACGCCGAGCGTGACGCCCGAACTGGTGGGTGTCGCGTTGTGGCGACGCTGGCGATAGCCCGCGATCAGTCCGTCAACACCGATCCAACTTGACGTGCGCCACATGGCGATGATCACGATGGCGAAGAGTGCGTAAAACGCGCAGACGCTCGCCGTTCCTGACATTACGTACGTGAATAGCAGGACCAAGCTGACGACGGCCGCGAACGGGGTGAACAGTCCGAGGGCGAGACAGACGCCGACGATAAATTCTGCAAGCGCCACGAGGATGCCGATCCAACCAGCGTTCGGCACGACGAAACTGTGCAGAAAACTTCCCCACCAGCTGTAGGCGGCGACACCGTGTGACGCGAATCCGACGACGCCCGCGCCGCCGTGGTGGAGGAACGCGGGGTTTTCCGCTCCCCACAACTTCGAGACTCCTGCTTGGAGCCACATAACGCCCAGCCACACGCGCATTGCCGTCCAGACGAGAGCTGCGGACTTTGAGCGCTGTAGCCAAATGAGGGGACGGGGGGTGCGCAACGCGGATGGCTCGCCAATGACATTGATGACATTTTGCATGACCAACCTGCTTTCCGGTCTCGCATTTCAAGACCTCAAAGCCAGTGTGGCGCACTGAACGGTCCCTTCCCTAGGGGCGAAAGTACCCAGACCTAGGGACAAACGTCCCAACTTGGTCGTCGCTTTCGACGATCGTGCAATATCGCGATGAATTACAGACCGAGTCGGGCCAAGTAGCCCATTCCCATCACGGCGGCTTCACATCCAACACGAGCGAGGTCGTCGACATCGTCGTCGTTTCGCACGCCTCCTGCGGCGACGACAAATACGTCGCTCCGGCACGCTTCATCGTAGAGTGCGAGATCAGGTCCGCGCATGGTGCCGTCTCGTTCGATGGCCGTTACGTGAACGCGCGTCACTCCCGCGTCGCAGCAGCGTGCGAGCGCATCGGAGAAACTCATCTCGGTAGTTGACACCCAGCCGCGCACCGCAAGCCGTCCGTCACGCACGTCAAGGGCGGCGACGAGTTGATCGCCGAGGGCGTCGACGAACGTGGCCAACGCGTTCTCTTCGCTCCATAAGGCTGTTCCGACAATCACGCGCGCGCCGCCGGCGTCAAGGGCCGCCCGAGCGGCGTCGATCGAACGAATACCGCCGGACACCTGAAGAGGAATACCTGCGGCGGCGTTCCGACACCGTTCGATGACTTCTGGCCGTAGAGCCCCGTCGCGGGCGCCCTGGAGGTCGACGACGTGGATGAGAGCGGGTGCCGTTGCGACGAGGCGACCCATGAACTCCTCGAGAGGTTGACGAAAGAGTACTCGGTCGTAATCACCCTGTTCGAGACGTACGGCGTCCTGGCCAAGAATGTCGAGGGCCGGGATGATTTGCATAGTAGCGAATTAGCATATTAGCATGTAAGTATGACGAGCGGAAAGGTGATCCCGGCGGACGCAAGTCCCGAGACGGCGTTGCGATTCGACGAACTCGTCGAGGCCGTTGCGCGTCTGCGCGACCCGATCGTGGTCGCGGCCTTTCTTCGCGACCTGTGTACGTCCACCGAGTTGGACGCCATGGGCCAGCGCCTGCAGGTGGCTCGGCTCGTCGATGAAGGCATGTCCTACCAAGAAATCTCGCGGCGCACCGGTGCTTCCACCGCCACCGTTACCCGCGTCGCGCAGTGGCTCCACCACGGCCAGGGGGGCTATCGCGCCGTCTTAAAGAAGGGACGACGATGACTCGCCGTTTGACCATGGCCCTGCCCTCGAAGGGGCGACTCCGCGAACCATCGTGGACGTTGCTCGAAGCGAGCGGCGTCTCACCCGAAGAACCCGGCGAGCGCATGCTCCAGGCGCACTGTCGCAACGCCGACATTGACCTACTCTTCGTGCGCGCCGATGACGTCCCCGAATATGTCCAGGACGGTGTCGTGGACTGTGGCATCACCGGCCTCGATCTCATTAATGAACGAGAGTGCAGCGTCGAAGTGTTATTGCGCTTGGGCTTTGGCGCGTGTTCGCTCCAAGCGGCGGTGTCGAATGAGGACGCGGCCACGCGAATTGAAGATCTCGCGGGACGACGTATTGCGACGTCCCATCCGCGCATCGCAGCGAAGGCGCTCGCCGAGCGCGGCGTCAGCGCGGAAATTGTCTCGGTCGCCGGGTCGGTCGAGATATCGCCGCGTCTCGGTCTCGCCGACGCCATCGTCGACCTGGTCTCGACCGGGAGCACGTTGCGCACGAACGGACTGCGCTCAATTGGCGTGTTGTTCGAGTCCGAAGCCGTCTTGATCGGGCAAGTGAACGCCAAGGACTCCGAGGAGCGCCGCACGCTGACGACCGTGCTCGGATCGGTCATTAACGCCCGGGCCAATCGCTACCTCCTCTGCAACGTGTCGAGAGAACGACTGGACGAAGTGACGGCCGTCTTGCCGACGGCGGGCTCGCCGACCGTGATGGACCTCGCGACTCCGGGAGTCGTGGCCGTGCACGCCCTCGTGCCCGCCGCCGACATCTGGGCGTTGCTGCCCAAACTCGAGGCGGCCGGAGCGAGTTCGATACTCACCCTGCCCATCGAGAGGATGGTCCCGTGAGCACGCCCGTCAAGACCGATCGCGTGTTCACGATTGAAGAGATCGTTGCCGACGTGCGCGAGCGCGGCGACGTGGCGCTCGTGGAATGGTCAAAGTTGTTCGACGCAACGACGTCGGACACGCCCGAGCGAGCCGTCGCCTACGGCGATATTCCAACGGCCGCGGTGCTGGCCGCCGCGGAGGCGGTGCGAACTTGGCACGCCGCACAACGTCCCGCGGATCTTATGATGGAAGTATCGGCCGGAGTCACCCTCGAGCGCCGCTGGACGGCGCTGCGTTCGGTGGGAATTTACGTGCCGCGCGGACTCGTGTCGTCGCTCATCATGAGTGCGGTGCCGGCCCAGGTCGCGGGAGTCGAACGGATCGTCGTCTGTACACCGCCCGAGGGTTCGGCGGCCGTGGCCGCGACGGCCGCGCTCCTCGGCATCGAGGAAGTCTGGGCGATCGGCGGAGCGCAGGCCATTGCCGCCATGGCGTACGGCACCGAGTCGATTGCTCCAGTCGACAAGATCTTTGGTCCCGGCAGTGGTGCCGTCAACAGCGCCAAACTCATCGTGAGTCGCGACGTGGCGATCGATCTGCCGGCCGGACCCAGCGAGATCGTGGTCGTCGCGGACGAGGGGTTCGACGAGACGATCATCGCGCAAGAAATTGCCGCACAGATGGAACACGGTCCCGATTCGCGCGGATTCATAGTTCGCGTGGGTGACGACCTCGACGCCGCGCTCGCCGAGGTGGAGGGGTACGCCGCCGAGCACGTATCGCTCCTGGGTGAACGCGCGGAGTCGCTCGCCGGTCGGATTCGAAACGCCGGGGCCGTCTTCGTCGGTCCCTACTCACCCGTTCCCGCGGGCGACTACGCGACCGGCGGCAATCACGTCTTGCCGACGGGCGGGTGGGCGAAGTCGACCGGAGGCCTCGGTCTCGAGGCCTTCATGAAGACCGTCACCGTGCAGCGCGTCACGAAAGAAGGCCTCGAGCGACTGGCACCGACGATCGAGGCCTTGGCTGAGCTCGAGGGCATGAGCGCCCACAAGGCCACGGCGCGGCGATGAAGCCCGTTCCTCTCGAGGCCTATCAGTGGCCGCCGTCCAACGAGGTCCTCGCACGACGAGTCGGTCTCGATCCGCGTTCCATTGTGCGTTTCGACGGCAACGTCGCGTCGGCCCCTCCGCCGAGTGCCCGCCCGGCGGCGCTGGCGCGCGCTCTCGCCGACGTCAACGAATACGACCGCGGCCGCTACCTGCCGCTTCGCGAAGCCATCGCCCGCTACCACGACCTCGAGGTTGACAACGTGGCGCTCGGTGCGGGCAGCGACGAGTTCATCGTGCTCCTCGCGCACATGTTCGCCGAAGAAGGCACCATCGCCACGGTGCCGGCGTACTCCTATTCGATGTACCGATACGCGGCGATCATGGCTGGCGCGACGGTCGTCGAGGACCCCGCGACCGCCGACCTTGTCTACGTCTGTCGACCGAACAATCCGACCGGCGAGATGTGCGAGATTCCCGACGTCTCCGGCCAGATCGTGGTTGACGAGGCGTACGCGCAGTACTCCGGGGTTGACGCGCTCGATCAACTCGACCGTGGGGTAATTATCCTTCGCACGTTCTCAAAGGCCTTCGGACTGGCCGGCGCGCGCGTGGGCTACGCCCTAGCCAAGCCCGAGTTGATCGAGGCCATCAGTTCGCGCCAGGCGCCACTGTCGGTGTCGTCACTGTCCGCGGCGCTGGCTCTCGCCGCGATTTCGTCGCCACTCGACGTTTCGAGCGCGCTCAGTGAGCGTGATCGACTCTCGGGCGAGCTCGAGACGCTCGGACTCGCGCCTCTTCGTTCGTACACAAACTTTCTGTTTATCCCGATGGACGAGCCCGAAAAACTCGTCGATCAGTTATTGCCCTACGGCGCGGTCACGCGCGCGTACCCCGGGGGACTGCGGGTGAGTGTTCGCGACGATATCGATAATGACTTTTTGCTCGACGCGCTGCGCGCCGTGCTGCTCGACACGCCCATGCCCCCGCAGTACCTGCGTTACGAGCGCCACACCGCCGAGACCCTACTGAGCGTGCGACTTCGCGTGCCGGGCCAGGGCCGGGTGCTCGTGAATACCGGAGCCGGCTTTTACGACCACATGCTCCAACAGCTCGCCTTTCACGCGGGCCTCGACCTTCGCCTCGAAGGTGTGGGTGACCTGGAAACTGGGGACCACCACACGGTGGAAGACATGATGCGTACTTTCGGCGAGGCGCTCGATCAGGCGCTCGGCGATCGAAAGGGACTCACTCGATACGGCGAGGCGCGTGTTCCGATGGACGAAGCCATCGCCCACGCGGTCGTGGACCTTTCGGGGCGCGCGACGGCGAACCTCTCGATCAGTCCCGACGAGGGGATGGTGGCCCACGCCTTCGAATCGCTCGTACAAACGGCCCGCATCACTCTGCACGTCACGGCGTCGGGAGAGAACGCGCACCACGTCGCCGAAGGCGCCTTCAAGGCGGTGGGACGGGCCCTGGCGCAAGCGCTGAAGAAAGACGGCTCGCTCGTTCGCTCCACCAAGGGTTCGCTGTGACGGCAGTCGTCGTCGTGGATTACGGAGCGGGTAACACCCGATCGGTCTGCGCCGCTCTGTCGCACCTCGAACGCGAGAGTGTCATTTCGAGTGATCCGCACGCTATTCGCGACGCCGAGTACGTGATTCTGCCCGGGGTTGGATCGGCGAGGAGCGCCATGGCGCAGCTCAACGAGACGGGGGTGGCGAGCGCGCTGCGCAAGCGATTTCGCGATGGCGGCTCGACGCTCGGCATCTGTCTCGGTATGCAACTAGCCATGGAACGTAGTGAAGAGGGCGGCGGGGTGAAGGGCCTCGGCCTGCTGGAGGGTGACGTCGTGCGTCTACGCGACGGTCGTGTGCCGCGCCTCGGGTGGTCGGTCGTCGAACCGTGGGGCGAGGCCTTCTACTTCGCCCACTCCTACGCCGTGCGTTCACCGCGCGAAGTGGCGAGCGTCGATGGCGTGACGGTCGCCGTGCGTCGTGGTGCGTTTCTCGGCGTACAGTTTCACCCCGAAAAGAGCGGCTCCGCCGGACTCGAGTTTCTCGACCAGTGCCTCTCCCTCGCTTAATTCCCTGCCTCGACGTCGCGCACGGCCGCGTCGTCAAGGGCATCAGCTTTGTGCAGCTGCGAGACGTCGGTGACCCGGTAGAACTCGCCACGTTTTACAGCGAGGGCGGGGCGGACGAACTGGTCTTCCTCGATATCACGGCAACCCCCGAAGAGCGAGCCACGATGATCTCGGTGGTGGAGCGCGTGGCGGACGTCGTGAAGATTCCCTTCACCGTTGGCGGCGGCGTGCGTTCGGTCGACGACGCGTCGCGCATCATCGAATCTGGCGCGGACCGGGTGTCGATCAACACCGCGGCCCTCGCAGACCCCTCGCTTATCAGCGCCATCGCTGATCGCTTCGGCTCCCAGGCCGTGGTCGTCGCCATCGATACCGGCGACGGCGTCGTACACACCCACGGGGCTCGCATCGCGACGAAGATCGAGACCATTCCCTGGGCCGTTGAGGCGTGCGAGCGTGGCGCGGGCGAAATTCTGCTGACATCGATTCGCCAAGACGGACAGCGCCGCGGCTTCGATCTGGAGTTGACCGTCGCGGTTCGTGACGCGGTGAGCGTGCCGGTCATCGCGTCGGGCGGCGCGGGTTGCGCGCAGCATGTGGCGGACGCGCTTCGGGTGACCGACGGTGCGTTGGTGGCGTCGATCGTGCACGAAAACCCCTCGGGACTCGCGGGACTACGACGCGAGATTGAAGCGTTGGGCGTCGAACTGCGACCTCTGAAGGAGTGTTATGAGTGAGGAACTCCGCGCTGCGATCGTGCAAGACGAATCAACGGGCCGGGTACTAATGCTCGGGTGGATGGACGAGGAAGCACTCGCGCTCACTCGATCGAGCGGGTTGGTGCACTTCTTCTCGCGTTCTCGTCAACGACTCTGGAAGAAGGGCGAGACGTCAGGCAACTTCCTGCACGTCACCAACCTGGAATTGGACTGCGACGAAGATGCGGTTCTCGTGAGCGTGCACGCGGATGGCCCGACGTGCCACGAAGGGTCCACGTCGTGCTTCACCCCGTGGCTGTGGCGAAAGATCCTGCGTCGCGAAGCGGAGCAGGCCGAGGATTCATACGTTCACGCACAACTGTCGGGAGGTACAGCGCTCAACGCCCGCAAGGTCGGAGAAGAGGCCGTGGAGTTGGTCGTCGCGGCCCTCGGTGAAGACGATGAGCGTGTCGTGAGTGAGGCCGCCGACCTCTGGTTTCACACGCTGCTTCTCCTGCGCAGTCGCGGGCTCGATCCCGCCGCCGTTGACGACGAACTGCGTCGGCGAGAACGCTAAGCGGCGACCTAAAACAGAGACGAGCTACAGCGAGCGCAGTTGGTAGGCAGTCATCGAGAGCGAACCCATCTCGTATCCGTCGACGATGGTCGACGCGGGTGTCTTCGCGGCGGCGGCGAGTCCGGCCACATAGGCGAGTGGCAAGAAGTGATCAGGCGTGGGCACCGCCATTGCGTAGTCGCCGTGGGCGCTCGCCGTCCCGAGTTCATTGGCGTCGTGAGTCATGATGTCGCGCATCGCGTCGTCGAATCGATGCGCCCAGTCCGTTCCCTGGCCGGGTGAGTGCCAATCGACGAGGCGAAGGTTGTGCACGACGTTGCCGCTGCCGAGGATGAGGACTCCTTTAGAGCGAAGATCGTGCAACTTAACTCCCAGGTTGAAGTGGTAGTCGAAGGGCAGTTCGGCGTTAATCGAGAGCTGCAGTACGGGAACGTCCGCTCGGGGATACATGTGGCGCAGGACCGACCAGGTGCCGTGGTCGATGCCCCAACTATCGGTGTCAAGTCCCACGTACGTTGGCTCGACGATATCGGTGATGCGCTGAGCCAACTCCGGGTCGCCGGGCGCGGGGTATTCCACGTCGAAGAGGGGCTGAGGAAAGCCGTAGAAGTCGTGAATCGTGCGAGGGACTCTCATCGCGGTAACGGCGGTGACGTTGACGTACCAATGAGCGGAGACGACGAGGATGGCCTTCGGCGTGGGCATGGATGCCGCGAACATCGACCAGGCTTCGGTATAGCGGTTGTGTTCAATCGCGTTCATGGGACTGCCGTGCCCGATGAAGGCGGCGGGCATGACAGGCGTAACGTCGCCTTCGTATGTGCGCTCGGCTTCAGGGATGCCTAGACGCTCATAAGTGTTCTCAGTGGACATCGCGACCTCGTGTTTTCATCAGCGTAGCGGTGCGGTCTCTTACCTTCACCGACCAGCGATCGCACCTTCAACGAGGTACACGATCTCGTCCACGCCAAGGGTGACGTCCACGCGCACGCCACGTTCGTCAGATTCCAGGGGTTCGAGCGTGGCGAACTGCGAGTCGAGCAGTGACGGCGAGATGAACGCGTGATGACGCGAGGTGACGCGCTTCCGTATGACATCAATTGGTCCATCGAGTTCCACAACAAATGCTGACGGTGCGTACTCGCGCAGTATCTCGCGATACGCACGTTTCAGCGCCGAGCAAGAGGTCACCGTGCCGTGGTCCTCAGCTGCTTCCACTCGAAGTCGCTCGCCGACAGCGCGTAGCCAGGGAAGCCGGTCTTCATCGTCGAGGGGGATACCGGCAGACATTTTCTTAATGTTGCCCGCGGAGTGCAGGTCGTCCGATTCAATGAATACGTCGCCCCAGCGTTCGGCCATAGTTCGTGCCACGGTGGTTTTCCCCGAGCCCGAGACGCCCATCACGATGACGCATCGCGGTTCTGGCTTTTCTGAAGACGTCACCGACTCGACGCTCGGGCCGACGACGTCTTCACGAGTCGGCGCACGACGCCGGAGGCGCGCTCGGACGTAGCGTCTTAGAGGGGCTCATTGCATTTCATCCTATTGAGATAACCACCGCCGTCTCGAGGAGTTGCGTCCTAGGGATGCGCTCATTACAGTGGCGATGGCGATAGCCGAGGTCCCGCATTGATGATGCAATTCCTCGAGAGGAGACAGAAGATGTCGAGAGATCCCTACGCAGAACTTCCCCCCGTCGGAACGTTTGACGTGACGTCGGACGATGTTCACGACGGCCAACCGCTCAAGATGGCCCAGGTCAGTGGGCGCATGGGATCGGGAGGCGAAGACGAGTCGCCCCAGTTGTCGTGGAGCGGCTTTCCCGCCGACACGAAGAGTTTTGCCGTCACCGTGTACGACCCCGACGCGCCGACGGCGTCGGGCTTTTGGCACTGGGCCGTCTTCGATATCCCTGTGACGACGACGTCATTGCCCTCGGGCGCCGGAGACGACGAGGGGAGCGGTCTGCCAAAGGGCGCCGTCCAACTCGCCAATGACGCGGGAATGAAGCGCTTCGTGGGCGCGGCACCTCCGGCCGGACACGGTGCGCACCACTACTACGTCGTTGTGCACGCGCTCGATGTCGACAAGTTGGAGCTGCCGGGAAACGCGTCACCGGCATACTTGGGATTCAATCTCTTTATGCACTCGCTGGCTCGCGCGATAATCGTCGGCACCTACGAGCAACACTGAATCAACTGGTCCCGCGACGCGGGGACCGCTCACTCTGACGGTCCTCGGCTGCGCGGGGTCGTCGTACGACCCGGATCTCCAACATCCCTGTTCGAGTTACTTGCTCGAGACCTCAGAGGCAGCGGTGCTGCTCGATTGCGGATTTGGCTCGTTCGCCTCGTACCTCGACCACGCTCAGGCCAGTCGCCTCGACGCCATCGTCGTCAGCCACGCTCACGGCGATCACTCGGCGGACTTGGACGATTTCCTCTCCTTCGCGCCCGCCTGGCGCGAGCGACCACGAGTGATCGTTTCGTACGAGACGTTGTCCGCGATGACCCGTCAGCCGTCAGCGAGTGACGTCGAGGTAATCGTCGTGAGCGACGGGAGCCTCGTCGAGCGTTCAACTTTTCGAGTCGAGTGTTCGTCGACGACCCACCAACTAGCGACCCTGGCGGTTCAGGTCACGATGGGGGGCGCCCGGGTGGTGTACGGCGCTGATACCGGTCCGGGGTGGCGCATCCCTTCACCTTTTCTCCGGCCGGACGTCGCGATTCTCGAGTGCACGCTCGAGAATCGCGACGCCGCTTCGTCTCCGTATCACCTCGACGCCCACGAAGTTGGTGCCCTCGCTCAGTCGCTGGACGCGCTACGGACCATTGTCACTCACGTGCCACCTCACGGAAATGCTCTCGCCCGAGTGGATCTAGCGAGAAGGGCCGCGCCTGAACGAGACTTCCTACCCGCGATGACCGGACAGCGCATCGTGGTGGGTCCGAATTTCGAACCGGACCATTACAGGTAGTGGGGCGGGCGTTCGTCGAGATTGCGACGCAGTCGCGATAGTTCAGACTTCAAGCGCTCGACCTCGTCACGTAGTGAACGGATCGTCGCCTCGAGTTCTTCGACTCTTGCGTCGTCATCCATGAGTTCACCTTTCCACATTCGGCTCCACCGAACTGCCCACACGGTGCCTCTGCGCTGGTTATCGTAATGACGAGTCATCCACCGCCGGGTGACTCCAGGGGGGATTACTAATGCCAGTTGATGAACATGTCGCGCGAGATCACGATCGCCTGAAAGCGCTCGGATACAACCAGGAACTGTCGAGAGTGTTGTCGCTCTTTGACAACTTCGCGGTGGCGTTTAGCTATCTGAGTCCGATGGTGGGTATCTATTCCATCTTCGTGATCGGGGCCGGGGCCGGTGGTCCGCGCTACATCTGGACCATTCCGATCGTCGTGGCGTTCATGACTTTGGTGGCGCTGGTGTTCGGGGAGCTGGCCAGCGAGTATCCCTTATCCGGTGCTCTGTACCAGTACGGGAAGTTCAACATCGGACCGCGCTTTGGCTGGTTCGTCGGTTGGATCTACGGTTTCGCTCTTCTCGCGACCGTCGCCTCCGTGGACTCGGGGATCGTGGGTTACGTCACCGACTTAATGAATATCTGGTTTAAGACCGACCTCAACCCGGCGAATCACGTAACAATCTTCGCCATCGTGGCCGTGGTCATCATCACTTCGGCCATCATGAACTCGATCGGCGCGAAGATTCTCGGCCGGGTCGCACGTTACGGCGTCTATGTCGAAACGATTGGCACCTTTGGAGTATTCATCGCGCTCGCCATCAAGGGTTTCCATCACAACCTGGGATATCTCATGACGACCCAGGGTGTGCAGTTCCAAAAGACCAGCCCCTTTGGCGTCAACTTCGGTGGACACTGGCTCACCGGAGCCGCCCTGGTGGCCGTGCTCGCGAACGTCTACATCTTCTATGGCTTTGAATCAGCGGGCGACATCGCCGAAGAGACGAAAGACCCGGGTCGTCAAGTTCCCCGCGCTATGCGCAACGCGATTCTGTACGGTGGCGTGGCGTCATTCGTCCTCGTCCTTGGCCTCCTTCTCGCGATTCCGAAGACCGGATTTTCGAAGGTGATCACCGGTGGCATCCCGGTCATCCTGGCGTCGTTGCCGAGCTGGCTTCAGGACTTCTTCCTCATCATGGTGATCATCGCGTTCTTCAGTTGCGGTACGGCGGTGATGGGCGCGGGGTCGCGTGTGGCGTTCGCGCTCGCGAGGGATAACGCCATACCGGGCGCGCGCGTCCTCAAGAAAGTGACCGCGAGGCATCGTACTCCGAGGAACGCAATTCTCGTCGCGACGATCATTCCGTTTGCCTTCTTGTTGCTCGTCTTGGTCAATCCTTCGAAGCCGGTGCACGTGCTGTGGTTCTACTACCCCGCAAACGTCAACGCCCTCTTCGCGCTGGTGTCGTTCGCCACGTCGGGCATCTACCTGTCGTTCTTTCTCACGGTGCTCGGCTCGTTCATTGCCAAGCGTCGAGGGTGGAAGCCAAGTGGGGAATTTACGTTGGGCAAGTGGAGCACACCCGTCACGGTGGCCGGAGGCCTGTATCTGTTCTTGATGCTGCTCAACATCGTCTGGCCGAGCTCGCTGACCAGTGGACGAGGCGTGTTGTTTAACTACGGGTGGATCACGCTTCTCGTCATGTTCATCATTGTCGTTGTCGGCGGACTCTACGAAGCGTTAGCCCGTCCCGACAGGAAGCCGAACCAACAGAGTCTTCCCGAGTCGTGAAATTGGTCCATCGAACGTTGAGTGGAGGGTCGCTGGCGGCCCGCCACTCAACGCCGTGGACACCTCGACAGTGAATTTTTGCCCGTGGTGTGGCGCGCGCATTGTGGGTGCGTACTGCATTCAGTGCGGGGCGGCGACCCCAGCGGACTGGCCAACGTCGCCGACACCTCCGCAAGGGGCGACGGCGTCGAGTGCGGCCACGGCCGGTGACGTGAGCGCCCCCGGCGCGCACGAGGTCAACGTTGCGAGCGTGGGCAGCTCGCGCATCACCGGCGTGGTGCAGGGCCCGGAGCGTCGGTCGTTGGTGCGAGAGACCCGGTGGGTCATGGTCGCTTTCCTTTTGCCCGGCGTGGTCAGCGCGGTGCTTATCCTGTCCGAACATATCTCCGGAGTCGGCGACATTGCCCGATTCACCACGATCGTGCGGGGACATCCGCTGACCAATATGTTGCTCGGCATCCTCGCGTACCTGCCCGTGGCGGCGGTGGTGCCCCTCGGGCTCTTTCTGCTCGCGCGCACGGGTCAGGATCGCCACACGCTTGGTCTAGAACCACCGACGCTGACGCGCGACGTCATTCCGGGTCTTGGTTTAGGGCTCGCGGCATTCGGGTGCGAAATTGTCCTCGCACTGTTTTTGCGCGTACTTCTGGTGGATCATCCGGGCCTGTTCGTGAACGTCACGCTCCACCACATTCCGAAGTACTACCTCATCTGGGGCATTGTGACGTCGGCTGTCACCGCCGTGACCGAGGAAGTTCTCGTGAACGGGTATTTGCTGACGCGCCTCGGACAACTGGGCTGGACCCCGCGAGCGGCGCTCATCTTGAGCTTGATTCTGCGCACGAGTTATCACGTGTACTACGGCCTCGGCTTTATTTTCACGGTGCCCTTTGGGTACTTCGTCACTCGATCGTTCCAGAAGAACGGCAAGTTGATGCGTCCGATCATGGCCCACTTTCTCTATGACGCCATTTTGTTCACGATCGTGATCCTGCACTGAAAATGGAGCTCTGGAAACGCCGGTTTATAGTCGGGTGGGAAACCCAACCCGACGAAAGGTAACCGTGGCCTACTGCCAAGTCTGTGGAGCGCAAGAGGTCGACGGGCAGAAGTTCTGTGCGTCGTGTGGCGCGCCGAGTTCGACTCCCGCGTCGTCGACGAGCTTTCCGTACGCCCCGATGAGCCCGGTCACCGTCACGACGGGGGAGAATATTGCCGGCTTCTGGTGGCGCTTCGTGGCCTTCATCATCGACTCGATCATTCTCGGGCTCGTCATCCTTATTCCACTACGCGCGTCGAATCTGTCGTTCTACGCGACGTCGGTGGCCCAAGTGGTGGCGGCCTTCCTGTACTTCGGACTCCTCATTCGCTACCGCGGTCAGACTCCGGGGATGCGTCTGTTTCGGATGCGCTGTCTCAGTGCGGACCGCACCAAGGTCACCCCGTCGCAGGCGTACACCCGAGCCGGCGTCTATAGCATTCTTCTGCTTGCCGGGAGCCTCTACGAACTCCACGTGTACACCCATCCGACGGCTGCGCAGACCCACGCGCTGAACCGCTCATTTGGCATCTACCTTTTGTTTTCAGTCCCGCACTACCTCGACTTGTTGTGGGCCGCGTGGGATAAGCAGCGCCAGACCCTTCACGACAAGGCGGCGGGCACAATCGTCGTTCGCTCGGTTTAGGGAAAGAGTCCGCGCAGTTTGGTGGCTTCGGCTATGCGCTCGACGCCCACGACGAGCGCCGTGTCGCGCAGGGCCACCTCGAGTTGCAAGTGGCGCTCCCAGATCGAGTCGAAGGCCTCATGCATGGTCTTTTCGAGGCGCTGATGAAAGAGTTCGGTCTCCCACATGAAGCCCTGGAGATCCTGCGCCCATTCGAAGTACGACGCGACGACGCCGCCGGCGTTCGCGAGTACGTCGGGCACGACGGGAATGTTGCGACTGCTCAAGACGCCCGCACCCTCGCCGGTGGTCGGACCGTTCGCCGCTTCGACCATCATTGCGGCGGACATTTTTTCGGCGACCTGTTCGGTAATGACTCCGCCAAGAGCGGCGGGAATGGCGATGTCGCTCGGTAGCTCGAAGAGCTGATCGGCGTGGACCTCTTCAGCGCCGGGGTATCCCATGATCGACTTCGACTCATCGAAGTGCAGGGCCAACTTTTCGGGATCGATGCCCTCGGGCACGTGGATGGCCCCGTGAATGTCGGCGAGGCCGACGACCTTCATACCGCGCTCAGTGAGGAGCTTCACGAGGGGCGCGCCCACCTTGCCGTAGCCCTGGATGACGACGCGCTGTTCTTGGGGACTGCGTTCGAGTTGGCGCAGTAGCGCCAGCGTGCAGATCGTCACTCCCAGTGACGTGGCACCGGCGTGACCGAGCGTGCCGCCGATGGCGAGAGGCTTACCGGTGACCACTCCGGGCGTGTTGTGTCCGCGCAACATCGACACCGTGTCCATGATCCAACTCATCACCTGCATGTCGGTGTTGATGTCGGGTGCGGGAATGTCGCGATCGGGTCCGATCATCGGGGCGATCGAGAAGGCGTAACGACGCGTGAGCCGTTCGAGCTCACCGCGTGACAGTGCCGAGGGGTCGACCTTCACGCCGCCTTTCGCCCCGCCGTAGGGAATGTTCACGACCGCGCACTTGATGGACATGTCGGCCGACAGCGCCGCAATCTCATCGACGTTCACGCTCGGATGAAAGCGGATGCCGCCCTTGCCGGGACCGCGAGAGGAGTTGTGCTGGATTCGCCATCCGGTAAACATGTGCACGTCGCCCGAATCCATGCGCACCGGCACGGCAACTTCGAGGATGCGCTCGGGGGTGATGATACGCGTAATCATTCCGTCGTCGAGACCGAGAAGATGGCCCGCCTTTTCGATGAGGGAACTGATGCGGAGCCAGGGATTGAACTCGTCAGGATTCGCTTCGTGAGGACGCGTGACCACGTGTCACCAGCCTTTGTGATTGTCGAAAGCGCCGTTGCTTTCATCTCTAGGTTACGTGCGCGCCGGAGGTACGTGGGGACACGGAGGGCACTTCATCGTTCCGATACTGTGGCACTGACGCGAATGGGGGCTCGATGAAGATCACAACCAACCTCGGCTACGCCGGCGGATTCAAGCGGGCCGTCGCCGACGTCGCTGAGATGGAAAAGGCCGGCCTCGATCTCGTGTGGGTAGCCGAGGCCTACGGATTCGACAGCCCCTCCCTGATGGGATACCTCGCGGCGAAGACCGAGACGGTGGAAATCGGTGCGGCAATTCTGCCTCTCTACACGCGTACTCCCACACTGATCGCTATGACCGCGGCGGGCATCGACACCCTCTCGGATGGGCGATTTTCCTTAGGTCTGGGTGCCTCGGGCCCCCAGGTCATCGAGGGTTTTCACGGCGTTCCCTATACGAATCCCCTCGGACGTACGCGCGAGATCATTGAGATCTGTCGCAACGTCTGGCGCCGGGAAGCCCCGCTGGTGCACGAGGGTAAGAACTACACGTTGCCGCTTCCGCCCGAACGCGGTACCGGCCTCGGTAAGCCGCTCAAGATCATTGCTCACCCCCTACGGGCGGAGATTCCCATTTGGGTCGCGTCACTCGGGGAGAAGAATGTCGCGTTGACCGCCGAGATCGCCGACGGCTGGCTGCCGATCCTCTTCATTCCCGAACGCGCCGCGAGCGTCTGGGGTAGCGCGCTTGCTGAAGGCGCGGCCAAACGAAAGGGACTCGGCGAGCTCATGATCAGTGCCGGTGGGATTCTCGCCATTGGCGAGGGCGACGAGGTTCGTCAGCTGCGTGAATTCCAGCGCCCGATGGTGGCGCTCTACGTGGGCGGCATGGGTGCGAAGGGCAAGAACTTCTACAACCAATTAGCCGTGCGCTACGGATTCGAAAAAGAGGCCGAGCTTATTCAGGACCTCTACTTGGCGGGGAAAAAGCAAGAGGCCGAGGCGGCTGTACCCGACGAGTTCCTGGAGCTGACCACACTCTGCGGTCCGGCCAGTTACGTGAAGGAGCGGATCGAGGCGTACCGCGAGGCGGGAGTGACGCACCTTCAAGTTCATCCGATTCCCCTCGGCGACCAGAGTGCGGCGTCGCTGATTGAAACAGTCAAAGAGATGGCGTGACACCCCGGAAGTGAACTCGTATGGCGCGAGGGGCGCGAAGAACTAGAAGGCTTTGTTCGGTGGATCGGTACCGGATGTCCCGGGCACGATCGGATGCATGGTGATGCCACCGCACCAGGCGAAGTTCCCTTCATCGGGGGTCAAGAGGAGTGTGAAGACTCCTTTCACGTCGGGCAACTCAGTCAACATCGTTCGCGTTTTAATGCACTCCTTCGCGGCGTTGCCGTTCGTCTCGTCGCGCCCATAAATCGAAAACGACACGACGCCGTGACTGCCTGCGAGCCGTGCGGTAGGGATAGACAATCCAGGACGAAGACCTCCCGAATCGTTGCCGTCACTATCGGCGGAGTTCGTCTGTGGAACTGAAGGTTGCGTGTCGTGAGGCTCAACGTAGGACACTCGAGGGAATCCGCGCAGCGAACACGTGTCAGGTCCAACATTCTTGATGAGAAAGTAAAGATTTAGATTTCCGGTTGCGACTCGGGAAGTGTTGTATTCCAGACGCAGGTCTCCGCGAGTACATGTGGTAACTGTGTTGGACGCTCCAGAATCTTGTCCGACGTTGACGACAAAAGTGCCGACGCATAGTGCCGCAATAAGCAACTTCATTCGAACACCACTCATGGGCTTAGTCCACCACACGAGTGCGCACTGTTGGGGCACGGGGAGCAAGACTATGTCGAAGCGCCCCGACGAACCTTCCTTCGCTTCAGAAGAACGACTTCCCGGAGGCAGACTCACTGCCGTCATGCGAAACGGCGATACCGTCCGTCGACCCGGGCAGTCGTGGAACAAGGGTGTGCATCAACTTCTCCAACACGTGCGAGATCGCGGATTCCTGCTCGTTCCCGAGCCGCACGGATTCGATGAACAGGGTCGTGAGATCCTCAGCTATATCGAGGGAGATACGTCGGCCTCGGTGGCTGCTTGGCCTGGAACGCTGTGGTGTGACGAGTTGCTCGCCGACGTCGGACGAGCAGCCGCGGCCTATCACCGCGCAGTCGCAGATTTCGTTCCCGACGCGGACGCTCGTTGGCAGTACCGGCCACGTTCTCTCGAGCCCGGGGAAATCATCTGTCACCACGACTTCGCTCCGTATAACGCGGTGTTTAACGATCATCAGTTGCTCGGGATTATCGATTGGGACGGCGCGGGCCCCGGGACCGTAGAGGAGGAACTCGCTTTCCTCGCGTGGCAGTGGGCGCCGCTCGGTCCTCCGGATCTCAAAGAGCACGTCGGTTGTGATCCGAAGATCGACGAGGGAGCACGACTGCGGCTACTTCTAGATAGTTACGGCTACGAGCGTCGTGAAGGCCTCATCGACGCAGTCATTGAGCGAATCGAAATTTCGCGCTCGGGCATAGAAGGGCGTGCCGCTGTAGGTGATCCGCCGTACGTCGCGCTCCGGGACGAGGGGTACACGCGGGGCATGGAGCGCACGATCCTGTATCTCACCGAACGAAATCGGGATCTTCAAATGGAGATCGAATGAACGAAAGACGCGGCCACGATCAATGAGGTCGAATACGCACGACTCCAGACTGAACCGGGTTTCATTGCTTTCAGACAGCTGCCAGCGAGGACATAACGAGATGACGCCTCTCGTTACATGACTGCTGTCGGGGAGCCGATCGCGACCCTGAGCGCGATTAAGAAGTACGCGTTGCGTCGCGCCCACCGGAGGCGAGCCACGCTTCGTACATGATGGCGTAGGCGCCGCCCAAGGCGAGGAGCTCTTCGGGCGTACCCATCTCGACGATGCCGCCGTTGTCGATAACGACGATGCGGTCGGCGCGCTGGGCCGTGGTGAGGCGGTGCGCGATGAGGATCGCCGAGCGTCCCTCGAGGAGTCGGTCGAGGGCGCGTTCGATCACTGTTTCACTCTGCAGGTCGAGCGAGGACGTCGCCTCGTCCAAGATCAGTACGCGCGGTCGAGCAAGGAAAGCTCGCGCGAGAGCAAGTTGCTGTCGTTCGCCGGCCGAAAGCGTCTGGCCGCGCTCGTGCACTGGTGTGTCGAGTCCTTGGGGGAGGCGCTCGACGAGTTCGCGAAGCCCGACGACGTCGACGGCGGTGTTGATCTCGTCGTCGGTTGCTTCGGGATGGCCGAAGCTCAAGTTGGTGCGAATAGATCCGGCGAAAAGGAATGGCTCTTGGGGTACAACGCCGAGCTGTGAGCGCAGAGAACGAAGGGTGACGGTCTTTATGTCAATGCCGTCGAGCAGCACGCGACCAGATGTCGGGTCGTAGAAGCGGTTCGCCAGCTTCGCCATGGTTGACTTGCCGGCCCCGGTCGGCCCGACGAAGGCGACGGATTCGCCCGGAGATATCTCCAAATTGACGTCGTGCAGCACGAGTTCGTTGCTCAGATACCCAAAGTCGACGTGCTCGAAGGTGATCCGACCTTCAATCGTGGGCAGATCCTTCGCGTCGGGCAGCTCGTCGACCGTGGGCGTGGTGTCGAGCAGTTCGCGCAGTCGAATGATGGAGGAGCGGCCCTGCTGGAGCGTTGTGTACTGCTGGACGAGGAGTTGAATGGGCGCGAAGAAACGGTTCAGGTAGAGGAAGAAGACAATGAGTTGGGCCACGCCGAGTTGGTGGTTGAGCACCATGTGACCGCCGATTCCGAGCAGCATGGCTTGACCGAGGATACCGATCATGAGCGTGGACGGTCCGTAGATGGCGTTCACGCGACCGGTGTAGGCGTTGGCGTCGCGGTACGCGCCCACCACGTGGCGGTGGTTTCGTATGTTGCGCTTCTGGCGATTGTTGGCCGTCACGACGCGAATGCCGTAGAGCGACTCCGAGAGGTCGGCCAAGACAATGGCGATGCGGTCGCGCGCGAGGAGGTAGCCCTTTTCTGACGCGTGGTGGTACCAGACGGAAAAGGCTACGAGCAGGGGCACGATCAACAGCACCGTCCACGCGGCGAGTTCGACGTTCGTGAGGAACAAGATGACCGTGATGACGATCATGGTGAGGCCCTGAAGCGCGAACTGACTGATGCCGTCTTGGATGAGCTGTTGAAGGTTCTCAATGTCGCTCGTCATGCGGCTCATTAAGACGCCGGCCTTTTCTTCGGTGTAGAAGTCGAGGCTCAGGCGTTGGAACTGCGTGAAGACGCGGATTCGTAGGTCGTGCATGACGCGCGAGGAGAGCTTGCCGGTGACGTCGACCTGTTGACGTTGGAAGTAGACGCTGACGAACGCGAGCGCGAGGTAGAGCGTCGCGCAGACGACGATCACGCTCAGGCTCTTGTGTCGCTGCATGCCATGGCTAATGGCGAACTCCGTGAGGAGGGGTCCGGCCTGCAAGGTGAGGCTGATGATGATAACGAGCGCCGATCCGGCGACGACCCACCTGGGGTACACGCGCAGTAGTCGCGGAAGGGTGAGGCGCTCGCGCTCTTTTTCGCTCGGGAGTTGAGTGAAGTGGACGTGGGACTTCGGGTGAACGGGCTCGCTCGCGAGAAGCTTTGTCGCCTCTTCCATCAACTCTTCTGGAATGCCGCCAAAAGGAAGACCTGCGCGACCGCTCGCCGCGGACGCGCTGCCTCCGAACATTCCGCCCCCACCACCGAAGCCGCCCCCACCACCCCAGCCCATTAGGACTGCTCTCCCGAGGTCGTCTGAGCCAAGATCTTCGAATACAAAGGCTCATTCTCGAGCAGCTCTTCGTGGGTACCGCTCGCGATGACGTGACCTTCGTCGAGCACGAGCACCCGACTCGCGAGGGCGATCGTGGAGATGCGGTGGGCGATCACGATGGTGGTGCGTTGGGTCAAGAGTCCCCGCAAGGCCTCGTAGATGCCGGACTCGACGTGCACGTCGATCGCGCTCGTCGCGTCGTCCAGGATGAGAACGGGCGGGTTGAGCAGCAACGTTCGCGCAATGGCGATGCGTTGACGCTGACCACCCGAGAGCGTGTAGCCACGCTCGCCGACGATGGTGTCGTAGCCCTCGGGAAGACGCACGATGAACTCGTCGGCGTTCGCGGCGAGCGCCGCCGCCTGGATGTCCTCGATCGACGCGTCGGGTTGACCGTAGGCGATGTTGTCGCGGATAGAGATGGAAAAGAGGAACGGCTCGTCGAGCACCACGCCGACGTTCTCGCGGAGTGAGGTCAACGTCACGTCGCGCAGATCGTGTCCGTCAATGGTGATGGCGCCATCGGTCACGTCGTAAAAACGCGTCAGCAGTCGCGCGACGGTGGACTTACCCGAACCCGTGCGTCCGACAATCGCGACCGTCTCGCCGGGTGAGATATGTGCGTCGAAGTCGCGCAGAATCTCGCCGCCGTTGTCGTAAGTGAAGGTCACGTGGTTGAAGTCGAGTGCGCCGCGCACGTCAACGAGGTCGTAGGCGCCGGGCCGCTCCACGATTTCGGGATTCTCGTCGAGGATCTCGAAGATGCGTCCCGCGCTGGCCTTCGCGCGTTGGCCCATCATCACGAGCTGTCCGAGCATCATGAACGGCGCTTGGAGCATCAAGAGATAGAGGCTGAAGGCGAGGATCTGGGGGTACTGCAGATCACCGTGCAAGACCATCCACCCGCCGCAGAGCAGCACCAGGGCGAGACCCAATTGGGGCAAGTTCTGCACCCACGGCGACCAGATCGCTCGAATGTTGGCGTCTTTGATGTAGGCCCACGCGACGCCCTCGGCCGCGTCGGCGAGGCGATCGATCTCGGCCTCCTCCTGCGCGAAGGACTTGACGACGCGAACGCCGTTCACGTTCTCGTCCACGATGGTGGCTACTTCAGCCAATCGGGACTGGGTGACCCACGAAATGGGGAACATGACCCGGCGCATCTTGATGCCGACGACGTAGAGAATGGGCATCACCACCATGGAGATGAGGGCTAACGCCCAGTTGATGCTGAGCATGAAACCAAACGCGACGACACCGATACAGCACTGCACGATGATGAGTGGCGCGAAGATCGAGTACATCTGGACGCTGCGAATGTCGCTGTTGGCGCGGCTAATGAGCTGGCCGGACTGCACGCGATCGTAGAAGCTGAACGAGAGCCAGGTCAGGTGCTGGTAGATAAGCGAGCGAAGATCGGCCTCCACGTTGTAGGCGGTCAAGTAGAGGTACTGGCGAGAGATGATCCCGGCCACTCCGGCGAGCACGCCCACGATGACGATGGAGATGACGTCGCCGTGCAGGGAGGCCACGTGCTTCACGAACGTGTGGTCGATGTCGTTGCTCAGCATGTTGGGCACGAGTACCTGAAAGACCAAGCTGATGAACGAGAGAACGATGGCCGTAATGAACGTCACGCGATGGGACTGGATCACCGGCAGGACTCGTCGCCACCAGGCAAGATTCTGATCGCGCGAGATCTCGTGACGCGGCCCCGGGTACCTCGAGGTGACCCCGCCTAGGGGGTTGGCGGGGCCTCCCAAGGTGTCTTTTTCGGCTTCTCTGGGTCGCGCAAAACGATCAGAGAGGGAAAACGACACTCGACAATTCTACCAACGGTGTGTGACAGGACGACCAGGTGCGTCGCGAAAAACCTCGACCACGTCGGCGGTACGATTCGACGATGCCGCTCACGCCCGAGGAGTTCTTCGAAAACGCGACCGCGTTCGCCGACGACGAAGGCCGAGTGGGCCTTTCCAGAATGACGGGTTGGGAGATATTTCCCTTCGAGCCCGACGGTCTGCGCGTTGTGTCATTACATCGGCCTGAAACCCCTGAAGCACCACGTCACGGCCAGGATCCAAAGACCTGCCGGTCCTGTGCGGCGTCCGATGGAGTCGCGGTATGGGAGAACGACGCCTGGCGCCTCATTGCGATGTCCGAACCATCCGGCGCACCGCTCGTCTTGATGCTCTTGTCGAAGGAGCACTTCGACCTGGTGGATCTGTCCGACGACATGGCGGCGCAGTTGGGCCAACTCATTGTCCATGCGAGTCGAGCCATCGAGTCTCTCGAGCACATTGCCCGGGCTCACGTCTCAAGGTGGGGCGACGGGGGGGCACATCTACATATCTTCTTTTTCGCTCGCCCCGAGGGCTTTACGCAGTTGCGCGGGACCTGTCTCGCGGTATGGGATGACCTCTTGGCGCCGGTGCCGCGAGACGTGCGCGACCGCGACGCCGCTCGAGTCGGTGAACTTCTCGCCGCCTCTTACGGGGGCACGGCCGGTGCTTCACAAGAGTCCCCGACGTAGTGTGACGTCGTGGATTCCCTGATCGTCGTTGAACACCCCATCGTCGCGGACAAGGTGCGCCAGTTACGCGACGAACGCACGTCCAACGCTGACTTCTTGCGGCTCGCGGGCGAAATCTCCAGGTTCGTCGCGTATGAGGCGTTTCGCGGCACCCCGGTCACCAAAACGACCGTCGATACGCCCGTCACGAAGGGTGCACCGGCACTGCGAATCGACACCGAATACCTGATCGTGCCGATCCTGCGCGCGGGGCTAGGTATGAGTCCCGCTATTCAAGAGGTCTTGCCGCTACATCGGGTGTGCCTCGTGGGGCTGCGGCGAAACGAACAGACGCTCCAGCCCGACGTCTACCTCGACGGGCTTCCCGAGACGCTCGAAGGCGTGCACGTGGTGATCTGTGACCCGATGCTCGCGACCGGCGGCTCGCTCGACTGCGTGCTCGAGATGTTGCGCGGAAGGGGCGCCGGGGAGATCACGGTGCTCTGTCTCATTGCGGCCCAGCCGGGAATCGACTTTGTCATCGGGCGCCACCCCAACGTCACGATCGTCTGCGCGGCCCTCGATGCCGAGCTCAACGACGTGGGCTACATCACGCCGGGTCTCGGCGACGCGGGTGACCGTTTGTTCGGTCCACCCGCTCGTTGATTTAGAGCGAGATTCGGACACGAGGATTTTGACTTATAGACCGATGTCCTCGTGCCAGAGCTCGGGGTGTTCGTTGATGAAGTCCGAGAGTAATGACACACAACTCGGGTCATCGAGCAGGATAATTTCGACGCCCAGCTCACCTAGCCAGTCGTGACCGCCGTGAAAGTTCTCACTTTCGCCAATGACGACGGCGCCGATGTTGAACTGGCGCACGAGTCCCGAGCAGTACCAACACGGTGAGAGCGTCGTCACCATGACGCAGTCGGGGTAGTCGCGGCGGCGACCGGCGCGGCGAAAGGCGTCCGTTTCGGCGTGCACGGACGCATCATTCTCTTGGACGCGCCGGTTGTGGCCGGCGCCGAGCAGCGTTCCGTCGCGAAGAAAGAGCGCGGCGCCAATGGGGATACCGCCCTCGTCGAGACCGACGGTGGCCTCGTGGTAGGCGGTCTTCAGCATCTCAGTGGCGAGCGTGTGTTCGAGCGGTGGGTGGGTAGTGGCCATGAAGGTAAGTATGCTCCCTCCGTGAACAGAGGGACATACTCCGTCGACATCGGCTCGCAGCACCTTGACCTACCGATCGTTTCGCTCAACGACAATCTGGCCCTCGCGCTGCTCATCACGGTGGACGTGGGCGTCTCGTTTATGGAGCGCGCCGGCGAAGAGTTAGCCCAGGTTCTGGCGCCCTACAAGGTGGACGTCGTGGCGACGGTCGCGACCATGGGTATCCCGCTCGCCGTGGAGGTCACGCGACACTTGGGACTTGATCGCTACGTCGTCCTGCACAAGACGCCCAAGATTCACCTGGCCGACGCCATCAGCGAGCCGGTCCGCTCCATCACGACCGACGCCGAGCAGCGACTGCTCTTTGATCGCGCGCGCATCGACGACGTGCGAGGAAAACGAGTCGCCATCGTGGACGACGTCATCTCCACCGGCGCCTCGACCGGCGCGACGTTGCGCCTGTTACGCAGCGTCGGCGCCAACGTCGTCGCGATCGGAACGATCGTCACGGAGGCCGGCCTCTGGCGCGCCGCGCTCGGTGACGACGCCACGATGGTACGCGCCCTTGGATCGATTCCGGTGTTTCGTCCCGACGGGTCGGGCGGTCTCGTGGAGGACTGGAACGGCTAATTACTCGTCGTGGACACTGGCGAGCAGGATGTCTTGCTGGTCGGCCTGCGCGCGAACACCCTTCCAGGCGAGCGCCAAGTAGAGCAGACCCGCGACGGCGATGCCCATGAACACGCTGAAGTCTGCGCCGTAGCCGTAGCTGTCTTTCGTCGCGTAGACGATCGGGTTCAGCCAGCGCGGCAAGTAGAACTCGGTCGAAAGCGCGGAGATCGCGGCGTACATGCCCACTACCTGGGCGATCATGGCCGGCCAGTAAAAGCCGCCGTTTCGGTAGTAGAGCCCACCGCGCTCGGTGCGCTGCAGTTCCGACGGCACGTAGCGGAATCGACGCAGCGCCCAGTCGATGAGGAAGATGGCGGCCCACGGCGCAATCCACACAATCACCATGTCCACGAAGTCCGTCAGGTACGTCGTGAACGAGGCGCTGAAGACGGCGTAGAGAGTGATGGCGAAGGCAATGGCGCAGTCAATCAGCACCGCCTGGTAGCGCTTCACCTTCACGCCCAGGGCCTGCAAGGTCACGCCGGAGGAGTACATGTCGAGGCTGTTGATACCGAAGAGCTGCACGATCGCGAAGATCAAGAATATGACGACGAACCACGACGGGATCGCGCTCTGGGTAGCGAAGGGGTAGAGCGAACCGTACCCGTGGTTGGACCCGCCGATGCCCGGCAGAAAAGTGGCGACCGCTGCTCCGAGGGTCATGACCAAGATTTCGGGTACCGCGGTGCCGAGAAAGACCCAACCGATGATCGCCTTCTTCGAGGCCTGGGGCGCGCAGTAGCGGGTGTAGTCGTTACCGCACTCCATCCAGCCCAGGCCCGACAGGGTGATCGTGAAGGCGAGTCCCTCCATGTATGTCTGCCAGTCGGCGCCGTGCGCGACGCCGTGCAGAGTGGCGTGAGGAAGACTGAATGCGAGAAGCACCGCGAAAAGAATGGCGAAGGGAATTGCGAGCACGCGCAGGGTCTTCACGATGGTCGCGTGTCCGAGGACCGGCAGGATGGCCTGGATCACGATGGCGACCACGACGTAGATCACCTTTGAGGTGTCGCTCGGGGCGAATCCGGCCTTTAGACCAAGGACGAGCGCCGCGCCGACAATGAGGATAAGACCCTCCACCTCGAAGCCGATTTGGGTGATCCAGTTGAAGAAGGAGATGATTCGTGAACCGTTCGGGCCGTAACTGGCGCGATTGATCGCAAACACCGTGGTGCCGGTCTGGGGACCCTGCAGACTCGCGAGTCCGAGGAGGAAGTAGGTGAGGTTTCCGAGGACGATGAGGGAGAGCGCCTGGGCGAAGTTGAACCCGAAGGACATAAGGATGGCGCCGTAGATGAAGTACTCCACCTGCACACTGGCCCCGGCCCACATGCCTCCGACTGCCCGCGGCGACGCCCAGCGTTCAGAGAGCGGCACGTAGTCAATGCCGTGTTGCTCGATATGGAATGCCGCATCTCCCGGAGATCCGTCATGCGAGCCGATAGTTGTTGCCACTGTGGTGGTCCTCCCTAATGGAAAAGTCTTCGAAAACGACCCCGTGAGGCGCTAGGCGTTTCGGACAGTATGCCCGATTCAAAATCTCGGTGACGGCTAAACGTCGCCGATTTCTCGCTCCGGTAACAATCGTCGGATTTAGGGGCTTCTTACCTTGTTCCAATGACCGCCACACAGTGGTGCGACAAACTGCGTGAGGTTGTTCTGGCGACGACGAGAAAGAGGAATCCAATGCTCTGCCTGGTAAGCACTTTCGACGTCGCGACACCCTACCTTGGGGCTACGGTATCCCCTCAAGGCGACCTCGCCTAAGCGCCGCCCCTTTTCAGGGCCCAGGCGGCCCCTCCCTTCCGCCTGGGTCCTGAAAACACCACAAAATCCTTCCTGAAAACTGCGCTCATAAACATCTTGCTCTGTACTGGCCAGTAATCAAACTCTTGCTAAGTTTCGCGCAGTGGAGAAACCAAGGCGGGCTCTCCGGGGGAAAGCAGGAAAGATGTCGTCAACGATCGATCGTCGTTCGTTTCTTACTCACACAGCGGCCACTGTTGGCGGCGTCGCGATGGCCGGCACCGTCGTCGACGGACTTCTCGCCAATGTCGCGGGGGCGGCTACCGGCGTCGCCAAGGGTAAGCCCAAGTTAGGTGGCGTTCTCACCGTCGGGACCCTCTCTGACGTGGCGAATTACCACATTTTCAACGGTTCCGACGGAAAGTTGGACGATTCCGGCTTTTGCGTCGCCAACGCGCTCTATGACCCACTTTTCGTCATGTCCTACGACGGAAAGACGGCCCTACCGATGTTGGCGTTGTCGGCCAAGCCCAACGCGAACTACACCACGTGGACAATTGCGCTTCGCCACGGCGTGCAGTTCCACGACGGCACGAACTTTGACGCCGCGGTGGTGGTGGCGAACTACAACGCCGCCGCCGCCAACGCGACGGTCGGGCTCGCGATTCAGCCCATCATTGCGTCGGTGACCGAAGTCAACTCCTTCACCGTTGAATACAAGATGGTCGTGCCGTTCGCCGCGTTCCCGATCTCCTTGGCCGAGCAGCAGATTGCCTACATGGCGGCTCCGTCGGCACTCGGATCGAACTACACCGGAAAACCAATCGGTACGGGCCCCTTCAAGTTCAAGTCGTGGAACGTGGGTGTCGAATCACAGTTCACGAAGAACGAAAAGTACTGGCGTAAGGACGGCGCCGGACGCCGACTTCCGTACCTCGACGGGATCAACTTCAAGACCATCGTGGACTCGGTGTCACGTAACGAGGCCCTGCAGTCCGGCGACGTCGACATGATTCTCCAAGAGACGGGTGATCAGATCGCCCAGTTGAAGAAGATGTCGGGAATTTCCATGGTGACCGACCAGACTCAGCCGCGCGACCCGTCGATCAACTCATTAATCCTGAACACCACCGGGACCTTAAACCAGTACTTCTGCTGGGCCGGCGAGTTCGCGTCGATCGGCGTGCCGGGAGCGTACCCGAGTTACATCGCGAAGGGCCAGCCAGTGCCTACGCAGGTGCAAGACGCGGACTGGCTCGGCACGGCAGGCGCGGTTAATCCGTCAACGCTGCAGTGGGACACCACGCTGAAGCCGGTCTTGAACGATGTCTCGATTCGCACGGCGTGCGCCATGGCGATCAACCGCAAGACGTACTTCAAGTTGATCGACGGTTCGATCGGGTCGGTGGCGGATGGGCTATATCGCAAGTCTTCGCCGTTCTATGCGAGTCCTAACTATCCGGCGTACAACCCCACCAGGGCGAAGGCTCTGGTCGACGCGTACAAGACAGCGAACAAGTTGACGAGCGTCGGAATTGTGATCGACATCTTGTCCGATGACGCATCGTCCCAGCAGGCGTACTCGTTCTTCAATCAGCAGTTGAGCGCGATCGGCATCGCCACGACGCCGCGGCCCCTCGTGCAGAGCACGTTGATCAACAACGTGATCTACGGCGAGTACGACTGCGCGCAGTGGAACCAGTTCGGTGGTGTCGACCCGTCGCTCAACTACGTGTGGTTCGTGTCGCTCTCAGCGACGGGTTCACCGGCTGATGGCGGGCTCGGGCTCACGTCGCTGCCGGCGGGAACGAACATTGCGGGCGCCGTGAACTTCGCCCACCAGGCAGACCCCGTTGTCGAGGACGCGATGCTCTCGGCGCTTGGTTCGAAACCAGGTTCGGCCGCGGAGATTCGTGGGTGGCGCACCATCAACAGCCAGTTCGCGAAAGACATTCCCTATCTGTGGCTCGACCAGACGGTGAATGCCTGGGCGGCGCGCAGCAACGTCCAGAACTGGGCCTACGGCACGGCGGCCGACGGTACGACGCGCTGCCTCAGCCCCGACGGCGGTTCCGCACGTTGGGACCAGATCTGGAAGTCGTAACGATTTAGCCTTGAATGTGCGGTGATCGGGCGGGGGCAACCCCGCCCGATCGTTGTGTTGGGGCGTCGGTGACGTGTCCGCGCACGTCGCGCCACCAGTAGAGCGTCGTGAGCGCGAGAGTCGCGGAGATGATCGCCATCACCGTGAAGGGCAGAGCCGTGTTGATGGCGAAGAGGAAGCCCGCCGCGCCCGCCGCCATGGCGAGGCAGGCGGTGTTGGACGTGGCGTAGAGACCTTGGCGTCGGCTCATCTCACGACTAACGGCGCCCTGGCTCATGAGCGACGAAATCGACGGCACCGAGAGTGACGCACCCACCGATTCGAGCGATCCGAGGAAGAGCATCAGATCGTTGTTGTGGATGTGAGGGTAGAGCGAAAGAAAGAACGCCCCGTTGAGGAGACCCGCGAAGGCAATGAAACGGCGGTTCGCGTGGTCGGCCAGCCAACCTCCGACGCGCGCGAGGAGAAACCACGGAACACTGAAGAACGTCCAGCTCAGTCGGATCTGCAGCGTGCTCGCGTGATGGGCGTGCATGAGGAGACTCCACGTGGCCTCGTAGACACCGATGACGAGGCCCGACGCGCCAGCGGCGACGAGGGCGCCGGTGAGCTGTGGGCTCCACTTCAGTCTGGGCAGTGGCGTCGGGTCGTAGTCCAAGTCTCCGAGGTTGGTGCGCGACGCAACGACGGCTGCGCACAAACTCAAGATGCCCGTCACGAAGAAGGCCCATCCGAGGTCGTGTACGGAGGCAACGACGCCCGCCACCGGACCGATCGCGATGCCGAAGAGCTGAGCCGCGAGGATCTGCGACACGGCGCGCCCGCGCTGCGCTTCGGGGAAGAGTGACGCCACGGCCGACATGGAGGTCACTTCAATGGCGCCAGCGGATGCGCCCTGGAACATGCGAGTGAGAGCTAACCACGGCGCCGAGACCGGCAAGAGGTAGGTCATGCTGGCGAGTCCGTAGATGATGAGACTGAACACCAACAGCTTTCGTCGGCCGAACCTGTCGGCCAAGTGGCCGAAGCCGAACTGAGTGGCGACGCCGGCCACGAAGAACGACGCCATGATGAGGCCAATGACGCTGGGCGTGCCGTCACGGTGTTCCAGAAAGAGCGGGAGGAGGGGGAGTCCGAGAGTCGCGCCCATCCACTGAATCGCCACAATGACGGTTAGACGGCGCAAAGTTTGCTGTGCACTGCTTTGAGCCATGACGTCCACGCTACCGGTGACCTATGTGACAACCACGCGACTAGATCGTATGACACTCCCACAAGATCAACACGCCGAGTGCGATGTAGACGTAAGGGATGATCACCGGGGCGTGGGCTCGCCCCCACGTAACGACGCTCGGATGCTGCGCCAATCGCTGCGCGATCACGAGAAAGACGACCTCGAGAACCGCGAACACCGCGACCGTGATGAGCCCGTGCGCGAGTCCGTTCGCGCGCAGCAACGGGATCCAGACCGCCAGATTGTCACCTCCGAGGGCGAGTGTGATGGCGAACGTTGTGATACTCCCACGGCGGTACTGTTCGCGTGGCGTTTGGCGGTGGCGCCACGCGTGAAGTGCGAATGCGAAGGGCGCCACGCACAGCAGCCCAATCCAGCGAACGGGTATGGGTGCGAGGATCGAACCAATCGCTGCGGCGACCGCGAGCAAGAGCGCCATCGCCAACGCTTGGGCCATACTCACTCTGCGAAATCGCGCGCGATCGGTGACGACAAGTTGTGCCGCGAAGGCGAAGAAGTTGTCGAACATGGTGCCGACGAAGGCGAGTGTCGCAACGACAACGACGCCAAGAATCGTATGCACCCGCTGACCTTACTTGCTGGTACGAATGCGACAAAAAGTGTCGCAGTAGGCTTCACGCGATGGTTCGCCACGTATTGCCCCCCACCAACGAACAGTTGGAGCACGCTCGCGAGATCGTCGCTCACTATTTGACGCCGACGCCCACGGTCACCATTTCCGTGCGTGGGCGGGCCGTCTTCGCGAAACTCGAGAGCCTCCAGGTCACGGGAAGTTTCAAGATCCGTGGCGCCCTCGCGGCCATTGACGCGGCACACCGCGACGATCCCGACGGCGCGGTCATCACTGCCTCCGCCGGAAACCACGGACTCGGTATCGCTCACGCCGCGACACTTCTGAAGGTCGGAGCAACCGTCGTCGTTCCCGAAAACGCGTCGGTCGCCAAGGTGAAAAAGCTCTCGACCTACGACATCGAACTCATTCAGTTCGGTTCGTCCTACGACGACGCGCAGGCGCACGCCATAGAACTGGCCGAGTCGAGATCGATCAGATTTATCTCACCGTTTAACGACAGCGACGTGATCGCCGGTCAGTCAACCGTTTTTGACGAAATGCTCGCGCAGGTCCCGTCCCTCGAACACCTCGTGGTGCAAGTCGGTGGCGGCGGGCTGCTGTCGGGGACTCTGCTTTCGCGCGAGGCGCAGGGCCGTTCAGATATTCGCGTCTCGGGAGTACAGCCCGAAGAGAGCGCGGCCCTCTATCACGTACTGCGTGGCATGAGCATGAGTGACGTCGTTCACCGTCCGACCATCGCCGACGGACTCGCCGGCGGCGGTGATGAAGGGGCCATCACGAACGAACTCATCGCGAAGGCCGACGTTGAACTCATACTCGTGCCCGAAGTCGAGATTCGTCGCGCGGTTCGCGAAGTCGCCGAGACGTCGGGGCTCGTCATGGAGGGTTCGGCCGCCGCCTCGTTCGCGGCGATCGCAGCGAATCGCGTTGATGACACGACGTCGCAGATTGGTTTCATCTCGAGCGGGCGCAACATCTCGCACGAACTCTTCGTAGAACTGTTGCGCGAGCCTCTCGTCTAGCCGGATACCGGCAAAGGGCGAAACACTAGGGTGGAACGATGGCAAAGAAGCGCATTATGGCCCTTGCGTTGGCCATCGTCGCTCTTGCACTGACGGTCACCGGCGTCGTTATTGCCGCCACGGACTCGAATCCTGCGGGACTGCAAAAGGATCCGCTCGTCCTGAATGGCTATCCGCCCTCGTCCGCGGATCTGGCGGTCACGGTATCGACGGGTTCCGACGTGACGGTCAACGCCAACGTGAACGTGAATTTCAAGACGGACCGCATCGCGGCGAACGTGCACTTCCCGCTCGTCATTACCACGGCCTCGGTGAACGCGGTGTTCGCGAATAACCGTCTCTACGCTCGGTCGGCCGACGTCGCCAACGGACCGTGGCTCGACGCGAAAGTCGAGACGCCGGATCTCTTTGGGTTTTCGTTGGAGTTCACCAAGCCGGACATCGATCTCATTACGGGTTTTCAGAAAAAAGTGACGACGAGCGGGTATTCAACGACCTACGTATTCACTCGCAACGACGTTCCCTTGTCGAGCGCGATTGGTCCAGCCTCGGCGTACTCCAAGCTCGGTTCGATTCGCTGGACTATCACCGTCGGCAGTCAAGGCGAAGTGTCGGCCAGCACGCTGGTGGAGAAGTCTCGTCACGCGACGACGACCGTCAGTGCGACAGTGCTTTCTTATAACCAGCCGGCGCACATCGATGTGCCGACGTCCGCGAGTAGTGAGTCCCTCTCGACGTCGATGCTGGCGAAACTGTTGAAGAGTGTGAACTTCAACTCGCTACTCATTCCCAGTGCGTTTCGCTCGCTGGGCCAGTCCTCCATCAGTTAGGTCATCGTGAACGCTCGCCCTCAGCCGCGTTGGCCCGCTTCGGTGGCGCTGGTGGTCTGTGCCGGTCTCTACGCGCTGTTGCCCAGCCGTTTCGTGGTGGGGCCCAACTGGCTCGAGCCGTTGCTGGTCGTGTTGCCACTAATTCCGTTGTCGGCGCGGCGCCATCGCCGCCCGGACGACTCGCCGTGGGTGCGGCGTCTCTGCGTTTCGTTGATAGCCCTCATTACATTGTCGAATTCGGTAGCCACGATCTTGCTCGTGCATCACGTCTTCTACAGCTCGAAGCTCGGAGGTCTTTCGCTGATCTACTCTGCCGCGTCGATCTGGGTCACCAACGTGATTGTCTTCGGACTGTGGTTCTGGGAACTCGACCGAGGCGGTCCGCACCTGCGCGCGGGCCCGGACAGTCGGCCGCCCGACTTGCAGTTTCCCCAGATGACCGGACCCCAAAGCGAGGACTCAGTGTGGCATCCGCGATTCGTTGACTACCTCTACACCGCCTTCGCCAACGGCACGAGCTTCGCTCCCGCCGACGCGATGCCGCTCAGTGGATCGATGAAGGCCATCTTTGCCGCGGAGGCGTTGATCTCATTCGTGACGATTGCGATCGTGGCTGGAGAAGCCGTCAATATTCTTCACTAGTCGACGAGACGGTTCAGCCAGCGCTCCGCGGCACTTTCGCGACCACGACGCTGTTCGACGCGGTCCGCCCAGTTGGCCAGTTCAAGTCCGACGTTGATACCGAGCCAGCGCAGCGGCTCCATTGCCCAGCGCTTGCTCTGGTGTTGAACGAAGGGCAGCGTGGTGAATTCGGTCGCGACGTCGGGCGCCGCGAGTAAGTCGGCCAGGGCGTTGGCCGCCACGTAACTCATGACCACGCCGTCGCCGGTGTAGCCCCCGGCACTCGCGAGCCCGCTGTCGTAGTCCACGACCACCGAGGGGGACTGGTCGCGAGCCATGGCGAGGGGACCGCCCCAGCAATGCGAGACGTCGCCCTCGAGATGAGGGAAGAGTTCGCGCAGCGTTGCTTCCAGCAACGCGAAGACTTTAGGATTCTCGTCGAAGCGCGGCTCGACGGTAGAACCAAAGTGGTACGGCGCGCCGCGACCGCCAAAGGCGATGCGGTCGTCACTCGTGCGCTGACCGTAGATGATCAGATGGCGATCGTCGGCGAAGGTCTCGTACTGAGAGAAACCGGCTTCGCCCCAGAAGTCACGACTCTGTGGTTCGGTCGCGATCATCAACGAGAAGAGCGGAGCGACGATGCGTCGCTGACGCGGAAGGGTGGGCGTAAACCCCTCGGTCGCGCGCACGACGAAGCGCGCGTGCACACTTCCTTCCGCGGTCACGACCTCCGCGTCGGATCCGGGGCGCGAGCCCACAATTCGGGTCACCTTGGAGTCTTCGAAGATGGCGACACCGAGACGTTCGTTTACCTCGGCGAGACCGCGCACCAGTCGAGCGGGGTGAATCCGCGCGCAGTGCGGAGAGAAGGTCGCACCGTAGCTCTCAGTGACCCGTCCGCGTTCTGCCGCTTCGTCCGCGTTGAGCCACGCCAGATCGCTCGCTGAATAGCCCAGTTCGTGCGCGTCGCGCACGTAGTGCCGCAAACGGCGCGATTGGACCTCGCTGCGCGCGAAGGTCATGGTGCCACCGTGGACGAAGTCGGCGTCGATATCGTCGCTCGCGATTGCGTCGCCCAGGGCTCGCACACTGTTCTGGAGTTGCCGGCGCAGGTGCACGAAGGCCTCGTGTCCGTGGCGCGAGATGATCGCGTGATCGCTCAGGGGATAGAGGGCTGAGGCCCATCCGCCGTTGCGGCCCGACGCGCCATAACCACAGACCGACTGTTCGAGTACGACAACGCGCAGCGACGGATCGCGACGCATCAGTTCTCGCGCGGTCCACAGTCCCGTAAAGCCTCCGCCCACGATGGCGACGTCGACGTCGAGATGTGTATCGAGCGAGGCTCGCGGCGTGACCGGTCCCTTGAGGGTCGACCACCACAGCGAGTGGGGCGGTCGCACTAGATGTTGAGCTTGGACGCTCCGGTGAAGACTTCGCGCAGCACTCCGACCATGAAGTCGATGTCTTCACGAGTCGAGATCAGCGGCGGCGCCAACTGGACAACGGGGTCACCGCGGTCGTCCGAACGACAGATGAGCCCGCGTCGGAACATCTCGGGGGAGACGTACCCGCGCAGCAGTCGTTCGGCGTCGTCACCGGACCAGGTTTCTTTGGTGGCCTGGTCTTTGACGAGTTCGATGCCCCAGAAGTAGCCGGTCCCGCGCACGTCGCCGACGATCGGGATGTCCTTTAAGGACTCAAGGCCGTCGTGGAAGTAGCCCTGGTTCTTTTGTACGTTCTCGATGATGCCCTCTTCTTCGATGATGTCGAGGACCTTCAGCGACACGGCGCACGATCCGGGATGACCCGACCAGGTGAAACCGTGTAAGAACGAAACGTCGCCGTGCAGGAACGGCTCGGCGATGCGATCGGAGACGATCATGGCGCCAAGCGGCGCGTAACCCGCCGTGATGCCCTTTGCGCACGTGATGATGTCCGGCACGTAGTCGTACTTCTGGCCACCGAACCACGAGCCGAGACGACCGAAGGCGCAGATGACGTCGTCGGAGACGAGCAGTATCCCGTAGCGGTCGCAGATCTCGCGTACTTCTTGCCAGTAGCCGGGTGGTGGGGTGAAGCATCCCCCCGCGTTCTGCACCGGCTCGAGAAAGATGGCCGCGATGGTTTCGGGTCCTTCGCGCAGGATCGCTTCTTCAATTTGGCGCGCCTGCCAGAGGCCGAAGGCGACGGGGTCGTCGCCGTGGCGCTCAGCCCGGTAAAAGTTGGTGGCCGGTACCTTGACCGCTCCGGGCACGAGCGGCTCGAAGGGGGCGCGGTACGCCTCGAGTGAGGTGATGGTGAGCGCTCCGAGGGTCGTGCCGTGGTAGGCGACGTCGCGGCTGATGACCTTGTAGCGGTCGATGTCGCCGCGCATCTTGTGGTACTGACGCGCGAGCTTCCAGGCACTCTCATTCGCCTCGGCGCCACCGGAGGTGAAGAAGACGCGATTGAGATCGCCTGGCGTGAGGCTCGCGAGTCGTTCGGCCAATTCGATGGCTTTGGGGTGTGCGTAGGTCCAGAGCGGGAAGAAGCCGAGCTCACCGATCTGCGCGGCCGCGGCTTCGCCGATGTCGCGACGTCCGTGTCCGAGGGAGTTGGTAAAGAGTCCCGCCAGGCCGTCAAAGTATTCGGTGCCGTTGGCGTCGTAGACACGGGTTCCCTCGCCGCGCACCATGATGGGGATCTCGTTGTGCTCGTCGTAGGCCCCGAGACGCGACATCTGCAGCCATAAGTGGCGCCTCGCGCGTTCCGAGTACTGATGACTCGGGTGTTTCTCGTCGGTGACGGTCATGCCGTCTGAAATGGTCTCGTGAAGTGTCACTTTTCCCCCCATGCATAGGTTTGCTTCGCTAATTTCAAATACAAAAAGGTCTCGACCTCGGTCACCCCCGGAATGGTTCGAATCGAGTCATTCAAAAGGTGCACCAGGTCGTTGTCGTCTTCGGCGATCACTTCGGCGATGATGTCGAAGCTGCCCGCGGTCAACACGACGTAGTTGGCCGCGTCAATCGCCGCCACCTTGTCCGCCACGATGCGCACGTCGCCGTGAACGCGAATGCCGATCAACGCTTCGCGGCCGTAGCCGAGTTGCAAGGGATCGGTGATCGCCACGATCTGCATGACGCCCGAATCTTTGAGGCGTTGCACTCGACGTCGCACCGCCGTTTCGGAGAGTCCGATCTCTTCGGCGATGGCGCCGTAGGCCCGACGACCGTCTTGCTGCAAGCGAGTGATGATCTTGCGGTCAAGCGAGTCGAGAACTCCCGGCGCAGAGTTGACGAGCTCAATGTTCGCTCGATCATCACTCTGTCGTTGTGGTTTGGATGGTGACATTGGTTGTTCCTAAGCTGGTTACCTAACGGCTCCAGACTACGGATACGGACAGTATAAGCAGGTTTCGCGACGGAATGAGTCGTAATTTGTCATAAAAGAGCCTCATTCCCTCACTTTCAGTTGCAGAGCCTAAGTAATCTCTGGCAGAGTGGCGAGGTGCGTTGCAAAGAAGCAGTGCGAATCTAGGAGGGGTTTATGCGTCGTTTGGCCAACTTCATCGGGGGCGAATCGGTCGCCCCACAGAGCGGCTCGTACGCGGAATTGATGAACCCCGCGACGGGACAACCTTTCGCGGAGATGCCCGTCTCGAACGCCAACGATGTCAATAACGCGATCACCGTCGCGGCGAAAGCGTTCACCTCGTGGAAGCGCACGACGCCCTCGCAGCGTTCGCACGCGTTACTTAAGATCGCCGATCTGCTCGAGGCGAACGCCGAAGAACTCGTCGCCATTGAAGCAGAGAACACCGGCAAGATCATCGCGATGACGATGAGCGAAGAGATTCCTCCGATGGTCGACCAGATCCGCTTTTTCGCGGGCGCCGCGCGTCTTTTGGAAGGTCGCGGCGCGGGTGAGTACATGGAGGGCATGACGAGCTACGTGCGCCGTGAGCCGGTTGGTGTCTGCGCCGCCGTGACGCCGTGGAACTACCCGATGATGATGGCCGTCTGGAAGTGGGCACCGGCGATAGCGGCCGGTAACACCATGGTCTTAAAGCCCGGCGATTCGACGCCCGCTTCCACCCTCTACATGGCCGGACTGATGGCCCAAGTTCTCCCCGAAGGTGTCTTCAATGTCGTGTGCGGTGACCGTGGCACGGGCCGACTTCTCGTCGAGCACCCCGTACCGGCGATGGTGTCGATCACGGGATCGGTACGCGCCGGAATTGAAGTGGCGGGATCGGCCGCGAAGGACGTGAAGCGCGTGCACCTCGAGCTGGGCGGTAAGGCGCCGGTCGTGGTCTTTGACGACGTGGATATCGCGAGCGCGGTGGAAGCGATTGCCGTCGCGGGGTACTTCAACGCGGGACAGGACTGCACCGCGGCGACGCGAGTGCTCGCGGGAGCGGGGGTCTACGGCGATTTCGTCGACGCCCTCGTGGAACAGGCGAACAACGCCGTGGTCGGCGCACCCGATAACGACGACGCGCTGTTCGGGGCCGTCAACAACCGCTCACAGTTCGAGCGCATTCAGGGATTCCTAGAACGCACGCCCCAGCACGCCTCGATCGCGGCCGGCGGCTCGGCGCTCGATCGCGACGGATACTTCATCTCGCCGACGGTCGTGGCGGGCTTGCGCCAAGACGACGAGATGATTCAGAGCGAGATCTTCGGTCCGGTCATCACCGTTCAGCAGTTCTCCGACGAGGCCGAGGCCCTCACGTGGGCCAACGGGGTCGACTACGGACTGGCGTCGTCGGTGTGGACGAAGGACCACGGACGAGCGATGCGCTTTGCGCGCGACCTCGATTTTGGTTGCGTGTGGATCAACACTCACATTCCTCTTGTCGCCGAAATGCCTCACGGTGGTTTCAAAAGGTCCGGCTACGGCAAGGACCTCTCGGTGTACGGATTCGAAGACTACACGCGCATCAAGCACGTGATGCACAACATCGAGGTTTAATTCGCCCTACCGCGCGATGTCCACAGAGTGGTTAGCGTAGAGACGGCCTGACAGAGGAGAAGATCAACGATGATCATCGGCGTAGTCACGGAAATCAAAAAGGACGAGAATCGCGTCTCGTTGACGCCCGCGGGAGCGAGGGAGTTGACCGGCGCGGGTCACCGCGTTCTGGTCGAGCGTGGTGCGGGAGTGGGATCGTCCATCAGCGACACCGACTACGAGGCCAGCGGCGCCACCATCGTTGACGACGTCGACGACGTCTGGAGCGAGAGCGATCTATTGCTGAAGGTGAAAGAGCCCATCGCCGACGAGTACAAGCGGCTCGAGGCGAAGAAGAACCAGGTGCTCTTTACGTATCTGCACCTGGCCGCATCGCGCGAGTGCACCGACGCGCTCGTCGCGGCGAACAACGTGGCCATTGCCTACGAAACCGTGCGTCTCAGTGACAACTCCTTGCCGTTGCTGACGCCAATGAGCGAAGTAGCGGGTCGCATGGCGACCTTGATGGGTGCGCACCACTTGATGCGTCCCGGTGGAGGTCACGGCACGCTGATCGCGGGCGTGCCCGGAGTAGCACCCGCGAACGTCGTCGTCATCGGCGCGGGCGTCTCGGGTCTCGCCGCGGCGACGATGGCGGCCGGACTACACGCCGACGTCAAGGTTCTCGACCGCAACCTTGAACGGCTTCGTCAAGTGGACATCCATTTTGACGGTCGTGTCGAGACGATCGCGTCGTCGACGCTCGCGATTGAGGAGGCGTGCATATGGGCCGACATCGTCATTGGCGCGGTCTTAGTGGTCGGCGCGAAGGCCCCGAAGCTCGTCAGCAATGAACTCGTCGCGCGTATGCGCGAAGGATCCGTCTTGGTGGACATCTCGGTCGACCAGGGTGGCTGCTTCGAGGCGACGCGTCCGACGACCCACTCGAATCCGACGTTCGAGGTCAACGGTTCGATCTTCTACTGTGTGGGGAACATGCCCGGCGCGGTGCCCGCGACGTCGACGAAGGCGCTTTCCAACGCGACGCTGCCCTACGTCTTAGAACTCGCGCGACACGGCTGGCGCGAAGCGGTGCTGGCCGACGACGCATTAGCCGAAGGTGTCAACGTCGTCAACGGCAAAGTGACGTACGGACCCGTCGCCGAGGCGCTGGACATGGCCTACACGCCACTTCGTTCACTGCTCTAGAAAGGGGCAGTGGCGACATCCGCTGTCGCAACACGTACCGCGTGCGAGGTGCGTCGCGACCGTCAGTACCTGTAGACCCGTGCTCGGGTCTCGATAGGTCGCTCGGCCCTCGGCGACGGCGAGTTCGTGGGCGCGGATGATGTCCTCATAGTCGTCTCGTGTGGGATCGCACCGTGACGGGTCGGGACGGGGGATAGCACCGAACATGTGCTCAACCTAACGGTGCATCGCCCTCGAGATTCAAGACCACCTTGCCGAACTTGCCCGGTTGGGCGAAGTACTCGTAGGCGGCGTCCGCGTCGTCGAAGTCGAACACTTTTGCGAGCGGTACCACGAACTCGCCCGCACTCCAGCGTGGCACGAGCGCGTCGCCCACGAGTCGAGCCACTTTCGTTTTCTCTTCGCGCGACCTCGAGCGCAGCGTCGAGCCCGTCAGCGTGAGTCGGTTCGACATGAACTGCAACAGATTGACCTCGACGCGACTGCCGGCACCGACTCCGATCACGACGATGCGAGCGAAGGGATTGAGAACCTCAAACGCTCGGCTGAGATGAGCGGCACCCAGTAGCTCGAGCACGACGTCGACGCCCGCGATCGATGTCACTTCGTCAAGAGTGATGGTCTCCGACGCTCCGAGCTCGCGAAGAGCCGCGTGAAACTGATCGTCTCGCGTGACGGCGACGACCTGCGCGCCGAGAGCGTGCGCGATTTGGACGCCGGCAACGCCCACGCCGCCGGCGGCGCCCGAGATGAGGACCCGCTGGCCCTCGCGGACGAGGCCTTGAGTGGCGAGTGCGTCGTAGGCGGTGGTGAAGGCTTCGGCGAAGCCTCCGGCCTCGTCGAAGGAGACGTGATCGGGCAGGAATAGCAGGTGTTCGCTCGGCACGGCGCAGTGAGTGGCCTGCGCCCCACCGCCCGCGAGAGAGCACACTCGACGATGCATCAGTGGTTCGACGACGCGATCACCAACGGCCACCACGACACCCGCGAGTTCCATGCCCGGGATGTCATCGGGCCAGCCGGGGGGAGCGGGATAGAAGCCGGCGCGTTGCATCAGATCGGCGGCGTTGATGCCGGCCGCGTGCACCTCGACGACCACGTCGTAGGGTCCCGGCTCGGGCGTCGGACGCTCTTCAATTTTCAACGAATTCTCGACGATTGTAAGGGCTCGCACGGCCCGAGCCTACGTCGCACGCACTCACCAATAGGGTCTGGATTATGAGTATCTACGAAACCCCCATCAAGACCCTCGCGGGCGATCCGAGTTCGCTCGCTCCCTTCAAGGGTGAAACCATCCTCATCGTGAACGTCGCGTCGAAGTGCGGCCTGACGCCTCAGTACGAGGGACTTGAAAACTTGCAAAAGCTTTATGCCGCGCGAGGATTCTCCGTCGTTGGTTTTCCCTGCAATCAGTTTGGCGAGCAAGAGCCCGGTAGCGCCGACGAGATCCAGACTTTCTGCTCGACGACCTATGGCGTCACGTTTCCGTTGTTCGAAAAGATCGACGTCAACGGTGAGCACCAGAGCCCGATCTACGCCGAACTCGAAAAGGTGCCCGATCAAGACGGCTACAGCGGCGACGTGCGCTGGAACTTCGAGAAGTTCCTTGTGGGACGTGACGGTTCGGTCATGCGTTTCGCGCCCCAGGTGACCCCCGACGACCCGAAGCTCATGGTCGCGATCGAGTCGGACCTGGACTAACCGGCGCCGATCGTGCGGTGTAACCGCACGTAGGTGGTGCGAAAGCCGTAGCGCTGCCAGAAGTGTGCGGCGCGGTGATTCGCGACGCGCCAGTTCGTCTCGGCGTATCGAAAACCCGCGGATTCCGCGTCGTTGAGCGCTCGGCGCACGAGGGCCTGAGCGACGCCTCGGTGTTCGTGTTCCGGACGAACCGCGAGGGCACTTACGTGCATGGTGTCATCGAAAGATCCACGCCGTGGATCTAAGGGGAACGTAATGCACTGGGCCACGGCGTCGCCGTCGTATTCCACAACGTAGTGGCGAACGTCGGGATCTTCCAACGTGTCCAACATCTCTTCGGGCCGTGAGGCGTGTTCAACAAAGAGCGAGAAGCTCGGACCGCGTTGTTGTGCCTCGTCGAGAATGTGGTCGAGTTGAAGAGCGATTTCTAAGTCATCGGGTCCACCGTGGCGCAGCGAGTAGCCGAGCGGCCACGCTTCTTCACGACGACCGCGCAAGGCTAGGACGCCTCTTGCGTGCATACGCGCGAATCCCAGCTCGTACCAGGGGGTCGTGTCAACGACGTCGTCGAAGATCCAGGCGTAGTGTTCGACGGCCTCATTTTCAATCCACGCGAGGCCCGCTTCGGCGTAAAGCGCGTCGAGGACCTCGGGACTATCGAACGAAACACCGTCGGGCCCGACCCAGGCGCCCTTGCCGTACTCGGAGCTTTCGAGGAGCGCCCCGTAGAGGTGACCGACGATGTCGCCCGCGTCCTCGGCGACCCACGTTTGATTCGTTGCGTGCGCGAGGGCTTCGGCGAAGTGTTGTTTCGAGAAATTGGGATTGACCAGCTCGTGGCGTCGCGCGTCGAGCGAGAGGCGCTCTTTCACTCGTTCAACCACGCGATCAATGTCGTGAGGCTCCAAACGACGCACGATCATGGATTCACGGTAACGCGACGTGTGTAAAGGTTGTGCGGTGACACTTCGAGCGACGCTGTTTGACATGGACGGGCTGTTGCTGGACTCCGAAATTCTCTGGCATAAGGCGGAAGTGGAGATTTTCGGATCTCTCGGCGTCCCCCTGGGTGACGCGAAAAGTCGCTCCACGAAGGGCATGTACGTCAACGAGGTCGTGCGGTTCTGGTTCTCTCTCTATCCGTGGAGCGGTCCTTCGGAGGATGACGTCGTCGACATGTTGCTCTCGCGCGTTGGCGAACTCGTCGAGACCGAAGGACGACTACTGCCGGGCGCCGAACGCGCGCTCGATCTCACCGGAGCGCGCGGTCCCCTCGCTCTCGCGAGTTCGACGCCGATGGCGCTCATTGTTCGCTGCCTCAAGCACTTCGGCCTCTTCGATCGCTTCGCCGCGATTCACTCAGCGGAGTTTGAACCGTACGGCAAGCCCCACCCCGGTGTCTTTCTGAGCGCCGCGCTCACTCTCGGCGTAGCGCCAACCGCCTGTCTCGTGATCGAAGACTCGGCCGCGGGCGTCCTGGCCGCCAAGTCCGCGACGATGACGGTGATTGCGGTACCGACGAGCGAGGACGTAGCGCGGCCGGAGTTTGCCCTCGCCGACCTTGTACTGAGTTCGCTAGAGGAACTGTCACCGAGTTGGCTCGACGAGCACTTCGTTTAAAGCAGTTTCATGAAACGATTCGCGAGCGGGTAGGAGTGAACGCCGGGTGGGTACTCTTCGACCGAGATCCAGCCGTTGGTGCGGTAGAGCTCGAGAGCTTCGGGTTGGGCGTACCCCGATTCGAGATAGATCTGGCGATAGCCAATCTCACGGGCGCGTTCTTCCGCGCGAGCCATGAGTTGAAGGCCGATGCCGAGGCGGCGTTGGTCGGGGCGTACCCAGAGTCGTTTGATCTCGCTGATGCTCAGCGCGGGATTGCCAATCGGTCGTAGACCAACACCGCCGATGGGGTGTCCGTCTCGACGCGCGACAAGGAATGTTCCCAGTGGCCTCATTAACTCTTCGACGTGGAGGTGCCGGTCCTCTTCGCTCCCGCCATAGCGCCGATTCAGTTCGTCGATCGACGCGTGGTAGACGCTCAGTGCCCCGTGGGTCGTAATGAGTTCATCGTCGATGATGATTTCGGACACGGTTCACACAGTAGAGGTCGGACTGCGGCGTTCATCTCGTTCACTACGATGTGAGAGTTCATTGAAGGAGATCCATGTTTCGCCCGGTCAGCGCCGAACTCGAGTTTGTGGCCATCGAGGAGGCCGAACTCGCACGTTGGAAGGCGAACGACGTCTTCGAGCGGTCCGTCACGCTGCGAAAGGGTTGCGACCCGTGGGTGTTTTATGAGGGTCCGCCGACCGCGAACGGTCTGCCGGGCCTTCATCACGTCTGGGCCCGGGTTTACAAGGACCTCTTCTGTCGCTATCAGACGATGCAGGGTCGCTTCGTGGCGCGTCGCGCCGGCTGGGACACGCACGGGCTCCCCGTCGAGGTGCAGGTGGAAAAGCAACTCGGCGTCTCCGGTAAAAAAGAGATTGAAGAGCGCGTGGGCATCGCGGAGTTCGCGCGGCTCTGTCGTGAATCGGTGCTCACTCATGTCGAGGAGTTCGAACGCCTGACCGCACGCATCGGGTACTGGATCGACACCGAGCACGCGTATTACACGTACCACCCCTCCTACGTGGAGTCGGTGTGGTGGCACCTCAAGCAACTCTTTGATCGCGGGCTGCTCTACGAGGATTTCAAGGTCGTGCCGTACTGTCCACGCTGCGAGACCGGTCTGTCGTCGCACGAACTCGGCCAACCCGGCGTCTACACCGACGAAACGGACGAAAGCGCCTACGTCCGCTTTCGTCTCACCGACGCGGGCGCGCGCGACGATCTCGGCCGAGCGACGCACCTGGCGGTCTGGACCACGACACCGTGGACACTGATCTCCAACGTCGCCGTCGCCGTTAATCCCGACCTGATCTACGCCGTCGTTGACGGCGTCGTCGTGGCCGAAGACCTCGTCAAGGCCGTTTTTGGCGAGGACGCATCGGCGAGTGCGACATTCCCCGGTAGTCGCCTGCTCGGCCTGCACTACGAACGTCCCTTTGATGACGTGGCGCTGCCCGAGGGAGTCGACACCCATTACGTCGTCGGTGCGGACTACGTCACCGTCGAAGACGGCACCGGACTGGTGCACCAGTCTCCCGGTTTCGGTGAGATCGACCGAGAGGTCGCTCGCGAGAATGGCCTGCCGACATTGAACCCTGTCGGCCCCGACGGAACGTTCAACGCGTCGGTCTCCTGGCTTGAGGGCCAACACGTCCGCGATACCAACCACGAAATCAACGACGAACTCGAGCGCCGCGGACTGTTGATTCGCCGATTCGACTACCCCCACTCCGTCCCGCACTGCTGGCGCTGCGGGACGGTCTTGATCTACTGGGCGAAGCCGAGTTGGTACGTTGCGACGAGCCAGTTCAAGGCGCAACTGATCTCTGAGAACCAAGGAATTGACTGGCACCCGGGCTACATCCGCGACGGACGTATGGGCGAATGGCTGGCCAACAACGTTGACTGGGCGCTCTCGCGCGATCGGTACTGGGGCACACCTCTGCCGATCTGGCGGTGCGACGACGGACACCTCACCTGCGTGGCCTCACGCGACGAACTGTCGACGTTGACCGGTCGCGACCTGAGTGACCTCGAGCCGCACCGCCCCGAGATCGATGAGGTCGTCTTCGCCTGTCCCACGTGTGCGAAAGAAGCACGCCGCGTAGAGCCCGTCATCGACGCGTGGTTCGACTCGGGTTCCATGCCGGCCGCCCAAGTGGGCTACCCGCACGTGCCCGGCAGCGAAGAGGCGCTGCAGTTCCCGGCGCAGTTCATCGCGGAAGCCATCGATCAAACACGCGGTTGGTTCTATTCGCTGCTCGCGGTCAACACCCTCGTTTTTGGTGCGAAGCCCTACGAGCATGTGCTGTGTCTCGGCCACATCGTGGACGAAACCGGTAAAAAGATGAGCAAATCCCTCGGCAACGTCATTGATCCCTGGGAGGTGCTCAACACGCGCGGCGCTGACCCACTTCGCTGGTGGATGTTTTCGCAAGGTTCGCCGTGGACGTCAACGCGCGCGAGTCTGGGCGCGATTGATTCGTCGATGCGCGAAACCTTGGCGACTCTCTGGAACACGTTCAGTTTCTTTACGACTTACGCGTCACTCAACGAGTTCGATCCGAACGACCCCGCCATTCCGGACTTTACCGAACGCAGCGCCATCGACCGCTGGATTCTTTCGCGCATGGAGAGCGTCACCGAGACCGTTACGGTCGCTCTCGACGGCTACGAACCGCTCGGGGGAACCGACGCCCTCATCGAATTGATCGATGATCTGTCGAACTGGTACGTGCGTCGTAGTCGACGCCGATTCTGGCGTACTGACCCGACGGCACCGCCCTCGGACTCGCTAGCCGCCCAAGCGACGCTGTTAGAAGTCCTGAAGCGAGTGACCTTATTATTAGCGCCGTTTTGTCCGCTACTCACTGAGCGTCTCTACCAGGATCTTTTTCAAGTCAATGACTTTGACTCAGTGCACCTGGTGGACTGGCCCCGCGCGCAGCTCGAGCGACGCGACGAAGAGCTCGAGGCGTCGATGGCCGTCGCGCGACGCCTCACGTCGCTCGGGCGTGCCGCTCGTGCGGAAGCCGGCGTCAAAGTTCGCCAGCCCTTGGCGAGAGCGCTCGTGTTCCTGCCGGCTACCTCTCCACGACCCCCCGACGGCGTTGTCGAAGAGGAGCTCAACGTCGATTACCTGGAGTACGGTCGTGAACTCGCCGAAGTGCTGTCGTTCGAGCTCGTGCCGAACTTTCGCTCGGTTGGTCCGCGCCTGGGCGAAGCGGTGAAGGAGTTGCGTAATGCCCTCGCTGCGCTCGACGCCGCGACCGCGGCGAGCGCTCTTGAAGCGGGTGAGAGCGTCACTGTCACATTGTCGAGCGGTTCTTTCGAGTTGAACGGCGAGGATCTGGAACTCCGTGTGAAGGGTCAAGGTGGATTCGCGGTGTCGAGAGACGGCGCCGAGGTGGTGGCCCTAGACCTCACGCTCGACGACGACCTTCGCCGCCGCGGTTACCTGCGCGACGTCGTTCGTCAGATCCAAGACCTTCGAAAGAACTCGGGTCTCGACGTTGCCGACCGCATCGTGCTTCACGTCACTGGTCTCGACGACCTCAGTGAGTGGTTCGACACATTGGCGAGCGAAGTACTCGCGCTACGGGTCGAGTCGACTCCCGGAGTGGGCGAGGGAACAACGCTCGAACTCGACGACGAACGCATAGCGCTCGCGTGGGTCGTAAAGAGCTAACGCGGCGCGTTCAGTTTTGTGAGAAGGCCCGTCAAGACACTGCGCTCGGTGTCGTTGAGACGAGTTGCCAGATTCTCTTCGAGGTAGCGCAGGTGCACCAGCAGCGCTACGTCTAATTTGGCGCCGCCCTCGTCAGTGATCGCGACGTAGATGGCGCGTCGGTCGGCCGCGCAGTGTTCGCGACGCACGTAGCCCGCCTCTTCGAGACGATCGACCAGCCGCGTGGTGCCGCCAGTCGAGTGCACAATGGCGTCCGCCATTTGGCTCATCTTCAAGCGGCCATCCTCGTTGTGGCGAAGTTGCAAGAGCACGTCGAACCAGGCGAAGGGCAACTGGCAGCGTGCCTCGAGCTCGGCGCCAATTTCCCTCGACATACGGGCGTTGGTCTCGAACAGAAGCCCGAAAAGGGCGACCTTCTCGTCACCGGACGGACACGCGCTGGAGGAAATAATCACACCACCATTATATAGGCAGTTACTGCTTAATCAGTAACTTCTTGACAAGTAATTGCAGAAGCAACTATAATGGCGACAGCACACACAGTGCCTTGATAACTAGGAGATCCCCCATGAGCAACCTTCCCGCTCCCGGCGTTTACACCGTTGACCCCGTTCATACCAACATTGACTTCATCGCTCGCCACCTCGTGGCGTCGAAGGTCCGCGGTAATTTCACCGAGTTTTCCGGCGTCATCACTATTGGTGACTCCATCGAGTCATCGTCGGTCGAGGCCACCGTCCAAGCCGGCAGCATTACCACCCACAACGAAATGCGCGACGGCCACTTGAAGAGCGGAGACTTTCTCGAATTGGAGACGTATCCGACTCTGAGCCTGAAATCGACGAAGATCACGACGAAGAAGGGCGACGACTACGAAATGGTCGCCGACCTCACCATCAAAGACGTCACGAAGCCCGTCACTTTCAACCTTGAGTACCTCGGTACCAACCCCAGCATGCAGCCCGGCGTGAACGTCGTTGGTTTCGAGGCGACGACGGAGATTGACCGTCGCGACTTCAACGTCAACTTCAACGCGGTGTTGGACAACGGCGGTTTGGTTGTGAGCAACAAGATCGTCATTCAACTCACGATCGAAGCGTCGAAGCAGGACTAACGTCCGCGACGTAGCGAGACGCCGGGGGCGTTCGCCCCCGGCGTTTTTCGTTAGTACGCTGTTCTGATGGCGAACAACAAGAGCAAAGCCGTGAAGTCGAGCATCGGAGTACTGGGCGCGCTCGCGACCATCATTTCCGTATGGTGGTTTGCGCTGCGCCCCCGTCGTAACAAGAGCGATTCCTAAAGTGAGCCGAGGCGATCCGCCGCCTCGGTAAGTTTGTTGAGTGGCGATTGCCTCACTGACACCCCTACGACATAGAAGTTTCGCTCTCGCGATGACGTCCTCATTCGTCTCGTCGGTGGGCACCTGGATGCAGAGCGTGGCGCTGGGCATCTATCTGACCGAAACGACCAGAAATCCCGTGTGGCTAGGACTTTTGACGGTATCGGCCTGGACGCCGGCCCTGATTGGCTCGCCGATCGGGGGCGTCGTTGCCGATCGCTGGAGCCGCCAACGATGGATCCAACTCAACAATTTCGTCATGGCCTGCACGGCGAGTGCGCTGGCGGTTGCGGCATTGACGCACCACTTGACTCCCGAGCTGGCCTGTTACCTCGCCGTCGGCGAGGGACTGTGTAGCTCCGCCTCGTGGGCCGCCTGGCAATCTCTCCTGCGCGATCTCGTCGACGCCGACGAGGTATTAGCCGCGGTGTCACTCTCCTCGGCGCAGTTCAATCTCGGGCGAATCATCGGCCCCGTGTTGGCCTCCGTAGCACTCGTCCTTGGGTCCGTGGGCCTCTGCTTCTTAATGAATGCCGCCTCGTTCATCTTCGTGCTGATCGTCTTTTCCTTCGTGCGCAGTGCGCCGCGGCCCGCACCGACGACGCGCGTGCGGTTCTTCGCCGAAACCCTCGCCGGGGCGCGCAAGGCGTGGAGCCTCAAGGGCTGTCGCAACCCCATCATCGCCATCGCCGCCGTCGCCATAGTGGCGAGCCCGTTTATTACGTTGGTGCCCGCGATGGCCATCATCGCGTTGCACTCGGGCAAGATCGGTACAACGTGGCTCGTGACCGCGCAAGGCGTCGGGGCCGTGTGCGCCGCCTTAACGTTGCCGATTGTGGCCAAGCGCACGTCGAGGATCTTGGTGCTGCGTGGGTCCATCACGGCCCTGGCCGGGTCGCTGGTCCTCTACGCCCTCGCGCCGTCGCTGGTGTTTTCGATGGTGGCGATGGTTCTCCTCGGGGGTTCCTACATGGGCGCGTTGGCGGGGCTCAACACTTCGGTCCAGATGCACGCTCCGCTCGCCGAGCGTTCAAGGATCCTCTCGTTGTATACGCTTTCTTTGTCCATGTTCTATCCTTTGGGGGCTTTCATTCAGGCCGATCTCGCGCGGAGCTTTGGCGTGCGCGACGTGACCTTCGTGTCCGCGATCGTGCTGGCGGTGGCGCTCGTGGCGATGAAAATTTTTAAGCCCGAGTTCTGGAGACAAATGGGCACGGGCACGGTTGAAACTCCACTTTTGCTGGCAGACTAGACGGCATGACATTCACCGCCACGAATCCCGCCACCGAGGAGATCATCTCCGAATATCCCGCTCTCGATAGCGCGGGGATCGACAACGCACTCGTTCGCGCCCACGGTGCCTTTCTCAAGTGGCGCAGTGCGAGTGTCGCCGAACGGGCTGCGTCAATGACCCGGGCCGCGGAGATCCTCGAAAGTGAAATTCCTGTCGTCGCGGAGCTGATGACGCGCGAGATGGGTAAGACCTTTGCGGCGGCGAAGGGCGAAGCCATGAAGTGCGCGGCGACAATGCGCTACTTCGCCGAGCACGGTGAATCAATGCTGCTCTCGGAGAACCTGCCCACGAAAGGCTCACGCAGCGGACTGCGCTACGAGCCCATCGGCGCCATCTTCGCCGTGATGCCGTGGAATTTTCCGCTGTGGCAGGTCGTGCGCATGGCCGTGCCGACGATCATCGCCGGCAACGTCGTGGTCTTCAAGCACGCGTCGAACGTCCCGGGCAGCGCCTTGTACCTGGAAGACCTTTTCGTGCGAGCCGGGTTTGCTCCGGGCATCTTGACGACGGTCTTCGCCGCCGTCGAGCAGGTGCCGGCCATCATCGCCGATCCACGTATCGTCGCCGTTACGTTGACGGGCTCGGAGCGCGCCGGCCGTTCGATCGCCGCCGAAGCAGGAAAGAATCTGAAAAAGTGCGTTCTCGAGTTAGGTGGTTCTGACCCCTTCGTGATTGCGTCCTCCGCCGACATGGAGCACACCGTCGCGATGGCCGTCACGGCGAGAATCCAGAACAACGGTCAAGCCTGCATCGCGGCGAAGCGATTCATCGTGGTGCACGAGCGCGCTGACGAGTTCATCGAAAAGTACGCTGCGGCAATGGGTGCCGTTCAGCTCGGTGACCCGATGGACCCCTCGACGGAACTCGGTCCACTCGTCTCGAGCGCTCAGCGTGAACTTCTTGCCACTCAAGTGTCGTCATCGATCGAGCGCGGCGCCAAGGTTCTCGTTGGTGGTGTCGTGCCCGAGCGCACTGGCTACTACTACCCGGCGACTGTCCTCACCGACGTGCCCGAGGACTCACGCGCGAGTTGCGAAGAACTCTTCGGTCCGGTGTCAGTGGTGCTCGAGGCGCGCGACCTCGCCGACGCTATTCGCATTGGCAATGACACGCCGTGGGGTCTCGGCGCCTCGATCTGGGCTCAGGACGATGGCGAAATCGACGAAGCGATCGCCGGCCTCGAGGTCGGAACGGTATTCGCCAACGCCATGGTCGCTTCCATGAATGAACTGCCCTTTGGCGGAACGAAGTTCTCGGGTTTCGGTCGTGAACTGTCTGCGCTCGGCGCGCGAGAGTTCACGAACGTGAAGTCGTACTTCGTGGCATGACCAAGCAGTACTACTTCGATCACGCCGCCTCAGCGCCGCGCCGCGACGCCGTCACCGAAGCGATGACGCGCTGGCAACACGGCGTTGTCGGCAACCCGTCGGGCAGCCACCGCGCCGCGCGTGACGCGCGACGAGCCGTCGAAGAAGCGCGTGACGAAGTCGCGGCCTTCGTCGGTGCGAAGCCCGGTGGCGTGGTCTTTACCGGTGGCGGCACCGAGTCGTGCCACTTGGCCCTCGCGGGAGTCACGAACCACCACCGGCGCACCCATCGACGCACGGAGTTGATCGTGTCGAAGATCGAACACCACGCCGTTCTCGATGCGGCGGCGCTCTTGGCGCGCGACCACGACTCCGTGAGTGTGCACTACGTGGACGTCGACGCGGAGGGCGTCGTCGATCTTGACGATCTTCGCAATGCTCTCAGCGAGGACACTGCGCTCGTGAGTGTGATGGCGGTGAACAACGAAACCGGAGTTCGCCAGCCTCTCGACGGGGTCAGTTCTGTCGTGCATAGCTTGCCGGGCGCGAAGGTGACTCACACCGACGCCGTCGCCGCGGCGCCCTGGCTCGATCTCTCGGTTGTGACCGCGAGCATTGACATGGTGTCGATCTGCGCGCACAAACTCGGCGGTCCCGTGAATAGCGGCGCCTTGATCGTGCGAAACGATGTGGCCTTTGAGGCGACCGTGCCCGGTGGGGGACAAGAACGAGGTCATCGCGGCGGAACAGTCGACGTCGCCGCGGCCGTCGGACTCGCCGCGGCGCTTCGCGAAACGACGCGCGAGCTCCACGAAGTCACCGATCGCGTGCTCGATTATCAGCAGAAGCTCACGAGCGCGTTGAGTTTCCTCCCGGGTTGTCGCGTGACGTCGAGCGAGGCCGCTCGCGTACCCGGCACCGTGCACGCCACCTTCGAAGCTCTCGCGAGCGATGAACTGCTGTTTCTGTTGGACCAGGAAGGAGTGTGCGCCTCGGCGGCCGCGAGTTGTTCGAGCGGTGCGGCCTCACAGAGTCACGTGCTCGAGGCGATGGGCGTAGCGCCAGAGCGCGTGCGCGGATCAGTGCGCTTTTCCATGGGAGCCGAGACCACGGCGGACGACGTGGACGCCCTCATCGGGATTGTCTCGTCGGTCGTCTACCGGCTTCACGCCGAAGCGTAAGTCGAGTCACCTGGCAGACTAGGGGGGTGAAAGTCCTCGTAGCGATGAGTGGGGGAGTCGACTCCTCGGTCGCGGCCGCCTTGCTACTCGAGGCCGGCCACGAGGTCACCGGAGCGACGTTGAAACTCTGGGGCGGGGCCTCGGATTCGGGGTGTTGTTCGGTCGCCGACGTCGATGACGCGCGTCGCGTCGCCCAGACCCTCGGTATTGACCACCACGTCTTCAACTACACCGAAGAGTTCGAACGCCACGTCGTGACACCTTTTGTCGAAGGTCACCTGGCCGGCCAATCGCCGAACCCGTGCATCGAATGCAATCGTCACATCAAGTTCGACCTGCTCTTCGAGCGCGCGACGCGTCTCGGTTTCGACGCCGTGGCGACCGGTCACCACGCCCAGGTTTCGGCCCGCGAGGGACGACACTTTCTCGTGCGTGGGGCGGACGATCAAAAAGATCAGAGCTACGTGCTCGGGTATCTCCGCGAAGAGCAACTCGCCATGTTGTTGTTGCCCATTGGACACTTGAAGAAGAGCGACGTGCGCGACGAGGCCGAGCGCTTGGGGCTACGCACCTGGGATAAGCCCGACAGCCAAGACGTCTGTTTCATTGAAGCCTCCAAGGGCCGCGAGGTATTTCTTCGTTCGCGCGCCGAGCTCACGTCGGCCACGATCGTGGACGTTCGAACCGGTGAGGCGCTCGGCGAAAGCGCCGCCGCGGAGCTGATGACGGTAGGCCAGCGTCGCGGCGTCCTACCGGGACGCGACGGCGAAAAACGCTACGTCTCACGAGTCGATCTCGTCGCGAAGCGGGTGGAAGTCGGTCGGCTCGACGAAATCCTCATCACCGCACTCGCTCTCGATGACGACTCACTGAGTTTTACCGGCGACGCCCTCGTCGATGGGTCTGCAGTCCTCGCCCAGTGCAGCGCGCACGGGCGAGTGCAACCCGCGACACTTCGCCGCGGGGAGAACTGGTGGCTCGAACTCCATGCTCCGACGCGCCCCGTCGCGGCTGGTCAGTCGGTGGTGATGTACCGCGTTGATGATCCCACGGTCGTAGAAGGCGCGGCGATCGTTTCGGTCTCGTGACGCCCGCGCAGCGCGTTGCGTGGCTGCGCAACGAGATCGCTCGTCACAACGAGGCCTATTTCGTCAACGACGCGCCCAGTCTTCCCGACGCGGACTACGACTCGCTCGTGCGAGAGTTGCGCGAGCTCGAGACGGCGCACCCCGAACTCGCCGACGAACAGTCGGTAACGCGACTCGTCGGCGCGCCCGTGTCGACGGTCTTTTCGCCCGTCGTTCACGAAGAGCCGATGTTGAGTCTCGACAACGTCTTTGACGCGCGGGAGCTCGAACAGTGGAGCGCGAGAGTCGCCAAGTCTCTCGGACGTGAAGCCAGCACGATCGCCTTTGCCGTCGAGCCCAAGATTGATGGTTTAGCTCTCTCGATCACCTACGTCGACGGTGCCCTAACGCGCGCCGCAACGAGAGGCGACGGTCGAGTCGGCGAAGACGTCACCGACAATGTGAGAACGATTCGCAACGTGCCGCCAACGCTCGGCGGTGTCGCGCGCGGGCGCATTGAGGTGCGCGGCGAGGTCTTTCTCGCTCGCAGCGACTTTCTCGAGATGAATGCTCAGCAGGTGGCGCTCGGCGCGAAGGAGTTCGCGAACCCGCGCAACGCCGCCGCGGGGAGTCTGCGCCAGAAGGATCCCGCGGCGACCGCGAAACGTCCGCTCTCGTTCCTCGCCTATCAGTTGGTCGATCTCGACGCGACCCTCGCGTACACGTCGTACACCGACACGATTTACCAACTCGCCACCTGGGGATTTCTCACCGCGGGCGAGTCGACTCTCGAAACGGGAGCGAGCGCGATGATTGCGCGCAGCGACTGGTTCGAGGCCCACCGCCACGATCTGCGTTACGACATCGACGGCGTCGTCATCAAGGTCGACGATCTGGCGCAACGAATTCAACTCGGCTTCACCAGCCGGGCGCCACGGTGGGCGATTGCGCGCAAGTTTCCGCCCGAAGAGCGAACGACCCGACTGCTCTCGATTGAGATTTCGATCGGCCGCACCGGCCGCGCGACTCCCTACGCGGTGTTAGAGCCAGTTGTCGTCGCCGGTTCAACGGTCTCCATGGCGACGTTGCATAATCAGGACCAAGTCGCTCTGAAGGACGTTCGACCAGGCGACCTCGTCATCGTGCGCAAAGCCGGCGACGTGATTCCCGAAGTGGTCTCCGCGGTGCCCGTGCCGGGAAAGCGTCGCGCGAAAGCGTGGACGTTTCCCCTCAACTGCCCCGAGTGCGGCCAACCACTCGTGCGTCGCGGCGCCGAGAGTGACACGTACTGCGTCAATCCAACGTGCCCCGCCCAGCAGCTCGAACAGATTGCGCACTTCGCCTCGCGCAGCGCTCTCGACATTGAAGGTCTCGGTGAGCAGCGCGTTGCCCAACTACTCGCGAGCGGACTCATCAGCGACGTCGCCGACCTCTTCACGTTGCGCGTCGAGGACTTGAGTGTCCTCGAAGGGTTCGGCGAACTCTCGGCGACGTCACTCGTGCGCGCCATCGACGCTGCGAAAGGCGCGCCTCTCAGCCGGGTCCTCGTCGCCCTCGGCGTCCGACACGTTGGTCCCGTCGCGGCGCGGGTCCTCGCGCGCCACTTTCGCACCTACGCCGCGCTCGAGAGCGCGCCGCTCGAGGAACTCGAAGCGCTTGACGGAGTCGGCCCGATCATCGCCCAGGCCGTCTACCAGTACTGCCGGGAAGACGAAAACCGTGATCGCATGGCCCGCCTCGCCGCGGTTCGCTTCACGCTCAACGAACCGGGCGAGGACGTGACCGTCGAGGCAACACTGGCCGGAAAAGCGGTCGTCGTCACCGGGGCCGTACCGGGCTACACCCGTGACGAGGCGGAAGCGGCCATCATTGCGCGCGGGGGAACGTCGCCCGGGTCAGTCTCGAAAAAGACGTTCTGCGTCGTGGTGGGCGAAGCCCCCGGGGCCTCCAAACTCACGAAGGCCGAAGAGATGGGGATTCCTCAGGTCAGTGCCGAGAAGTTCGAATCACTGCTCGCGAAGGGCGTCGTTCCCGCCTAGAACGTCACGTGGGGCCGATCATTACTAGTGTTTGGCCGATGGCGCCTACGTTTTCTCCCGACCACATGCTTGCGGGACGCTACCGCATTGTCCATCTGTTGGGCGTTGGTCAGACGGCCGAGGTCTACGAGGCCGATGACTTGTCACTGCAGCGACGCGTCGTCGTCAAGGTTCTCCTAGCGGATCTCGCGGCGCACGAGGACATTCGTCGCGCTTTTCGTGACCGCATCATTCGCGCCTCCACCCTGAGCCATCCTCACCTCGCGCGCGTCTTTGACGGTGGCCAGGAGTCGGGCGCCATCTTCATGATCAGCGAGTACCTGAGCGGCGGCTCGCTCGACGACGTGCTCGCGGCCGGGCGCCGGTTCAGCGTGGACGACGGGGCTCGACTCGGTCGCGACGTCGCGAGCGCCCTCGCGTACGTCCACGAGCAAGGTTTCGTTCTCGGTAACCTCGCTCCGTCGAAGCTCCTCTTCGACGGCGAAGGTCGCGTGCGCGTGAGCGACGTGGCCCTCGCCGGGCTTGCGGGCGCGTACCGCGAGCGAATGTCTCTCAACGCCGCCCGATACCTCTCGCCCGAGCAGGCCATTGGCGAACCGGCAACGTCCGAGAGTGACGTCTACGCCCTGGCCCTTATCCTCTTCGAGGCGGTGACGGGCTCGGCCGCGTACGAGGGCACGACACCCGAAGCGATTTTGCGCGCCCGTCTCGATACGCCGCTGCCGGTGCGACTCGAACTCGGCACGCTCGACATGGTGCTTGCGCAAGCCGCCGTGCCCGATCCACGTTTACGTCTTGACGCCGAACAGTTCTCGTCGCGCCTCGGCGCCGTCGTCGGCGATACCAGTCCGCTCGTCGTGCGCCCCGGCTCGGAAGAGATGCCCTTACTGTCACAGTTCGAGCCCCTCTCACCCAGACATTCCATCGGGTTCAATGCTCCCTCGGCCGAGCAGATCACCGGCTCGTCGCCCACTGTGAGCGCGTTTCCCAGAGTGTCGCGCACTCAAACTGTCGGCGTTGGATCTACGCCGCGCGGACCCGTCGGACCGGTCGGTCGCACGCCGCGCTTTGAACGCTCGCAGTACGACCTCCCGAGAACGACCAGTCGACGCGGAGGCTTCCTGGTCGCGGCGATTATCATCGTGGTGCTCGCCATCGCGGCGGGCATTGTCTGGAAGTCGGGCGTTTTCAAGTCGAGTTACGCCGTGCCGAACCTGGTTGGTATGAGTACAAAGCAGGCGTCCACGGCAATCGCGAGTGACGGCTTCACGCTGGACGTCATCGACGTCAACAGCGCGAAGGTGCCGAAGAACCAGATCGTGAGTCAGTCGCCGCTCGCCGGCGCGAAGGCGAAGTCGGGCGCGGTCATTGACGTACACGTGTCGAAGGGTCCGGCCATTGTGACGTTGCCGACGTCGATCGTCGGCGAAACGTGCAGTAAGGCGGAAGCCCAACTCACTGCCCTACACGTGGTCGCCCAGTGCCCGGCGTCGCGGCGCATCTACTCGAACGTCACCCCGGTCAACCACGTTGCGCAGGTGCTGTACGAACGCACCCTGAATCCACTCGCCGTGCCCCGTGGGGCGACCGTGATCTTGCAGCGCTCCATGGGCACGCGCGCGTCAACCACCACTACGACGGCCCCTCCGGCAACCACGACAACGGCCCCGACGTCGGGTACCACCACGACCACGACCACGACCACGACCACCACAACCCCGACGAGTACTGGACCGCGCGCCGCGCCCAACGTCGTGGGCGACGACTACGCCCAGGCCTATGCCGCCATGAAGAAGGCGGTGCTCTACTTCACGACGACCGGCCACGACGCCGGAACGACGAAGTGGACGAAGGTGTTGAAGGAGACGCCGGCCGCGGGCACGGTGGTGCCCTACAAGTCGTCGGTGACGCTCACCGTTCAGTGAGCGACGGTTGCGAACTCTGTGAGGCGGCCGTCCTCACGAAGCGCTACTTCGAAGACGAGACGTGTTGGATTGGTGACTGCGAAATCTGTCTCGTGCCGATGGTCGTGTGGCGCGTGCATGACGCTGCACCACCGGACGATGTCAAGCGCCACCTGCATCAGGTCCTCGCCGAGGTCGCAAACGACGAGTTCGTCGACACCGCCTGGACGATCGACGATCACATGCGCAACATCCCCGACCACTACCACGCGCACGCCCGACCTCCGTACTTCTGGCGGCGCAACCAGATGTAGGTTGCTGGTTCGTCGTTACAATTGTGAGACCACTTCAACTTTTCTAGGGGGAACCCATGGGTGCACTTGACGGTCGCGTCGCCATCATTACCGGAGCGGGTCGCGGCATTGGCCGCGAGCACGCGTTGCTCTTCGCCGCCGAGGGAGCGAAGGTTGTCGTCAACGACCTGGGTGGCGGACTCGACGGCACGTCGCTCGAAGCGACCCCCGCTGAGGAGGTCGTCGCCGAACTGAAGGCCATGGGCGCCGAGGCCATTGCGAACCACGACAATGTCGCCACCTGGGACGGTGCCGCGTCGCTGGTGAACAGCGCCCTCGAGGCGTTCGGCGACTTGCACGTTCTCGTCAACAACGCCGGCATCTTGCGCGACCGAGTGCTCGTCAATCTTTCCGAAGACGACTGGGATGCCGTCATTAACGTGCACCTGAAGGGTCACTTCGCGCCCACGCGACACGCCGCGGCCTACTGGCGCGAACAGGCGAAAGAGGGTAAGACCGTGCGCGCCTCGGTCATCAACACCTCGTCGACGTCGGGACTACTCGGCAACGTCGGCCAATCCAACTACGGCGCGGCGAAGGCCGGGATCGCGGCTTTCACGGTCATCATCGCCGAAGAACTCAGTCGATACGGTGTGCGCGTGAACGCCATCGCGCCGGCCGCGCGTACGCGTATGACCGAGTCGACGCCGGGACTGTCGGACTACGTGGTGAAACCCTCAGACGCCGCGGTCTTTGACGTCTGGGACCCCGCGAACATCTCGCCACTCGTCGCGACGCTCGCGATGGAACACTGCGCGGCGACCGGTCAGGTCTTTTTTGTCCAAGGCGGCACCGTGCGCAAGTTCCAAAACTGGACGATGACCGAGACCCTCGAAAAGAATGACCGGTGGACGGTGAACGAACTCGCGGAGCAACTTCCCACACTGTTGAAGTGAGTCTCTGCGCTCTTTCCCAGTGAGCCTGTCCGACCTCAGCCGGTAGTCTTGAGGCCTATGACGAGTGACGTTCTTCCGGGCGCCGAGCCCTTTTCGCACCACGGGGGGCCATCGGGTGTCCTGGTTCTGCACGGTTTTACTGGTAATCCCTCCGCCATGAGACCAATCGCTACTTTCGCGGCCGCGAAGGGCTACACCGTTGAACTGCCCCGGCTGCCCGGTCACGGGACGTCGGTCGACGACCTGATGACGACGACGTGGTCGGACTGGGCCGAGACCGCCGAAGCGGCGTACGACGAATTGGCGTCACGTTGTGATCGGGTGGCCATCGTGGGCCTCTCGATGGGCGGTGCCCTGACGGCCTATGTGGCCGAACAACGCGACTCGGTTGCCGGGTGCGTCTTCATTAACCCTCTCGTCAAGGCCCCTCCGGTCGAGATGCTCGAGGGACTCGAGGCACTTCTCGCCGCGGGTCTCGAGACCATTGACTCGATTGGTTCGGACATCAAGAAGGAGGGCGGCCTCGAAAGTTCCTACGACGCGACGCCTCTCGTGCCGGCGAAGAGCCTCTTCGACGGACTCGTCAAGGTGCACGAGAATCTGCATCTCATCAGCGCGCCGAGTCTGTTGCTCTCGAGCCGTGAAGATCACGTGGTCACGTCCGATAACGGCGACGATCTCGTTGCCATGGTGAGCGGACCGATCGAACGCGTCTGGCTCGAAAATTCGTATCACGTGGCGACGGTGGATAATGACCAGGCGCTCGTCGAGTCCTTGGCGTTCGACTTTCTCGCCCGAGTTCTCTAACCATGGCGACGCCGTTACGTCGAGAGGACGTCGCCAAAGTCGCGAAGCTCGCCCGGCTGAGTCTGAGCGACGAGGAACTCGATATGTTCACTGAACAACTGGGTCAGATTCTCGAACACGCCAACGATATTGCCGCCTTACAACTCGACGACGTGGTGGCGACCGCACATCCTTTCGGCCTCATCAACGTCATGCGCGAGGACGTATTGGAGCCCTGTCTTTCGCGCGACGATGTTCTCGCGATGGCGCCCGACTCCGAAGACGGCCGCTTCGCTGTGCCACGCATCATGGGAGAGGCGCCGTGAAGAGCGCCATTGACATTGCGAATGACGTACGCACTGGTGCGACGACCGCGGTCGCCGAAGCGGAGCGTTCGCTGGCGGCCATTCGTTCGCGAAACGAAGAGCTGAACGTCTTCGTCCACGTCGACGACGAGGGCGCTCTTGAGACAGCCCAACGAGTGGATGCACAGATCGCCCGCGGTGAAGACCCGGGCGCACTGGCGGGAGTTCCTCTCGCGCTGAAGGACAACTTGTGTCACGTCGGCAAACTGACGACAGCGGGTTCGCGAATTCTCGAAGGCTGGCGGTCGCCCTACAGCGCGACGGTCGTCAATCTCGTCCTGAAGGCGGGCGCCGTTCCGATGGGCAAGACGAACATGGACGAATTCGCCATGGGATCATCTACCGAGACTTCGTACTACGGACCAACGCGCAACCCCCTTGATCCCGCGCGCGTGCCCGGCGGGTCGTCGGGTGGTTCGGCCGCCGCGGTCGCCGCCGACATGACGCCGATCGCACTCGGCTCGGACACCGGTGGTTCGATTCGCCAGCCCGCCGCGCTGTGCGGACTCGTCGGGGTGAAACCGACGTACGGACTCGTATCGCGCTTCGGGTTGATCGCCTTCGCCAGCTCACTCGACCAGATCGGACCCTTCGCGAAGAACGTCACCGATGCGGCGTTGTTACTTGAAGTGATCGCGGGACACGACCCGAGGGACTCGACGTCGCTGCCCGAAGGCGCGCCATCGCTCGTCGCCGGAGTCGACGCGGGAGTCGCGGGAAAGCGCATCGGTCTCGTTCGCGAGTTACTCGAAGGTGCCGACGACGACGTTGTCGCGGCCGTTGGTCGCGCTCGCGAAGTCTTAACCGAGGCCGGCGCCACGGTCGTTGATCTCTCCATTCCGGAATGTCGCCTCGGACTGAGCGCCTACTACCTCATTGCGCCGGCCGAAGCGTCGAGCAACCTCGCGCGTTTCGACGGCGTGCGCTACGGACTACGCGTTGACGCCGATGACGTGGCGGCAATGAATGAAGCAACGCGCACGCTCGGCTTTGGCGCCGAAGTGAAGCGTCGCATCATGCTCGGTACGTATGCGCTCTCGGCCGGTTACTACGACGCGTACTACGGACAGGCCCTCAAGGTTCGGACGCAGATGATCAACGCCTTTCACCGCGCGTACGATCAGGTTGACCTCTTGCTCGGCGCGACGGCACCGTCGGTCGCCTTTAAGTTCGGCGAAAAGACGAGCAACCCACTCGCGATGTACCTCTCGGACGTGTTCACGATTCCGACCAACTTGGCGGGCGACGCGGCGATCTCGGTGCCCTTCGGTCGCGGTGAAGGGGATCTGCCCATTGGCGTGCAGTTGCTCGGACCCGGACGCAGCGAAGCGCAACTCTTCGCGGCCGCCCGCGTGCTCGAAGTGGAGCAGACGTCATGACGTTGCCCGACGGGTGGGAGATGGTGGTTGGGCTCGAGGTCCACACCGAGCTGAAGACCACGACCAAAATGTTCTGCGGGTGCGCGAACGTCTTTGGCGCCGAACCCAACACGCGGGTCTGCGCGGTCTGTCTGGGCCTGCCCGGTTCGTTACCCGTCTTGAACGTCCGCGCCGTCGAACTCGCGATGGCCATTGGCAGTGCGGTGCATTCGACGATCAGTCCCTCGACGTTTCACCGCAAGAACTATTTCTATCCCGACATGCCCAAAGACTTTCAGATCAGTCAATACGACCTGCCGATCAATGTCGGTGGCTACGTCGATCTGCCCGACGGGTCACGAGTGTCGATCGAACGAGCCCACCTCGAAGAGGACACCGGCAAGTCCACGCACCTGGGCGCGAGCGGTCGAATTCACGGCGCCGAGCGATCACTCGTTGATTACAACCGCTCGGGAGTGCCTCTCGTCGAGATTGTGTCGGGTCCCGACATCCGCTCCTCGGCGCAGGCGCGTCTCTACGCGTCGGAGCTTCGCGGGATTTTGATCGCGACGGGTGCGTCGGACGGACGCATGGAAGAGGGGTCAATGCGCATCGACGCTAACGTCTCCGTCCGTCACGCCAATGAACCCTTCGGGACGCGCTGTGAGATCAAGAACCTCAACTCACTGCGCAGCCTCGGGCGGGCCATCGATTTTGAGGCCCTTCGCCAAATCGATTTACTGAATGCGGGCGGTGTTGTGCGTCAAGAGACACGCCACTGGGACGAGACGCTCGGGGCAACGTCCACCATGCGCACCAAAGAAGAGGCCGAGGACTATCGGTACTTCCGCGAGCCCGACCTCGTCGATCTCGCACCCGACCTCGCCTGGCAAGAGCGAGTGCGCGATGGGCTCGGCCCAATGCCGGCCGAGCGGCGAGCGGCATTGGCCGCTCGCCTGAACGAGCCAACGTCTACTCAACTCGACGCCTTGCAAGTAGTTGTCGACCTCGGGTTCGATGTCTTGGTGGCGGCCGCCCTTGACGCCGACGTTGACGCAGGTCTGGTCCTCGCGCGCGCCGCGAACGAACTGGCCGCCGATGCGGAGAATATTCATAGCCTGACCACCGACGCGTTCATCACCACGCTCTTGATGGAACAGAATGGCGAGCTTTCGGCGACTCAAGCAAAGACAGTGCTCTTAGAGTTGCTCGCGCATGGGGGAGATCCCCGCGCTATTGCGAACGCGAAGGGATTCGAACAGCTGTCGGCTGATTCACTCGGCGACGTCGTCGCGGCGTTGATCCAGGCGAACCCCGACGAGTGGTCGCGCTTTCGCGAGGGTGATGAGAAACTCGCGCAGTTTTTCATCGGACAAGTAATGAAGGTGACGAAGGGACAGGCCAACGGCAAGGCCGTCATCGCTGAACTCAACTCGCGTCGCTAGACAATTTCCCTAGACTTCACCTATGGCGAACCACCCCACTCCGCGAAGTTCCGAAGTCACGATCGGTAACGGTCGAGCGCCGGCGAGATCCATGTTGCGCGCGATGGGCCTCAACGACGAGGACATGACCAAGCCCCAGATTGGCGTGGCGTCGAGTTGGATGAAGCGGAGCGCGCGAAGCACGTAGCTCCCTTCACGCCTCGCTACAGCACCGGCGTCTTAGAGAAGTTCGCCCGCCTGGTTCAGGGCGCGGAGAAGGGCGCCGTCACAACGCGCTAGTTCTCGTCGTGGGGCTCATCGCTCTCCGCGATCGTGACCGCAACGATGGGCTGAACGGACGTCGCCTTGTTCGCGGTTCGCGGTTCGCGGTTCGCCGTTTGAACGCCCAACGCCCGCGAATCATCGACGCATGATAGGACGTGCGCGGTCAGATATCTTGATCGAGCGATGGCCGAGGAGGCGATCGTCATACCGACCGGTAACACTGAGGTCGCTTGAGTTGGTCACTGCCGGGCCACGCGCACCCGATCACGTCTTGTGAAACCTCCGTCGTTATGTTTAAACTGAAGACGTGACCAACCGCAACGAGATTCTGGTAGTAGTAGGCGCTCGGCGCCGGTAGTCACGCGTATCACAGACACCGGAGGCCTCCCAAAAAAGGGAGGTCTTTTTGCTTATCTGACACAAAAAGGAGCGCTGTGCAACTCACCGGAGCGCAAGCACTAATCAAGAGTCTCGAACGCGAAGGGGTCGACACCATCTTCGGCCTGCCCGGTGGGGCCATCCTGCCCGTATACGACCCGATCCTGGACTCCTCAATTCGCCACATCCTGGTGCGCCACGAACAGGGCGCCGGCCACATGGCCGAGGGTTACGCGCTGGCGACCGGCAAGCCGGGCGTGGCCATGGTGACGAGCGGTCCCGGTGCGACCAACATCGTCACCCCAATCGGCAACGCCCACATGGACTCGACGCCCCTCATCGTGATCACCGGCCAGGTCGCCACAGCCGCCATTGGCACAGACGCCTTCCAGGAATGCGATATCACGGGCATCACGATGGGCATCACGAAGCACAACTTCCTCATCCAGTCGGCCCACGAGATTCCGCGCGTGGTGGCGTCGGCCTTCTACCTCGCCACGACCGGCCGACCCGGTCCGGTGCTCATCGACCTGCCCAAAGACATCTCGCAGTCGAAAATGGAGTGGTGGTACCCCGAAACGATCGCCGAGTTGGATCTGCCGGGCTATCGGCCCGAGCTACCGCTCAACGACGACGCGTTGGCCCTCGCCGTGGAGTTGATCTCGCGCAGCGAACGGCCCGTCCTCTACGTCGGTGGCGGAACACTGAAGTCGCGCGCTGCAGCCGAGTTGCGCGCCTTCGCCGAGCGCACCAAGATGCCGGTCGTCACGACATTGATGGCGAGAGGTGCCTTTCCCGACTCGCACGACCAGCACCTCGGCATGCCCGGGATGCACGGCATGTACAGCGCGGTGACGGCGTTGCAGAAGTCGGACCTCTTGATCTCGCTCGGGGCGCGCTTTGACGACCGCGTGACCGGTCAGCTCTCGAGCTTCGCCGCCGGAGCCAAGATCATTCACGTCGATATTGACCGCGCCGAGTTCAACAAGGTCCGCTTCGCCGACGTGGCGCTGCAGACCAACGTGGCGACGGCGCTGCGCGCGTTCGACGAGGCCGAAGCGATGCCGCAGAACCTCGACGTGTGGTGGAAAGAGATTCGTACCTGGCAAGAGCGCTACCCGCTCGTCTACGACGAGCCGAGTGCTGACGGGCCTCTTCGTCCCCAGCACGTCATTGAGGCGATCGCGCGCTCCGCGGCGCCCGGCACGATTGTTACGGCGGGCGTTGGTCAACACCAGATGTGGGCGTCGCAGCACTGGCAGTTCGAAGAACCGGGCACCTGGGTCAACTCCGGGGGCGCGGGCACCATGGGTTTCGGCGTTCCGGCCGCCATTGGAGCCAAAGTTGGCCGGCCCGATCGAACGGTCTGGTGCATCGACGGCGACGGCTGTTTCCAGATGACCGCGCAAGAGCTGGTCACGGCGCGCAGTGAAGGGATTCCCATCAAGGTCGCGATCTTGAATAACGCCTACCTCGGCATGGTGCGCCAGTGGCAAGAGATGTTCTACGAGGAGCGTTACTCCGAGGTCTACTTGAGTGCAGATTTGCCCGACTACGTCAAGTGGGCTGAAGCGATGGGCTGCGTGGGTTTACGCGCGCACAACCTCGAAGAGATGCACGCCGTGATTGCCCAGGCCAACCAGATCAATGACGTGCCGGTCGTCATCGACTTTCGCACCGACTCCTCGGAGAAGGTCTTTCCGATGGTGGCCTCGGGATCCAGTAACGACGACATCATGGTGCATCCTCTGTTGCGCGGAGGTGCCCAGTGAGCCCCGAGCCGTTTCTCGGCCAGAGCGACCCGGCACCGGTGCGTCACCACATCCTGTCGGTGCTGGTGGAAAACAAGGCCGGTGTGCTCGCACGTATCGCGGGACTCTTTGCGCGGCGCGGTTTTAACATCTACTCCCTCGCGGTGGCCCCGGCCGAAGGCAACGCCCGTTTCTCGCGGGTGACGATCGTGGTTGACGCTCAGAGCGCCCCGCTCGAACAGATCGTGGGTCAGCTGGACAAGTTGGTCAATGTTGTCGCCATCACCGACCTTGCGCCCAAAGACGCCCTCGAGCGTGAGCTGCTCCTCGCGACTTTGCCCGTCAATGACGACAGTCGCGCGAGCGTCCTTGATGTTGCGGCCAACACCGGCGCCTCCATCGTTGACGTGAACGCGGTGTCGGTGACGGTTATGTTGGCCGGCACGCCGGGGGCGTGCGATCGGCTGGAAAAGGCGCTCGAAGCGTTCAGCGACGTGGCTCTCCAGCGGACCGGTCGCGTCGCACTCCCTAGACTCGGTCAGACGGCGAACGTCTAAAGCGAAGAGAAAGTTTCCCCCGATGACGAAGATGTACTACCACAAGGATGCCAAGCCCGACCTGCTCAAGGCGAAAAAAATCGCCATTCTGGGTTACGGATCGCAGGGCCACGCCCACGCGTTGAACCTGCACGACAGTGGCTACGACGTAAGGGTCGGCCTGCGCATGGAGTCGTCCTCGGTTCTGAAGGCCGAAGAGGCGGGCCTTCGCGTCCTCTCGATCGCCGAGGCCTGTAAAGAGGCCGACGTCATCATGATTCTCGTGCCCGACACCGAGCAGAAGCGCACCTACGACGCGGACATCGCGCCGTACCTGACGGCGGGCAAGTGCCTCCTCTTCGCGCACGGCTTTAATATCCGCTTCAATCTCATCAATCCGCCGAGCGACGTCGACGTGGCCATGGTTGCGCCCAAGGGTCCCGGCCACCTCGTGCGCCGCACGTACTTAGAGGGCGGCGGCGTGCCGGCGTTGATCGCAGTCCACCAGGACGCGACCGGGCACGCGCACGACATTGCGTTGGCGTACGCCGACGGCATCGGAGCGACGCGCGCTGGCGTGCTCGAGACGACCTTCTCCGAAGAGACCGAAACCGACCTGTTCGGAGAGCAGGTCGTGTTGTGCGGGGGAGTCACCGCCCTCGTGCGCGCCGGCTACGAGACCCTCGTCGAGGCGGGCTATCAGCCCGAGAGTGCGTACTTCGAGTGCCTGCACGAACTGAAACTGATTGTCGACTTGATGTACGAAGAGGGCATCACCGGCATGCGCTTTAGCGTGTCGGACACCGCCGAGTACGGCGACCTGACGCGCGGATCACGGGTCATCACTGAGACTGTCAAGGGCGAAATGAAAAAGATCTTGACCGAAATCCAAGACGGAACCTTCGCCGCCGAATGGATTCAAGAGAACGAAATTGGCCGTCCGCGATACCGTGAATTGCGCGAAGCCGGCAAGAATCACCCCATCGAAAAGATCGGCGCCACCTTGCGCGACATGATGCCCTTTGTTTCGGCGGGCAGGCAAAAGGTCTCCGAGATCTCCGGCGGCGACACCGACGAGTAGTGACTTCTGATGAGGAAACCCATTTTTTGACGTGAGTGACCAAAGGAGTTATGTCGTGAAGCCGGCCCCGATCATCCTCGGTAGTGAACGCAGCGAAGCTGGACTCTTCGAAGGCGCGCGGATCCTTGCGGAGGGCGGTTCGGCGCTCGACGCCGTAGAAGTTGCGCTTCGACTGTGCGAGGACAATCTGAGCGACCACTACGTGGGGACCGGAGGTTTGCCGAACGCGCGCGGCGACGTGGAACTCGACGCGTCGGTCATGGTTGGCTCGACCCGCGCCTTCGGTGCGGTGGGTGCGGTGAAGGGATTTGCTCATCCCATCTCGATTGCGCGCGCGGTCCTCGAGAAGCTTCCTCAGCACTGTCTTTTGGTCGCGGAGGGCGCCGAGCTGTTCGCCGACGAAGGTGGCTTCGAACGTCGCGATCTGTTGACCGACGAGGCTCGCGAGTTATTTCGCGCGGCCTTTGCGTCCTCGAGCGAGTCGGTCGAAGGAGAGCGGACGGAAGCGAGCGCGGGTGACGAGGCCTATCGCCGAACGGCCCTCGCGCTGGTGAATCATTTTCGGCCCCACGACGGACCGTGGGGCACGATCAACGTGCTCGCGCTCGACGAACACGGTGAACTCGTGGCGGGCGTCTCGACGAGTGGGTACCCCTGGAAGTACCCGGGCCGCGTTGGGGACTCCGCCATAGCGGGCGCCGGCAACTACGCGGACCTTCGCTACGGCGCGGCTGGCTGCACGGGTCGCGGCGAACTGAGCATGCGTCTCACGGGCGCGCGCGTGGTCGTGGACAATCTGGCGCGCGGCGACGAACCGGACCAAGCGTGTCGGGCAATGTTGGCCGAAGCGTCAGGGTTGCCCGATGAGTTTCGTGCCGAACTTCGAACGCTCTGTCTCACCCCTGATGGTCGCCACGGTGGAGCCTCCGGTCAAGCGGGCTCGACGTACAACGTCATCCGCGCCGCTGACGGCAAACTCGTTACGCGGCCGCGAGTTCAGCTGTAATCGACCTGTACCGCTCGGAACTGGTTCGCCGAGCGGTGACTACAGGTTGCCGACGATCCAGTTAATGCTGGCGCAGAGCGACGCGACGTCTTCGGGATCCACGCTCGGAAACATGGCGACGCGCAACTGGTTGCGGCCGAGCTTGCGGTATGGGTCGGTGTCAACCACGCCGTTCGCGCGCAGGATCTTTGCAATTTGGTTCGCGTCGATGTCCTCGTGAAAGTCGATCGTGCCCACGACGCTGCTTCGCTCGGACGGTTTCCTCACGAACGGTGTGGCAAAGTCCGACGCCTCGGCCCAGGTATAGAGGATCTCGGCCGACTGGCGTGAGCGACCCGAGGAGAACGCCAGGCCGCCATTGTCGTTCATCCACTTAATTTGGCTCGCCAACAGGTGAATGGTTGCCAGCGCCGGCGTGTTGTACGTCTGGTTGAGTCGCGAGTTGTCGAGGGCGATTTTGAGATCAAAGAAGGCGGGTGTCCATCTCCCCGACGACGCCAACGTCTCGATGCGCTCGATGGCCGAGGGTGAACAGAGGGCTAGCCAGAGGCCTCCGTCGGAGGAGAAGGACTTCTGCGGTGCGAAGTAGTAGCAGTCGAACTGCGTCGGGTCGACCGGGAGGCCACCCGCACCAGAGGTCGCATCGACCGCGACGAGTCCACTTGCGCCCTTCGGGCGTTCGATGGGCATCATCACGCCCGTCGAGGTCTCGTTGTGGGTGAAGGCGTAGAGGTCGACGCTCTCGTCGGCGACGGCGACGGGATGCGTGCCGACGTCACTCGTGATGATCGAAGGATCCTTGAGGTGCGGCGCTGCCTTTGCGGCACTCGCGAACTTCGACGAGAACTCACCAAAGCTCAAGTGCTGCGACTGTTCGGCGATGAGATGAAATGTCGCTGCGTCCCAGAAGCACGTGGTGCCACCGTTGCCGAGCAACACTTCGTAGCCCTCGGGCAGAGAGAAGAGTGCGGCGAGTCCGTCGCGGACTTCACCGACCTTGTTGCGTACCGTCGCTTGACGGTGCGACGTACCGAGGTACGTCGACGCGTCGGCGGCGAGAGCGGCGACTTGCTCGGCGCGAATCTTCGAAGGGCCTGATCCAAATCGGCCGTCGCGCGGCAAAAGGTCAGCGGGGATCTTGGGGGTGTCGGGGGAACTCATAGACTTATTCTTACGGAAAATGATCGGAGCCATTCAATGAGCGCCAGAGTAAGTGACCTTTTGAACGGACTAGCGCCCAGCGCGACGCTGGCCGTGGACGCGAAGGCCAAGGCGATGAAGGCTGCCGGCGAGCCCGTCATTGGCTACGGCGCGGGCGAGCCCGACTTCCCAACCCCTGTGCACATTGTCGAAGCGGCGGCGAAGGCTTGTTACGATCCGGTTAACTACAAGTACACGCCGACCGCCGGAATTCCCGACCTGCGCGAGGCAATTGCCGCGAAATCAATGCGCGACAGCGGCCTCGACGTGAAGGCGAGCCAAGTTCTCGTCACCAACGGCGGTAAGCACGCTGTCGCCACCGCCTTCATCAGTTTGCTCAACCCTGGTGACGAAGTTCTTATTCCAGCGCCGTATTGGACGACGTACCCGGAGGCCGTCTACCTCACGGGCGCGACGCCGGTGCCGGTCATGACCAGTGAGGGCAACGGTTTTCGCATCAACGTCGACGAACTAGAGCGCGCTCGCACCAAGAAGACGAAAATGCTGGTGTTCGTCTCCCCGTCGAACCCCTCGGGTGCGGTGCTACGCCCGGAAGAGGTCATCGCCATAGGGCAGTGGGCCGCGGAACACGGCATCTGGGTTCTGTGCGACGAGATTTACGAACATCTCGTCTACGGTGGCGCACGTCACGCCTCGTTGCCGGTCGTAACGCCCGATTTCGGCGATCGCTGGATTGTCGTGAACGGTGTCGCGAAGTCCTACGCCATGACCGGCTGGCGCGTTGGATGGATGATCAGCGCCCCCGACATCATGGACGCCGCGTTTAACTATCAGAGCCAAACGACCTCCAACATCTCGAATATCTCACAGCGCGCGGCCGTCGCCGCATTGACTGGCGACCTGATGGCCGTGGAGGAAATGCGCGAAGCGTTCGATCGTCGGCGCAAGATCATGGTCAAGATGCTCAATGACGTCGATGGGGTCACGTGCGCTGAGCCCGAAGGTGCCTTCTACTGTTTTCCGAATGTGTCGGGTCTGCTCGGGCGTTCACTCGGCGGGCGCGTCGCGAACAGTTCGAGTGAGTTGGCGGATCTGCTCCTCGAGACGATCAAAATCGCCGTCGTTCCGGGAGAGGCCTTCGGCACGCCGGGCTTTTTCCGTTTCAGTTATGCGCTCAGTGACAACGACCTGGTCGAAGGTCTCGAACGCCTGACGGCGTTCGTCGCCGCGGGCTGAGCGTTCTCTCCTAGCCCGTAGTCTGTTCTCTTTCGAGTGAAAGGTTTCCCGTGGCCCGAGTTTTAGTTACCGAAGAGATTGCCGAGTCGGGCCTGCAAAAGTTGCGCAACGCCGGACACGAGGTCGACATTCAGTTGGGCCTCACGCCAGCCCAACTCCTTGAAGCGGTCCCGGGAGCCCACGCCCTCATCATTCGCTCGGCGACCAACGTGGACGCCGCCACCCTGGAAGCGGCGAGCGACATGGTTGTCGTCGGACGCGCCGGCATTGGTCTCGACAACGTCGACGTCGCGAGGGCCACCGAACTCGGCGTCATGGTCGTGAACGCCCCCGTCTCGAATATCCTCTCTGCCGCGGAGCAGACCATGGCGCTTCTTCTCGCGCAGGCTCGCAATATTCCCCAGGCTCACGCCGCGCTGAAGAACGGTAAGTGGGAGCGCAGCAAGTGGGAGGGCGTAGAACTTCACGGCAAGACCCTCGGCATCGTGGGTCTCGGAAAAATCGGTGCACTGGTTGCTCAGCGCGCGATGGCCTTTGGCATGAGACTCATCGCCTACGACCCCTTCATTACCGAAGACCGCGCCCGTCACATGGGTGTGGAACTGGTGGACCTCGACACGTTGCTCGCTCAAAGCGACTTCATCACGATTCACCTGCCGAAGAACAAAGAGACGACAGGACTGTTGAATAAGGAGTCCTTCACCAAGGTGAAGCCCAGCGTGCGCATCATCAACGTGGCGCGTGGCGGCATCGTGAATGAGGCCGATCTTGCCGAGGCCGTGCGTGATGGCAAAGTACAAGGTGCCGCTCTCGACGTGTTCGAAAAAGAGCCCACAACCGAGTCGCCACTCTTTGAGTTGTCGTCGGTTGTCGTCGTTCCCCACCTCGGGGCGTCGACGTTCGAAGCGCAAGACAAAGCCGGCGTCACCATCGCCGAGCAGGTTGAGTTGGCCCTTGCGGGCGACTTTGTGCCCTACGCCGTCAATGTTTCGGCCGGGGAAGTGTCCAACTCCGTAAGGCCCTTCATGGGTCTCGCCGAAGTGCTGGGACGGTTCATTGGCGGTCTGCTGGACGGCGAGCCGGCGGATCTAGAAGTGATCTACCAAGGCGAGTTGGCAGGTGCCGGTACCAAGATTCTGACGCTCTGTGTCCTGAAGGGCCTCTTGAGTTCGACGGGTCACGACGGCGTGTCGTTCGTGAACGCTCCGCAGTTGGCCGAAGAGCACAACCTCACGTATCGAGAGGTCTCATCGGTGGCGTCGGCTGAGTACATCAGTCTCATCACGGTGCGTTCAGGTGGCCACAGCGTGTCGGGCACGCTCATGACGATTGGTACCCGCGTCGAGACTCGCATCGTGAGTGTCGACGAGCACGCGGTCGAAATCGCGCCGGCGGCCTCCATGCTTGTCGTGCACAATGACGACCGCCCCGGCATGATCGGGCTCGTTGGTGTCGCGCTCGGTCAGGCTGACATTTCCATTTCTTCAATGGCTGTCGGACCTGACCCTGAGACGAAGACCGCCCTCATGGTTCTCTCAACCGCAGCGCCAACTCCGAGTGATGTCGTTGAGAAACTCCGTGGAACCGACGGTATTCAAGACATCCACCTCATAACGCTTCGGTAGTTACCTAGGGCGACCCGACCGCCGTGCCCGCTTGACGGCCTCTTTAATCTCCTGGCCGCGCTGACGAGCTTCTTCTCGAAGTTCCTGGCTACGCTCGCGGGCTTGGCGGCGGATTTCGCCGGCACGTTCGTCCCGATCTCCGGTCTGAAGCCCTTCATCCGGGTGAGCGCCGAGTGGGACCCGCTGTCTTCCAACGTGGCGTCGGTTCGTCACGTTGCGCAAGGCACGAATGTGACGGGTCGTGGCGTTTGTCGCACCCGGTCGTGTCCATGGTCGGGTGGTGCGTCTTAATAATCTCCATCGGTGTGCCGCTCGCGTTGCGGCACTTTCGCACCACCACGGCGGCGTAGCTACATCAGACTGATGAGGTCGACGCGCTCCATGATCTCATCGGTGAGCAGTGGAATTACGTCGAGGGCCTTCATGTTCTCGCGCACCTGATCGGCGGATGACGCACCGGTGATGACGGTCGACACGTGCGGGTTCTTGGTGCACCAGGCCAGCGAGAACTGGGCGAGTGACACGTCAAGTTCATCGGCGATCTTCTTGACCTCAGCGACCTTCTGGTTGGACTTCTCGTCGGTGAGGGTGCTGCGCAGCCACTCGTAGCCGGGCAGTGTGGCGCGCGAGCCCTCGGGGACACCGTTCAGGTACTTGCCGGTGAGAAGACCCGAGGCGAGCGGTGACCAGATAGTTGCGCCGAGGCCGATGTCTTCGTAGAGGCGGGCGTACTCGTTCTCCACGCGGTCTCGCGTGAGGATGTTGTACTGCGCCTGCTCCATGACGGGCTTATGGAGGTTGTGGCGATCGGCGATGTCCCAGGCCGCGCGGATCTCGTCGGCGTTCCACTCCGAGGTGCCCCAGTAGAGGGCCTGGCCGCGCTCGATCATGTCGCTCATCGCCCACACGGTCTCTTCGATCGGGGTGTTGGGGTCGGCGCGGTGACAGAACACGAGGTCCACGAAGTCGAGTCCGAAACGCTCAAGCGAACCGTCAATCGCCTGGCGCAGATACTTGCGGTTGAGGGTGTTGCGCATGTTAGGGCCTTCGTTGAGTCCCCAGAAGAGTTTGGTCGAGACGACGTAGTCGTGGCGCTTCCAGCCGAGTTCACGAATGGCCGCGCCCATGACGCGTTCCGATTCGCCGCCACCGTAGGACTCGGCGTTGTCGTAGAAGTTGACGCCCGCGTCGTGCGCGGCGGCGAGACACTCGGCCGCTTGGTGGGCGGTCTCGAGCTGGTTGGCGTTGGCGAAGGTCACCCAACTACCAAAAGAGAGGACGCTCACTTTGAGCCCCGAACGTCCGAGTCGGCGATATTCCATCTGGGCCATGAATACTCCTTGGTTGGTTAGCGTTGGTTACGCTTCGGGATTGCGCGGCACACTCGGCCACTCCTCAAACGAGAGCGGGCCGGTGTCCTTCTGGCGGGTGACCGCGAAAATGACTCCAGCGACGATCGCGCCAACCATGAGTAGCACCATCAGTTTGAGGAGGGTCTTGAAGAGGCTCACGTCCTTTGAGGTTAGTGCGCCTGGCCCCTGGACATCTCTCGAGATCGAAGTACAATGGCGGAGATGACAACTTGCCAGAGCGAACTGCTGCTGTAACGGGGTGAGCCGATGCTCGCCCCGCCCCCGCGAACGCGGGGGCCTTTTTGTTTCTCTGTGGCATTGACGAAAGGATCGAGATGAGAGCAGGTCCCCAACAGCCGAGTCCCATGGCCTTTGCGAAGTACCGCGAAACGGTGCCCGTCGAGCTGCCCGATCGCACCTGGCCGGACAGGCGACTGACGGCGGCGCCGCGCTGGTGCAGCGTGGACCTGCGCGATGGCAACCAGGCCCTCATCGACCCCATGGACCTCGAGCGCAAGCACGTCATGTTCCTTCACCTCGTGGAGATGGGTTTCAAGGAGATCGAGGTCGGTTTTCCCTCGGCCTCCCAGCCCGACTTCGACTTCGTGCGCGAGATCATCGAGGGCAACCTCATTCCCGATGACGTGACGATTCAAGTGCTCACTCAGTGCCGCGAGGATCTCATTCGCCGCACCTACGAGTCGTTGCACGGTGCCAAGCGCGCGATCGTCCACTTCTACAACTCGACTTCCACGCTGCAGCGTCGAGTTGTCTTCGGCCTCGACCGCGACGGCATCAAAAAGATCGCGATGGATGCCGCGACGCGCTGTCTCTCACTGGAGGCGACCTCGCCGTCAACCGAGTTCCTCTATGAATATTCGCCCGAGAGCTTTACCGGGACTGAGCTCGAGTATGCCCTCGAGGTCTGCAACGCGGTGATCGCCGTCATCGAGCCGACGCCATCACGTCCCTTGATCTTGAACCTGCCCGCGACGGTCGAGATGTACACACCGAACCTCTACGCGGACGCCATTGAGTGGTTCCTACGCCATGTGGATCGCCGTGAATCGGTTGTATTGTCGCTTCACCCCCACAACGACCGGGGGACCGCCGTCGCGGCGGCCGAACTCGGCGTACTCGCCGGGGCCGACCGCGTCGAAGGAACATTGTTTGGTAATGGTGAGCGCACGGGCAACGTGGACGTCGTCAACCTCGCGCTCAACCTCTTCTCGCAAGGAGTCGACCCCGAACTCGACATTCGCGACATCGATAAGGCTCGCCACGTGGCGGAGTACGCCAACCGTTTGCCGATCCACATGCGCCACCCCTACGTGGGCGAGCTCGTCTACACGGCCTTTTCCGGGTCTCATCAGGACGCCATCAAGAAGGGGATGACCGCCATTGGTGACGAGTACGAGGTCTGGGAAGTGCCGTACCTTCCGATCGACCCGAAGCACACGGGACGTACCTACGAGGCGATTATCCGCGTGAACTCCCAGTCGGGCAAGGGGGGCGTGTCGTACCTTCTGAACGCCGAGCACGGTCTGGATCTTCCGCGCGCGATGCAGGTTGAATTTTCGAAGCAAGTCCAAGAACTCACCGAAGCGAAGGGCACTGAGATCACACCGGCCGAAATCTGGGAGGTCTTTACGACCACCTATCAACCGCAGAATCCTCCGATCCAACTGCTCTCGAGCGAGGTCACGGCCGATCAACACCTGACGCGCATTTTCGCCCAGCTCATCGTGAACGGCCAGCACGTCACGGTGAAAGGCGAAGGCAATGGCCCGATCGACGCGCTGATGTCGGGATTGCGCAGCGAAATGGACGTCTCGTTCAAAGTCCGTGACTACCACGAACACGCACTCACCGCGGGCTCGGAAGCGTCGGCCGTCGCCTACGTCGAAGCCGAAGGCGACGATGGCGTGGCCTGGTGGGGTGTTGGGATGAGTTCGTCGATTCTCGACGCGTCGCTCGAGGCCGTCATCTCGGCCGCAAATCGTCGAAGATAACGAGACAAACAAACGCGTTGCGGGTCGGCCGCAGGACATCGCCGACGTAGAACGACTCACCGATCAAGAATCCAGTTAGTTCTTTGAACCCTGCGTTCGTCGCCAGCCGAAGTCGTTTACGGCAGCAAATCTAAACTGCGGGCACCTCTAAAGACATTGAAGGTGCAACATGAACCAGACCGGCTCGCCATTTTCCTCCGAAATACACGTCGACATTCGTGAACTGCATGATGTCGATCTCTCGTTCGCAACCGAGCTCTGGCGTGCGGTCGATCTCGTACGCGAGTGGAACGATCCCGTGGGTGATTTTCGTGGTGCTCTCGCCGGAGCCACGTCAACAATTCTCGGCGCGGAGATTGAGTGCGTACTCGTGGGGACGGTCATGGTCGGATTTGACGGTCACCGAGGTTGGCTCTATTACGTCGCAGTTGGTCCTTCGGTGCAACGCCAAGGCATTGGCTCGGCCCTCACGCGGGCCGGCGAGGAGTGGCTCGCTATGCGCGGTGCCCACAAGGTGCAACTCATGGTTCGTGGGAGCAATGACGACGCTCGGCTTTTCTATAGTGAACTCGGCTACGAACCGAGTGACGTCACCGTCTTTGCGAAGTGGCTCTCTCCCGAAGAGACTTAGAGGCTGTGTGCGTGGCCCTCGGCGTCAAAGACGTGTTCGAGGCTCGGCGCATGACTCGTCGCTTCATATTGGCTGATGGCGTCGACGCGGCGAAGACTGATGCCAATGTCGTCCCATCCTTCGAGAAGACGTTCTTGAGTCATGGAGTCGAGAACGAAAGCTCGCCGCCATCCGGCTTCCGGGACTTCCACGACGAGTTTCTCCACGTCCACCACGACGAGGAGTGCGGGATTGTCCTTCACGAGCGTTGACAGTTCGTCAAGGTCACTGGCGCTCAGCTGCACGGTGACCAGTCCTTGCTTGGAGGAATTGTTGCGAAAGATATCGCCGAAGGACGAGGCCACGACGGCGCCAAAGCCGTAATCCATGAGCGCCCAGACGGCGTGTTCCCGAGACGAGCCGGTGCCGAAGCGAGCTCCGGCCACGAGGATTGTGGCGCCCGCGTACTCGGGCTGATTTAAAACAAATGTCGTGTCGTCGCGCCACTCACTGAAGAGTCCGCGTCCGAAGCCCGTGCGCTCGACGCGCTTTAGCCACTCGGAGGGAATGATTTGGTCGGTGTCGACGTCGGATCGTTCGAGGGGGACAGCCCTGCCTTCGAGCACTCGTACCGGCTTCACGCCGATACCTCCTCGGGGGAGGCGAAGCGGCCCATGATGGCGGTCGCGGCGGCGACGACGGGCGAGACCAAGTGAGTACGACCACCGCGACCCTGGCGACCTTCAAAGTTTCGATTCGACGTCGAGGCGCAGCGCTGGCCCGGGGTCAAGATATCCGGGTTCATTCCGAGGCACATCGAGCAGCCCGGTTCACGCCACTCGAAGCCGGCCTCGATGAAAACTCGATCGAGGCCCTCGAGCTCGGCCTGGTTCTTGACGCGCCGTGAGCCCGGCACCACGAGCGCGCGAACACCAGCGCTGACCTTTGACCCGGCCGCGACCGCGGCGGCGGCGCGCAGATCTTCGATGCGAGAGTTGGTGCACGAACCAATGAAGACCACATCGACCGGAATGTCGCGTAGCGGTGTGCCGGGAGTGAGATCCATGTACTCGAGGGCTCGGCTGATCGTGTCGCGCTCGTCGCTCGAAACGCTGTCGTCGGGCGAGGGCACGACGCCGTTGAGGGCGACAACCTGGGCCGGGTTGGTGCCCCACGTCACATAGGGGACGAGGTCCGACGCGTCGAGCGTGATGGTCTCGTCGAAGTGGGCGTCGTCGTCGGAGACGAAGGTGCGCCAGCGGGCGGCGGCCTCTTCGAAGGCGTCGCCCGCTGGCACGCCAGGTCGACCACGCAAGTATTCAATGGTTGTCTCGTCAACGGCGACCAGACCGGCGCGGGCGCCGGCTTCGATGCTCATGTTGCAGAGCGTCATGCGGCCCTCCAGGGTGAGGTTGCGAATCGCTTCGCCGCGGTATTCGATGACGTAACCGGCGCCTCCGCCCGTGCCCAGGCGTCCGACGATGGCGAGCACGATGTCTTTGGCCGACACGTTCGACGGGGCAGTGCCGTTGACAACGACGGCCATGGTCTTCGCCTTCTGCTGGGGCAGCGTCTGGGTCGCGAGGACGTGCTCGACCTCACTGGTGCCAATGCCGAAGGCCAACGAGCCCAGCGCCCCGTGAGTCGCGGTGTGCGAATCGCCGCACACGATGGTCATTCCCGGCTGGCTGACGCCAAGTTCGGGGCCGATGACGTGGACGATGCCCTGGTTCTCGTGGCCGCGGGGAAAGACGGTGATGCCGAACTCACGACAGTTCTCGTCGAGCGCCTCCAACTGGCGACGCGAGATGGGATCGGTGATGGGCGTGGACAACGGGTCGGTGGGCACGTTGTGGTCGGCGGTCGCGAGCGTGAGGTCGGGACGCCGTACCGTCCTACCGTTGAGTCGTAGACCGTCGAAGGCCTGCGGGCTCGTCACTTCGTGCACGAGGTGCAAGTCGATGTAGAGAAGCGCCGATTCGTCTTTCGGGCCCTCGATGACGTGGTCGTCCCAGATTTTTTCGTACAGGGTTCTGGCCATGGGTTAGTGCAGTCCGATGATCTTGACCTTTAGGACTCCCGAGGGAGCTTCATATTCGACGGTGGCGCCGACGCTTTTACCGAGCAGCGCCTCGCCGAGGGGCGACGTGGGCGAAGCCACGAGAACTCCTTCGGGCTTCTCTTCGATGGAGCCAATGAAGAACTCCTGAAAGTCGTTCTCGTCGTCTCCGTCGTAGACAACCTTCACGATCGAGGCATGTTGGACGGTTCCGGCATGCTCGTCGCGCTGGACGATCTCGTGGTTGCGGATCACGTGGTCAATCTGGCGGATGCGCGACTCCATCTTTCCCTGTTCGTCCTTTGCGGCGTGGTAGTCGCCGTTTTCTGACAGGTCACCGAGTAGTCGGGCGGCTTCGATCACGCGGGCGATCTCGGTTCGGCCCACCGTCGTCAGGTGCAGATACTCCGCTTGGAGCTTTTCGAGCGTCTCTTTCGTGATTCGGTGAATTTCGTCGGCCATACCGCAACCCCAACTTGTAGAGAGTTTTAATTCTACCGTTGGGCCCCGAAACACCTGAAAGTTGCTCGATGCGCGCCGTAGCGAGCAAAATAGAGAAAAGAGGAGATTGATGAGTAACCAGCCGAGCCACCGGGTGGCCGTGATCGGTGGAGACGGCATCGGCCCTGAAGTCACTGCAGCCGCCCTCGAAGTTGTTGCCGCGGTCGGCATCCGTCTCGACACCAAGGAATTCGACCTGGGTGCGGCGCGCTACCTGCACGACGGCTTCGTCCTCGACGACGCCACCCTCGAAGAGCTGCGCGGCTTTGAGGCAATCCTTCTCGGTGCGATCGGGCCGGCCATTGGCGACACGCGCATCGCCGGCGGCGTTCTCGAACGCGGGCTACTCCTGCGCATGCGCTTTGGACTCGACCTCTACATCAACTATCGCCCATTTCGCGGCGTCGAAGGCTCTCTCGCAGAAGGCTGCGAGTTCGCCATCGTGCGGGAAAATACCGAAGGTCCTTACGCCGGCGAAGGAGGAGTGCTGCGCTACGGCACGCCCCAGGAGGTGGCGACGCAGGGCTCGGTGAACACACGTTTTGGTGTCGAACGATGCGTGCGGTACGCCTTCATGCGCGCGAGCCAACTCGAGCGCCAAAAGCTGACCCTCGTGCATAAAACAAACGTCTTGACCTTCGCGGGGGATCTGTGGCGCCGGGTTGTCGCGGAAGTGGGCGAGTCGTTTCCCGACGTGGAGGTCGACTACCAACACGTGGACGCGGCCTGCATCTACATGGTGGAGACGCCCGAGCGTTACGGCGTCATCGTGACGGACAATCTCTTTGGCGATATTCTCTCAGACCTCGCGGGTGCCGTGACGGGCGGGATCGGCTTCGCGGCGAGTGCCAACTTGAACCCCGAACGCACCGGGGCGTCCCTCTTTGAGCCGGTGCATGGCGCCGCGCACGACATCGCCGGCACGAAGAAAGCCAATCCGCTGGCCGCCGTCTCCTCCGCCGCGCTGATGCTTGAGCACGTTGGTGAAAGTGACGCCGCCCAACGCATTGCGCGCGCGGTGGCAGACTTTGAGGGCGACGTCACCTCGCTCGGTACCGACGGCGTCATCATTCAGTTACAGGAGAGTTTGTAAATGCCCATAACCCCCACCAAAAAGATCTGGATGGACGGTTCGTTCGTTGATTGGCCCGACGCCACGGTGCACGTCCTCAGTCACACCCTGCACTACGGGACGGGAGCCTTCGAGGGCATTCGCGCCTACAAGACGCCCAACGGCGTCGCCATCTTTCGACTGAAAGATCACATGGAGCGCCTCCTTCGCAGCTGCAAGATCTTGATGCTCGACGTTCCCTACAACCTGAGCGACTTGTGTGAGGCAGCCAAAGAGCTCGTGCGGGTCAATGACCTCACCGAAGGCTGCTACATACGACCGCTCGTCTACCTCGGATACGGCGAGATCGGCGTCAATCCGATTGGCGCGCCGGTGCAGACGGCGATCGCCGCTTGGTCGTGGGGTGCCTACCTCGGTGATCACGCCGAGACCGGTGTGCGCATGAAGATCTCCTCGTGGAGTCGCCATGCCCCGAACGCCATGCCCACTGCCTCGAAGACGGTCGGCGGGTACGTGAACGCCAGTCTGGCCAAGGTCGAAGCCATCAAGGCCGGCTACGACGAAGCGATCATGCTCGGCCCCGACGGTCGGGTGAGTGAGTGCACGGGGGAGAATCTCTTCATCATTCGCGACGGTCGCCTGTACTCGCCGCCTCCCTCCGAGGCCGGGGCCCTCAGTGGCATCACCCAGTCGAGCATCGTGAAGATTGCGAACGACCTGGGCTTTGAGGTCAACTTTGAGGCGCTGCGCCGCGACGACCTGTACCTGGCCGACGAGGCGTTCTTGACCGGCACGGCGGCCGAAGTGGTGCCCCTCTCGTCGGTTGACGATCGACTCGTGGGCGACGGCAAGCCGGGACCGATCACTACCGTGATTCGAAAGACCTATCACCAGACGGTCCGCGGCGAACGTCCTCAGTACGAGGACTGGCTCGCGAGGGTGTAGTCGCGACGGCGGACGGTAACCTCGTCAGGTGGCCCAACCTACTTTTTCTCCCGTTCCCCTCGCCGGTGAAGTTCGGCCCTTGATGTCGACGACGATCGCCGAACTCGGGCGCGTGAAGAAGCCCGGCCTTGAGCGCTCGGCCCACCCGCCCGTCGGCGCCGGATACGGAACGCCCGCCCCGGGTGAAGGGTACGCACTCACGATCGCCGATCGAGAGTGCCACAAGTTGACCTTCGAACATCCTCACGATTCGCACGACGTCACGACCGGTGTGGCCCTCGTCGCCGCCAAACGCGCCAGCCTCATCGGGCGCGGTCCGACTCTCGGCGATGTGCACGTCGCGATGGACTACTTCGGGCTGCGCCAAGCGTCGCCCATAACTCGCGCCACGACCAAACCGTTTAGTGGTCTCGCACACAGTTACGCGGCCCAGCGCCGTTTCGTCGACGCCGTACCCGGTGACCAATTAGTCTCAGGTGCGAACGACGCTAAATCATCGCATTAAGCACACAACGAAGTGAAGGACACGATGAGTTTTGACCTTACGGATGAACAACGTAGTTTTCGTGACGTTTTGCGTAGTTTTGTCGACGAACGGGTAGCACCCCACGCCGCGCGCTACGACCGCGAGCAGATCTTTCCCCAGGAAAGCTTCGACGCGTGCGTTGAGATGGAATTGCCGTCGCTCGGCGTCCCTGAGGCCTACGGCGGCGCGGGCGCCGACATGGTCACTCAGGCCATCGTGGCCGAAGAGTTGGCGCGAGGGTGCGCTTCGACGTCAGTGACAATCCTCATCTCCAAACTCGGGATGTTGCCGATCATGAACTTTGCCAGTGAAGAGATCAAGCAGAAGTACCTGCCGCACATCGCGACCGGCGAAATTCAGGCCAGCTACTGCCTCTCCGAGGCCGACGCCGGATCTGACGTGGCGTCGATGCGCTGTCGCGCGGAGCGCGACGGGGAAGACTACATCTTGAACGGCTCGAAGTACTGGATCACCAACGCCGGCGTCTCCGACATCTACACCGTGTTCGCGAAAACTGATCCTTCTGCCGGGGGACGAGGTATCACGTGCTTCTTGGTGGAGAAGGGCTGGGGGGTGGAGTTTCCGAAGCACGAGGACAAGATGGGGTTGCGCGCCTCGCCGACCGGCGAAGTCGTCTTCGACAATGTCCGCGTTCCGGCGTCGCACCGCATTGGCGACGAAGGTCAAGGATTTGCCATCGCCATGCACACCCTCGATCGTTCGCGTCCCACCATTGGCGCGCAGGCTGTCGGCATCGCCCAAGGAGCCATTGACTACGCGGCCACCTACATGAAAGGTCGCAAAGCCTTCGGTGCGCCGATTAGCGAACTACAAGGACTGCGTTTCATGCTGGCCGACATGGCGATGCGCACCGAAGCTGCACGCGCCCTCGTCTACCGAGCGTGTGCCACCATCGACGGAGGAGACCCTGACGGAACCCTCGGGTATCTCGGTGCGTCGGCCAAGGCGTTCGCGTCTGATACCGCCATGAGCGTGACGACCGACGCGGTTCAACTGCTCGGTGGCTACGGATTCACCAAAGAGTTCCCGGTGGAACGTTTCATGCGCGATGCGAAGATCACTCAGATCTACGAAGGTACGAATCAAGTTCAACGGGTGGTGGTGGCGAAACACCTCCTCAAGTAAGGAATCTTCCAAGTATTCCTGTCGCACGCTGGGAAGTATTTCGACGTCGTCCCTACTTTGTCCCTAACGACGTTGAACTATAGATATTTGTAGTGCACGCATTCGCCGAACCGCTTACCGAGAGATGTTGATCACAGTGTCAGACTTTGGTTATGGCGGACATTAGGGGCACGGTGCGCCGTGCGACTTCAGAAGACCTTGAGGCGGTGTTGGAGATTGACCGCATCGCGCCGATCGGTCACGAACGAGGCCCGCTGCTCACGGCTCGCGTGTTGACCGGTGAAGTGATCCTCTACGAGCACGAAGGTCGTATATCGGGTTACGCAGTGATTAGATCACACGCGTTCTTCGGTCGAGACTTTGTGGAGCTACTGGCCGTGGCCACTGGTGAACGTCGTCGCGGCGTTGGCAGTCTGTTGCTCCAAGAAGCACTGTCGCCAACGACTCGGACCTTCACCTCGACCAATCGATCCAACATTCCGATGAACCGCTTGTTAGAGAAGGAAGAGTGGCTTTTCAGTGGACAACTTGACGGGATTGATGAGGGAGATCCGGAACTCGTCTACTTCAAAGACTTGGCCTGAGTTCGACCGAGCAACTTCGTCCCACTAGCTCACAGTTTCGCGGCCAGTTTTGCGAGCGCAGCGAGTGCCGACTTCGAAACGGTCTTGGACTCAACACTCGCGCCGAAGTAGTGAGTGCTGTTTTCCACGCCCGTGATTCCTTGACCGGTGATTCCTTCCTCCGTCAAGCTGAAGTAGTAGCCCGGAACGCCGAGACCCGAGTACGCGGTGAAGGTGAACTTGGCTTCCTTGGACGCTTCCTTGATTGACTTCTGCATCTCTGCGGTGGTGAGCGATTTCGAAATGACTTCGTAAGTCAGCGAGACGTCCTTGAGCAGCGCGGACATGCTCGAGGCCGTTCCGTAGGTGCATACCGTGTTAGTCCCAGAGATTTCATAGTTTGCTGTGGTGGGCTTGATATCGAAAGTAGTGGCAGTGCCCGCCGGAACCTTGTAGCCAATGATCGACGAGATTGATGCGGCGCTCACCTTGTCGCAAATTGATGACTTCAGCGAGGTTGGTTTTTCGGTACCTGCGTGACGTCCCGCAACTGTGATTCCTGATTGAGTGGCGGCCTGGGCGACTGCCGGCACGGCGATGAGGGATAACGCACTAGCGACCCCCACGAGTAGAGCGCCTGACGAGAGCTGGCGGGTGCGGTGGATTCGAAAGGAGGTAGCCATGGTGGAGCCTCTTCCACTAAGTGGCTCTCGCCAGATGGAGTGAACGATACAGCGCCGAAGGTGGTTGAAGCACGGTTTATTTCCGCGACTTTGTCGATGAATGACACCGCCAAATCAACTTGCTCTCTTAGCTTGCGATTAAACCCTTCGGACTTCGTCAGGCTGCTTTCTTGACCACCGGATAGCGAGTTCTTGGTGGTTTCTGGGTGCCCTTGGGACGTCCGGGACCGGGTTTGTGGAATTTCGGTGGATGCGCTGGAGTACCGATCTGTGCACGCAGTCGAGGAAATCCCCGGCGAACCCTCACCGGACTCAGTCGTGAAGGACTCCGACGCCTCTCCCATGGCAGTCGCATGTCTTCGACGAGTCCGCGAGCCAGTCGTAGTTGGGTATAGGCCGCGACGACGAGCCACGTCCAGCGTTGCGCTTGCTCTGGTGTTCGCAGTGCGGGCGTGGTCCAGCCGAGCGTGTTCTTCACGAATCGGAATCCATGTTCTATGTCAAAACGGCGCAGATAGGCACGCCAGCAGAGATCGAGGTCTGGCTCGCCCGGTCCCGACCACCACAACCAGAGCGTCTTCTTCACCGCCGTCGAACGCTTGGGCAAGTGCTCGACGTCGACAAGAATGACGCTGCCGCGAATGATCGGTAGTGGGCTCGACTTTCCCCAGCGGCCCCGGGCCATCAACTGAGGATGCAGTCCATGCCACACCCGCACGTTGACTCCTCCATAGCGCGGGTCGAGAGAGTCGAGCTCTGCGTCGGGGGTAGTCCAGGTCTCGGGATCAGAGAGAGCGAACCTGGCTCCGTGGCGTGGTGGTCGACCGCGGCCACCCGTTGGTGGGGCCGGATCGAAGTGGAACACCCGCTTGGAACTGATGCGCACGAGGGCCTGGGCGTTCACCTTTGACAGTCCGTCACCAATGGCGATGGGGTCATAGCCCGCGTCCAGAACGAACAGCGGTGACACGCCAGCGCCGTTACTCTCTTCGAGGGCTTTCACGAGGCGAAGAACCTGGCTGATCGTGGCGTCGGTGGCGTTCTCGGTCGGCTTGATGCGCCGCGCGTCCATTGGCGCGATCCACGAATCGTGGGCCCAGTTCAACTGGCTGATCCACTGGAAGGACCAGCCGGGCACGATGGGCTTTGATCCCGAGTGGTGCGAGGCCGAGTAGTGAAACCCCCGCTCGGGACTCGTCTCGGCGTCTCGTCGTGCCCAGGTAGACGCGTCGAGTGCAAAGACTGGCGGCCATCCTTCGGGCCCGTAGTTAATCAGGAGACGTCGCAACTGCTCCTCATTGACTTCACCACGTTCCAGTGCCTTATAGAGCGAACCGTGACTACGACGGAACTCCGGCTCGAGACTGAGCGCCGGCACCGAATCGACGCGGTGGGGCGAGCACAGCACCGCGTCGCACAGTTCGAAGAGGGCGTCACCCCACGGATTCAGGCACTGGTGCAGTGACTGGCGAAAGTCGATCAGTTCGGCGGCGGTCTCGTCCAAATGTCCCATGCAGACAGTATGCTTACTGTCTGTCCACGAATGAGGGATGCTTTTATTGAGAGCGAGGGAGCAACATGGCGAGGACGGGCGTCGCGCAGCGACTGGCGAAGCTTGAGCAGCGACACCGAGAGTTGGCGGCGCAGATCTCGCAAGTCGGCATCGTCGTCGCCGGGAGCGTTACTCGCCGCTACACCCGCTGCACCTCAGTGGGATGCCGCTGCAACGCCGATCCACCTACTCCGCACGGACCGTATTGGCAGTGGACCGCGAAGGTGAACGGCAAGACCGTGACGCGCCGGTTGAGTACCCACGAGGCCCAGCTCTACCAGGAGTGGATAGGCAACGACCGCCGCATTCGCTCTCTGCTCGCCCAGATACGGACCGTTGATGCGAAAGCCGCTGATCTCATCCTGAAAGAAAACGTCACGTCGTAGGGCTTAGGTTAAAACGCAAGCTTAGAGCGTGTGTTCTATTTGGCGAGTGCGCCAGGAGCCACGAGCGACACCATCAAGTCGTGGCCTATTCAAGTGACCTGACCGACGCCCAGTGGAAGATATTGGAACCCCTGCTGCTGGTTCCCTCCAAACGAGGACCGAAGCACGGCAACGACCTGCGCCACGTCGTCGACGCAATGCTCTATATCTCGCACACTGGTTGCCAGTGGCGCTTCCTACCCGAGGAGTTCGGTCCCTGGACAAGAGTCTGGTCCCAGTTTCGTCGGTGGTCGAGGAACGGAACGTGGACCCGGATTCTCACCGAGCTGCACGCCGCGTCACGCACCGCCCTCGGTCGAAAAGACCTCCTGCCCTCGATGGTGGTTATAGACACGCACCTCGCGCGAGGGGCCTCCAATGGGGGTGCCACCTTCCATAACCAGGGCGGTCCCCACGGTCGTACCAACGGAGCCAAGCGCATCGTCTGCGTGGACGTCACGGGTCTGCCGCTCTGCGTGAGAGTCGTTCCCGCCTCGACGTCCGAGGCGCGAGCGGTTGAGTTGATACTTGAGGACCTCGCCCGTACTGGCGCTGACCACCGCCTCGAACTTGTGCTCGTGGACCGCGGCACCGCGGAGTCCGCGGCCAAGCGGCTCTCGGTAAGGTTCGGCTACGAGGTTCGCCGGGTTGGGTGGGACGAGCCACCGCGCAACGAGCACGGGGCCAAGATCTTTCGACCCATTCGACACGCCTGGCGGGTCAAGGTGGCCCACGGTCATCTCGTGCGTCGCCGCCGTCTGGCGCGCTGCTTCGAGAACACCGTGACCTCGGCCACCGGATGGCTCCGCGTCGCCTCAATCAGCGAGGTCCTTCGAGCGCTTTGCTGAGTCCCCGCTGGGTAAACATCCAGTGAGACAGTCCAAGTGCGTAGTTGCGGGCACCGCGTACAGTCGAACCAGTGAAAAGCGGTCAACTCCATCACATCGAGATCTGGGTGCCTCGGATCAACGAGGCCACGGCCAGCGTTGGCTGGCTCTTGGAAGCGCTGGGCTACGAACTCTTCCAGAGTTGGGAGAACGGACACAGCTGGCAGTTGGACAACGTCTACATCGTGGTCGAACAGTCGCCAGCACTCACGAGTGCCACCCACGACCGGCTTCGCCCGGGATTGAACCACTTGGCATTCCACGCGGGGAGCACTCAAGAGGTTGACGAGTTGGTCGAGGCTGCTCTCAAACACGGCTGGGTCCTACTCTTCGAAGAAGCTCACCCCTACGCCGGTGGGCCAGAGCACTACGCCGCGTATCTTTCCAATGCCGATGGGTTCGAGGTCGAACTCGTTGCAGAATCTCCCAGCATCTGACCTAGGGCGTCGGCGTGGCGTCTCGCCACCGTCGGCCTGGTTCTGAGAGCGCCAGGCTGCGAGGACGAACGTTCCTCAGGATCCGCAACGTGAACACCCGGGGTGGCCATCAAGCGTCGCTCCATTGATTGGCAGTGACATGGATGCCACTCTTCACGTATCCAGTTACGCCCCCCTCAATGTCACATCCGAAGTCAATGATGAGACCGTGACTTCCCGCCGAAATGGAGCTCCGCTGTCGCACACCGATCAGGTGCTGTCACGAGCCGTCACGTTCCAGTTCACGCTCGATCCGAACGCTGAGCAGATGGTTCTTTTCGCCAAGTGCGCGGGAGCTCGGCGCTTCACCGTGAACCACCATCTAGCTCGGGTCAAGGCCAACTTGGACGCGAGGTCTGGCGAGAGAGAATCCCTCTCGGAGGGCGGAGATTCGTGCGAGCCATCAACTCCTTCACTCTCATGGTCGGGGTTCACCTTCATCAACGAGTTCAACGCCTGGAAGAACGGGGAGTCCGAGGACTCGCCGGTCAATGAGGACGGCAGTTGCGGCTTGGTCTGGCGCCACGAACTGCCCAACGATGTCTTTGAGTGTGCTTCGGTGGACGCGGCCCGGGCGCTTGAGAACTTCTCTGCGTCACGGCGTGGCAAGCGCGGTGGAACGCCCGTCGGGTTTCCCCACTTCCAGGCCAAGGGGAAGGTGACGCCGAGTTTCCGTCTGCGCAATCGCGCGACGCCAGGGATGGCACCGTCGAGCCAGCCAATCCGTTTCACAGATTCCTCGCACCTGCGCCTGCCAAAATTCGGGCCGGTCAAGATCTGCGGCCCCACCCGCAAGGTCCGCCGGATGATCAATGCCGGTCGCTTTCACATCTATTCAGCGACCCTCACCGAGCGTGCAGGGCGCTGGACCGGGTCGCTGACCGGGGTGGCCGCTGAACTCCACCAAACCGAGCGCAGTCGCACCAACCGTCACGCCGTTCCCGTCGGGGTCGACCGGGGAATCACCTCCCTTGCCGTCGCCGCTGACGCCAACGGTGTTCCCTCCGAGAGCTTCGAGGGGGTGAAAACACTGAAGCAAGCGCAAGCGTCGCTCAAGGCGGCCAATCAAGCCCTGTCCAGAACCACACCGGGGTCGAAGGGCCGCCAACGAGCGAGGTCCCGACTCGCCAAGCGACATCGCAAGGTCGCCAATACCCGCCGGCACTTGGTCCACCAGGCATCCAAAACACTCGTGGACAGATGCCAGGTCCTCGTGATCGAGGACCTAAACGTGGCCGGCATGGTGAGGAATCGACACTTGGCGCGGTCCATCTCGGACGCCGCCATGGGAGAACTCTCTCGCCAGATCCTCTACAAGGCGCGCTGGCACGAGGTCGAGGTCCGAGTGTCCGATAGGTTCTATCCCTCATCCAAAAAGTGCTCGGGCTGTGGTGAGATCAGAAACGAACTCGACCTCTCGACGCGGACCTACTCGTGTGGGATCTGCAGCCTGGTCATTGACCGCGACCTCAACGCGGCCATCAACCTGGCCCGTTGGCAGCCCATAGAGCCTTCCGTCGAGCAATTCCCAACTCCCACCTGCGCTCCGCTTCTCTCCACAGCCTGATCTCACTGGGATCTACACCGCGAAGCACGCGGGAAGAGCCGATCGTCACCCGCACAACCATCACGGCAACGTGATGAGGGCCCTGGGTCGGAACCGAGTACTCAGACGAGGAATCGTCTGGAATGTCGGACGGTGAGCAAGCACTGCTGAACTACTTCGTTCGGTTGGTCAAGGCGAACCGGTGGGTCCAAATAGGACACACGCTGTTAGCGGTTGGACATCCCCGTGTCACCTATGGTTTCGCGCGGTGCAGAGCGCGCGGCAACTACGCTCAGCGCCCATGGCCGCCACTGGAGTTCTTGTCCTAGCCGCTGTCCTCTTCGCTGCCGTTTTCTATTGGTCTGGCCATTTCGGAGGTCGACGACGAGGGGGAGGTACATCACTCCGGCGTGGTCCAGGTGCTCACACCACGTCGCGCGGTCAACCTAAGCGCGGATATGTAACGCGTGAAGAAGCTCAAGGGCAGGCCCAACTCTTGACGAAACGCGATGGTGTGCCAATGAGTGCCTATCGATGCGATACGTGCGGTAAATGGCACGTCGGTCACTAACAAAGTTGCAGTTCCTATGCCACCATCCCGAGTGGACGCGGAAGCGTTGATTCGAACGTGACCATCAACGAAGTCGCCCATGCAGATGCACATCGTGCCATCCATCGGAGTACAAGCCCGCGCTCCTTGCGATACCTTCCAGTTCGAACTGCGCTCTCTCGGCGACGAGACAGGACGCGAGATTCTTCACCGAGTGAATCAGCTCCAGTCGGTGAAAGCCAAGTTCATTTAACGTCCAGTTGCTCAGTGCCGCCGCGGCGAGTGACGCCACACCTGCGCCTCTGAAAAGGGGTAGCACCCAGTACGCGAGTTCGGCCGACCCGCTGATGAGGTCCAAGTCCTGGAGAGCAATCCGCCCAATCGGCGTGTCGTCAGATCCTCGCGTAATTGCCCAACACGCTCGCGTCTCATGATTCCAACCATCGTTCCATCCGTTAATCACGTCAACGGCTTCACCAATGTCGTACGAATAGGGAATAAATCGTTGAATTTCAGGATCGCTGTATCCGGTAGCGACAACAGATGCGTCTTTGACCTTCCACCGACGAAGCAGAAGTTCGCCGTTGATATCTATATCGGGCTGGGCGCGGTTGTTGATCGACCCGGGAGTGAGAACAGGCGGAATCAGGCGAGGCATCTCTACATTATGGCTGACATCACTTATTTCACGAGACGGGCAACGAGGACATCATCGCCCGTCGTCTCGAACCTCTCGATCGGATTCGGACTAGGGAGTTGTTATCGTCGTCGTGGTTGTTGTTGTTGTTGTTGTGGACGTCGTCGTTGTCGTCAAGGTTGACGCCGGTGGCGCGGGATACGTGTGGACGAGCGAGCCACTGTCAATCGTCATCTCGGTCAAAGATCCCGTGGCCGCGGCGGGAGTTGGACTATTGGCGCCAGATCGACTGGCCACCCAGAGATTGTTGCCCGATATCGCGAAGGCGGAGAGCAGACTGAAGTAGTACGGGCCGTTGGTGTTGCACATGTACCAGGCTGGTGCCGCACCGATCGCGGAAACCTTGGTCACCATAGGACTCGTTCCGTCCGGGGTGGCGATGTAGACATTTCCGCCAGCGGCGATAACCGTGGACGGTTTCCAGAAGCCGTATTGACCGTCGGTATCGTTTACGGTCGCCACGACCGCGCCGTTCGCGGCGTTGATCTCAGTTGCGGCGGCGCTCGCACTGTCGGCAACCCAGACACGGCCGTCCTCAACCGCGATGCCGTCGGGCGCGTCTAGGCCTTGCTGGGCAATCACATGGACGAGTCGACCGCTCGCCATATTCACTTCGGTGACCGAGTTGTCGCCTTTATCGGCGACGAAGACGTCTTGACCGGACGCGGCGAAGGCGGCGGGTTGGTTAAAGGCGTACTGAGACCCTGAAATGTTTCGAAGAAGTGCCCCGTTTTGAGCATCGAACTCGCTGATCGATCCGACACCGTTGCCGGCGTTGAGGACGAGGACTCGGCCACCGGTCACCGTTATCGCGATGGGCTTGTTCAAGTGGTATTTGGAGCCAAAGACAATGCGTACGAGATTACGAGTGCTCGTCTGAATCTCACTGACCGAGCCGATGGCGTTCGCAACGAAGATGTCAGATCCGTTGCTGGCGATGGCCATCGGATGATCGATGCCGTAGGGGCCCGAGGTCAGCGACGCCATCCATGCGCCGTTTGAGGGGTTGATTTCAGACACCGAGTTTCCGTCTTCATTCGCGACCCACAAGTGGCCCGCGCCGAAGGCGAGACCGGAGGGGACGTCGAACTCGTGCCCCGAGGTCAAACTCGTCGCACCGACGGTGGTCGGAACAAACCAGGCGCATGTTGCGACAACTACGACGACGCCCAGCCAACGAGCGACGCGACCGGAGCCAGGGCGAGGATGCATGAACGTGATTCTACGGTTCGAGGCTCCGTATTTCTAGTGAGCCCGTAGAAACGCTTGTTGTTAGGGCCGAATTAGCTCGGGCACGTCGTCGACGTGCCGGTTACAGGTTTGCCCGCTTGCATCGCGAGGGCCGCCTCGATGACGCACTTCATGACTGGTCCGGCGACGATGGCGCCGGTGACATTGAACTTCTGGAAGGGAACGCTCACCGCGACGGCAATGGTGGGGTCGCTTGCCGGCGCGAACGCGATCATCCAGTCGTCGGTGTCGTTGGTGAGAACGCTGCCCACCTGTGCAGTCCCGGTCTTCGCGGCAACGTCGTCTTGGGCGAGGAAATTCACCCCTTCAGCGGTACCCGACGTCACCACCGCGTGCATCAACGGAACAATTTGAGCCGCCTGACTCTTCGTGAGCGGGTCCTTCCACACTGAATCTTTGTAGCGCTGGATGATTGCACCGTCGGGTCCACTGATGGAGGACATCAAGTGCGGGGTCATGATCTTTCCTCCATCGGCGATGCCGGCGGCCACGAGTGCATTCTGCAGGGCCGTCGAACTGACGTCTTCTTGGCCGATCGCGGAATACCCGAGATACGGGGGATTGGCCGCGAGGTAGGACTCCTTGGGAAAGTAGGACGCCACAACGCCCGGCAGATCGAGCGGCGGGACTTGGTTGTAGCCGAAGGCGGTCGCCGTCGCGGTGAGGGACTGCGCGCCTAGAGCGATCCCGAGCAGCGCATAACCGGGGTCGCAGGATTGGGGGAGCATCTCCGCGACGGTGCCGCCGCATGAAACGTCTCCATCGTTGAAGAGCCGCTTGTTGGTATCCGGCAGTGCGGTGGACACCATGTAGGGGTAGTACTTGGTCAACAGCGACGGTTGGTATTTGACGATGCCCGCAGTGGTGATCACTTTGAACGTCGAGCCGGGAAAGATCGTCTGTTGCGTGGCGACGAGACCGAGCGGCGGGTAACCGTCAGAGTCTTTTTTATTGTCCTTGATCCACGCCGCCTGTTGGACTTTGGTGTTCGTCGACGCAAATGGTGTGGGGTTGTACGTGGGATTTGAGTACAAGGCGAGAATCGCTCCGGTGCTCGGATCGATGGCGACGACCGATCCGTCGCGCCCCGCCAACTGCTCTTGGGCAACTTTTTGGAGCGCGGGCTGGAGAGTGAGCGTGACCGAATCGGCCGCCTGCGTCGGCGCGAGCAGTTGTTCGAAACTCTGCGGGGGTTGCGAGTGAGATTCGAGGTCGCTGTTGTACTGCGCCTCGAGGGCCCAGTCGCCTTGGATCGACGACGTGAAGCCGACGACGCCCGCAAAGAGCTGACCTTCGGGATAGATTCGACGCCACGGATTGGCTGAACTGGACGTGGGGATAGATTCCGCGAGGACGGTGCCGTTCGCCGCCACGATTTCGCCGCGCTGGTACGCGGCGTTCGACGAGTTGTTTCTCGGATTGAGCGACGATTTGTCGAGAGCCGAAGCGTGAAAGAACTGGACCCATGCCGACTGACCGACGACGAGCGCGAAGAGGATCATCATGACAATCGCGAGTCGCCATATTCGACGCGACACTAGATGCCCTCTCTGGATTGATGTGTGACCAGTTCACTCCGGTACGGTGTCGACTGTCCCACTACGAGTGATGTTAATTGGCGACCGGGTCTCGAGTGGATCACGGCGAGTTTGAGCGTAAAACTCACATGCCATAATGGGTTCATGAACGTCCGCCCTCACCGTATCTTCTCGGGCGCTTCTAAAATGTCCTCCTCCGCGTCGCGCTCGTAGGTCGTCTGTGACCGACACCACGAGCAGCGCCTCCGCCGTCGTGCGGGCCGCGTTGTTGAAATTCGATCCAGCGAACGTTCTCAAGGTCGTCGATTCGCTGGATCTTCGCGCCAACGCCAAAGTCAGCGCTGTTGTCGGCGTGCCCCTCCGTCAACTGCAGCAGCGCCGCGACGTCGAGGCGTTCGCGACGAGTGCGCCGATGGCCGCGGTGCGAGGACTGCTGGAAGTGATCGCGATGACACCGCTCGAAAAGGTCATTGAACTCCTTGGCGAGCACTCCGAGCATCCCACTTACGAGCAGCTCTCAGTGGCGATCGACGAGTTTCTCGCGACAGGCGGATCGATCGACGACGCCGTGAGCGTCCTCGCCTACGCGATTGGTGACGCTTTTCCCGCCACCGCGCACTGTCGGCAACTTCTCGCGGAACGCGAAGAGTTCGCCTTGCCGGAATTGCCCGAAATGCAAGCGCCCACCGTTCTCGCCGCCCCTCGCGAAGTCAGTCCCGAGATTCGCGAACAACGTAAGCACCGCCGTGAGGAGGAGAAGCGTCGTAAGAAAGTGGCCGCGCCGCCGCGCGCTCCGCGCAGCGCCCGGCCCAAGAACTCCGCGCCACCGCGCCCTAGCGCGAACGCGACGCCCGTCGCGGCGAGCGCGCCGGAATCGCGACGTCGAGTGCTGCTGACTCCGCTCGAAGAGTCACGATTCAACGCCGATCACCCTCTCGCGGGTTCGATCGTCGTGGTCGAAGTTCCCTTTGACGCACTCGACCCGGTTCAACCCGACGTCACCGCCAAGGAACGTCCGGCACTGGTGGTCGCAGCGTCGAGCGAAGAGTTGCTCGTGCGCCCGCTGTACTCCAACGCATCGCCGACACGTGCGATCTTCGCGCCGTGGCGTCGCGTCGGACTCGATCACGTCTCGTACGTCGACGACATCCGCGTCGCTGTGCCCGTAGGCGCAGAACCGCTTCGACCGCTCGGCCAGCTCACGACGGGCGAATGGAACGCGCTCTTCTAACGACCGTCCGCGCCGGATGATCCGGCGCTGAGAGCGTGGTGATCGGAGTCCGGTTTTGAACGACCCGGCCGGTGCACGATGAGCGTCACGATGCCGGCGGCTGCAAGGGCGAGACCGGCGAGTTGCACGCCCACCGAACCGCTGTGCGACTCTTGGCCGAGGAGCAGGCGTTCGTCGGTGGATCGCACGAGCCCCCAGACGATCATGCCGACGGAGGTAATGAAACCCGTCGCGTTCTTCAGTCGCGTGCGTTCCAGCGCAATAAGTATGAGCCAGAGAATCCCGTCTTCGCACCCTTGGATGAGCGGGACCGGGACGCGCTTACCAACCTGACCCGCGTAGTGCAGGCCGAACCATTGGTGGGTCAGGTGCCCGCCACCATCGACCATGAACTGAGGACCGAGAAAGCGCCCCAGCGCCCAACCAGCAATGAGGGCGGGCACGAGGGCGTCCATGAAATACGTGAGTCTTGTCTCGGACCAGAGACGTCGTTTCAAGAGGACGCCGACCACCAGGGCGAGACCTATGCCACCGAAACTCGCGAGTCCGCCCTGCCAGACGGCGATCCAGCGACCGGGGTGACCGTCGTAGTAGCTCCAGTTGGTCGCGATGTTCGCGGCGCGTGCTCCGATTAATCCACTGACCAGAACCCAGAACGTCCAGCGCCCAAAGGGTTCGACGGGAATGCCTTTGTTGCGCAGGCGATGGCGGGCGTAGACGAAGGCGACGTAGGCCGCGATGGCCAGCCCAAAACCATATGTATGAAAGACCAGCGGGCCGAGGTGGAACGAAGTGGGAAAGCCCGACACCTAACGCGGTCGGCCGAGTCCGACGAAGCCGCCGTAGAGCCGGATGGGCGTGATGTGGACAACCTCACCGGTCTCGGGGGCCTCGATCATCTCGCCGTGGCCGACGTACATCGCGACGTGTTCATCACCGTCGGATCCATAAAAAAGAAGGTCGCCGGGCTCGATGTCGTAGAGCGGTACGCGCTCGGTCTCTTCGTACATGGCGCCCGAATAGTGGGGAAAGTCGATGCCGGCGGCTTCGTAGGCGAGCATGATGAGCCCGGAGCAGTCGACACCCGATTTGCTCGCGCCACCCCAGACATACGGAACGCCCAAATACTTCTCGGCGGTAAGGATGGCAATGTTGGCGCGCGAATCGGGCGGCGGCGCAGGAAATCCGGTGACCGGTTGAGCGCTGTTTAGGGTGCTTGACGACGCGGCTGCTGCTGCCGCTTCGGCCTCGCTGACGAAGGTCGCGATCTGACCCTTGTCTTGCGTCAGACTGCTCTTCAGGTCGGCCTGGATGACATTGCCCTTATTCAAGGAGTGTGCCGCCGCGCGAGTAAACGAGCGAGCGTTACGGTCTTCGGCATTTAAGAGACCGCGATCTTCGGCCAGTTTGATCCGGTCACTCTTCAAATTGGAGATCGTGTTGCTGATGTTGCCCGCCGCTAACTGGGAGTACACGTTGGCGGCGTCAACCTTGGAGGCATTTTTGGTGAAGAGAGGATTGTCGCCCTCGTTCGCGCCGTTGGTGACGTACGCGAAGACGACGTCGGCGCGCAGTTGGCGTTGCCCTTTGTTCTCGTTCGACTCGATGGCGGCGACTGTGGCCGTGGTGTCGGCGATCTCGTTGTTGTACTTGTGGAGTTTGATGAGGGCTTCGTCGTACTTCTGGCCCAGCAAGGCGACCTCGCCGTTCATGTGATTGATTTGACGAAGAAGGATATTGGCCTTCGCACGATCGTTCGAAAGATTGGACGCACCCGCCGGATGTGACGAGGCCACGACGAGGCCCATCGAGAGTGCGCTGAGCGCGATGGCGGCGACCGCGCAACGAATCCGTTTCGATTCCCCTGCGGGCCGTGTCGACAGCACGATGTGCTCGACGTCAGTCACCAGACCAGGCTAGTTGAATCACGTGAGCGACCCACGGTGGCGCTCGCTTGTTCACCATAACGTACCTGATCAATGCGGCCATGTCGCCACACAATCAACCGCGTTGTTCTGTCGAATTCGAACCATGTGCAGCGGCGCGCGTAGGCTCTCGACATGTCACAGCGATCTAGAAACCTTCCTCGCCGCTCATGTCTCTCAACGCCGGGCTCATCTGATCGATTTCTTGCGAAAGCGCCGACGTCTATGGCGGACTTCTCGTTCCTCGACCTCGAAGACTCCGTAGCGCCGAAGGAAAAAGTTGCGGCTCGCACAAAAGTCATCAACGCGATTCGAACACTGGACTGGGACGAGCGGGTGTTGTGCGTTCGCGTCAACGCATGGGACACGCGTTGGACCTACGGCGACGTCATCGAAGTCGTCGGCGGTGCCGGAGAACGGCTTGACGAGGTCATGCTGCCCAAGGTTCGTCGGGCTTCGGACGTTGTCGCGCTCGACTTGCTCTTAAGCCAAGTCGAGGCGAACGCCGGCCTCCCAATCGGTCACATCGGCATCGAGGCGCAGATTGAGACGGCAGAAGGCCTAATCAACGTGGAAGAAATCTGCGCCGCGTCGCCGCGCCTGGAATCCATTGTCTTTGGTCCCGCCGACTTCGCCGCGTCAATTGGCATGCCGGTGACGACCATCGATGAGACGATTCACGACGCTCCGTCGAATCCCTTCAGCTACGTGTTTGCGAAGATCTTGATGGCGGGACGGGCCAACGGCCTGCACGTCATTGACGGGCCATTCCTCAAGGTGCGCGACCTCGACGCGTTACGTCGGGCGGCGTCGATCAGTGCGTCCTACGGCTTCGACGGTAAGTGGGCGCTCACCCCGGACCAGGCGATCGTTTTGAACGACGTCTATTCGCCGAGTCAAGAACTCTTCGACAAGTCCTACGACATTCTCGACGCGTACCGCGTTGCGACCGAGGAGAACTTGACGGGCGCCGTGATGTTCGGTGACGAGATGATCGACGAAGCGTCGGCGAAGATCGCGAACTCCTTTGTCTCGCGCGGCGTACGCGCAGGAATGAAGCGTTCTTCTTAAGACTCGCCGAGCGCGTCGAGCAAGCGGCGCGCGATCACTTTCAAACACAGCGTTTCGTCGGCCCCCTCGAAGATCGAGAGCACCCGCGCGTCGACGAAGTAACGACTGACGGCGTACTCTTCGGCGTAGCCCATTCCGCCGTGAATCTGCATGGCCTCACGAGTGACCCACTCGGCGGCGCGACAGACGTACGCCTTGGCCATCGATGCTTGGAGAGAACCGTCGCCGCGGCCCATCTGTCGAGCGACGTCAAGAGAGAACTGACGAGCGCACTGGATGATGGCCGCCATGGTGGCGAGTTTTGTGCGCGTGAGTTCGAAGTTGATGATCGCTTCGCCAAAGACCACGCGGTTTCGCGCGTACTCGAGGGCCGCGTCGTACGCGGCCTGCATGACGCCGACGGCTCGCGCGGCCGTTTGGATGCGGCCGTTCTCAAAACCGGCCATTTGAAAGTAGAAGCCCTTGCCCAGTCCCTCCTCGCCACCCACGAGGTGATCGTCGCTCACGAACCACTGATCGAAACTCAACTCGTACGAGTGCATCCCGCGATAGCCAATGGTGTCAATCGGTCGGCCCTCGAGACGTCCGCCCCCGGGAGTCTCTTGGTGAAAGACGAATCCGTGGCCGTCGCCACGAGGCTTTTCGACGAGAAAGAGTGAGAGCCCTCGGTGGGCGAGCGAGCGGTCGGGGTCAGTACGTGCGAGGAGCACCAATACTTCGGCTCGCGCCGCGAACGTGCACCAGGTCTTCGTGCCGTTGAGGAGCCATCCGCCCTCGGTCCGCGTCGCACTCGTCGTCACCCCGGCGACGTCCGAGCCGAAGTCTGGCTCGGTGACCGCAATGGCACAGAGTGTCTCGGCGCTCGCGAGACGCGGCAGCCAGGTCTGGCGCTGTTCGTCAGTGCCACCACGAAGGAGTGCCCGCGTCATGATCTCGGGTCGAGTGATCAGTGAACCACCGATGCCGAGAGAACCCCACGAAAGTTCCTCAGTGGCGACCACCATGCCCACGTACTCGGACTCGCCACCGGCTGAAAATCCACCGAACGCTTCGGGGATGGAGAGCCCGAAGCCGCCGAGTTCGTTGAGCCCCTCGATGATGGATTCGGGAATATCGTCGTTGGCGCGATGCACGTGTTCGGCGTGGGGGCGCACCTTCTCTTCGGCGAAGCGATGAAACGTGGAAGCGACCAGCTCAAAGTCCTCATCCAGATGGCGATCTCCGGGCGTCTCGGCGAGCGTCGAAAGGAACGAGGGGTCGCGATACGCCGCAACGAAGGACTGGAACGGCTCGAACCAACCCGTCTCTACTCCCCACAGGGACTCTCGACCGAGAATCCTCTCCGCGAGGTCGCTCAGAGTCATGGCCAGAAATGCGGCTACCAACTGCGCTTCGTCGTCGCCGTGTCGGGCGTAGCCGAGGCAGGAACGAGCCGCGGCAAGTCCACTCGCGGAGTGAGAGAGATCGTAGGCGAGCGTTTCGTTGGCGTCGATTCCGCCGCGTGCTCTCAACTCGCGCAGCGCCCCGTCGAGGAGAGTCTCGCCGCGGGCGATGAGTTGTTCGGCGACGTCAACGTCGAGGGCGGGTGCGGGCATAGGAGAAATGTACTGGTTCTCATGAGGCGTATCGAAAGCTCGAGTCTTTAGCGTGGCGAGATCGGCCCCTTGCACTGGAGAAGGCGGTCTTCTACGACGGATGAAGTTGGGAAGTGCGCGTCGCCATTCAATGGTTCTAACTGCATGCCAGAAATGGGACGTGCGAGTCCGGGTTGTCGAAAAGGGACCGCTCTACGGGCTACGCCCAACTCGGGTGGCCGACTTGAACCCTCTTCACGTCGGCGCTTCAGTAAGACATTCCCGAACTCGCAGACTCAACAGTACGCAACACGGGCACGATTTTCAAGAGGTTCCTTGGCGACAGACTGACTGCCGGTCCTGCGGCCCTGCCGGAATAGGCTGGCCCGGTGAACGTGACCATGCTCCTCGCCGATTCTGCCCAAGTCGCCGACGGCAAGCTCTACATCCTGGGCGGCGGTTGGTCCGTCGTCGGCCCAGACCCCATGCCGATGGCGGTCGCCGTCAAAGTAAGTGTTGATTCGCACGAATTCAATATCTCGCACCACTGGGAACTCTTCCTTGAGGATGCCGACGGACAGCAGGTCGGTTTCGAGACGCCTGACGGACCACACTTCATTGAGGTGCGCGGCGACTTCTCCGCCTCGACGCCGCCCGACGTTCCCGTCGGTACGCCGGTGGAAGTGCCCATCGCGGTCAACTTTGGACCCATTCCACTGGTCGATAACTCGCGCTACACCTGGCGCGTCGTGATCGATGGCGAGACGTTACCGGGCGCGCTCGTTTCTTTCACGACTCGCCCCGGTCGCGTCGACTCGGACGAGCAGCCCGACCAAGCGTCATGACGACCTACGATCGTCCCTTCGGGCGTTACCTCGAAGACTTTTCTGTTGGCGACGTCTATCGACACTGGCCCGGCAAAACGATCACCGAGGCCGACGATCACCTCTTTTGCATGATCACGATGAACCACCACCCGCTGCATACGAACGCCTGGTTCGCTGAGCACGAGACCGTTCACCATAAGAACGTCGTGGTCGGGAACCTCGTCTACTCGTTGGTGCTGGGGATGAGCGTCCCGGATGTCTCCGGAGCCGCGATCGCGAACCTTGAAGTGGAGTCGCTCATTCATCGCAACCCGACGTTTCACGGTGACACTATCTACGCCGAAACTCGCGTACTCGACGTGACGCCGTCGAATTCGAAGCCCGACCGCGGAATCGTCACGGTCGAGACCAAGGGCTTCAACCAAGACGGTCTCGAAGTCTGTTACTTCCGGCGCAAGGTCATGGTCTGGAAGAGCGAGTTCGCGCCGCAGCGTCAACGCCCCTACGGTGACGACGTCTGGGCCTAGCGACCTCGTCGCTTTTCGCCGCGCGCTTCGTCGGGCTGCGCCGTCGATGCGTCGAGACTTGCCCTGGCTGAACGACCCTAGGCCCTGGGCCGTTCTCGTGAGTGAGGTCATGCTCCAACAGACCTCGACGTCTCGGGTTATTCAACCCTGGACGAAGTTCATGGAACAGTTTCCAACCCCCGACGCCTGCGCGACGGCGCCGCTCGCTCACGTGCTCGTCGCGTGGAGTGGACTCGGCTACCCACGCCGGGCGAAGGCTCTGCACGGGGCGGCTCGCACCATCCGAGATGAGTTCGACGGCCAAGTTCCTCGCAATGTCGACGAACTTCGTCGCTTGCCCGGAGTGGGCGAGTACACGGCGAACGCCGTGGCGTCGTTCGCGTATGGGCGTCACGTCGCAGTTCTCGACACGAACGTCGGACGCGTGCTCGCCCGCGCACTTGCGAATGAATCGCTTCGCACAAGCGACGCGCGAATACTCGCCCAAGTACTCCTGCCGAGATCTGGTGCCGCCGAGTTCAATCAGGCGATGATCGACCTCGGAGCGCAGTTCTGTCGTGCCGCTCCGCGCTGCGAGCAGTGCCCTCTCGCAAGATCGTGTGCGTGGCGTCGACACGGGGGCTCTGACCCTGCGCCACGTAGCGCAGCGGTCTCGCGACCGCAAGCGCCTTTCGCTGGATCGAATCGCCAGTTGCGTGGGCGAGTGTTGCACGCGCTACGCGAAGGTCCACGCGCGAAGACTCGCCTCGTGAGCGACCTCGGAGTGGATAAGGCGCGCGCCGACGTTGTGTTGGAGAGCCTGGTGCGCGACGGACTCGTCACCAAAGTGTCGCGCGCGTACTCATTGAGCGGCGACGACTCTCGTTGACGGCGTGGCTCACCGTGAAAAGTGACGACACCGGTAGTGTGGCGCCGTGGGCTCCTTCGACAACGCGCACTGCAAGGAAGTCCTCGGTCACTACGTCACGGGAATTGTCATCGTCACGGCAATGACATCCGAGGGACCGGCCGGATTTACGTGCCAGACCTTCGGGTCGCTCTCTATTGATTCGGCCCTGGTTTTCTTCGCGGCAACCAGCAGTTCTCCCTCGTGGCAGCGGATCCGCCAGGTGGGTGTTGTCGGCGTCAACATCCTGCGCGACGACCAAGAGCCACTGGCGCGCAGTTTCGCTGTCAGTGGAGTGGACAAGTTCGCCGGAGTCTCCTGGATAGCGGCTCCCAACGGCTCACCGTTCCTCGAGGGATCGCTCGCGTACTTAGAGGGAACCATTCGTGAGGTCACCAACCACGGTGACCACGACATCATCGTCGCGGAACTGGATTTCGCCTCCACTGAGCCTGGTGGGCCCCTCGCGTACTACCGCGGCGGGTATCGGGTCCTCGCGCCGTAGAGAGTTCAGTACGCTTCGAGACGTGACCCGGGCGAGCGAGGCGATTCAAGTCGCAGAGGAGCGAGGGTGATTCTGGCCCTCGAGATTGCCGGGATCGTGGTCGCGGTCCTGCTCGTCGCGGGGACGCTGTTGCGGATTCGAAAGTTGAAACGCGACGAGATGCGCGAACTCTCGAAACCTCTGGAACGGCGACTCGTGTCGCCGCCTCCGTCTCCCTACACGCCCTCGAAGGGATTTCGACTGTTGGACGGTTCGGGTGAGCCCGTGACGCGACCTCCGGTCGAACGACCTCGCCTAGACCCCGCGCGTCAGTACGTCTTCAGCGACTCCGCGAGCAGCGAGCAGTCGAGCGCGCTACAAGCTCGCCACAACGACAACTGGTTCCTCTCTCGATCGTCGCATCGCTCTACGGCGTCGATCGTCGCGCGAAGTGTCGCCGTAGTGTTGCTGGCGGTCCTCGTGGTCGTCGTCGTCGTGACCTACTACGTCGCCCATCATCCAGGGAAACACACGACTTCCACGACGACGACAACGACCCATGCGCGAACGACAACGACCACGACCACGGTGCCGACGGTGTTTCGACCTGTGACGGTCAGTGGCGACGACGCTAACTACAACGTGTCCGCGACGCGCTATCGGGTGACGGTGACCGGATCACTGGGCGAAACCTGGGCCGTGTACACCATGGGCCCCTCGAGCACACTCGAGTGGCAAGGACCGGTCGATCAGGGTCACGACGAGTCACTCGTCATGACGGGTGACTCACGCGTGACGCTCGGTTCGCCGTCGAGCGCGACGGTCAGTGTGGACGGAAAGCCGGTCGTCTTTCCCGCGACACTCCCCGCAACGCTCGTATTGGTATTTACGGCGAAGGGGTCGACTCTAGCGAGTTCGTAATCTCGTTGAGTAGCCACGCGACCACTTGAGCTTCGTCGCGCCACGCGTCGTAGCGGCCAGAGGGTCCTCCGTGTCCTGCGCCCATCTCGGTCTTTAACACGGCGACGTTCGCTTCGTTGGCGTCACGCAGTTTCAAGACCCATTTCGCCGGCTCCCAGAATCCGACGCGCGAATCATTGAGACCACCCGATGCGTAGAGGTGGGGATAGACCACGGGCGCGCCGTCGTCATTCGTCGCGCGCACGTTGTCGTAGGGGGAGTAGCTCGTCATTGTTCGATAGCTCGTGGCACTGGCGTGGGGGTTGCCCCACTCCTCCCACTCCCCGGCCGTTAGCGGAAGCGAGTCGTCCAACATCGTCGTCACGACGTCGACGAAGGGAACTTCGGCGACGATGGCGCGAAACAGCTCGGGCGCCTGGTTCATGACGGCACCCATCAAAAGTCCGCCGGCTGATCCTCCGCGCGCGGCGAGTTGCTCGGGTGTCGTCCAGCCGCGTTCAATAAGTGCGCGCGCTACCGCGACGAAGTCGCTGAAGGTCGTGGGCTTCTGGGCGAGTCGACCCATTTCGTACCACGAGCGGCCCATCTCTCCGCCGCCGCGCACGTGGGCGATGGCGAAGATAACGCCGCGATCGAGCAGTGATAGCCGTAGAGAGGAGAAGGCGGGATCGATCGAGATCTCATAGCTGCCGTACCCGTAAAGCAGAAATGGCGACGGCGCAACTGGAGTGAGGGTGCCGTCGGCATCGACCGTGACGAGATCGCGTCGCGCGACGACCGATACCGGCACGCGCAGCTGATCGCTCGTGTCGACCCACAGGCGACCCGTGACGTAGTTCGACTCCTCGTAGCCGCCGAGCACCCGTTGCTGCTTGCGCACAATGATCTCGCCCGTTTCGACGACAACGTCGGCGATGAGTCGAGGCGTCGTGAGCGATGTCATGAGGACGCGCACCTGGGACGTTTCGAAATTCGGATTCGACGAAATGGCGACAGTGTTGGGAAATGCGCCTCCCTCAACCAAGGTCGAGCGCTCGAGCAGGTCGTCGCCGAAGGGGTCATTGCCAGGTAGGAGTTTGACGAGACGCAAAGCGGCGCAGCCGTTTTCGCGTTCGCTGAGGGCGAGGAACGTCGAAAAGGCGTCGATTCCGTCGAGGCGACTGCCCGGACGCTCCGCCACAATCTCACGCCACTCGCCGCCACTGAGCGGGCGTGTGAGGAGTCGAAAGTCGGTGGCGTTTTCATTGGTCACTTTGAGCCACCATGGCGTTCCCTGCGCGTCGACGAAGTGCTCGACGCCGTACTCAATGCCGTGGCGTCGCGCTTCGAGTGTTTGCAACTCGCCGGTCGGATCGTCGGCGGCCACGTAGCGCACTTCACTCGTCATCGAGGAGTTCATCATGACGACGATCATTTGATCGTCGCGACTGCGCCCTACCGAGACGGTGTACTCGGAGTCGGGCTCTTCGTACACGAGAACGTCCGACGAGGCCGCCGTGTTGAGTTCGTGTCGCCAGAGCTGCCAGGGACGCATGGCCTCGTCCACGCGAGTGTAGAAAAAATGACGCGAGTCTCGGGCCCAGGCGAAGCCGTAGTACACATCGTCGAGTTCGTCAGCGATCGGCGTCTGGTCGGCGAGGGGGCGAACGGTGACGTGATGGCGTTCGTTCCCTTCAAAGTCGGTTCCGACCGCGACCCACGACTCGTCGGGGCTGAGGGCGAGGACGCCGACCGAGAGAAAGTCACTGTCGCCGGCTTCGACGTTCTCGTCGAGAATGATCTGCTCTCCGGCGAAGGTGGATAAGGGATCGATCTCGGGGGGAGTGAGGTCATCTCCGCTCGCGGGAACACGAACGCTGATGGGGTAGTTCAGTCCTTCGCGGGTTCTCTCGAAATACCACCAGTTACCCTTGCGCACCGGCACCGAAATATCCGTCTCTTCGACGCGATTTTTTATCTCCGTGAAGAGCTCTTCTTCGAGCGCCTTCAACGGTGCGAGTTCCTGTGCGAGGTACTCATTTTCGGCGCGCAGGTGATCGAGGACCTCCTCGTTCGTGCGGTCCATGAGCCAGTAGTACGGGTCGACTCGCGTATCGCCGTGACGGGTAATTTCATAGGGCCTTTGGGGCGCACGAGGGGCGGTAGACATGTCTCCACTTTGCCAGTAACTAGGGGCAGGCTCGTTCGGGGAGTTAGTACTATGGCAATAGGGATTATTCCAAAGGAGCGCAATGGCGATTGACAACCTGGACTTTAGCCGTTATCAGTTGGGCTGGTCGGACGAACATCTGGCTGTCTTTAAGCCCAAAAAGGGTTTGAACGAAGAGATCGTTCGTGAGATGTCGGCCATGAAGAACGAAGAGCCCTGGATGCTCAAGTTTCGCCTTGACGCCCTGAAGCGCTTTGAGAAGAAGCCCATGTTGCCCTGGTTCGCCACGCGCATGCCCGACCTCGACTTCAACGACATTTACTACTACGTCAAGCCCACCGATCACCAGGTCAACTCCTGGGAGGACCTGCCCGACGCGATCAAGAACACTTACGAGCGCCTGGGTATCCCCGAGGCGGAGCGCAAGTACCTGGCCGGCGTCACCGCGCAGTACGAGTCCGAGGTTGTCTTTCACCGTAACCGCGAGGACTTAGAGCGCCTCGGTGTCCTCTTTTGCGACATGGACACCGCCGTGCGCGAGTACCCAGAACTCGTGCGCAAGTACTTCGGCACCATCATTCCTCCGAACGACAACAAGTTCGCCGCCCTCAACTCGGCCGTGTGGAGTGGTGGTTCCTTTATCTACGTCCCACCGGGCGTCAAGGTCGATCAGCCCCTGCAGGCGTATTTTCGCATTAACACCGAAAACATGGGTCAGTTCGAGCGCACGCTCATCATCGCCGACGAGGGTTCTCAGGTCCACTACGTCGAAGGTTGTTCCGCACCGGTCTATTCAACTGACTCGCTGCACTCCGCCGTCGTCGAGCTCGTCGCCCTTCAGGGTGCGCGCATTACCTACACGACGATTCAGAACTGGTCGAACAACGTCTATAACCTCGTCACCAAGCGCGCGCGCGCTGAGGCCGAGGCTCACGTCGAGTGGATTGACGGCAATATTGGTTCGCGTCTCACCATGAAGTACCCGTCGGTCTATCTCATGGGTCCCAAGGCCTCCGGTGAAGTGCTCTCGGTCGCCTACGCCGGTCCCGGCCAGGTCCAAGACGCGGGAGCGAAAATGGTGCACTGCGCACCGGAAACGACCTCTACCATCGTCTCGAAGTCCATCTCCAAGGATGGCGGCCTCACGGCCTACCGTGGCCTCGTCAAGGTCGAAGAGGGCGCAAAGGGCGCGAAGGCTTTCGTGCGCTGCGACGCCTTGTTGCTCGACGAGATGTCCACCTCCGAAACCCGTCCTTACATGGAAGTCGGCGAGCAAGACGCGTCCATTGGTCACGAGGCGACGGTCTCCAAGATCGGCGACGACCAACTCTTCTATCTCATGAGTCGGGGCCTCACCGAAAGCCAGGCCATGGGCATGATCGTGAACGGCTTCATTGAGCCGGTGACCCGTACGCTTCCGATGGAGTACGCCGTTGAGTGGTCACGTCTCATTGAACTGCAGATGGAAGGTTCAATCGGCTAACGAGCCGGCCGCCACATTGTGTAATACGGTGGCCCGTCAGCAACCGGACGAAGAGTGTCGCGTAGTTCGTATCCGAATCGGTTGTAAAAGGCGTGGTTCTCGTCCTTTTGCGTTTCCAAGTACCCACCCACGCCGTCCGCGTCCATGGTGGCGACGCCGTCAAGCATCAACATCGTGCCCACACCCTGACCTTGAACTAAGGGATCCACGGCGAGCAGCGGAAGGTACCAGTGCAGCTCCTTGGGGTGCACCTTCAAGATGGTCCGCAGATACGTGCCCGCCAGTCGAATGGCGTGAGGATGGTGGTAGAGCGCGCGCAATGAACTGGGCGTCTGGGCCAGCTGCGCACTGAGTGGTGGCGGCCAGTGGCCCGGCTCGATCCACAGCGCCAGACCAACAATCTGTCCGGTGGCGTTGCGGGCGGTGACGACGCGAGCGTGGGCTCCAGCGTGGCGTAGCTGGCTCGCGAAGAGAAGGGGCGACGCGTGAGCGCGCACCCGGTCGTCGGGCATAAGGAAGCGAAAATAGGTGTCGTCGAAGAATGCGCGTGAGGCGACGTCGGCGGCGGAAGCAATTTCATCACGCGATAGAACTCTTCGATCTATTGAAAAGTCCGCTGTCATAAAGCGCAAGCCTACGAGTCGCGATGACGTGAAACAATGAGTGGATGGGAATGCGCGAAGAGTGCAAGCACTTTCAGAGCCGCACCTATAAGTCGGGCGAAGTGGCGCGCTTCTGCGTGCTCGGCAACGCTCCCGACCAACCGTGGTCGTGCCCCGAGAACTGCCTCACCTACGAGCGGCGATTCGTCGACGTCGGCTGGTCGCACGGCACGCTCGTGGCTCGGCCCGTCGAGTCGGCGCCCCCGGACGTGCCCGTTGAGGATCGACGCGAACTGCTGGCCTCCGCCAGCGAGATCGTGAACGCCATCGCGCCCGAACTGATCGAAGAGCGACGCCTCGAACTCGACGAACTAGAGAAGAAGAAGCGCAAGGGCGGTAAGTTCTGGCGTCGCTAGTCGCCGCGAAAGATCGGCGCGCGTCGCTCGACGAACGCCGTCATCGCTTCGCGCAGGTCATTGCTCGCGAGATACATCGTGTTCCAGCGCGCGACAAACTCCAGTCCTTCGTCGACGGTCCTGCCCTCATTGGCGCCGAGGACGGCCTTCGTACCTTGCACGGCCAAGGGAGAGTTCGCGGCAATCTCATTTGCTAGAGCGAGGGCGGCTGCGTGGACATCCTCGGCGCCCTCACCGTGCAGGGAGTTGACGAGACCAATTTCGCGGGCACGCTCGGCGTCGATGTCTTTGCCAGTGAAGGCCAGCTCGGCCACGTGGCCCGCGCTCACGATGCGCGGCAGACGTTGCAGGGTCCCGAGGTCCGCAACGATGGCGACCTTGGTCTCGCGTACGGAGAATGTTGCGTTCGAGGAGGCCAGGCGAATGTCGCAGGCGCTGATGAGATCGATGCCACCGCCAATGCAGTAGCCGTGCACGGCGGCAATGACGGGCACGGCGAGTTTCGCGAGCGACGTCACGGAGTCCTGCATGGTGCGAACGTTCTCGTACGCGCGGGCGTTTGCGGTTGCCTTCGAACTTGTCGTATCGCTCGAGAGGAAGTGACCGCCGAACTCTTTGAGATCGAGGCCGACCGTGAAGTGCGGACCCTTGGCCGCGACCACGAGGACGCGAATGTCTTTGTTCGCGGCGACCGTTGCAGCGGCGAGGGGGAGGTCGTGCCAAAAGGCGCTGCCGAGAGCGTTTCGCGAGTCGGGACGATTCAACCAGAGCGTCGCGACGTGTCCTTCAACGTCGAGGGTGATGACGGGCGACGAAAACTCCACGTGGTCCTTTCGATCGATTGCTTAGCCTACGTCGTAGCGCGGGAGAGTAGGCGCGGCCCCAGTACACTGCCTGGGTCTTCTTTCCATATGACATCCTTCGCTGACACAGCCTCCTCCTTCATTGCCGACCGGTCCGACGCGGCCGAACGACGTCTCGCCTGGTCGCTCTTCGAGTCCCTCGGTCTGCCCTCGCCGAGCGACGAAGTCTGGCGCTACGCCCCACTGGGCGACCTCGATCTCGACCGCTTCGCGGTAGCGAGTTCACCCCACCGCGCACCCGACTCCGCGTTCGCGACACAGTTGTGCGAGCGCGCGGGCCTCGTTGTCCGTGTCGTTGACGGTTTTGGTGTCAGTGCCGGCGACGCGACGCCGGGCGTCAGTGTCGAGTTTCTCGGATCGCAGTCGTCGCTCAACGGCGAGAGTTTTCTCCAGCGCTACGAGGGCGACACCTTTGCACTCTTGAACGTGGCGCTCGCGCCCGGCACCACGGTGATCCGTGTGGAAGCCGGGGTCGACGTCACCGATCCGATCGTTGTTCTCAACGAATCCTCGGCCAGCGCGTCGTTTTCTCGCACTCAGATCGTGGTCGGACGCGGCGCGAGCGTCACCGTCGTCGAATACTTCGAGGGGGGCACGGACGCACTCGTGGTGCCGGTGAGTGAGTACCTCGTCGAGGACAACGCTTCCTTGCAACTCATCACCTACCAACGCCTGGACGCGAGCGCGTGGCACGTCGCACGCACGACGGGCCGCCTGGCGCGCGACGCGCGTCTGCACCAAGCGGTCGTTGGACTCGGGGCGCACTACGACCGTTCGCGTAACGACGCCGAGCTCTTTGGGGCTGGCGCCGCAAATGAACTGCGCACCACCTTCCTCGGTTCGGGTGACCAGGTCCACGACTTTCGCACTCGCCAGTTTCATGTCGCACCACGTACGACGTCGACGCTGCTCTCGAAGGGAGCGGTCGCCGACGCGTCACGTTCTGTCTATACCGGACTGATCGAAATCGAAAAGGGCGCGAAGCGCACCGACGCACGTCAAACGAATCACAATCTTCTCCTTTCTCGTACGGCGCACGCTGACAGCGTGCCCAATCTCGACATTCGAGAGAACGATGTCATGTGCGCGCACGCGTCGAGTGTGGGTCCCCTCGACGAACTTCAGCGTTGGTACCTCGAATCGCGCGGCGTGAGTCGCGACGACGCGCAGCGTCTCATGATTCAGGGATTCTTCTACGAGATGCTCTCGGCCTTGCCGGCGGAGCTCGCGGAGTTGGTTGAGCGCGACGTCGCCTCGGTGTTGTCAAGTGTCGCGGTGGTGGCGGCGTGACGACGACGGACATTGGCCAGTTGAGTGATTTCGAACAAGGCGTGCCTCGCCAACTGAAAGTCGATGGTCGGGTTCTCGTCGCGGTGCGCGTCGCCGAGGAGGTCTTTGTCTTGGATGACCGCTGTAGCCACGAAGAGTTCTCACTCTCCGAGGGTGAGGTGGACCTCGAGACCGCCGAAATCGAGTGTGCTCGCCACGGTGCCATGTTTCGTCTGAGCGATGGGGCACCCATGACCTTTCCCGCGACCAGACCGGTGAAGCACTACGACGTCCTAGTACGCGAGGGCCGACTCGAAGTGGAGACGCCGTGAGTTCCACGCTGTCGATTGACGGTCTCCGCGTCTCGGTGGGCGACAAGGAAGTCCTCAAGGGCTTCTCGCTGACGATGCGCTCGGGCGAAGTGCACGCCATCATGGGTCCAAACGGCTCGGGCAAGTCGACCTTGGCACACGCATTGACCGGTCACCCCGGCTACAAAGTCCTCGACGGATCAGTCACCATCGACGGCGTCGAACTGTTGACGCTGTCCGCGACCGATCGAGCTCGCGCGGGTCTCATGCTGGTTCTTCAGCAACCCTTCGAAATCCCGGGAGTCCGTGCGTTTGACCTGCTCGAAGCGGCCGGCGCCGAACGTTCGACGCTGCGCGCGCGCATGCTCGAAGAGGCGGAGCGTCTGGAACTTCGTCCCGAACTGCTTGATCGATTCGTCAACGTTGACCTCTCCGGTGGCGAACGCAAGCGCGCCGAGATGGTCCAACTGGGAATCCTGCAGCCCAAGTTCGCTCTCCTCGACGAAATCGACTCCGGTCTCGACGTTGACGCCCTGGACGCAGTGGCGCGCCGATTGGTAGCAGCGACCACCGAATGGAACTGCGGCGTGCTCGCCATCACGCACTTTCGTCGTCTACTGCTCGAACTACCGCCCACGATGATTCACGTCATGGGTAATGGACGAATCGTTGCCACGGGTGGTCCCGAGCTCGCCGAAACACTCGAACGTGATGGATACGAGGCCTTTCGAGGCGTCATCGCCTAATTTCACGTCTCAACGCACGGTTAAACTTCAACGATGGCCAATGGACGTGATGACACGCCGCAATCTGGTCGCCACCACTCGAGACGGTCCCTCGCTAACCAGGAACGGCTACTCACGCTCGGCAATGCCGTGGACGATAGAGGCGGGGCCAAGGGTCGCCGACGTGGCCCGCGGGGCCCGCGTCGGGTTGGACGTCGAATCGCGATAGGTGCGGTTGTCGTTGTTCTGCTGATTGTGGCCGTCGTCGGCGGAAGTTACCTCTACGCCAACTGGCGCTTCGACAGGATCCAACGCATGCATGTCGCGGGCGAAGTAAAGGCGATCTCCGGCCAGCCCTTCAACATCCTCATGATCGGTTCGGACTCGCGGGCCGGACTGAGTGGTCTCGCGTATCGCCAGACGGGAGCCTCTAGCGGGACCGTTTCGGGTCAGCGCAGTGACGTCGTGAAGATCATTCACGTCGACCCCAACGCGGGCACTATCAACATGATCTCGATCCCTCGCGACACCATCGTGACGTTGCTCGCGAATCAGTCGCTGTACGGCCAGTTCAACCGAATCAACGTCAATTTCGGTAACGGTCCGTCGCTCCTGGCTCAGACCATTACGGCCAATTTCGGCATTCCGATCAACCAAACAATTGTGGTGAGTTTTGCGGGATTGATCAACGCCGCCGACGCTCTGGGCGGGGTTTACCTGGACTTCCGCTACCCTTCGTGGGATCCCTACTCGGGACTACGGATCTTGCACCCGGGCTGTCAGTTGGTGACGGGCTTTCAGGCCCTGGCCCTCAGTCGTAGCCGACACTTCTATTACAACACCGCTCACGCGACGAAGTTTCCCCCCGTCAGCTGGGGTTCCAGCTCCTATGGCGCTGACGAACTGTATAACGCGGGTTGGCAGTACGACCCGACGAGTGACTTCGGACGTATCGACCGCCAAGACGCGTTCCTCCGCGCGATGGTTGATCGCGCCAAGAAGCTCTACAACCCGCTGACGATCAACTCGTTCCTCTCGAAGTTGCCCCAGGGCATCATCATCGACCAGAACTTCTCATTGAACGAACTCATCGGTCTCGCCGTTCGATTCCACGGAATCAACGCCAACTCAATTCAGACGTGGACTCTGCCGACGTACCCGGTTAGCAACACCGCTCTCGGTGACGTGCTCTACGTGCAAGAACCCCAGACCCAGCAGATGCTCGTTGACATCTTCGGCAAGCAGCTTGAGACGCCCTCGAACCCGCCGCCCAACGAGGCCGGGCAAACGCCGTTACCGCCGGTCGTCACGACCACCACGTCAACGACGACTACGACGACACCGTCGACGACGAGTAAACATCACAAGACGGCGACGAAACCGGCGACGAACCCGACCTTGAGTGGTATTCCTGGCTACGACCCGGTGCCCTGCACGCCCTCGTAAAAGGTTGTCGGAGTTCTAACTCGCGAGTTCTTGGAGACCCTGCTGCAGGGTGTTCCAGGCGAGAGTTGCGCACTTGATACGCACGGGGAACTTAACGACGCCCGCCAGGGCGGCTAGTTCACCGAAGGTGCGTAGGTTGGTCGCGTCACGCTCTTCTTCGTCCGTAGTCGTCTCGTGCGCCGTCATGAGCTCTTTGAACGCCTCAATCGTCGCGCGCACGTCTTCGAGGGGCTTGCCCTTGACGGCGGTGCTCATTAACGAGGATGAGGACTGCGAGATGGAACAGCCGTGTCCGGTCAGTTTGATGTCCGTCAAGACCCCGTCGTTCACGTCGAGGTAGACGGTGACCTCGTCACCGCAGAGGGGATTGAAACCCTCGACCCGGTGGGCCGGGGGAGACGCCAGTTCGCCGCGGTTACGTGGCGAACGATAGTGATCGAGGATGATTTCGCGGTAGAGGTCTTCGAGATTTGACATCGATCTAGCCAAACATTTTTAGGGCGTGCTCAAGAGCCTCGAGCAGCACGGTGGTGTCAGCGGTGTTGGAGTACGGGCCAAATGAGGCCCGTGCCGTCGCGGCGAGGTTGAATCGACGCATGAGGGGCTTCGCGCAGTGGTGACCGGGACGAACGCAGACGCCGAACTGGTCGAGGACCTGGGCGACGTCGTGGGGGTGCACGCCTTCAACGTCGAGACTGATGACGCCACCGCGGTCAATGACGTCGAGCGGTCCGATGACTCGTACGCGTCCGTCGAAGGTCAAGTCGAGCCGCCGCAGGGCGTCTTCGGTTAGGTAGCGCTCGTGGGCCGCGACGTGGTCCATTCCGAGTCCCTCGAGGTAGCGAACGGCGGCGTGTAGGCCCACAGCTTCAGCAATTGGGGGAGTGCCGGCCTCGAAGCGAGCGACCCCCTTCGCCGGGGTGAAGCCGTCGAGAGTCACGTCTGCGATCATGCCACCGCCGCCCATGAACGGACCCATCGTGTCGAGCACGCTCTCGCGCGTCCAGAGCACGCCAATGCCGGTCGGACCGAGCATCTTGTGACCCGAGAACGCGAGAAAGTCAATGTCGAGAGCCGTCACGTCGACCGGTCCGTGGCCCACCATCTGTGCGCCATCTACAGCCACAAGGGCGCCGACCGAATGAGCTATCGCAGCGAGGTCGTGCACTCGATTCTTCGTACCGAGCACGTTGGACATACCCGTTATCGACAGCAGCTTGACGTCGCGCAGTAGCTCGTCGAGGTTGGTGAGATCGAGCCGGTAGTCGTCACCGACGGGAATGAAGCGAACCTCCACGCCGGTCGCTTCGCGCAGCTGGAACCACGGCACGATATTGGCGTGGTGTTCCATTTGGGTGATGAGCACCACGTCGCCGGCGCCGAGGTTCGTCGCGCCCCACACCTTCGCCAGCAGGTTAAACGACTCGGTCGTGTTCTTCGTGAAGACGACTTCACTTTCTTCGCCCGGTGCGTTGATGAATCGGGCGACCGCCGCACGCGAACCTTCGTACGCGTCGGTCGCTTCGTTGGCCGTCTGGTAGACGCCGCGATGCACGTTGGCGTGGCGCAGTTCGTAGTAGCGGCTCATCGCGTCGATGACGGAGTGTGTCTGCAATGAACTCGCACCCGAGTCGAGGTAGGTGATGGGGCGTCCGTTGATGCGGCGCGTCAACTGGGGGATGTCGGCGCGCACGCGACGGGCGTTGAAGCTGCTCACGCGCTGACCGGGCGCCACGCGTCGTAGCCGTCGTGGTCGATCTCTTGGGCGAGCTCGACGCCGCCGGTGTGCACCACGCGGCCGTCCACGAGCACGTGGACAAAGTCGGGGCGAATTTCGTCGAGGAGTTTCACGTAGTGGGTCACGACGACGGCGCCCATTGTCGGGTGCTGGTCGCGCACGGTGCGAACGCCCTTAGCCACCACGCGCAGAGCGTCGATGTCGAGTCCGGAGTCGGTCTCGTCGAGGAGGGCGATGACCGGTTCGAGCAGCGCCATCTGCAGAACCTCGTTGCGCTTACGTTCGCCGCCCGAGAAACCGTCGTTCAAGTGTCGCTCGGCGAAGGCGCTGTCGATGCCGAGGCGGTCCATCCATTCGGCGAGATCGAGGCGAACTTCGAGCACGCTCAACTCCTCCAGGCCCTTGCGCGCGGCGATGGCCTGGCGCAGAAACTGGATGACCGAGACACCACTGATCGCTTCGGGGTACTGGAAGGCGAGAAAGATGCCCGCACGAGCTCGCTCGTCGGGCGTCCACTTTGAGATGTCCTCGCCGTGGAGGAGAATCTCACCGGCGGTGACGTGGTAGCCGGGGTGTCCCATGATGACGCTCGCGAGCGTGGACTTTCCCGCACCGTTGGGACCCATGAGTGCGTGTACTTCGCCCTCGTTGACCACGAGGTCCACGCCGCGCAGGATCGACGACCCTTCAGCTTCGGCATGTAGGTTACGCAGTTCGAGGAGCGGTTTTGACACGAAGTGAGCCTACTGGGCCACTACGAAACGCCGACCAGCTTTTAGAAGCCGCGCTCCACCCACTCTTCGAGGTGCACTCGCTCGACGCCGATCGTCGACGGCGCACCGTGTCCCGGCCAGAAGGTGACCTCGTCACTGTAGACACCGAAGATTCGTTCGTCGATCGACGTGATGATCGTGGAGAAACTTCCACCCTCGAAGGTCGTATTTCCCGGACCACCGGGGAACAAGGTGTCGCCGGTAAAGAGCAGTGGCGTGTTCTCGAGCGCGAAACAGATGCTGCCCGGCGTGTGACCCGGCGTGTGCACGGTGCGCAGTCGCAACTGACCAACGCTGTGCACGGTGTCGTCCTCGAGAAGGTGGTCGTAGCTCGGCAGCAAGTGGGCGTCCTCTTCGCGGACCCACACGTCGATACCCGCGTCACGCACCGCTTCCACCGCTCCGATGTGGTCCCAATGACCGTGTGTCTCGAGCACCGACGTCACGCCGAGCGCGCGGGCGACCTCGAGGAGTCGCTCGTGTTCGTTCGCGGCGTCGAGGAGCGCCGCTTCGCCGGTGCGCCGGCAGCGCACGACGTAGACGTTGTTCGCGAGCGGTCCCACCACGAAGCGGTGAACCTCGCTTAACGCGTCGGACCAGACCAGTTCCACATTGTCCACGTCCCCAGACTGCCACGTAAATCAGCGTCGTCAAGAGTGAGTAATCTCGATTCTGGTGCATGGCGCCGAGGAAGAAGAGGCCCAAAATGAACTTTGGATTCAGCGAAGAGCAAGAGGAGCTTCGCAAAATGGTGCGCCGCTTCCTAGAAGAAAAGTCTCCCGAGAGCGAAGTGCGCCGCTTAATGGCGACGGAAGAGGGCTACGACCCCGCCGTCTGGTCCCAGATGGCAAACGAACTCGCTCTGCAAGGCCTCGGTATCCCCGAAGAGTTCGGTGGCCAGGGATACGGACCGGTCGAGCTCTACGTCGTGTTCGAAGAGATGGGCGCGGCTCTACTGTGCTCACCGTATTTCTCCACCGTGGCGCTCGCCGCGAATGCGTTACTTCTCGTGGGCGACGACGCGGCGAAAGCTGCCTACTTACCCGGTATCGCCTCGGGTGAGACGATCGCCACCGTCGCTCTCACCGACGACGACGGACAGTGGGACCTCAACGCGACGACGACCACCGCGACGAGGTCCGGTGACGGATTCACGTTGAGTGGCGTTCGTAGTTACGTGACCGACGGATCCACCGCGTCGCTGCTCTTGGTGCCGGCCACGACCGAAAAGGGTCTGTCGCTCTTTGCCGTAGCCGGTGACGCAGCGGGAGTCGAGCGCGAGTCGCTCGCGACGATGGACCAAACGCGCAAGCAAAGCCGCATCGTCTTCACCAACGCGCCGGCCACGCTGGTGGGCGACGAGGGCGGCGCACTCGAGGGGCTCGAAGCCACGATGCAGATCGCCGCATCGGCGCTCGCCGCCGAGCAGGTTGGCGGAGCTCAGCGCGTGCTCGACGCGTCGGTCGAATACGCGAAGAATCGCGTGCAGTTTGGCCGGCCCATTGGGTCGTTTCAGGCCATCAAGCACAAGTGCGCCGACATGCTGCTCGATGTGGAGTCTGCGAAGTCGGCCGCCTACTACGCGGCGTGGGCGTCTCAGGAGCGCAACGAGGAGCTTCCGATCGCGGCGAGTCTCGCAAAGTCGTTCTGCTCCGAGGCGTACTTTCACTGTGCGGCCGAAAATATTCAGATTCACGGTGGGATCGGCTTCACGTGGGAGCACCCCGCACACCTGTACTTCAAGCGCGCGAAGAGCTCCGAACTCTTTTTGGGGGACCCGGCCTATCACCGTGAGTTACTGGCGCAGCGCCTAGGCATTTAGCTTCGTGCTCGTCCACGAGCAGCTGACGAGCGGCACGTCGCTACTCGATCTACGAATCTCAAACTCGAACGCGCGACCGGTCGTCGGTCACGTCCTCGTGCTGGTGCACGGGTTGCCACGACTGGTGGGCATGGGACGTCAGGCGGCCGGGTTGTTGCCCGAACTTGCCGAGCACGTCTCCAACGAATCGGGGTGGCTGGTCGCGACCGGCACATTGTCGGGCGTGGGCGGCAGCACTGGGACGTTCTCCGCCACGAAGTGGCGAGAAGATCTTGCGACGATCCTCGACCGCGTCGCCGAGGGCGAGCCTCGTGTGTCGCTCGCGGGATTTGGCTTCGGGGGGTCACTCGCGCTCGCGGTCGCGGCCAACGACGAACGGGTGAGAGGCGTTGCCACGTTTGCGGCGCCAGCACATCTAAAAGCGTGGTGCGGATCGCCCAAAGAGATCCACCGCGCCGTTCAGATTTCGGGAGTCGTGGGCAATGAAAGCGATCTGCTGGCGCCCGACGCGCTCTACAAGGACATCTTGGACATTGATCCCACGGACGCGATTGCGAAGCTCCCACCGCGTCGTCTCTTGATCGGACACGGCACCGATGACATTGAGGTGCCCGCGTCGGATGCGCGTGACCTCGTGGCCGCGGCCGACGGGCGCGCCGAACTGCGACTCATTCAGGGGGCCGGTCATCAGTTGCGCGCCGACCCTCGGATGGTGGCGACGCTCTTAGGTTGGCTCGACCGTCATCGCTAGGGCGTTATCGAGCGCCAGGCGAATCGCTCGCGCCGACGCTTCGGGGTCGCTCGCCTCGGTGAGCGCGCGCACCACGACGAAGTGGCGAAGCCCCGCTGCGACGAGTAGACCCACGTTGGTTGCGTTGACGCCACCCGTGACGAAGACGGGTCGAGGACTTCGTACTTGGCTCGCGACCGCGTAGTCGATACCGGTGCCGCTACGGCCCGGCTTCGTGGGCGTGGGCTCGATGGGTCCCGCGCTGAAGTACGAGGCGTCTTCCAGGAGCGCGTTTTCGAACTCGTCCGACGAATGAGTGGACAGACCGACGATGGCCGCGTCGCCCAGCACCTCGCGGCACCGTTCGACACTGACGTCCTCTTGGCCGACGTGTACCCCGTCGGCGCCGACGTCGGCCGCGAGTTCGGGTGAGTCGTTGACGATGAAGGGCACGTTGAAGGCATGACAGATCGGTTCCATGAGGAGTGCCGCGACGCGCTGTACCTCAAGGTCGAGGGTCTTTTCCCTCAGTTGAACGACGTCGACGCCACCGCGCAGCACCGCCGGCAGGAACTCACTTATGTCTTCGCGTACGCCCACGCAGAGGTAGAGACGGCGCGTGGCGAGGTCAAACACACTGACTACCCTAGAAGTTCGCCCTCCAACGACCACGCCCGAGGGGTCCGTGCGGCAGAATGTAAGAATGCAGATTCCCGCCAAGGCCGAGTACGCCATTCGTGCGCTCTTAACGCTGGCGGCGAGCGACGTCTCGGTGAGTGCCGACCATCTGGCCCACGAGCAGGATCTGCCGGCCAAATTCCTGGGGGCGATTTTGAGCGACCTTCGACGCGGGGGACTGGTGACGAGCCAACGAGGTCCCGAAGGCGGGTTCAAACTCGCCCGCGACCCCGACACGATCACGATCGCGGACATCCTTCGCGTGGTGAGCGGACCATTGGCCGGGGTTCGCGGCATGCGCCCCGAGACGCTCATTTACGAGGGCGAAGCGAAGCACCTGCGAGACGTGTGGGTAGCCGTTCGTGGAACGCTTCGCGAAGTGCTCGAACACGTCACGCTCGGCCAGGTTCTGCGTGGTGATCTGCCGCCGGTCGTGACGCGCTTCACCGAGGACCCGGACGCCTGGATTACGCGCGTCATATGATCCGCATCTATACCGACGGCGCCTGCCGCGGTAACCCTGGTCCCGGCGGCTGGGCGTGGGCGAGTGGGCAAGACGACTTCGCGAGTGGCTCGAATCCCCACACGACGAACCAACGCATGGAGGTGATGGCGGTCATAGAGGCTCTGCTGGAGCACTCCGAGGGCGCCGTCGAGATCGTGAGCGACTCGAACTACGTCGTGAAATGTTTTCACGACCAGTGGTACGTCGGGTGGCAGAGGCGCAATTGGAAGAACTCGAAGGGGCAGCCGGTCGCGAATCGTGACCTCTGGGAGGCGCTCGTCCCGCTCGTGCTCGAGGGCGGTCGCCCGGTCGCCTTCTCGTGGGTGAAGGGCCATTCGGGCGATCTCATGAACGACTTCGTCGACGGCCTGGCAACGGCCGCCGCCGACTCGCAACGCGCGCGTCACTCGTAGTTTCACCGTAAGGGACGAAGCCTAAAAACATTAGGATTTCTCGGCGGGGGATTTGGCTGTTCAACCGAAGGGAAAGATTGTGGTTAACGAGGTCCAGCAGTTCGACGTGGTCGTTATTGGCGGAGGACCCGGTGGCTACGCCGCCGCTCTCTACGGCGCCGCGGCCGGTCTCAACATCGCGATCGTCGAACTCGACAAGGTCGGCGGTACGTGCCTGCACCGCGGTTGCGTTCCGGCCAAAGAGTTTCTCGAAACCGCTCACGTTCGTCGCACCGTCGAGCACTCCTCAGCTTTCGGGATCGACACCAAGGACGTGACGGTCGACTTCTCGGTCAGCCAAGCGCGCAAGAACGAGATCGTCGACCGGTTGTTCAAGGGCCTCTCGGGTCTTTTGAAGGGTCGAAAAGTCACCATTTTCCAAGGGACCGGTCGACTCGACCAAGACCTCACGGTCACGGTCGTTGATGGTGCCGACGCCGGAGTTGTCGCGAAGGGCGCCAACGTCATTCTGGCGGCCGGTTCCGTTCCGCGCACTCTCCCGGGCTTTGACATTGACGGCAAGATCGTCGTGACGTCCGACGAGTTCCTCGATCTCACCGCTCTGCCCAAGCGCGCCACCGTCATCGGTGGTGGGGCTATTGGCTGTGAGTTCGCCTCACTGCTCTCCGACATGGGGACGTCGGTGACCGTTCTTGAGGCCCTTCCCTCAATTCTGGTGGGCTGTGATACCGAGGTGGCGAGCGTCGTCAACCGCTCGTTCAAGAAGCGTGGCATCGATATTCGTACCGGCGTAAAGATCACCGGTCACACGCCAAAGAAGGGTTCGACCACGATCGCCATCGAGGGCGGCGACAGCGTTGAGACCGACATGGTCGTCATGTCCGTCGGACGTCGTCCCCGCACCGAGGGTCTCCTCGGCGAGGGCACCGGCGTTGTCATTGACGAGCGTGGCTTCGTCGTCGCCGACAGTTACATGCGCACTGCAGCCGCGAACGTCTTTGCGGTCGGTGACGTCGTGGCCGGCACACCCCAGCTCGCTCACGTGGGATTCGCCGAAGCGATCGTCGCGGTCAAGACGATCCTTGGCGAACCGGCCATGCCCGTTGACTACGAGCGCGTGCCGTGGGCGATTTACTCGAACCCCGAAGTCGCTTTCGTCGGTCTCACCGAGGCGGCTGCGAAGGAGAAGGGCTACGACGTCGTCGTAAAGAAGGATCCCTTCGGCGGAAACTCGCGCGCGCAGATCATCGGTGACACCGAAGGTGTCGTGAAGATCATTGCCGAGAAGAGAGCCGATGGTTCGGGCGGACAGATTCTTGGCGTTCATATGGCCGGACCGTGGGTGACGGAACAACTTGGGGCCGGTTACTTCGCCGTCAACTGGGAGGCCACCGCCGAAGAGGCGGCCGCGCTGATTCAGCCGCACCCGTCGCTCTCGGAGACGTTCGGCGAAACTCTCCTCGCACTCGCCGGTCGAGGGCTGCACATTGGCTGACGTCACGGTTCGCAAATATCCCCAGAGATCCAGGTCGGAGATAGGAAGCCACGTTGCGCGAGTGAGCGTCGGCGCAGCGCTCGCTGTGGCGGGTGTGCTGGGCTCGTTGGCGTACGCACAAGGAGCTCCAGTTGTCACGGCCTATTCGCACACTGGTGTCGTCGCGGCGAGGGGTCTTGCGGCACAAGGACAGTACGTCTGGATTTCGGACGCAGGTGTACTCCCTTACCGCATAACCGGTAGCAATCACGGTGAGAAGATTGTACGCATTGACGTCGCCACCGGAGCCACTAAGTCCATCACCAGCCCCCTCATCTCCGTGCCATTGAGTATCATGACGTCTCGACGCTACGTCTGGGTGATGAACGGCGCGATAAGCAATGGTCTAAATTGGTCACTCCTTCGTATCAACACGGCAACCTTGGCCGTCACAGGTGTCAAGATTCCGGCGTCCATTCGAGCGAAAATAGTGACCAACGGCGCCCCGACTGTTTTGGCTGGTGGCTACGTCTGGATTTCGGGCGAACAGGGAATCATTCGGGTGAACACTACGACCTTGGCAGTCTCAACAATCACGTCACCCGTGCTTAGTGGTGTGCCGTTGGGACCTGACATGGTTGCCGACGCGCGTTATGTATGGCTGAGTGCGTCCACCAACAGTACGGGGTCCACCGTCGGTACGGGCCTGAATTTCTTGGTTCGCGTCTCCATGGACACCGGAGTCGTGACGAAGGTCAGATTTCCTGGCGTCAAGGCTGGCATGCCGATTGCGTACGACGGCACCAATCTATGGGTTGAAGACGAGAAGGGTCTCGAACGAATCAATCTCACGACTGGCCGAGACACCCGGATCATCCTCCCACACGATGTTCATGTCTTACTCTCGCCGAGCGGTCTGGATGCCGTGGAGAACGGTAGCGTGTATTTCGCCGCCAGCAGAGGTCATTCAAACTCACAGGAATGTCTTGTTCGTGTCGGAATCGTTTCTGGTCGTTCTACGATCGTGTCCTCACCGTTCATGCAATCTCTTGAAGGTGTGGCGGCGGCTCACGGAACCGTGTGGGCCGTCAACTTCACCGTCCCCGGCACCAAAGTGCGCCAGCCAGTCCTGGTGCGCGTGTCATGACTGACGTCACCCTTCCCTCGTTGGGTGAGTCCGTCACCGAAGGAATCATCACGCAATGGTTCAAGAAGGTGGGTGACGTCGTCGCCCGCGATGAGCCACTCTTCGAAGTGTCGACGGACAAAGTTGACTCAGAGATGCCCTCACCCGCCGCCGGTGTCTTAATAGAGATCATTGCGGCTGAGGGCGACACCGTGGAAACGGGGTCACGCGTCGCCGTCATCGATGAGTCGGTTGGGGCGAGTGCCTCGGCGCAGAACGCACCGCCAAACACCCCGGAGGCGGCGACTGAGCCCGTTACTGCGTCAACTACCACCGCGCCCCCTACTCCTGCCTCCCTGGCCACGCCGGCAACTGCCGCAACCGCTGACGCCTCGTCCGGCGTGGTGGTCTCGCCCGTGGTGCGGCGAATCTTGAACGATGGCGGTGTCGAAGCGTCGAGTTTGCGTGGTACTGGTCCCGGTGGGTCGATTACTCGTCGCGATGCGGAGCGAGCCGTCGCCCAGGGCCCCACCGAAGAGGTTGTCCTTCCCCTCAGTAACGGACAACGTCGCATGGGCCAGCACATGTCGGTCTCTAGCCAGGGCACGCCGCACGGCTTCGTCGCCGTTGAAGTAGACGGAGCCATCTTCGCCAAACTGGAGGCACTCGGTCGCGTCACGCGCGACGGCGAGTCGATCAGCGACGAGATGGTGGTCAGTCTCGCGGCCGTGCGCGCACTCGCGGAGTTTGAATTCTTGAACGCTACGTATTCGGGGGACGAACTGGTTCTTCACCGCACGGTCAATCTGGGCGTCATCCGTGCGATCGCCGATGACGGCATGCTGGTGCCGGTCGTTTACGCCGCGGCGGGCTTGACCCTGCGGGCACTCGCGCGACGAGTAAACGAACTCGACGATCGGCTCGGATCGCGCCAACTGACGGCCGACGATCTCATGGGTGGCACCTTCACCATTGCCGGTGCACCGACCGCGCACACACTGTGGGCAAAGCCGATCATTATTCAACCCGAAGTGGCGATTCTCTCCATGGGCGCCGTGCGCGTCGTGCCGGTCGTGGCTAGTGACGGAACAAGTCTCGAGGTTGGTCGTCGTCTCGTGCTCGGACTCTCCTTCGATCATCGGGTCTGCGAACCGACGGGCGCCGCGAAATACTTGGAACGGGTGGGCGAACTGCTCGCGGGGATGGATCTCGAGAGCGAGCGATAGATGTTGCGACGTCGCCACCTCGGACGAGTTTCCTTCGCTGAAGCGAATGATCTCCAACGAGCGTTATTGCAGGCGAGTGACGACTACGTCTTGCTCTTCGAGCATCCGCCGACCTATACGCGTGGCGTACGAACGCTCGACGAACACTTCCTGGTGCCACCAGCCGAGTTGAACGCCGTTGTCATTGACGCCGATCGCGGGGGAGACGTGACGTACCACGCTCCCGGACAGGTGGTCGCGTGGGCGATCGTCACCGTCGCCGACGACCCCGCGGCCGGCAAGTCGCACGTTCGCCATCTCGAAGACGCCGTGATTTCAACGGTCCGACGTGTCGACCCCGAAGGACAACTCGGTGAAGTTGGTCGGCTCGAGGGATATCCCGGCGTGTGGGCGAATCTGGCGACGCATCCGGCGAAGATTGCCGCGGTGGGCGTGCGTACCGAGCGTAACGCGAACGGTGTGCGTCGCACGCTGCACGGAGTGGCGCTCAACGTCGACATTGACCTGGAAGGTTTTCGGGCCATCGTGCCTTGTGGCATTCCCGATAAGCCCGTGGCGTCACTCACCTCACTCGGGCTTTACGTCACCGCGCTCGAGGTGGAGAATCTGCTGGGCGAAGAACTCGATCGCGAACTCAACGAAGTGTCTCGCGTCGCGAAAGTTGATCGCAGCGCGGCCACCACGTCGGACGAGCGGCCACTGATTCGCCGTCTCCGTAAGGCCGGCGTCGACCCGGACGCCGGTCTCTCGATCGCGACGCGAAAGCCCGAGTGGCTACGTATCGAAGCCCGTATGGGAAGTGAGTATCAATCTCTGCGCAAGTTGACCGAAGACCTGCGTCTCGTGACGGTCTGCGAAGAGGCGGGATGCCCCAATATCTTCGAGTGCTGGTCCGCGGGAACGGCGACGTTCATGGTGAACGGAGAACGGTGCACGCGCGCGTGTGGTTTCTGTCTCGTTGACACTCGTAAACCCTTCGCCCTCGATCCAACGGAGCCGGAGCGAGTTGCCGAGGCCGTGGTTCGACTCAAACTGGCTCACGCTGTCATCACCTGTGTCGCGCGCGACGACCTCGACGACGGGGGAGCGGCCGCCATCGCGGCGAGCGTGCGGGCCATTCGAGAGCGCTCACCGAGCACGGACGTCGAAGTATTGACCAGTGATCTGCGCGGTGACTCAGACTCGTTGCAGATTCTTTTCGACGAACGGCCCGACGTGTTGAATCACAACATCGAAACGGTCGCTCGCTTGCAACGAGCGGTTCGTCCGAGTGCGGGTTACCTGCGTTCTCTCACCGTGCTCGCTCGAAGCGCCCACGCGGGGCTCACAACGAAGTCGGGACTCATGGTCGGTCTCGGCGAAACCGTCGACGAGGTTGAAGAAACGATGAGTGATTTAGCCGCTGTCGGCGTTCAGATCGTCACCATTGGTCAGTATCTGCGACCCACTGAACGCCACCTGCCCGTCGCACGATTCTGGGAACCGTCGGAGTTTGAGGATCTTGCCGAGCGCGGAAGGCGTCTCGGGCTTCGCCACGTGCAGTCGTCGCCGTTAACCCGATCGAGTTACCACGCGCGTGAGGCATTGAGCGAAGCAACCCCCGTGGGCGCGCCAGTTCTCAGGCGCTAATTTTCGCAGTCAGCTCGTACTACGTGCGGCTGGCCAGTACCGAAACGCCGTCACCCGACAGATCGCTGAGCACCTGTTTGCGCCCCGTCATCGCGAGCAGTAACGACTGCAACGGCCCTGAGACTTCTAGTCCATCGCCGTGCGTCCAGGGGGCGTCCGTGGCCGCTAGACGAAGCCCTTCGATTCTCTTTTTTGAACCAATCAGGATGTTCGTCTTCTTCCAGTTGTCCGCCACCACCACGAGCGCGGCCTCGGGCGTGTGGTGAGAAAGACCGAGCGGACGACGCATATCGTCACCGTGCACGACGACTTCACCGAGCATGGCGTTCGCGGGCCCCGGCGGATGATTCCTCGTCGAGGTTCGTGCCCGTAAGCGTCGAACGAGTTCGTCAGGTGCAAGTGCGCCGTACCGCTGCGCACCGCGCTCCGCGAAGACGTTGAACTTAAATCCCGCCGACGCAAACTCTTTGAAGAAGTTGACCGGTGTCTGTTCCGCGGCAGCAAGTACGTGTCCCGCGGTTTCTTGCACCGTCCATCCCTCACACCACGACGGAGCGCTCCACTGCTCGGGCCTGAGCGACTCCCACGTGTCCGCCAACGCGGCGCGTTCTGAGCCGATGTACTGCCAAAGATCACCTGTCGTCATCTGGGCATCCTCTCACCGCGTGGCTGAGCGCGCACTAGTCGTGAGAGGGCATGCTGTCAGGGCCTGGATCGATGCCGTTCATGACCACCTCGAGTCGACTGAGGTAGAAACCCCATCCGGCGAGGTGATCGGTGATCGCGTCATCGGGTAACCCGCGGTGCGTGAGGCGCACAATGGTGTCGTCTCCCGTAGGCGTGAGGCTGATTTCCACCTCCGTTGATCCGGCGGGGATCGGGTGGCCGGGCACGTTCCATCCGAACGTGAAGACCACTTTTTCGTTGGTGACAATTTCTAGGAACTCGCCGAGTCCGGGGTTTCCTCCACAAACAACTCGGAACTCGCCCCCCTTCACCGGGTCCAGCGATACCTCCGACCCCAGCCACTGCACCATGAGATCGGGATCGATCAGATAGGGAAACACCTTTGTCGGCGGTGCCTTCACCACTATTTCTTTGATGGCTTCAGTGCTCATTTTTTCCTTTCATTGTTCGTTCGATTCCGCAAGATCACGGAGTTTTTCGAGACTGTCGGTCCAAAAGGAGTCGAGGAACGCGCGAAGTCGTGCAACTTCGCGGTGATTGACCGAGTACATCCGTCTCGTCCCATCTCGTCGTTCGCTGACCAATCCACTTCGGCGTAGGACGCCGAGATGTTGCGAAATGGCTGAGCGAGTGACGGTGGGGAAATGTGCGGCGATCTCGGTCGCCGCCTTTTCTTCCGACCAGACGAGACGGATGATCTCGCAGCGCTTCGGTTCACCCAGAGTCTTCAGGAGCGTGTCCATGGCTCTACGTTAGTATTCGCTTACGTAAGTATCAACTAACGCTTACTGAGCAGACTTTCGGGAAATCTGGACGTCAGATCAATTGGAATATCCGCGAGTAACGACGAGTCGTCGGCGAATCATGGAGCCAGACGATGAAGTCCGGAGCTAGGCGATGAAGTACTTGGCCCTCGGATGGTGAGAGATGATCGCGTCGGTCGTCTGTTCGGGATGCAGCTGGAAACCCTCCGAGACCGAGACGCCAATCCGCTCGGACTCGAGGAGGTTCGCCACCTTGGCGTTGTCCGTGAGGTCCGGGCACGCCGGGTATCCCCACGAATATCGCCCTCCGCGGTACTGCTGGCGAAAAAGCCCGGTCAGCGTGGGGCCGTCTTCTTCGACGTAGCCGAGTTCGGCGCGGATGCGCTTATGCCACATCTCGGCGAGCGCTTCGGCCATTTCAACGCCGAGCCCGTGGAGCATGAGGTAATCGGTGTAGTGATTTTCACTGAAGAGCTGGTGGGCTCGTTCGGAGACCCGGCTGCCCATCGTGACCAACATGAAGCTCGCGTAGTCGCGGTCGGGGCTGTCGAGCGGACGAAAGAAGTCAGCGATGCAGAGGTGTGGCGCATCACTCTGGCGCGGGAAGTGAAAGCGCGTGACTTCTTCGTCGTGGGAGTCGTCCGCAAAGATGACCAGGTCGTTCCCGTCTGAGGCGGCGGGGTAATGCCCCCAGACCACTTGGGGTACGAGGAGGTCGTCTTCTTTGGCCAGGCTGAGTTGCTCGCGCAATGTCGCGCTGACTCGTTCCTTGAAGGCGGCGTCATTCTCGCCCTCTTCGGGTCGAAAGCCCCACTGGTTTCGAAAGAGCGCAGTCTGATTCAAAAATTCGGTGATCTCGTCGAGGCTCATGCCCTTTGCGACACGACTGCCGAGGAACGGGGGCACGAAGAGAGGATTGTCGTCTTCAACCTCGGCGCTACGCGTCGTCGTTTCGCTGCCGGCGGGCTTCTCTTCGCGAAAACGTCGCTGGACTTTCTTCTTTGAGAGTTCTCGGCCGAAGGTCGGATCGTCAGTTCCTCCGCGGCGAATTTCCCCGAGTTGATCGAGCACGCGAAGTCCTTCGAAGGCGTCCTTGCCGTAGAAAAGACGGCCGGCGTAAATCTCGCGCAGGTCGCGTTCAACGTAGGTTCGAGTGAGGGCCGCGCCGCCCAAGAGAACCGGCACATTGGACATCGCGCGCTCGTTCATGATCTCGAGGTTCTCGCGCATGATGAGCGTTGATTTCACGAGGAGTCCACTCATGCCCAGGGCGTCGGCCTTGTGTTCTTCGACCGCACTCAGCATCTCGTTCACGCCGACCTTGATGCCGAGATTGATGACTTCGTATCCGTTATTCGTCAAGATGATGTCGACGAGGTTCTTACCGATGTCGTGAACGTCGCCCTTGACGGTGGCGAGAACCACGCGGCCGCGGCCACCCTGGTCGCTCTTTTCCATCAGGGGTTCAAGGAATGACACCGCCGACTTCATGGTCTCCGCGCTTTGCAAGACGAACGGTAGTTGCATCTCACCGCTCGCGAAGAGGTCGCCGACGACGCGCATGCCGTCAAGGAGAATCTCGTTCACGATGTCGAGGGGTGTCGCGCCCTTCTCCATCGCCTCGTTGAGGTCGTTTTCCAGACCCACCCGGGCGCCGTCGATAATTCGGCGTTTCAGTCGTTCGTTCAGGGGGAGATCGTCGAGCGACGGCCCACGGTTGCTCGACGTCGAGACGCCTTCGAAGAGACGCAACAACTCACTGAGCGGATCGTAACCGTCGTGGCGTCGGTCGTAGATGAGATCGAGACAGACTTGGCGGGCCTCTTCGTCAATTCGATGCAGCGGCAGGATCTTCGAGGCGTGCACGATGGCGGCGTCGAGACCGGCCTCGGCCGCTTCGTGAAGGAAGACACTGTTCAGGACCTGGCGCGCGGCGGGGTTAAGGCCAAAGGAGATGTTCGACAGACCCAGGATCGTTCGCACGCCGGGCATTTCGGCTTTGATGCGTCGTATGGCGTCGAGGGTTTCGATCCCGTCGCGACGCGAGTCGATCATGCCCGTCGACAGCGGCAAGGCGAGGGCGTCAATGAAGATGTCGTGGGGATCAAGGCCGTAGCGCTCGACCGCGAGGTCGGTGATGGCCCGCGCGGCGCGCACCTTCCACTCGGCGGTTCTGGCCTGTCCCTCTTCGTCGATGCACGTCGCTACGACCGCCGCCCCGAACTCCGCCGCGAGCGTTAAGAAACTGTCGAGGCGCGTACCTGGCGCGTCACCCTCTTCGAGGTTGACCGAGTTCAGCATCGGTTTGCCACCGAGCCAGGTGAGTGCGGCGCGCGCGACCGGGGCCTCAGTCGTGTCGATCATGACCGGAACGGACGACTGCGTGGCGAGACGGCTCATCAGTTCGCTCATGTCACTCACGCCGTCGGCGCCGGTGTAGTCGACGCAGACATCCAAAACGTGCGCGCCCTCTTTGATCTGTTCGCGCCCAATCTCGACGCAGGTGTCCCAGTCGCCCTCAAGCATGGCTTCGCGGAACTTCTTGGAGCCGTTCGCGTTGGTCCGTTCGCCCACGAGAAGAACCGAACGGTCTTGTTGGTAGCTAACTGGTGAGTAGATCGACGCAACGGACGGCTCGAGGACCGGAGAGCGTTTGGCCGCGCCGAGAGGTCGCACGGTCTCGATGACCCGGGTGAGGTGCTCGGGCGTTGTCCCGCAACATCCGCCCACCACCTGCACGCCGCACTCGGTTACGAACTTTGAGAGATGCTCCGCGAGCGCGTCGGGCGTGAGGTCGTAGTGCATCTTTCCGTCGACCACGCTCGGTAGACCCGCGTTGGGCATGCACGACAGAGGAATGAGCGCGGTGTCGCTGAGGGTACGGAGCGGCTCGTACATCTCAACCGGACCCGTCGCGCAGTTAAGTCCCAGCACGTCAATGCCCAGAGGTGACAGTGCCGCAATCGCGGCGCCAATTTCAGTACCGGGCAGCATGCGGCCCGTCAACTCGATCGTGACCTGGACTTGAATCGGGACGATACGTCCGTGACGCGCCATAGCACGGTGACAGGCGGCGATGGCCGCCTTTCCCGAGAGGAGGTCAAACATGGTCTCAATCAGCAGGAGATCGACGCCGCCTTCGAGGAGTCCGTAGGCCAACTCTTCGTAACTCGCTGAGAGGTTGTCGTAGGAGATCTGTCCGAGAGTGGGGAACTTGGTTCCCGGCCCCATCGATCCCGCGACGAATTTTGGTTCGCCGGGACTGGCGTAGCTGTCGGCGACGCGCCGGGCGATCTGGGCGGAGGCAAGAGCTAGTTCGTGGGCGCGATCGGCAATGCCGTATTCGCCCAGCACCACCGAGAACGATCCGAAGGAGTCGGTCTCCACCGCGTCGACACCCACGTCAAAAAACGACCGGTGGAGCGCTTCGACGACGTCGGGCCGCGTGACCGTGAGAATCTCGTTGCACCCTTCGAAGGTGACGCCGCCAAAGTCGTCGGCCTCGAGGTGGCGAAGCTGCAAATTCGTGCCTGTGGCTCCGTCAAAGATGACGACTTTCTGGGCGAGAGCCGCGAGATAAGGGTCGTCAGCGTTTGGTCGCGCAAACGGCGGACGAAGTAGGGACTCCATTGGATCATCAGGTTACTTGTGATGTTCACGTTCACTACGCTGAACACTGTGAAGATTTACACCCGTGGGGGTGACGACGGGACCACCGGACTCTACTTTGGTGGTCGCGTGGCGAAGACTTCTGAACCGATCGAAGTGAATGGTGCCGTCGACGAAGCGCAAGCGGCGCTCGGCTGGGCGCGATCGCTCAGCGAACGTGAATCACGTCTCAACGATCTCTTGATCACCATCGAACGCGATCTGTGGGTCTTGATGGCCGAGGTGGCGACGTTGCCCGCGAACCGCTCCAAGCTCGTCGCTGAGAAGACGCTGATCACGGTGGCGATGGTCGAACGACTCGAGCACGAGATTGACGCGTTGGCCGAAGAGACGACGATGCCGACGGAGTTCCTCGTACCGGGCGAGAACATGCTCTCGGCCGCCCTCGACGTGGCGCGAACCGTCGTGCGTCGCGCGGAGCGCGTCGCGCTGACGTATCCGCTCGAGGGCTCCTTCGTGCATCAATACCTCAACAGACTGAGCGACCTGGTGTGGGCAATGGCGCGCTGGGCCGAAGGTCCCAACCATCGAACCGCTCGTCTGCACGATCAATGAGAAGAAAAGGCTGATATGTCACGAACGGCGCGAGTTTCATCGATCAAAGAAGCGTTGGTATTACCAACCATCGCCGTACCCGTCGTTGTCGGAGAGAGCGGAGCGACGCTGAGCGACGCGATCGCAAACTCGGGTATAGCGGTTCCGACATCACTGAGCGCCGACTGGTGCCGCCAACAGGGGCTGAAGCGCGAGGCGGGTTCGACCGTCGTACTGCGCTCGGTCACCGGTCCCGCCGTGGCCCTCATCTCACTCGGCGACGATGATCAGTCACCGACGAACTATCGACTCGCCGGTGCCTGCGCGGTACGTGCCGCGGGCGAGGGTTCGCTCGCGTTCCTTCTTCCGACCGAAGGCATAACAGATCCGACGAGCGTTGCCCAGGCGATCGCCGAGGGGGCGATCCTTGCGTCGTACAGCTTTAAGAACCATGATGCGCCCACGAGTGTCGACGTGGTTCCGGTTGGCGTGCCGCTTCCCACGGTGTCCGTCCACGACGACGTCACGCGCGGCGTTGCCCGCGGAGCCCTCGTGGCCGAGGCTGTCAACTGGGCCAAGTTCTTGGTCGACTCGCCGGCCGGCGCCATGCCGCCGAGGACTCTCGCGAATGAGATCGATGAGCGCTTGAGCCAGGACGCCCACGTCGACGTGCAGGTGTGGACTGAATCGAAGATCAGAGAAGAGCGCCTTGGGGGCCTGCTCGGGGTAGGTCAAGGTTCGGCCCAGCCCACGAGACTCGTTTATGCGACCTACGATCCCGAACCTGGCGCCACCATGCCGCACGTGGCGCTCGTGGGTAAAGGCGTGACGTTCGACTCTGGGGGACTATCGCTGAAGACTCCCGACGGCATGATGGCGATGAAGACCGACATGAGTGGCGCCGCGATTGTCATGGCCGCGACGTCGCTCGCGAGTCGTCTCGGTCTTCGCGTGCGGATATCGGCGATCACGCCATTGACCGAAAACTTGGTGGGCGATAAGGCGACGAAGCCCGGCGACGTACTCACCATTCGTAACGGCATGACGATTGAGGTCTTGAACACCGACGCGGAAGGTCGACTGATCTTGGCCGATGGCCTCAGCCTCGCCGCCGAGACCAACGCCGACTCGATCATCGACGTGGCGACCTTGACCGGGGCTCAGAACGTGGCGCTCGGCGATGAGGTCGGTGCACTCTTTGCTTCGAACGACGAACTAGCGAGTCAACTGCTTGACGCGTCGTTGCGCTCGGGCGAAACGCTGTGGCGCTTGCCGCTCGTCGACAGTTACGAGTCGCACTTTGAATCCGATATAGCGGACATGAAAAATATGGGCAAGCCTCCTCGCGCCGGTTCGATCATCGGGGCCTTAATCTTGCGCCGTTTCACCGCGGGCAAACCGTGGGCTCACCTCGACATTGCGGGACCGGCCCGCGCCGACGGGACTCGTGGCTACACGACGAAGGGTGCAACGGCCTTCAGCGTTCGCACACTGGTTGAATACCTCAGCGCTCTCGCGAGCTAACGACCACCCAGATCCCCTAGAAGACGCGCCTCACGCGCGCTTTTCGCGGGGGCACCGAACGCGACAGCGAACTCGAGGCCGAATCGTTCCCGTCGCCTCGACCGACAAGGACACTCGCGAACAATTCCTCGTCGTCGAGTTTCGCCCAGCGCCGCACGTCGTCGTCGTGTCGAAAGTTCCCCCACAGTGCCGCTTGCCAGCCGCCCTCTTCGATCAAGAGAAGCAGAGCCATCGTGGCCATGGCGGCGTCGGTGTGCCAATAGGGGAGCGGCCAGGCCTCACGATCGGAGAGTCCCGACGACGATTTGTCTGGTTCGCCGTAGCGCTTCAGATAGTCTCCGGGACGAGTCGTGATCAGGACGACAGCGCCCGCACGGCGCAGTCCCTCGTAGCGGCGCGACTCTTGGCGCCAGGCGGCGTCGGTTGCCACATTGAAATAGTCGTCGACGTGGTTCGCGTCAACAATGTGAAAACGGACCCCGGCGGTGTTGCCGGCCGTCGGCGCCCACAAGGCTTCGGCGCATAGTTCGTCGAGCCAGGCGAGATCGACGGGCGTTCCGTCAAAGGAGCGCGCCATACGTCGTTGCGCGAGTAATGAGCGAAGATCCACGCGAACGGGTCTATCAGGTGGCCGTCGCCGATTGTTGACCCAACCAGTAAGATTTCTCCACTGAAAGAGGAGCGTGCCGTGCCGTCACCGCGAGACCTACTGAACGCCGCGAAGGCCGAGATCCGTGAGGTAACCCCCGACGAGGTTGCGGCGAATCTCGATCACTTGACGATTCTCGACGTGCGTGAACCCGACGAATACGAGCAGGGCGCCCTTCCAGGCGCGGTCCACGTCCCGCGCGGTCAGCTTGAGTTCTCCATTGAGGGTCGCCTCACCGATAAGAACGCTCCGATCGCCGTCTACTGCGCCGGCGGCACACGCAGCGCCTTCGCCGCCAAGACCCTTCAAGATCTCGGATACCAAGACGTGGTCTCGATGGCCGGAGGCTTTAACAAGTGGAAGGACGAAGGCCACACCTGGTCAACGCCCCAGACGATGACCCAAGACCAGCGAATTCGCTACCACCGCCACCTTCTCTTGCCCGAAGTGGGCGAGAAGGGTCAGCTTAAACTCCTCAATTCCAAGGTCTTATTGCTCGGAGCGGGCGGACTGGGTTCACCGGCGGCGCTCTACCTCGCGGCGGCCGGTGTGGGCACGATCGGGATCATCGACATGGACGTCGTGGACGCCTCGAACCTTCAACGTCAGATCCTCCATACCCTCGACCGGGTCGGTATGCGCAAGGTCGACAGCGCCAAAGCCGCTCTCACGGCGATGAACCCCGACGTCAAAGTCGTGACCTACGACACGCGTCTCGGCGCGGACAACGTTCTCGACATCATTGACGGCTACGACGTCATCGTGGACGGCACCGACAACTTTCCCACGCGCTACCTGGTGAATGACGCCTCGCTCGTGAAGCGCATTCCGGTCGTGCACGGCTCAATCTTTCGCTTCGAGGGCCAGGTCACGGTCTTCGATCCCTTCGTCGGTCCCTGCTACCGCTGCATGATCCCCGAGCCGCCACCCGCGGAGCTCGCTCCAAGTTGCGCCGAGGCCGGGGTGCTCGGTGTGTTGTGCGGCATCGTCGGCTCGCTGCAAGCCGTCGAAGCGATCAAGATGCTGCTGAGTCTCGGTGAACCTCTCGTCGGGCGGTTGTTGACCTACGACGCCTTAGAGCAGTCGTTTCGGACCTTCAAAGTTCGTCGCGATCCCGACTGCCCAGCTTGTGGCGAACACGCCGGAGAAATCGTCATCGCGGAATACGATGATCTCTGCATGCCCCACTCGGTGGGCGTTTAAGCGACCACCACAATCGTGCCGGCGAACTTGTCGTGCAGCGTTTGATTTCGAGGATCAACGAGCGGGTAGAAAATGTCCGCCAGCGCCACCAGTAGAAAGATGATCGCGGGAATCGTCCCCGGGATCAGACTGATGGCGAACAAGATTGCGACGAAGATCCAGCGCTTGAACGCTTGGAGTCCCGCTAAGCGCTTGCCGGTTGCGCCATCACGCACTCGGGTGACGGCGACTCGATTGCCGACGCTCTGGCCGCCCGTGGTGGTCCACATCTTGACGAGATACGCGCCCACCGCGACTTCCGTGGCGAGAGCGCCGGCGACATAGCCGTCGAGTTCGGTGAAGATCGAATAAACGATTAGCGCTGGCAGCAACATCACGATGGCGTCTGAGAAGGTCCCCCCAACGCGACGTCCCCAACCGGCCAGCATCAGTCCGGTCGACTGGTCGATCTTGCCGCGCGCATTCGCGGGCAGACTGCGTCCGCACGACGGACAGGTGTTGTCGTTCATGGCGGAGCCACAGTTCGAGCAGTACATCCATCTATCTTGGCCATTTCTAACAGCGCTCCCGTTAACGGCGCGTGAATACGGCTCGAGAGCGTGCGAGACGAGCGCGTAACCTGGCCCCGTGGGTGCGAATGAACGTCTGACCGACTCGGGCATCGAGATCAAATCGGTCTACCGAGCCTCGGACCTGAAGGACTTTGACGAGGCCACCCAACTGGGTGAGCCCGGCGGCTACCCCTATACGCGCGGCGTCCAAGAGACGATGTACCGCGGGCGCCTCTGGACCATGCGTCAATACGCGGGTTTTGGCACCGCGGAGGCGACCAACGAGCGATTCAAGTTCCTGCTCGGCGCCGGACAGACCGGCCTCTCGTGCGCCTTCGACCTGCCGACGCAGATGGGTCTGGACGCCGATCACGTGCGTGCAGAGGGGGAGGTGGGCAAAGTGGGCGTGGCTATCTCGTCGCTCGACGACATGCGGCTTCTCCTCGCGGGGCTGCCCCTCGACGAAGTGACGACGTCGATGACCATTAATTCGACGGCTTCGACGCTGCTGCTGCTCTACCAGCTCGTGGCCGAGGAGCAGGGCGTCGCGGGATCTCAACTGCGCGGAACCATTCAGAACGACATCTTGAAGGAGTACGTCGCGCGCGGTACGTATATCTATCCGCCACGTCCCTCGATGCGTCTCGTGGTGGACACGTTCGCCTACTGCGCGAGAGAGATGCCGAGTTGGAACACAATCTCGATTTCTGGGTACCACATACGCGAAGCCGGCTCGACGGCCGTCCAAGAGATTGCCTTTACGCTCGCGAACGGTATTGCTTACGTCGAAGCGGCTCTCGCGGCGGGACTCGAGCTTGATGACTTCGCGCCGAGGCTCAGTTTCTTCTTTAACGCGCACAACAATCTCTTCGAGGAGATCGCCAAGTATCGAGCGGCGAGACGTCTATGGGCGTCGATCATGCGAGATCGATTCCATTCGACGGACCCCAAATCGACGATGCTGCGCTTTCACACCCAAACGGGTGGTTCGACGTTGACGGCCCAACAACCCGAAAACAACATCGTGCGTGTGACCCTCCAAGCGCTCGCCGCGGCCCTCGGCGGCACTCAGAGTCTGCACACGAACGGCTTCGACGAGGCGCTCGGCCTCCCGACTGAGCGAGCGGCGAAGTTAGCGCTGCGCACACAGCAGATCATCGGCTACGAATCCGGCGTCGCCGACACGGTCGACCCGCTCGCCGGCTCCTACTTCCTCGAGACGTTGACCGACGAGGTCGAAGAACTGGCGAGGGAGTACATCGCTGCCATTGACGAACTGGGGGGATCGGTCGCCGCCATCGAAGCCCACTACCTCCAAGACGAGATCGAAGCCGCCGCCTACGAGTTCGCGCGTCACGTGGAGCGCGGGGAGAAAGTGGTCGTCGGGGTCAACAAGTTCTCGGAAGATGTCGCCATGAAGACCGACGTGTTTCCCATTGACGAAGCTCAGCAGCGAGCGCAGGTCGATCGCGTGCGTCTGTTAAAGACCACCCGCGACAATGACGCCGTGCGTGCCGCGTTGGAGGACGTGCGAAGCGCCGCTCGCGGAACGTCCAATCTGCTCTATCCAATGAAAATTGCGCTGTCGCGCCTCGCAACGTTGGGAGAAGTGGCCGACGTGCTGCGTGACGAATTCGGCGTCTACCGCGCCAGTTAGTGCTCTAGTGGTTCATGAAAATGCGTAACGCTCGGTGGCTCGACGTAGAACGGGTGCGTTAGCACGCGCCACGCTTCGTAGAGATCGGTCCCACGAAACGTGGTGTGAACCTCGACGGAGCCCCAGCGTACGAGGAGAAGAAAGACCGAAGGGTCCTCAGCTTGGCGACGGACTTCGGCGCCGTGGCAGCCCGGCGCTGATTCGATAATCGGAAACGCTTCTCGCATTGAGGCTTCGAAAGCCTCTTCTTCACCGGAGCGCACTTTTAGGAGTGCGTGTTCGAGCATCATGAGCGGCTCATCAATCGATGGCGTAGCGGCGCGTCCTGGGCCACGGCGATGGCGGTCGTCGCCAGTGCGACCGCCCCGTCGATGACGGCTTGATCGGCGTCTGGCGTAATGCACGCCGCCGTGAATTCCGGCTGGTGATTGACGGCGCCGTTCGTCGGGATCATCAACAGCGGGTGGATGGAGGGGAGAGCGAGCGAGACGTTGGCCATATCAGTCGAGATGGTAGGCCGGGGCTCTTCGTCGTCGTCCAATTGGAAACTGCGCCCGAGCGCCTCGGCCGCGTGACGGTAGTGGACGAGGATGTCGGGGTCGGCCTCCATATGCGAGAAGGGGTGACCGAGTTCAATCATCTCGAGGGTTGCGCCGGTCGCCAGCGCTCCCGCTTCGAAGCACGAGTTCACGCGCTCACGCAACTCTGCGAGGCTCCCGGCCGTCGTCGCGCGGGCCATGAAGCGCCCGACAACGCGGCTCGGGATGATGTTCGCGGCCGCACCGCCTTCGGTCACGATGCCGTGTATCTGATCGCCGGGGCGCAACTGCTGGCGTAGCAGCCCGAGCGCCACCTGAGAGATCGTGAGTGCGTCGAGTGCGTTGATTCCGAGCCACGGTGCGGCCGACGCGTGGGCCTCTTTGCCGGTGAAGATGACGTCGAAGTGATCAACGGCGAGACAGATCGCGTCAAGGCGCTCACTCGCAAACGGGTGCACCATCAATGCCATGTGCTCGTCGCTGAAGTATCCCGCGTTCAGAAGGTCGATCTTGCCGCCACCGCCCTCTTCTGAGGGAGTACCAAGAAGTGTCACGCGAACATTGAGTTCGTCGGCGACTGCACCGAGTCCGATCGCCGCGCCAAGTGATGACGTGGCGATGATGTTGTGCCCGCAGGCGTGTCCTACATCGGGGAGGGCATCGTATTCGGCGCAGTAGGTGACGTGGAAGTCGCCGGTTCCCTTGGTGGCGCGAAAGGCTGTCGCCAGTCCTGCGCTACCGCGTTCGACGTCGAAGCCCCACTTTTCGAGAGCGTCGGCGAGGGCCGCGCTCGATTGGAACTCCTCGTAGCCGAGTTCGGGATGCGCGTGGATGAAGTGGCTGAGCGATATCAGTTCGTCACGAACGTCTTCGATCGCGTCGGCCGCTTGTTGATCGAGGGTCATTCGATCTCCACAACAACGTCGCCGGCCGTCACGGACGCTCCGGTCGTCACGTGGACTTTCAGGACAACGCCCGACTTTTCTGCGTTGACGGAATTCTCCATCTTCATGGCCTCGAGGATGACGACCGTGTCACCGGCTTCGACGGCTTGACCCTCGACAACGTTAACTTTTACGATCGTTCCCTGCATAGGGACGGCGACGCGACCTGACCCGCTGCCCACGACGCCGCTGTGGTGTTGGCGGCGCGGCTTGAGCGCCGTGCTCTGGGGACGTGCGGGAAGTTCGTCTTCCGCGTCGGGAACCCACAGCGCAACAGTGACTCGTCGACCGTTGACTTCGGCGGTGACGTCCTTGCGCACGCGTCCCTCGCCAATGGAGACAGCGGCGGTTGCGGGAGAGGGGAGCGTCGAGAAGTCAAGATTGGTCTCCACCCATTTTGTCGAGTGCGTACCGTTAACGAACTCTTCGCTCGCGAGGATGACGACATCGGCCGGTAGCGTCGTCGCGACGCCTTCAATCGTGGTCTCTTCAATCGCGCGCAGCATCCGGCGACGAGCCCGTTCGCGATCGGGTGCCCACACCACCAACTTGGCAATGAGATTGTCGTAGTACTGCGAGATCTCGTCGCCCGCGCTGTACCCGGCGTCGAGGCGAACGCCCGGTCCAGCCGGCTGATCGAAGCGCGTGATCGTGCCCGGAGAAGGAATGAACTTGCCCTCGGCGGGGTCTTCGGCGTTGATGCGAACCTCGATGGCGTGGCCGTTCGCCGAGATGTCCTCTTGAGAGAAGTCGAGAGCCTCACCGGCAGCGATCCGTAGCTGCCACTCGACGAGATCGAGTCCGGTGACGAGTTCGGTGACGGGATGTTCGACTTGCAGGCGGGTGTTCATTTCGAGGAAGAAGAACTCACCGTTTTGATAGAGAAACTCAACGGTGCCAGCGTTGACGTACGCGCAGGCTTCGCTGACCTTGACGGCCGCGGCGCCCATGGCGCGACGAACGCTGTCAGGAAAGTTCGGCGCCGGACTCTCCTCAATCAGCTTCTGGTGACGACGCTGGGCCGAGCAGTCGCGTTCTCCGAGCCATAGGGTCGTGCCGTGCGCGTCGGCGAGCACTTGCATCTCGATGTGTCGCGGCCACGTCAGGTAGCGCTCGACGTAACACTCGTTGCGACCGAAGTAGCTGAGCGCTTCTCGCTGGGCGCTTTCAAATGCCGCGGCCGCTTCGTCGGGGGCGTTGACGACTTTCATGCCACGTCCACCGCCACCGTAGGCGGCCTTGATGGCGACGGGCCATCCGAAATCTTCGCCGAAGGCCACCACTTCGTCGGCGCTGACGAGCGCCTGGCTGCGTCCCGGAACACCCGCGACACCAGCCGCCTCGGCGGCCAGTCGCGAAGAGATCTTGTCGCCCATCACTTCGATCGCTTCGGGCGGGGGTCCGATGAAGGTCACGCCACGTGAGGTGATGGCCCGCGCGAAGTCGGTGTTCTCAGAGAAGAAGCCGTAGCCCGGATGGACGGCGTCGGCGCCGGAGCGTTCAATGACGTCAAGTATCGCCTCGGTATTGAGGTAACTCTCGGCGGCGGTCTGGCCGCCCAAGGCGTAGGCCTCGTCAGCCAGTCGTACGTGCAGCGCGTTGCGATCGAGTTCGGAATACACGGCGACCGTGGCGATGCCTAGCTCGCGACAGGTCCTGATCACGCGAACCGCGATCTCTCCCCGATTGGCGATTAGGACTTTCTGTAACACGAATCCTCCGTCGTAAGCCTGTTATTTTCTAGCACCCGTCCTCAAAACCCTAATCTTTGAGAGTGAGCCCCACCCTTTGGCGCGTTGAGCACTTCGACGAGATTGACTCAACCAATACCTATGTCAAGGATCGAGCGCACGAGGCCGAGGGTCTGGTCGCGCTGGCCGATTTCCAGACCGTCGGTCGTGGACGATTGGATCGACACTGGGAGGCACCGGCGAGATCGTCGCTACTGTGCTCGATTCTGTTTCGCCCCGTACTCGAGACGACGCAACTTCAACTCTTTGTTGCGCTCGTCGCGCTCAGCACTCGCAGCGCGCTCGAACGTTTGAGCGGACTGCGAGTTGCGTTGAAGTGGCCAAACGACCTCGTCGTGGGCGGCGACAAGCTGGCCGGTCTGCTGGCAGAAATCGTGTCGAGTGGTGAGGCCCTCGCTGTGATCGTGGGAATCGGAGTGAACTTGACCTACGACGGTCCGGCGGATGTGGCGAGCTCGTCGGTACTCGCGCAGACCGGTCTCACTATTGCGCCGCGAGCGTTGCTCGACATACTCCTCGAGGAGATCGATTCTCGACGAGCGCTGCTCGACGACCAACGTGGGAGGGGGGCACTACGTGACGAGTACCTAAGGGCTCTCGCCACGATCGACCAACAGGTCCGCGTCGAACAGTCCGACCACGTCGTAGAGGGCCTGGCCGTCGGCGTCGACCACGAGGGACGGCTATTGGTCGAGGTCGAGGGTGAGGTGCAGACGTTCGCGGTGGGCGACGTCGTACACGTTCGCGCCCACGAGGATCACCGATGAGTCGATCAACCCGCGTGCTCGTTACTGGCGCCGCAGGCCAAGTCGGGGTCGATCTGATGGACGTGTTGCGTGGCGTGACACCACTCGGTGGCGACGCGACGTTTCAGCCCGATTCTCGCCCCGTGGGCGATAGCGAGTTCGAGCCGATAGGTTTCTCGCGCAGCGAACTCGACGTGACCGACCGCGACGCGGTTGTTGCGACTCTGCGCGACGTGCGACCCAACGTTATTGTCCACCTCGCCGCCTACACGGCCGTCGACCGCGCGGAGAGTGACAGTGACGCCTGTTTCAACGTGAACGAACAAGGGACGCTCAATATGTCCCACGGCGCCCACGAGGTGGGCGCGCACCTCATCACCATTTCCACCGACTACGTCTTCGACGGAAAGAAGGGTGAGGCCTACGTCGAATACGACGACGCTCATCCGCTCAATGTCTACGGTGCCTCCAAGCGCGAAGGTGAACTGCACTGCGCCGACGACGACACGATCGTGCGCACGTCGTGGGTGATGGGCGTGCGCGGTAAAAGCGTCGTGCACACGATTGCCGAGCGAGCGTTGAGTGGTGCCAACGTGCGTTTCGTTGACGATCAGATGGGTACAGTCACGGCGTCGAGTGACCTCGCGCGCGCTCTCGCCACGTTCGTGCGTGAGAGGTCTGGCGGCATCTGGCACGTGGCGAATTCGGGCGCGACGACGTGGTTTGCGATCGCGGCGTTCGTGGGATCGCTTCTCAATCGTGGTGAGGAGTTCGCTACGCCCATCGCCTCGAGTGAGCTAGCGGGTTCACAGGTTACGATGCGTCCCGCGAGGAGCGACCTCAACACGGAGAAATTCGCCTCATCGTGGTCGGCGCTGCCTCCGTGGCGCGAGGGCGTATCGCGCCTCATCATTGACCGCGCGCGTCTGGGAGAGACCACGTGAGTGAAGTCGCGAACGACGTCGTCGCCGTCGTCGTGGACTATCACGCCGATCAGTTTCTGATCGAGTGCGTGGATTCACTGTTCGACAATGACGTCTCCCAAGTTGTCGTCGTGGAGAATGGTGAAGTCGGATCAGTACCCGCGGCACTGTTGGACCACGACGTGATCTTGGTCTCGCCGGGCGTCAATCTCGGCTATGGACGCGGCGTCAATCGCGGCGTCGCCGCCGCGCGCGCCACGCCCTACGTCCTCGTGTCCAATCCCGACGTGGTCGTGCACGACGGCGCGGTGCAAGTTCTCATGGAGTACCTCGACCACCATCGCGACGTCGCTCTCGTGGGTCCAACCATCCTTCGTCCGGACGGCACGGTGTATCCCTCGATGCGCGTGTTTCCGAATGTCGTGCTCGCCGGCCTGCACGCCATTCTCGCGCCGATCTGGCCCAACAACCCCGCGACACAGCGTTATCGTTCAACGCGCGCTGACGGAAGTGTCGACTGGGTGTCGGGAGCGTGCTTCATGGTGCGCCGTGCGGCCTTCGAAGAGGTCGGCGGGTTCGACGAGCGATACTTCATGTTCGCCGAAGATATGGCCCTCTGTTGGGCCCTTCGTGAGCGTGGTCATCGGGTCGCCGCGACGTCTGACGCGGTCGTGACCCACGTCGAGGGCGTCTCGCGCGCTCGGGTGTCTCGCGAGATGGTGATCGCCCACCACAAGAGCGCTATGCGCTTTGAGATTCAAACCGCCCGAGGCTGGCGCCGCCTGTTGGTGCCGCTCGCGAGTGTGGTGCTGAGCGTGCGCCTAGCCCTCGTGCTCATCGCGCGCCCGAAGATCTAGGTCTTGCCAGGCGTAGACTGGTCTTAAGGGCTGCGAGTGGTCTGTGGTTGAAAGTCGATGCCAGNNGACGCTGAGCATGGCGCGGTTTAGAAGTAAGTCCTGCCCCTTACTGATCATCGTGGTCAGCGAGGGAGCCGGTGAAGTGTGCGAGAACACCCCGAGAGAGCGAAAGCTGCCCGGGGTGCGCACGGACACCGCCGCAGGCGAGTGTGGGGTCAAAGACCAGGTCAGCGCTCGTAGCCCTCTTTATTAATCGCCCGGACCGGTAGGGTAAAACACGACATGAGCGTATTTCAGAAGATTTTGAAGGCCGGCGAGGGCAAGCGGGTGCGCCAACTCGCGGAGCTGGTGGGGCCCATCAACGACCTCGCCGAGGAGACGGCCGCCCTCAGCGACGCTGAACTACGGGCGAAAACTGACGAATTTCGTGCCCGCCTCGAAGAGGGCGAGACGCTCGACGACCTCTTGATTGAAGCCTTTGCCGTCGTGCGCGAAGCCGCCACGCGCGTCTTGGGCCAGCGCCACTACGACGTCCAGCTGATGGGCGGGATGGCCCTGCACTTTGGCTGGATTGCAGAAATGAAGACCGGTGAAGGTAAAACGCTGGTTTCGACGTTGCCGGTGTATTTGAACGCGCTCGCCGGGGAAGGCGTTCACGTCGTGACGGTGAACGACTACCTCGCCACCCGTGACGCCAACTGGATGGGTGAGTTGCACCGTTTCCTCGGCATCAGAGTCGGGCGAGTGGGACCGGACCTACAGGACTTTGACGACAAGCGCGCGGCTTACGCCGCCGACGTGACGTACGGCACGAACACCGAGTTCGGCTTCGACTACCTGCGCGACAACATGGCGCGACGCAGCGAGCACATGGTCCAGCGAGGCCACCACTTTGCCATCGTCGACGAAGTGGACTCCATTTTGATCGACGAAGCGCGTACGCCGCTCATCATCTCGGGTCCGGCGTCGGACGTCACGAAGCTCTACTACCAATTCGCCTCGATTGCGAGGGCTCTCACTCGCGACACGGACTACGAAGTCGACGAAGAGAAGAAGACGGTGGTACCGACTGAGGCCGGTATCGAGAAGGTGGAGCGCCAACTGGGTGTCACCAACCTCTACGACGCCGTCGCGACGAACTACGTCCACCAACTCGGTCAAGCCCTTCGCGCGAAGGAACTCTTCCACCGCGACAAGGACTATCTGGTCGACTCCGGAGAAGTAAAGATCGTCGACGAATTCACGGGACGCACCCTCGAGGGTCGTCGCTGGAGCGACGGACTGCATCAGGCGGTCGAAGCCAAAGAGCGTGTGCGTATCCAGGAAGAGAATCACACTTGGGCCACGGTCACCCTGCAGAACTACTTCCGGCTCTACGAGAAGTTGGCCGGTATGACCGGTACCGCCGAGACCGAGGCCGCCGAGTTTGGCAACACCTACGGTCTGTCGGTCGTACCGATTCCGACTAATCAACCGGCCATTCGTCAAGATCAGCCGGACCTTATCTATAAGACGGAAGCGGCCAAGTTCGCCGCCATTGTTGAAGATGTGCGTGATCGCATAGATATCGGCCAGCCCATTCTGCTCGGTACCGCGTCGGTGGAGAAGTCCGAACTTTTGTCGCGTGAACTCTCGAAGGCGGGCATTCCCCACGAAGTGCTGAACGCGAAGCAGCACTTTCGTGAAGCGGAGATCGTTGCCCAGGCCGGTCGTAAGGGCGCCGTCACCGTCGCGACCAACATGGCCGGTCGAGGCGTCGACGTGATTCTTGGTGGCAACTTCGAAGGTCTCGCCACGCGCGAAGTCGTGGGCCAGGGATTGACGCCGGGCACGGACGAGTACGAGGTGGCCTACCAGGCGGCTCTCAAAAAGTTGAAGCCAATCACCCAAGCCGATGGCGACGAGGTTCGCGCGGCCGGAGGACTATACGTGCTCGGTACCGAGCGCCACGACTCGCGACGCATCGACAATCAGTTGCGCGGACGATCGGGTCGCCAGGGCGATCCCGGTGAGAGCCGGTTCTACCTCTCACTCGAGGACGAACTGCTGCGCCTTTTCGCGACCGGAGCCGTGTCGTGGGTGATGGACCGCGCGATGCCCGAAGAAGAGGCCATCGAGGCGAAGATGGTGTCAAAAGCCATCGAGCGCGCCCAGAACACCGTGGAGGCGCGCAACGCTGAGATTCGTAAGGACGTCCTCAAGTACGACGAAGTGATGAACGAACAGCGCAAGGTCATCTACAAGCGCCGCCAGCAGGTCATCGACGGTGAGGATATTCACGATGCGACGATTGAGCTCATAGAAGAGCGTCTCGCCGACGCGGTGGCTGCTCACGTGGGACTGGGTTTCGCTGAAGAGTGGGACTTCAACGCCCTGGTGCTCGATCTGCAGTCCTACTATCCGACGGAGCAGACCGTCGAGGCGCTCAGCGCCTACACCGACGCCGAAGAAATTGGCTCCCTCGTTGTCGACGACGCGGTTGGTCAATACGAGAAGAAGTCGGAGAACTACCCCGGCGGTCTCGACACCGCCAAAGAGATCGAGCGCGACGTCATGTTGCAGATCCTCGATCAGCGTTGGCGCGATCACCTCTCGGACATGGACTATTTGCGCGACGGCATCCACCTTCGCCAGGTCGCCCAGCAGGACCCCCTCACGGCGTGGCAGAAGGAGGGGTACTTGATGTTCGAGCACCTCCTCGAAGCGGTCGATATCGACTACGTGCGCTACATCACCCACGTGGAAGCGACCGCCGCCCCCGCGATCGAAGAAAGCACACTCGACGAGGGTCTCGAAGGGGCGCTCACGAACGAGAGCGCGGTAGCCACGGAACTACCGGCGCACGTGAGCACTGGCCCGTCGGCGCCGACGAATACGTCGCACGAGAAGCTTGGGCGAAACGACCCCTGCTGGTGCGGTTCGAAGCGTAAGTTCAAGCAGTGCCATGGCCGATCCTAAGGCGGAAAATGCCCTACGCCTCGCCCTGGTCACGATCGAAGAGCTCGAGACCAGGTGGGATGCGGCGCGCGAGTACTTGAAGATCGACGCAAGCCGAGCGCGCCACGCCCTACTCCACGAGCTCGCGGCCGACCCCAACCTCTGGGACGACCAGGACAACGCCCGCGAAGTAACGACGGAGTTGGGCCGTCTCACCAACGATCTCGATTCCTTTGACGCCTTGCGGCGTGAACTCGATGACGCCGTGGTCTTGGCTGAATTCGCACGTGAGTCGCTCGATACCGACGAACCCGACGCCGCGACATTTGCGGAACTCACGAGCGCCGTCGAGGCCGTGGGCCGCGACATCGCCGCGCTCGAAATACAGAGCCTCTTCAGTGGGACTTACGACGAGAACGACGCGATTGTTGAACTGCACGCCGGGGCTGGAGGTACTGACGCGCAGGACTGGACCGAGATGTTGTTACGCATGTATTCACGCTGGGCTGAGCGTCGCGGGTTCGGCGTCGAGATCGATGAAGCGACCGAAGGGCAAGAAGCCGGACTGTTGTCCTCGACCTTCATCGTGAAGGGTCGCTTCGCGTACGGATGGCTGTCGGCCGAGCGCGGCGTGCACCGACTGGTGCGCATTAGTCCCTTCGACTCACAAGCGCGACGTCAAACGAGCTTCGCCAGCCTTGACGTCACGCCGCTTCTCAACGACAACGCCGGAGAGGTCGAGATCGACGAGAAAGATCTGCGCGTGGATACCTTTCGCTCGTCCGGCGCTGGGGGACAGCACATCAATAAGACCGACTCGGCAATACGAATCACGCACTTGCCGACGGGCATCGTGGTCACCTGCCAGAACGAACGCTCGCAGCACAAGAACNNGCCAGAACGAACGCTCGCAGCACCAAAACCGCGCACGGGCCATGCAGATCCTCGAGGCCAAACTTTCCGAGCGTGCTCGCGCACAACGTCAGGCCGAGATGAACGCGCTGAGCGGTAACCGTTCGGATAACGCGTGGGGTTCGCAGATTCGCAGTTACGTCCAGGCGCCGTATCAACTGGTGAAGGATCATCGCAGCGATTACGAAACGGGCAACGTCGATGCCGTACTCGACGGAGACCTCGATGGTTTTATGGAGGCCGAACTTCGGCGTCAGCGTTCGGCGTCATAAAAGTTTCTGGTTAGTTCAATTGCTGGTGTTTGATGGAACAGGTAGACGAGGCGACTTCAGTAGAATGGTCGTGCCACCGTGCCCGAACTTTGCACAACTATTCGTTAATCCCGAGGGGGTGAAGCCGTGATTCGATTCGAAAACGTGTCCAAGACTTACAAGAACGGCACTCACGCTCTGAAGGACATCTCGCTCGATATTGAAAAGGGTGAATTCGTTTTCCTCGTCGGCGCGTCGGGATCGGGCAAGACGACGTTCTTACGTCTCTTGCTTCGCGAAGAGCACCCCGATAAAGGACGAATTCTCGAAGCCGGGCGCGACATCGGGGACCTCCCCAAGTGGCGGGTGCCGTACCTACGAAGGAACATCGGCTGCGTNNGCTGCGTCTTTCAGGACTTCCGCTTGTTGCCCAATAAGAGCGTCTTTGAGAACGTCGCCTTCGCCTTGGAGGTGATCGGGCGTCCACGCTCGACGGTTGAGTCCCAAGTTCCTCAGATTCTGGAGTTGGTGGGACTCACCGATAAGTCGAAGAACCGTCCCCACGAACTCTCCGGTGGTGAACAACAGCGTGTCGCCGTGGCGCGCGCCTTCGT
>PLON01000034.1 GCA_003142095.1 Acidimicrobiaceae bacterium | reverse complement strand
GGATTCTGACCCACGCACCTAGACAAAACTCTCACTAGAACCTTCATTCCCCTCCGCTCGGGAATGGGGAGTTGTCAACCGTCACCTCCGACTCCTGGCTGATCTGCTGAGTCGTCTCTCCGAGTACGATTTTCGCGCCGTTGACGTGTCGAAAGGATAATCCGTGACTACAAGCGAACGCAGTGAGGCGAAGAGGGAGAAGATCGGCTTTGTCGGGCTCGGCACGATGGGTCAATTCATGGCTAGCAATCTCGTGAACTCCGGTTTTGCGGTCACGGTCTGGAATCGAACGTCGGAGCGCACTGCGCCACTCGCAGAACTCGGTGCGACCCGGGCCGCCAGTCCCGCAGAGGTCGCGCGAGCGAGCGACATCGTGGTTGCGTGTCTCACCGATTCGCCTCAGGTCGAAGAGGTTCTTTTTGGTCCAAATGGCCTCGCGGAGGGTTTTTCCTCAGGATCGTTGTTCGTGGACTGCTCGACGCTCAGTCCCTTGAAGGCACGGGAATTCGCCGAGCGCCTCGCTCCGCTCGGCGTCACGACGCTCGATGCGCCGGTATCCGGCGCGTCAGAAGGGGCGAAGAACGCCACACTTTCGATCATGGTTGGCGGCGCCGACGGTGACGTTGAGCGGGCTCAATCGGTATTGAACGCGATGGGTCGTACCGTGACCCATTTGGGCGACGTGGGTGCGGGCCAGTGGGCGAAGGCCATTAATCAAGTGATCTTGGCCGGCACGTATCTTGGCGTCGCCGAAGGAGTGGCCCTCGGATTGAAGGCGGGGCTCGACGTCGAACGAGTACTCGGCGCACTTCGAGGCGGGGCGGCCGGCTCGTGGGTGCTCGAGAGCCGCAGCGGTCGCATGATCGAAGACGACTACCCGCTCGGCTTCAAGATCTCCCTACATCGCAAAGATCTCGGTATTGGCCTTGAACTAGCCCAGAGCGTCGGTGCGGTGTTGCCGGTCACCGCGTTGGCGGCGACCTTCGAAGACGGGATCATTGCCCAGGGCTTTGGCGACGACGACAACTCCGCTCTGGCTCGACCGATTCGAAAGCTCTCGGGCCTCTAAACCTTCGCGGTGTCGCGGCGATACACGCGGACCCCGACTCTCGCGAGCACCAGCGACCAAACGGCGATGACGATCCAGGCCTGACCCGTCCAGATGTGTCCACCTTCGTGCGCCGACTTGCCGGCCTGCACCAGCCAGTACGAGGGGAGACACTTGACGATCGTAAAGAGCACCCCCGACGTGACGAGAGGGCCGAACACTCCACCCAGTAGGGCGAAGAGTGCGGTGATACCACCAATGGCCGGGCCGAGCGAGTCCACCGAGATGAGGTGCCCGAGCGCGATCCCCATGATGGCAAAGGGGATGAGTCCGACGAGAAGTAGTCCGAGCATGGTCAGCCAGCCGACGGCGCCGAGGCGCACGCCAAGCAAAGTTCCAGCGAGCGCGAGCACGACAATGCTGAAGAGGGCCATCAAGTATCCCGTCAGCACCTTGGCGGTGAAGTACGTGCTCGTTTTCAGTGGCGTAATGCGCAACTGACGAGTCCAGCCGACCTGGCGCTCCTGGGCGATACGAGCCCCGCTCGAGATCACGGCCGTCATCGATCCCCAGGCGGCCATGCCGGTCATGTAATAGAGCGGAAAGCTAATGCCGTCGAGCTCCTCGTTGCGATGGGCGCTAGCGATGCTCAAGAAAAGAATGAGCGGAAACACCAAGGAGAAAATCAAGAATCGGCGATTGCGTACGGTGCGCAGCACCTCGTAGCGGACGTAGGTGAGGCCCTTCACGAGGGGGACTCTTGGTCGGCTTCGTCACCCGTTAAGTCCAAAAACGCTTCTTCGAGGCCCGCGCCGCGCACCTCAATATCGCGCGCTTGCGGGAATTGCGTGAGGAGGGCTCGAAGGGCTGCGTCCGAGGAGGAGGCGTCGCCGCACTTAAGGACGAATCCCTCACCTCGTTGCTCGGCGCTGGCGACGCCGGTGAGGGCTTTCAGCGCACTCGCCTCGACGCCCGGGAGCGTCGCTCGAATCGTGCGGCCGCCTACGCGTGCTTTGATCTCGGTGGGCGGACCGTCGGCGACGATTCGACCTCTCGCCATAAGGACGATCCGGTCGGCGTAGGCGTCGGCCTCTTCCAGGTAGTGCGTCGCGAAGATGATGGTCTTGCCGCGCGCGGCGACTCCGCGAATCGACTCCCAGAAGTCACGACGTCCCTCCACGTCAAGCGCGGCCGTCGGCTCGTCCAAGACGAGCATTTCGGGCTCCGCGATAAGGGCAATAGCCATGCGAACCCGCTGCGTCTGGCCCCCCGAAAGTTTGGTCGTCGGGCGATCTGCGATCTCGAGGATTCCAGCATGTCGTAAGACGTCCTCAACCTCGAGGGGATGGGGGTAAAGCGAGGCCATCATGGTCACGAGTTCGCGGACGCTCAAATACTGGGGAAGCGAGCCAGTCTGGAGCATCCCGCTGATAACTCCCGCGTCGACGGCATCGGTCGGGCTCGCGCCGAAGAGAGAGACGCTGCCCGCGTCAGGGCGAATAAGCCCGAGCATCATGTCGATGGTGGTCGTCTTGCCGGCGCCGTTTGGTCCCAGCAAAGCCAGCGTCTCACCAGGGTTGATCAACAGATCGATACCGCGCACCGCCTTCACGTCGCCGTAGGACTTGGTGAGATTCGTCAGTCGAATGCCGGTGCGTTCGCTGGTCGTCATCCCGATCACTTTATGTGGGGCTGCCACGGCGAATCGACTCTCGCGCGATTCCAATTGCACTCGGGACGTGGTCCACCCCCGCAAGGGCATGTTGGGGAGAACCACCTCAGCTGAGCACTGAGAACCATCTCCGAAGGAATCCGGAGGGCGAAGTCATTCTTCACCAGGATTTTCATCTTTCGGCCGACTTGTTCAGGTGTTGTCGGTCATTTGAGTGCTTCGTGGGAATGATGACGATTTCAGCGTCACGAAGGTCGTGTGAGATCGCGCTTGCGTTTCTATGACTCATTCAATTCGACTGACGTGTGCGCACAATCGTCACGAGACCGCTACGCAATTGAAGGATTATCGCGCGGCGGCGAGTGATCTGAATTTTGGTAACCAAAAATTCACAATTGATTTTCTCAGTGATTCACTCGACATCTGGAGGACCTGAGATTTCCACAGAAAAATCGGATGAACGAGCGACACTTTTAGTGGATGATATCCGTGTCGTTCGAACACCTCGAAAGGCGTCACTCAGTGCTCAGCTGAGGTGGCTCTTCCCGTAAAACCCTTGCCGGGTGGGGCCACGTCTAAATGCGCCGGTTTCCGTTCCGCACCGAACACCGCCCTTAATTTTACTCGAAAAGTCAACTTCCGTGCTGGACGGTTCGGCGTTTAGTGGACTTTTGGTTGATTTGAGCCAAAGATGGCTCGGAATGGCCAATTTAGTTTGTATCCAATCTCCAACTTCATCATCGCCGCGGCGCCGTCGGGCTGTGCGCGACGGTGCAATGAAACGCTTCACGTCGGCGTTCTCTTTCGTACCGCTCGTGTTATGTCCAGGCGGAGAGGAGGTCTTCCGGGCCCAGCGAGAGTGCTGCGCCCTTCGCCGTCACAACAGTCCTACTCACTGCGATCAGTGGCGTCGAGGCGTCAATCCCTGGAACAAGTTGCGCGTCGGTCACTAGCTCGTTGAAGTCCGCCTGAGTGAGGGGCGCAGTGTCGAGCCACTTGATCGAACCAGCAAAGGTTATCGACCGAGCAACCGGCTCTCGGTCCGCACCAATGAGGTCGATCTCGGGCACGTTCGTTCGCGTCCAATAGCCTCCAACAGCGCCGGCATCGATCCCGTTGATTGGCAGCAGCCGCTGCAATGCCTCGCGGACAATCGGTTCAATGGCCCGACCCCTCCAACTTGAGAACGAGAGTCGAGCGCGCTCGAGCGTCCGGTCGCCACGTCCTCGGTCGATCTCGGGAAGATAGGGGCCCACAAATTTAAGCCAGAACTGCATGTACGGGTCGGTCACCCGATAGCGCGCATCCCTGCTCGGCTTGGTGGAGAGAGGAACCCGCCTCACTACGATGCGTCGCGACGTGAGGATCTCCAGGCCTCGGTTGAGGCTCGTCGCCTGCAGCCCACCAGCAGCCCGGGCGATGTTCGAGAAAGTCATCTCGCCCGATCCAATCTGGGTGAGGATGTCGCGCGCCAGTGCCCCGGTGGGGAACTCGGCGTCGAGGCTGCGAAGAGCTCCCGTCACGAACCTCGATGAGGACTCGTCGAGCACCGCTTCGAGATACTCGTCAACAGTCGCCCCCGTCGGCCACTCATCACACAGCATGGGCATGCCCCCAGTGATGAGGTAGGCATCGAACGCCTCCTCCGCTGTTGGCGAACTCACAATGTCGGCGACCTCTCGCGGGCTGAGCGGCGGTACGACCATCTCGGTGCCACGCTCGAAGAGCGGACGGCCTGGTGTGTTCAGCGCCTCCATTGCCGCCAGGTTCGATCCCACGAGCAGGAGGAGCACGGGCTTCTTCGACAGGTGTCGGTCCCAGTGCTTCTGGAAGGTGCCCTCGATGGACGGGTCCCCGTCGGTCAAGTACGGAAACTCATCAATCACGACAACCGAGACCTGGTCAGCGGGAAGCGCAGCGTTGAGCAGGGTCAGTGCGCCGTCCCAGGTGTCGGGTGTAACGCCCGCGAAGGCCTGCACGTTCGACAACGAAGAAGTGACCGCTTCCTCGGCGAACAGCCTGAGTTCCCGGCCACCCTGCTGCGATGCAGTGAAGAAGAGGTGAGGCACCTCAGCCCTCTCGATGAACACCTCCAACAGGCGGCTCTTGCCAACCCGCCGTCGACCGCGTACGAACATGCACAAGCCCGGCGTGCCGTGGTTCATGTGACTGCCCACCCGGCTCAGCGCGTTGACCAGAGTGTCGAGCTCTTTCTGCCTGCCAACAAAGCCACCCATCGCTCTCCCTCTCTATCTTTGATGATACTGACAGCAAAGATAGTATCATGGACGCCACAAAAGGCACTCACCTCGGCGGCCTGACCCTCCTTGCGATCACTGCGGTTTCCTTCTAAATCGACTATGGCAGTCGAAATCTGCCCGGAATCAACCAAAACGAGTCCACTAAACGCCGTGCCTTCGTGCTGGAACCTCCGAGACGCCTGAGAAACGGGTGAATTTTATTCGCTTCTTAGGGGACTTCCACGGGCCCTTCACCATGGGCCTCCAGGATTGGTTCAGTCAGTTATCTCGCATTAGAGGAGTATTTGCTATGGATTGGAATGACGAAGACGAACCTCGCGACGGCGTCACCCCCAGCGTCCCGGACGAACCCGCGACGCGCCCGATCTCGGTGACTCGCCACGGTTTCTCTATGACCTACCTGTCGGCGCTCGCCGTCATTGTGCTCGTCGTCGCGATAGCCGGAGTCGGCTTCGTTATGGGCCACTACGTCGATAAGCCCACGGCACCTCTCGGGACGAATCCCTCGTACGCGAGAACGAGCCTGCCCTCGAACGGGTCATCCGGCTATCCGGGATTCACGGTCCCTAACTACAACGCGCCTTCAACGAGCCCGGCGACCAGCACAACTGACAAGGCCGCCGCAAAAGTCGCGAAGGAAGTTGACCCTGGTCTCGTTGACATCAACACCGGTATCTCGTACCAAGACGCCACGGCCGCCGGCACCGGCATGATTCTCACGTCGAACGGCATCGTGTTAACGAACAATCACGTGATTGAGGCTGCAACCTCGATCAGCGTGCGTGACGTCGCGACGAACACGACGTACAAGGCGAAGGTGCTCGGGTACGACGTCACGAAAGATGTAGCGCTCTTGAAATTAGAGAACGCGTCGGGCTTGACGACGGTTACTCTCGGAAATTCGAGCGCGGTGACGTTGAAAGAACAGATCGTTGGCATTGGTAACGCGGGTGGGACTGGCGGGACGCCGGGTTACGCCCCCGGAACGGTCGTCGCGAAGGATCAGTCGATCACTGCAGACAGTGAAGAGAATCCCAACGGCTCGGAAAACTTGACCGGTTTGATTGAGACGAACGCTCCGATTCAGCCGGGCGACTCCGGCGGACCCCTCGTCACATTGAGCGGCAAGGTCGTCGGTATGGATACGGCCGCCTCGTCGAACGAAGGTGGTTACGAGTTCGGCCAGTCCGCGACCACGGCGGCACAGGCGTATTCGATTCCGATCAACACCGCGATTGCGGTGGCAAAGGCCATCGAGAACGGTGACGCCACGGCCGCGATCCACGTCGGGCCGACCGCGATCCTCGGTATCGAGGTCAGCGCCACTGAACCGGGCGAGCCGACTAGCACCACGAGTGGCGTCACCGTCGCGAGCGTGATGGCGAACACGCCAGCTGCAAGCACGGCCCTGGCGGCAGGTGACGTCATCACGTCATTCGACGGCCACACCGTCAGTACGGCCGCGCAGTTGAGCGCGTTGGAGTACTCGCTCAAGCCCGGTGACAGCGCGACCATTACCTACGTGAACACGAGCGGTGACCAAGAGTCACTGAGTTTCGCCCTCACCACCGGTCCGGCGCAGTAGATACTCGTCGTTCTGAGAACCCACACTCGAGGTCACGCTGACTTCGAGTGTGGGTTCGTTAGTTCCCGTTCCCGTTCCCGTTCCCGTTCCCGAAACCGCCGAATCCGGGAAGCGTCGTCGTGGTGGTGGTGGTCGTCGTCGAAGTCGAGGTAGTGGTTGTTGTCGTGGTAGTTGGTGGAATACTGACGCCAAGCGAGGTTGAGAAAACCGACAATGCGTGGAGTAACTGGAGACCTTCGGCTTCGGTAATCGTTCCACCCTGAATGCCGTTCACGATCGTCGTTTCGGCCTCTTGGAGGTCTTTACCCGCTTGGGCGATGTTGCCCGCCGTGTTATTGGCGAGTGCTTGCTCGGCGTCGTTGGCGATACTTTGCTCCGCAGCTGGGCCCATTCGCCCCGCCGACTGGGCCCGGGCCATGTCGCTCACTAATGTCGAGAGCGCCGTCGATTCGCTCGGTATGGTCGTGGTGGCGTGGGTTTTGTGATGTGTGGGGTCGTGTTTCGGAGCCGGGACGAGCCAGAAACCAAGTCCGATACCAATGACGGCGAGGGCCGCCACAGCGCCAATCACGGTCTTCGTCGGCCGCCAGGCGGGTTGACGGTGGGGGCTCTTCTTCGAAGGTGGTCGAGAAATTTGGGTGGCGTCAGCGCCGACGATCGCCGCAGCACCCGCGACAACCGTCATGTCCGCAGCGGGTGCGAGCGCCGTGAGGTCGTAGGTTGCGTCTTCACGGTCCGACGCACTGGGCGACCAGGGTGCGGAGTACGGGGAACTCGCAAGCAGCGCCGCTACGTCTCTGCCGCTCAGTCGTTGGTCGGGACGATGATCGAGCATCCCACTGAAGATGATTTTCCACGGTACGGGAAGATCTGACGGTAGAGGAATTGGCGCACGAAGGCGACGCGCCAGGATTTCGCTCGGCGATCCTTCGTACACACGTTGGCCCGTGAGACATTCGAGTAGGACAATGCCGAGCGACCAGATGTCGGCGCTGGGTCCGACTTGGGTGTCCTCGAGTTGTTCGGGCGCCATATACGACACCGTTCCGAGCATTGACCCAGTGATGGTGAGTGTCACTGCGTCGTGAAGTTGTGCAATACCGAAGTCTCCGAGCTTTACGTCGCCGCCGAGCGAGATCAAGATATTCGAGGGCTTCACGTCGCGGTGAACGACTCCGCGCTCGTGCACGTAGGCCAGAGCGTCCGCGAGAGAGACTCCGAGAGCGGCCACGTCTTTCGCCGCGAGCGGACCACGCCGCAACGACTCGGCCAGCGTGATGCCCTCCACGTACTCCATCACCAAGTACGCCTGGTCGCCGGCAAGCCCAGTGTCGTAGAGGCGAACTAGTCCCGGGTGTTCAAAACTTTCGAGGGCGCGCGCTTCGTGAGCGAGGCGACGAACGAACTCCGGATCGCCGGAACGAACGATCTTCACCGCAACGACGAGTGAACTGCGCGCGTCGACGGCCTCGTAGACGTCGGACATTCCTCCGCGCCCGAGAAGGCGGACGAGTCGAAATTGTCCACCGAGGGTTTCGTTGATGAGTGTCATGAGCGAGTGACCCCAGCGTAACGGGGTACCCATTTCCGCCGTCGACCGAGAGATCTGCGTTGTGATCGCCGGCGTACGTGAACATTTACGTTGCCCACGTTTATAAGGGCTCTCTGCTTAATAGAGAAGAACGACGTCTAGGTCATACGCCGCACTCACTACCGCTCCAAGATTTCCCCAAGATTTGCGAACTCAGCGCGGGTGCTCTGCGCGAGGACTCATTGATCACTACGATCGTTCGTCAACGCATCGTCGGCTTCGTGGGGGCATCGTGAACAAGAATCGGGGGCTATCGCCGTCCCGCGTGCTCATCGCCAGCGTCGTGCTCGCGCTCACCTTCGTGGTGACGATCGCTCCGACCAGTTTGGCTTCGGGTACATCGACCACGACCACGACGAGTGCCACGGGTTTATCAACCACCACGACGACAACAACAACGACGGCGCCGACGACAACGACAGTGCCGACGACAACGATGGGGCCGAATGGCGTTGAGTCATCGGCCATCATCGCGCAGAATCGACTCCCCGGGACTACGTCATGGAAGATCGCCGGCAACGTGTCGCCGACCGTGGCTCAAGGCTTCGCTAATCTCACGTACGCAAAAGAAGGTCAGAACGTCACGCTCTACGTCGATTCGCACGTGGCCTCCTACCGCGCGGTCGCGTACCGCATGGGGTGGTACCAAGGTCTGGGGGCCCGAGAGATCTGGTCGTCACCCGTCGAACACGCCGTTACGCAACCGGCCTGCACACTCGCGACTTCAACCAACATGGTCAGTTGCGCCAACTGGCATCCCTCCATCGTGATGCCCGTCACGTCTACTTTCGTTCCCGGCGACTATCTCATCAAACTCATCGCTGGTGCGCGAGCTGCGAGTTACATCCCGCTCACGATCTGGGATCCGTCGGGCACCGCCACCTACGTCATCATGAATCGCTCTTTGGTCGAGCAAGGGTGGAACACGTACGGGGGCTACTCGTACTACTCGGGTGAGGGTGGGTGCATCATCGACGATGTGTCGTATCCGCCGTGTAACCGGGCCCGCGTCGTGTCCTTCGATCGGCCCTACGACACGGGTGACGGCGCGTCGGATTTTCTCACCAACGAATATCCGCTTATCCAACTGATGGAGAGAGAGGGTCTCGACGTCACCTATATATCGGACATCACCCTCAGTGAGTACCCCGGGTTGCTGGGGCATCACAAGGTTCTGCTGTCGCTCGACCACGACGAGTCCTGGACGTACTCAGAGCGGGAAGCGGTGCAACATGCACTCGCGCGTGGCGTGAACGTCGTGTACTTCGGTGCCGCCGCCATGGTGCGCCACGTGCGTCTCCAATCGTCCCCACTTGGGCCTGATCGTGAAGAGGTCGACTATCGAGACAGCGCGGAAGATCCACTGAACGGAGTGGGAAGTCCCATGCAGGTCACGGGAAACACGTGGGAAAGCCCGCCCGCCGATTGGTCACCCATCAGTCAGATCGGTGAGGAGTACAGCGGCTACCTTGACCCGGGCGCGAGCGCACCCATGGTGATTAGCGACGCGTCGTCGTGGGTCTTTCGTGGTACTGGATTGCAGAACGGATCGTCCCTGGCCGGTGTCATTGGCTCGGACTTTGATCACGTGATTGCAGGCTCGCCATCCAACGTGCAGATCCTCGCGCATTCGCCAATTTCCACAGGCGAGGCAACGGTCAGCGGATCGACATGGGACGGCCTCAGCTATTCGGACATGATCTATTTCACTGACCCGACGAGTTACGCCGGGGTTATCGACACGGGAAATAACGTCTGGATTGGCGACCTGCGTCCGTGCACGGAGTCGGGATGTGCGGCGCCGACGCTGAGGAAGATTACGAACAATATTTTGCGTACTTTTAGCCAGGGACCAGCGGGGGTACTGCAACCCTCCATCCCCAACGCCTACTCGGTCAGTCCCGCCGACTCGTAGTTCTCACCTCCGCGAGGGTCGTTCGCGCTCGTCACAGTGTCTTTTTGATCACTTTCACGCAATCAGGTGGCACCGTTGAGGGTTCGTTGGGGTTGCGTAGAGATGACCCCGTCATACTTCCAAACAGGGACGAAGACCTTACTTAGGGCTTTCAAGGAGGGGCATGTCGCTGAAGCACCGAGAACCAGACGTCGCGACGCCTCCCTCGACGTCCAATGGCGTTCATCGCCGTCGCTACGAGACTAGTGAGGAATTACTCGCTCAGTTGAAACTCGAACGCGCGCGTCTCGCTGGCACGCTGAATTCACTCATGGACCCCCACGTCATCTTCGAAGCGCTGCGCGACGACGACGGACGGGTGATTGATTTCATCTTTACCGACGCCAATGACGCGGCCATTGAGTACAACCAGTCCACTCGCGAAAAAATGATTGGCGCTCGACTGCTCGACATACTTCCGGGACATCGCAGCTCGGGCACGTTCGAGGCGTACGTCCACGCCCTCGAAAGCGGCGAGCCGATGATCCTCGACGACTCGGTCTACTACAACGAGGTCTGGAACTCCGAACGCCGCTGCGATGTGCGCGCGCTCAAGGTGGGCGACGGACTGAGTTACACGTGGCGCGACGTCACCGACCGAGCGCAGGCTCTCGAGAAGAATCGACTCTTGGCGGAGAACGCGTCAGACATTGTCTTCGAAGCTGACCTCGAGGGACGGATCCAGTGGATATCGCCCTCGAGCCAGATTCTCGAGTGGCGTCCCGAGGATCTACACGGTCGCTCGATCTTTGACTTTATCTTCGAGGGCGATCACGAACTTGTTGCCGAGCACCGTCGTCAGCTTCTCGCGGGAGAGAATTCCGGATCGATCGAGGCGCGCTATCGTACGCCCGCCGGCGACCCGCACTGGATGTCGGTGTCGGCCAAACCGATCCGTGCGCGCGACGATTCGATCGCTGCGATCGTGGTGGGACTTCGTAGCATCGACGCCGAAGTCGCGACCCGTCAATCCCTCGCGAAGTCCGAGTCGCACTTTCGACTTCTCGCGGAGAACTCCAGTGACGTCGTCTACGAGACGGATCTCGAGGGCGTCATCAAGTGGGTCTCGCCCTCGGTGTACCAAGTCCTCGGGTGGGTTCCCGACGAACTCCTCGGAACTCGAGCCGTCGACCTCGTCGCGAAGGAGGACGCCGGCCAACCGAGCGAGCGTCATGAGCAACTTTTGTCGGGTCAGAAGATTGGACACGCGCAGTTCCGCCTTCGCACCGCCGACGGCGACCTTCGTTGGATGGGCGTACGCGCTCAGCCGTCGCACGGAGCCACGAGCAACGTCGTGGGCAGCGTCGTCTCTCTTCGCGACTGTCAAAGTGAGGTTGCCGCCCAGCGCGCCGCGAACACACTCTCCGCCGGCAGTCAAGTACTGGTGCACTCTGAAAGCGAGGAGGACCTCCTCGTTGAGATGTGTCAGGCGGCGGTCGACGAAGGGGGCTACGCCCTGGCCTGGTACGCCCGCCGAGTGGACGACGACGCCCACAGCGTCATCAAGGTCGCCGCCAGCAAAAAGCACCACGACTACGTCGACGCCATCAAGGTGGACTGGAGCACGGGGCCCCACGGACGTGGTCCGGTCGGCACCGCTATTCGCACCGAAGAACCGGCCGTCGTGACCGACATGGCCCACAACGACAAGTTCGCCCCCTGGCTCGGATCGGCAACGGTGCACGGGTTTCAATCGTGCATCGCTTTGCCGGTCCACGTGGAAGGCGCGATTGATGGCAGTCTCCAGGTCTACTCCGTGGACCCAAAGGCCTTTGATGGTCACGTTGTAGACGTTTTAAAGGATCTCGCGGAAGAACTCGGCTTTGGTATAAAGCGCCTGCGCGACCACGAACGCCTCGTCCAGTCCCTCAAGGATCAGGCCCTTCTCTCTAAGGCGATCGACCAGGCGAGCGAGTCAATTCTTGTAACTGACCCCGCGGGCACAATGCTGTACGCCAATCCGTCCTCGGTACGCACCAGCGGATACGCCCTGGAGGAGCTTTTGGGCGAAAACCCGCGCATATTGCAAAGCGAACTCCACGATCACACTTTCTTTCAGGTCATGTGGGCCCATCTACTCGGAGGTCAGTCCTGGCACGGCACCATGATCAACCGCCGAAAGAGCGGTGAGCTCTATGAAGAGGACACCACCATTTCGCCGATTCACGACGCCGAAGGCCGCCTTATGGCCTACGTCGGCGTAAAGCGCGACTTGACGGTCGAGCGTCGCCTTGAAACCAACCGCACCCGTGAGCAGCGTGACCGCCTCGACATTCTGGACATCATGCAGGACGTGCGTCGGGGCGATTCCTTGCACGAGACGGCCGAAGCCTTCTGTCGAGCAGCCGCCAATCTGGTGGATATAGACGCGGCGTTGATGGTTCTCGTGCAGGGAGACGGCACTCTTTTAACAATTGGAACGGGCGGTGACGAACTCGGGGGCGCCACGAGTGGCGTGACCCTGGAATTCCAGAGCCCCGAACTATTGATCGAGCGCACTGAGGCCGGGGCGTGGTGGATCGATCTCAGTCAATATCGAGTCATTTCCCCCGATGGAGTGACTGCCCGCATGGTGCGTGGTGGATTTACAGCAATTGGCAACGTCCCGATTCGCTGGGAGGGTCAGTTGTTCGGAATCTTGTCCCTAGCGACGAAAGCGGAAGAAGGTCCCGAGGCGATGAACGCGCGACTCGCGGTCTTTGGAGAACTCGGCTCGTACGCCGGAGCCCTTTTTGGCGCCGAGGCGGACGTCTTCTCAAAGAAGGAGTCGCTGCGCTCGAACGTGCTCAAGATTATGAAAAACCGGAGCTTTCACCCGGTCTTTCAGCCCTTGGTGGAGCTCGAGAGTGGAACCATCGTCGGCTACGAGGCACTGACCCGCTTCGACGACGGTGAATCTCCCGATCAACGCTTCCTGCAGGCGCACTCGATTGGCCTGGGCAGTGAACTCGAGGCACTCTGCGCAGAGGCAGCGCTCGACGCCGCGAGCGAGCTCGGACCCGACATCTGGCTCAGCCTCAACTTCTCTCCGGCGGCGATCCTTGACGGTCACGCGGCCAAAGTCGTCGACGGCGTTACCCGTCCCCTGGTTATCGAGGTCACCGAGCACGTCCAGATCAAGAACTACACGGCGATACGCCGGGCGCTCAGCGAGATTGGTAACTGTCAACTCGCCGTCGATGACGCGGGAGCTGGCTACACCAGTTTGAGCCACATCCTTGAGCTTCAGCCCGACTTTGTGAAACTCGACATCTCGCTGGTGCGCGACATCGACACCAACCGCGCTCGCCAGGCGATGATCGCCGGAATGTGCCACTTTGCTGCCCAGAGCGGGACCATCCTGATCGCCGAGGGCATCGAAACCGATGCCGAGGCCAACAAGCTCCGTGAACTCGGAGTTCCTCTCGGCGAAGCCGGCATGCTCGGGCAGGGATACCTCTTCGGGCGCCCGAGGATGCTCACGTAGTACCTACAGAAACGCGTATAGAAATGTCAAGGGCAATCCTTTTACAGAACTCACGTACCACGGGCAAGGCCTGCATTGGTCCTATTCACCAATTGGGGCCTGCTTTACGCGCGCCGGAAAAGTTTTGCATTCGTTCAAATGCGTGCGTTTTCCTGCACGTCGTTTCCCGACAAGAGAATTCCTTTACGGAAATGACAAAAAAAATGATGCATGTGTGTGAAAATTATGGCAATTGGTTTATATACATCAGAACTACGATTAATCCCGTAGTTTTTGTCGAATTTCTGAGAGGTTGATGGTGGCGTTCAAGAGGAAGTCCGAAAAAACTCCTCGCTCCGGCCAAGGTCCAGCCGAAGATGGCGCGGGCAATAGCGGGGAGCGTAATGCCGGTTCCGTCCTGGTCGACGACGGTCCGACGCCCGCGAACGTTCCGCCGATCGCGACGCGGACCATGCCGGCGGCCTATAAAGGACGTCTCGGTGACCTTCTTCTCGAAAAAAACCTAATTACAGCCGAGCAGCTCGAGCAGGCCCTCGCCGAGCAGCGCGAGGCTGGCGGCAAGCTCGGCGAGCTCTTGGTCAACATGGGAGCCCTCGGCGCGCAAGTCTTGGCCGACGCCCTCGCCGGGTTCTTTGGTCTCGTGGTCGTGAACTTGCGACGCGACAATGTTGACCCGGCGGTGATCTCCCTTATCCCCGAAGCAATGGCTCGCGAGCAACTGGCGATTCCGGTACGTTCCGAAGAGGACCGGCTGTACGTGGCGGTCGCCGAGCCCAGTGACGAACTTCGCGACCTCCTCGCGTCAACCTCGAAGCGCAACGTCAGTCTCATGATCGCGCCGTTGAGCGACATCATCTGGGCGATCGACAGCAACTACCGCGCCATCGGTAGCGTCGGCATGTTGGTTCAGGCCTTCGAGGCGGTCGAGGGAGCCCGAAAGAAAGCAGTCGGCGCGGCTGAAGTCGAGGAGGTCAGTGATGACGCGCCGGTCGTTCAAGTCGTCGACCGCATCTTGACTCAGGCCATGCGCGACCGTGCCTCGGATGTCCACATCGAACCCTCCGAAGACTTCGTTCGAGTGCGCTTTCGTATTGACGGAGCACTCAAAGAGATTCTCCAGCTGCCCATCGCGATTGGTCCGGGCCTGGTTAGTCGAATCAAGATCATGGCAAACATGAACATCGTTGAGCGTCGGCGTCCTCAGGACGGCCAGTTGACGATCACCATCGACGGCAGCGAGGTCGACGTTCGCGTGGCGACGGTATCCACGATCATGGGCGAGAACTGCGTCATGCGAATCCTCGACAAGACCCGTTCGGTCTTCAAATTGAACGACCTGGGCATGCCCCGCGATACCCATGCCACTTACTCCAAGCTCGTGCGCTCGCCCTTCGGCATGGTGCTCTGCGCCGGACCGACGGGGAGTGGCAAGACCACGACGCTGTACGCCACCTTGAGCGAGGTCTCCAATCCGACCCTCAACGTCATGACCATCGAAGACCCAGTGGAGTACGTCTTTCCCAGCATCAATCAGATTCAGACCAACGAACAGGCCGGGCTGACTTTCGCGACGGGACTCAAGTCGATCCTGCGCCAGGACCCCGACGTCATCCTCGTGGGTGAGATCCGAGACGTGGAGACCACCCGCGTGGCGGTGCAGTCGGCGCTCACCGGTCACTTCGTCATTTCCTCGATGCACGCCACTGACTCGGTGTCGGCCCTGCACCGCTTCCTCGACATGGGAATCGAGTCATTCCTGGTGGCGTCGTCCGTTCTCGCCATTGTTGGTCAGCGTCTCCTACGCCGGATCTGCCCATCGTGCAAGACCACCTACACCCTGACCGACGACGAGCGTGAGTTCTATATGGGGAGCGGCGTCGCTAGTGATCCGGACAAACAGGTTTTCTACTACGGCTCGGGCTGCAACTTCTGTAGTGACACCGGCTACAAGGACCGCATCGGCGTCTACGAACTGCTCGTCATGACCCCTGAAATTAAGCGACTCATCGTCGGATGGGCTACCCAAGAGGAGTTGCACAACATGGCAATGAAACAAGGCATGCGCACCCTGCGCCAAGAGGCAATTGCCCTCGTCAACCAGGATATTACGACGGTGGCGGAAGTCATTCGAAGCGTGTACGCCCTATGAGCATCCTGAACAGAGACAAAAAGGGGACGAAGGCGGACAAAGAAGCCGTGAAGAGGGCCAAGCAGGACGCCCCGAAGCGGGCCATTGCTTTCGGCATGGGTCGCAAAAAGACCGACTCAACCACGGCATATCGCTACAGCGCTCTTGATCAGATGGGCAAGAAGGTGTCCGGAGTTGAGATGGCGCTTTCGAGCGGCGCCGTCCACATGGTGCTTCTGGAGCGCGGACTCCAACCACTTGAAGTGTCGACCAAGTCAAGCGTTCTGAAGTTCGAGATCACAAAGAAGAAAGTCCCACGCTCCGACGTGATGAACTTCACTCGCCAGCTGGCCGTGTTCATGAAGGCCGGTATTCCGATCATGGAAGCGCTTGAGGTCATCGTCGAAGAGACCCAGAACAAGTTGCTGCGCGGAATCTTGCGCGAGGTGATTGACAGTCTGCGCGCCGGTGACACGTTCGCAGCCGCGGCGGCAGCTCACCCCGAAGCGTTCCCGAACTTCTACGTCGGCATCCTCGAATCAGCGGAACTGACGGGAAACTTGGACGCCGTATTGAACCAATTGGCCGACTACATTGAGCGCGACACGAAGGCGCGCAGCAAGATCACGGCAGCGTTGATCTACCCCGCCGTTGTCGCCTGCATGTCCGTGGTGACGGTACTCGTATTGACCGTTTTCGTCCTTCCACGCTTCACCGTCTTCTTCAAATCGCTCAACGCGAAACTTCCACTCATCACGATCTTGATGATGGACGCCTCCTCATTCATCCTTCACTGGTGGTACGCCGAAGCGGCGCTCGCGATCATCCTCGTTGTTGGCTTCATCGCGATGCGCCGCTCGACCGGGGGTCGGGCGTGGATGGATGCGGTAATGCTGAAGTTGCCCGTCGTTGGCGACCTCACCCAGACCGCGATCCTCGAGCGGACGTGTCGCATTCTGTCCTCCATGTTGAAGGCCGGAGTCGACCTGCCGCGTTCAATGGTGGTCACGGCGGAATCGGCCAACAACGCCGTGTATCACAAGGCTTTGGAAGGGATTCGTGAAGCCATGATGGAGGGCCAAGGTCTCGCCGGGCCAATTGCTCGAAGTGGCCTCTTTCCTGGAGCCGCACGACAGATGTTCCGGGTGGGTGAAGAGACCGGAACGCTGGACCAGCAACTCGACGTCGCGGCCGAGTACTACAACCGTGAACTCGAGGTCAAACTCGACCGGGCAACCGCGCTCTTTGAGCCAGCGATCATCATCTTCATGGGCGTCGTTGTCGGCTTCGTCGCGGTAGCCCTCATCTCCGCCATGTACGGCATCTACAACCAGGTGAAGGTGGGCTGATCAAGATTTTAAGGCGACGCCGAACGCGAGCGCCCTTGAATGTCGGTCCCGTTGGCCGACAGAATGGGAGCGAAGGTCGTCGCGGGAATCGTGACGACCAAGGTTTCACTCTGGTCGAGTTAATGATCGTCGTGGTCGTCGTTCCGCTCATCGTAGGAGCTCTCGCGATTGGTCTCATGTCGGTGTTGTCGCTGCAAACCGGTGTTTCAAGTCGGCTCTCCAACTCCGCGGATTCCCAGGTCGTACAGGCCAGTTTCCGTAACGACGTTCAGAGTGCTCAATACCTCACGACTCAGGCGAACGGGAGTGGTCAGTGTGGCGCTGGGTATCAGGTGCTCGGCCTCGAGTGGAACCAGAACCCCACAACCAACGTGTACCAGACCGTCGTCTCGTACGTCAGCATTCCCGTGACGAGTGGTTCGTCGACAACGTACGAGCTCGTTCGTCAGATGTGTACCGGCGTTACGCCGTCGTCGCCCTCGCCGATTGTGCCGGTGTCCTCAAGCACCGTTATCTCGTCAAACCTGGCCGCGAACCTGGCACAAAGTGAGTCGACTCCGACGATCTTGCCAGCGGCGAGCAACACCTCCGCGCAAACCAGTTGGCTCGCTACCACTTCAGTTACGAGTGTCACCTTCCCTATCACTGAGCCGCAGGGGAGCACGTCGTACAGCTACACGTTGGTCGCGACCCCCCCGACGAGCGCCTCCGCCGTTGATCCCGGCGGTCCAATCACCGCGACAACTGAGGCGGGCTGCGGGTACGCCGCCGCCGGTTCGGGCACGTACGCCTCGTCGCTGTGCCTGGTCGACTTCTCAAGTCTTTCGGGAAACAACATGGTGGCGGCCCGTCAAGGCTGCGTGGAACTCTCCATACCGCTGCCGGGTGGATCGACGATGTACTTCTGCATCTCTATCGCCGGTGCCCCCGTGGCTCCGTACGCCCTACCGACCTGGACCGACGGATTTCTCGGAAACAGCATTAACGGGGTTCCCTTCTACTCCGACATCCCTGGTCACCCGGCGCTTTATCAGTCGTGCGAGGGCGATTCGGGCAGTTGCGGCGTGAATGGGGTGTCGGTGTCCAACACGTGGGGTGGCGTCACCACGATCACCATCAAGGACATCACCGTCGTCGCCCCTGACGGAAACCCCGCCACCGGTTGGGAGTTCGTGAGTGCGGACGCGGAATCCACCGACAGCGGTGAATCGATCCAATGGACTTCGAACTCGACCCAGGGCATGTTCGATATCCCCAATAATCAGTCGGTTGACACGACGTCTGACCCGATCGGTAACGCCTGCAACTCGGGGGCCGGCGTATCGGGATCATTCACGAACACATCGGGCACCACGTCGCTCACTTCCACCCAAATATTCGCGGGTTCCCCGGCGACCACGATCACCTGCAGCGGGAATTCAAATGGAACCAAGACAGGGACCTTGATGGTTGAGAGCTTGCAGCCCACGACGATGTCGATCACGATGGTGGGTACTGGCCTCGAAGGTGTCACGTTCGGGTTGTTGTTCTAGTGCGATTTCTCGCCGTGCCGATCGTCCTCGGGAAATCTCAATGAGACACCCCACGCGTGGCAGCGTTAGCGCTACGGGTCGCACGACCGTGCGACCGGACCGACGTCGAAGCGAGTCGGGCGACACGCTTGTCGAAGTTCTCCTCGCGCTCATCGTTCTCGGTATGGCGTCCGTGGCGCTCATCATCGCCTTCGGCACGTCTATCTCTGCGTCTGCTGATCATCGGCAACTCTCGGCTTCTGGTATTGCGCTGGACAGTATCTCGCAAGAAGTGATCTCCGACATTCAAGCAACGCCGTCGCTGTTTCTGTGCCCCAACGTCATGTCGAACTATCGGAGCGCAACTTTTCTCTCGGGTAGTTTCTTCGTGCCCACCGGTTTCACGGCGGGATACGCCGCTTCGAATCCAGTTGAGTATTGGGACACCGCGATCAACAGTTTTGTGCCTCCGACTAACACTGTTCCGCCGGATGAGTGCTATGCCGGTGAGCCGCAGCAGATCACGATCACGGTGGTTGACACCACCAATCACCAGTCATTCACCAATAGCTTCGTGGTCGACACGCCTCTCGACAGCGTGACGACTGGATCGGGTACCAGTGGCACCTACGGCACCGCCTCGAAGTTGGTCTACACGACGCAGCCCGTTGGCGGCTCAACCGGCCAGCTGCTCGCGACGCAGCCTGTGATCACGGTGGAAGACAGTTCGGGTAACACCGTGCTTGACGACCTCTCACCAGTTTTGCTTTCCCTCACCGGGCCCGGCAACACGGCTGTGACCAATGGAGCCACGTTGACTGGCTGTGCGGGAACCGAGACCGAGGGCGTCATTACCTTCAGCGGTTGCTCGGTGAGCGTGGCGGGCACCTACGAAATCGCGGCCATGGACGGTAACTTTTCGGGCACAACTTTCTATAGCAATAGTTTTACTGTCAGCGCCGCAACGGACTATCTCGTGTTCTCCACGCAACCCGTTGCGGGCGCGTCAGGAACATTGATGTCTACCCAACCCGTCGTTACGGCGTACACCAGTTCCGGACCGGACGTTAACTGGACGGGAACCGTAACCCTGACGTCATCCGGCGGCAGTCTCACGAACTGTTCATCGGCGACCGCCGTGTCGGGCGTCGCCACCTTCACGAGTTGCGAGTTCGCGGGCGCTTACTACTACAACTCCATCTCAGGTGTCTATCTCGCCACGCCGTACACGCTGACCGCCTCCGCCTCCAACTCCGTTCCAACCAGTCCTGTGACGAGCGCCGCTTTTGGGGTGACGGGTCCCGGACCGGCGAGCCAACTCGTCTTCTCCACCCAGCCGACCGGATCTGCGTCAGCTACGACGAGTGCGACGGACCCCACTTCTTTTGCGACACAACCTGTCGTGACCTTGGAGGACTCCTTCGGCAATATCGTCAATTCGTCCGCGGCGCCAGTGACGCTCACGATCAGCAGCGGTTCACTGAACGGGTGCAGTGCCAATCCTCTCGCCGCGTCAGGGGGCTCGGCGTCCTTCTCCGGCTGTGGCGGCAGCGCATACGGCAATGGGCTCACGCTTACGGCGTCATCAACTGGACTTTCTTCAACGACTAGCGCGAGCTTCAACATCACGAACGTCGCTTACAAACTGGTCTTCACACGGCAACCTGTCGCCGGTGTGTCAGGCGCGGCGTTCGAGAAGCAGCCGATCATCACCATTGAGGACCAGACCGGAAATACCGTGACAGCTTCCACCACGCCGATCACGCTCACCGCGTCCGGTGGCATACTCCAACTCTGCACCAACCTCACGCCCTACGAGGGCGTGGTCTCCGTGGCGACCTGCAACTTCGCGGGCATCGTCGGCACTCCCTACACGCTCACGGCAACGGAGGCCATCTCGCCAACTGCCCTCACCGCGACCAGTGGTTACTTCACGCCTAGCGCTCCCGGTACACCCACTCAGTTGATTTACGTGGTGCCGCCGGTCGCCGGCGCAGCGGGTTCAACTTTTTCTACGCAGCCGGTCATCGACGTTGATGACTCCGGAGGAAATGTCACCACGTCGTCGGCGACCATTTCGCTCGCGTCGTCTGGCGGAACCCTGTCGTCATGTTCCAACCTCACCGCAGTTCAGGGTGTAGTTGAAGTCTCGGGCTGCACCTTCGGCGGTCTGGATACGACGTCGTACACGTTGACCGCGTCATCGGCCGGCCTGTCCTCTGCCGCCAGCAATATCACGCCGTCAGGTCCAGGGCCGGCGTCCTCAACGGTATCCACTGTGGTGGCGAGTCCATCCATCGTGGTCGACAATGGCGCGGCCTCGGCGACAGTCACCGTCACTCTGGAAGACGCGTACACCAATGTGATCTCGGGTAAGAGCATCACGCTGGGACAAGGCAGCACGAGTTCGGTAATTTCGCCGAATCCGGTGGTGACCGGCTCCAACGGCGTCTCCACCTTCAACGTCACCGACACAAACCGAGAGATCGTGACTTATACGGCACACGACACGACGGACTCCGTCGTACTGGCCGCGACAGCGCAGGTCTCATTTGCCACTCAATTGACGCCGCCGACTGCAGTCACACTTTCGTACGGCACGACGCCAGGTTCTCTCGGCGTGTCCTTTACGGCTCCGACGAACGCGCCCGCCGGGCAGACGTATACGGCGCTGGCCTGTTTGGATGCCGGTATGTCGACGAACTGTGTGGGACCGGCGCCTATTACTTCGGGCGGCCAGATCGCCGGGCTCACCGCCGCTCAAGGTAGCGCCGGTGTCAGCTATTACGTCACGATCACCGCGACCGCGTCAACCGGATATCTCGTCTCCACTTCAGCCGTGACGAGTCCGCACGCAGCGACAAGTCAGGTGAACGCGCCGACAAATCTAACGGTCGTTCCCTCTACGACAACGGCAGGCGCATTGACGGCCACGTTTACCGCCTCGAGCGGTACGGCACCTAGTTCGTACACGGCCTACGCGTGTACGAGTCCCGGAATGACGAGTGGCTGCATCACTCCCGAGGTGATCACGTCGGGCGGCCAGATCACCGGCCTTACGGCGGGCGCCGGATACTACGTCGCAATCACGGCCAACCCGCCGACAGGATATGTCTCGGCCAGTTCGGCCGTCGTCGGACCCGCGGTCTCAACGCAGACATTGAATGTGGCGACCAACGTCACCTTGAGTTACGGCACCACTCCGGGCTCGATCGGTGTGAGCTTTACCGCACCGACGAACGCGCCCGGCGGCCAGACCTACACCGCAGTCGCCTGCACTGGCACGGGCATGACCGGGACCTGCACCTCACCGGCTGCGATCACCTCGGTCGGACAGATCACCGGACTCACCGCCGTCCAAGGCAGCGTTGGCACCAGTTACTACGTCGAGATCACGGCGACTGCTTCGACCGGTTACTTGGCGTCCACCTCTACCCAAGCCGGTCCTCAAGCCGCCATGAGTCAGGTGAACGCGCCGACCAACGTCACGGTCACTCCGTCGACGACAACGGCCGGCGCCGTTATTATCACCTTTGCCAACTCAACGGGCACCACGCCGACCTCTTACTCGGC
>PLON01000040.1 GCA_003142095.1 Acidimicrobiaceae bacterium | reverse complement strand
CCAACAACCCGATCATCCCCTTCATAGAGGGTGACGGCATCGGGGTCGACATCTGGCCCGCGTCCAAGCTGGTGCTCGACGCGGCGGCCAAGAAATACGGCAAGACGATCGAGTGGAAGGAGGTCCTCGCGGGCCAGAAGGCCTTCGACGAGACCGGCGACTGGCTCCCCGAAGAGACGATCACGGTCTTTCGTGACTACCTCATCGGCATCAAGGGACCGCTGACCACACCCATCGGCGGGGGCTTCCGCTCCCTCAACGTGGCGCTGCGCCAGATTCTCGACCTCTACGTATGTTTGCGCCCGGTGCGCTGGTTCCAAGGCGTGCCCTCACCCGTGTTACACCCCGAACTCGTCGACATGGTGATCTTTCGTGAGAATACCGAGGACGTATACGCCGGGCTCGAAGTCGAGGCCGGGACGGCCGAGGCCGAGAAGTTGCGCGCCTTCGTGCTCGACGCCTTCGGGTGGGACGTGCGTGAGATGAGCGGAATTGGTATCAAGCCAATTTCGAAGTTCGGATCAGAACGACTCATTCGCGCCGCGATCAACTATGCGGTGAGCCATGACCGCAAGTCCGTCACTCTGGTTCACAAGGGCAACATTCAGAAGTTCACCGAAGGCGCCTTTATGAAGTGGGGCTACGAGCTGGTTCGTAACGAATTCGCCGACGTGGCCGTCGGGTGGAACGACTGTGATGGTAAGCCCGGTTCGAAGTTGCTCGTGAAAGATGTCATCGCCGACATTGCGTTCCAACAGACGCTGACGCGGGCCAGTGAGTTTGACGTCATCGCGACAACGAACCTGAACGGTGACTACCTCTCGGACGCGCTGGCCGCCCAGGTGGGCGGCATCGGTATTGCGCCCGGGGCCAACATCAACTACCTCACCGGTCACGGCATCTTCGAAGCCACGCACGGTACGGCACCCAAGTACGCCGGTCTCGACAAGGTCAATCCGGGCTCGTTGCTGTTGTCGGGTGTGTTGATGTTCGAGCACCTCGGTTGGAATGACGCAGCCACGGATATCGTCACCGCGATGGAAGCGACCATCGCCGACAAGGTTGTGACCTACGACTTCGCGCGCATGATGGACGGCGCCACGGAAGTGAAGTGTTCCGAATTCGCTGCCGCGATCGTCGAGCGTCTGTAACAACTAAAGGAGAGTCATGTCCACCCCCGTAAACGTCACCGTGACCGGCGCCGCCGGTCAGATTGGCTACAGCCTGCTATTTCGTATTGCGTCGGGGGCCTTGTTTGGGCCTGACGTTCCCGTGGCCCTGCGACTGCTCGAGATTGATCCCGCCATGAAGAGTCTGCACGGCGTCGTCATGGAGCTTGACGACTGCGCCTTTCCGCTGTTGACGAGTATCGAAGCAACGAGCAACCTCAATCACGCCTTTGACGGCACGAACTGGGCGCTGCTCGTGGGTTCCATTCCGCGCAAGGCCGGCATGGAGCGCGGCGATCTGCTCGGCGTGAATGGCGGCATCTTTCAACCGCAGGGTCGAGCGATCGCGGCACACGCGGCCAGTGACGTTCGCGTATTGGTTGTCGGTAACCCGTGCAACACCAACTGTCTCATCGCGCGCTCCAACGCCACTGAAGTATCTGAGGATCGCTGGTTCGCCATGACCCGCCTCGACCAGAATCGCGCGGTTGCTCAACTGGCGAAGGCCGCGGGCCGACCAGTGACCGACGTCAAGAACGTCGCCATCTGGGGGAACCACTCGGCCACCCAGTTCCCCGATTTTGCGAACTCCACGATCGCGGGCAAGAAGACGCCCGAGGTCATCACTGATCACAAGTGGCTGCAAACAGAGTTCATCCAAACCGTGCAAAAGCGCGGAGCGGCCGTCATTGAAGCGCGCGGACTGAGCTCCGCTGCGTCGGCCGCGAACGCGGCAATTGACACGGTGCGCAGCCTCGTGAACGCGACGCCGGGTGATGACTGCGCGTCAGTCGGAGTGACGAGTCACGGCGAATACGGCGTCCCCGAAGGTTTGACGTTTGGCTTTCCGATTCTGGCGGACGGCGCTGGATCGTGGAAGGTCAAGGAGAACTTCGAGATCGACGGCTTCGCAAAGGAACGGATCCAGATCACGACGGACGAACTTGTCGGGGAGCGCGACGAAGTGCGCGCCCTTGGTCTCATTTAACGACGCGCGACGCGATCACTCCGATGGGTCGCACATTTTGAGAGCGAGTTTGGTTCCCGTCGCCGTGTGCGACGGGAAGAAAGAGCCAATGAGGTTCTCCAGTTGGCAGGAACGCGCGTTCAGCGACACCTGACGACCGTCAAATGTGATGGTGAGTTGGCCCGGGCATTCATCGGCTGTAGTGGACCAGAACGCTTTCCCGTGGGCGGTCGGTGCGACGGAGATCGTATAAAGCGTGGAGTCCTCCACGCAGAGTCCGCCCGGAGAGGTTCGAAGGACGGCGATGGCACTTCGAAGTCTCTTGATCTGACTCGCATTTAGTTCGACGTGGGATGGTTCACTGTTCCCGCGCTCTCGCTGTGCACCAATCGCCACGCGGCGTACCGCGGCGTTACGTACAGCGAACGATCGTTGAGCAAGGGTAAGGAGGAACTGCGAGTGGACGTCGCCGTCGTGTGGATGCCGATCCACGCGGTACTTCTCCCGACATCAGCTGCCGGAGAACTGAAACCCACCGTCAATACAGCCACGGGACGACGACGAAGACCTCCGCCATTCCCACGTTCGCCATCACCATGTAGATCAGAAATCCGACGCCGATGCCAATGAGCGAGACGAGTCCGGCTCAATATCCTTGGCATCAAGCAACCTTTGCATATCGCCGTCACTCGTCAAAGGCTGCACCAGAGACCAGCGTTCCTTCTCACGGTCAAAGGTCACGCCACGTCCGAACCGCATGAGTTTTTCACTCTCGCGGAGAGTCGAAATCGGGGGTAATGCGACGACGTGAGCGAGGGAATGGGAATAGGAATGATTTTCTAGAAAGGACATCCTGGATGCCAATCGCCAAAGAATCGGCATGGCCCTGTAGGTGTCGTTGTCGTCGGTGGAGGATTGGTTGTCGTCGTGGTGGGCGCAGGAGGCTTCGTAGTGGTGGTCGTGGGCGCAGGAGGCTTCGTAGTGGTGGTCGTGGGCGCAGGCGGTTTTGTGGTCGTGGGCGCAGGAGGCTTCGTAGTGGTGGTCGTGGGCGCAGGCGGTTTTGTGGTCGTGGTTGCGGGTGGAGCGGTTGTGGTAGTTGTCGGCTTGGCGGCGATCGTCGTGGTGGTAATTGAGTTGCCGGGGGCAGTGACGATTGCAGCAGCGTTGGCGCAGCCACTTCTGGAGGTTCGGTGACTCGTGTCTCCGGCGTAAAGAGCGACAAAGTAGTACGTCCCTGGTGGTCCGTCCGCTGTCCAACCGAGTGATTCAGGCACTGCTCGATGAGTCACCGCGACCGGCCCGATCGTCGTTACGAGACCTCCGTTCGTACATGAGTCGTTGTTATAGACGTCATATGTCACGGTGCCCGACAAACGCGATGCCCCTCCGGCGATGGTGGCGCTGGGGTAGAGCTCAGCGCCGATGACGACCGTGGTCGGTGATACTTGTGTGGTTATCGACGTCTCTCCGGGCCCTAAGGTGAACGGGTTCGTGCCGCACCCGCTTCTTGCACCATCGTTTCGCACGTCTCCGCTGTAGGAAGCAACGAAGAAGTACGTGCCGTGTCGTCCGGCGGTCGACCAGTTCGACGACCTCGGTACGACTCCCTTCGTGACGGCGACCGGCCCGAGTCTGGCGACCGGGCTGCCCGAGCACGAAGCGTTGTCATAGACGTAGTACGTGATGTCCCCACTCGGGCCGTCTGCGGCGCGTAACAGCGACGCGCTACCGCGGATCATGCTCGTATCCAGCGGGTCCGTAGACACGGCGGTAAGAATTTCGGGGTGGTGCATTACATGTGACGTGGTGGCCACTGCAGAGATAGGGCTTTGAACATGCGCAGACATTAAAACCTGTCCGCCCGCCGCCGCCGCCCCCAGCGTTACCGAGCCAGCAACGAGAGCGACCTGTGAACTCGCGACGAATACGTTTCCCAAATTGCTCACTTGACTGATGATCGGCACATCGAACAGCCACGCGAGCGGACCAATGACCCATCGCTGGCGACCGACCGAAATGTCGAGAAAGGCGCGCACGATTGCCGGATCGAACTGCGTCCCCGCGCAACGAGTCAGTTCCTTGCGGGCGGCCGACGGTGACATCGCGCTCTTGTACGACCGGGCGGCGGTCATCACCTCGAAGGCGTCCGCGACCGAGACGATTCGCGCCCCGAGGGAGATCTGCTCTCCCGCAATGCCGTGTGGATACCCGGTACCGTCGAAATTCTCGTGATGTTGTTCCACCGCGAGTCCCCACTCACCAAGCCACTCGCGCAGCGGCTCAATCATTCGTTTTCCTTCAAGAGGATGCTGGTGGAGAATCTCCCATTCCGCTTCAGAGGGTGCGCCCGACTTGTTCAGAATGTCGACATCGACGGTGATCTTTCCGACATCGTGCAACAGCGCTGACCAACGCAGCCGATCGCGGTCGGCGAGTGGCAAGCGAAGTTCGTCGGCCAGGAGGTCCGTGTATGCGCGCACGCGCTCGGAGTGACCTCGAGTCCGCCGGTCGTGGGAACTGAGAGCGGTAACCAACGTGAGGATCTCCATCGCGGCGCTCACTGGCTCGCGATGGGTGGTGGCGTCAAGACCATGGACGTAGCGGTCGAGTTGGCGAGTGGAGCCCGAGCGCCAAGCGACGGCGAAACGTGATGGCGCTCGGTCGGGAAACAGGAGCGACATTTTTAAAAGACCGGCGAGGGGCAAGAGTGGCCGAACTATTCGTTCTCCGATCGCTGCCGCTAGCCAGGCAACCGCCAGAACGACGATCCACCACAGCACGCGACTTTGGTCAGAATTCGGGCGAAAGAGGAGCAACGACGCGCCAAACGCCGCGGCGATGGAGAGCATTATCGGGATGGCGAAAGAAAGACCCGAGACAATGAATCCCGCTCGAGATCGAGCCAACCAGCGCTGACCGCGTTCTTCATTCTGAGCCGACACCGCCAAAGTCTAAGAACGAACACTGCGAAATCAACGTATTTGGGCGAAATTTTATAAAGCAGAATGACGATTATTCATTTGGTCGAGGCCCGCTCCGTGCCGCTCAAGAGAGCGCCGATCCTACGAAAGCCAGAGATCTAGGGCATTAGTTGGGTCGTGTGAGGGTGCGGTCGTTCAGTAATGTCTCCAAGAAAATGCAGCACCGGGCCATCAAAACCCGTTAGGCGCGCGCCGCGAGCAGCCACGAAAGAAGCGGCACGAGCCCGTGAACGTCCCCCCGGATCTTGAGTCGGCCGTCGCGCACGGCCTTGGCGCTCGTGAGTTTTCCACTCGCTAACTCGGCGGCGTCGTCGTAACTGATGCGAATGACGGCGTATGCGGCGAGGTGATCGCCGGGCTGCACAGTTGCCCCGTCGCGATTGACCGTAAAAGTGATGGCGTGCGGTGAAGACGACGGCCCGGCGGTGAGTTCAAAGACGATGCGAACATCGACGGCGCCCTCATCGAATGGAGGTGGTCCCGCGGTTTTTAAGGTCTCACTCAGGCTAGAGAACCACTCGTCGCTGAGAAATGCGCTCATGTCTACGGCGCGGGTTGAACGGCGGCATCGGCGGCTGATGTTTTCGGCTTGCGACGGATCTTGCGTCCGAGCCACGCGACGGGGTCGTAATGAGCGTCGACGATTCGTTCCTTCAATGGGATGATCGCGTTGTCGGTGATCTTGATGTGTTCGGGGCAGACCTCGGTGCAGCACTTGGTGATGTTGCAGTATCCAAGACCCATGTCCTCTCGAATGAGGTCGCGCCGATCGTTCTGATCGAGGGGATGCATTTCGAGTTCGGCGTAGCGAATGAAAAAGCGCGGACCGGCGTAGTGGGTCTTGTTGTCCTCATGGTCGCGTATGACGTGACAGACGTCTTGACACATGAAGCACTCAATGCACTTGCGAAACTCTTGACCGCGAGCGACGTCCTCTTGAAACATCCGATAGCCGCCCTCGGGCATCGGGGGAGGCATGAACGCCGGAACTTTCGCCGCCTGGACGTAGTTAAACGAGACGTCTGTGACGAGGTCGCGAATGATCGGGAAGGTTTTCATCGGGGTGACCGTGACGGGCCCCGCCGGCAGCGTGTCCAAGCGGGTCATACACATGAGCCGAGGCTTGCCGTTGATCTCGGCCGAGCACGATCCGCACTTGCCGGCTTTGCAGTTCCAGCGACACGCGAGGTCGGGCGCCTCGGTCGCTTGAATGCGATGGATGACGTCGAGGACCACCTCTCCGTCGTTCTGCTCGATGGTGAAGGTTTCGAAATCGCCGCCGCTCGCGTCTCCGCGCCAGACTCGCATGGTCACCTGCGCCATTACTTCGTCTCCTCAAGTAGAGCTTTCAGATCATCCGGCAAAATCAAGATCGGAGATTCCACGACGTTGATCGGACTGTCCCACGTCCCGCCGTCGCTCGACTGAGCGAGGTTGATTTTTCCAAATTCTGGACTGGGATTGGGAAAGTCTTCGCGGGTGTGGCCTCCGCGCGATTCTTTGCGCAACGTGGCACCCAGAGTCACGCTCTTGCACACCGTGATCATGGCCGGAAGGTCCGTCGCCAAGTTCCAGCCGGGGTTATAGACGCGCGTCCCCTTCACCGAAATGTTCTTCACGCGCTCAGTGAACTCGTCGAGCTTCTTGGTCGCTTCGGCTAACTCCTCAGCGTTGCGGATAATCCCGACGTTAGCTTGCATCATCTCCTGGAGATCGTGCTGAATGTCGTAGGGGTTCTCGCCGCTCTCTCGCGAGAGTGGCGCTAGCGCGGCGTCGATGGCGGCGTCTACTTCGCTCTGATTGAAGGTGGTGGCCGCTTGTCCCGACGCGATGTACTCCGCCGCGCCGATGCCGGCGCGGCGACCGAAGACGACGAGGTCGCTTAGCGAGTTGCCGCCGAGTCGATTGGCGCCGTGCATGCCGCCCCCGACTTCGCCGGCCGCGAAGAGTCCGGGTACGACCGTCTCTTGGGAGTCGGCGTTCACCTGCACGCCGCCCATCATGTAGTGGCACGTCGGGCCGATCTCCATGGCCTCGCGCGTAATGTCGACGCCGGCCAACTCCATGAACTGGTGGTACATCGAGGGAAGGCGTCGACGAATGAATTCCGGCGTGCGGCGCGAGGCGATGTCGAGGAAGACGCCGCCGTGGGGACTGCCGCGGCCAGCCTTCACTTCAGAGTTGATGGCGCGAGCCACTTCGTCGCGCGGCAGTAATTCCGGCGGACGGCGTCCGGCATTGTGGTCGTCGTACCACTTGTCGCCCTCTTCTTCGGAGTCGGCCGTTTCGGCGCGGAACATCTCGGGGATGTAGTTGAACATGAAGCGCTCACCGAGCGAGTTGCGAAGCACCCCGCCGTCGCCGCGCACGCTCTCGGTGACGAGAAGTCCGCGCACGCTGAGCGGCCAGACCATGCCCGTCGGGTGGAACTGGACGCACTCCATGTCGATGAGATTGGCTCCCGCCCAGAGCGCCATCGCGTGGCCGTCACCGGTGCTCTCCCACGAGTTCGACGTGAACTTCCAGGACTTGCCGATGCCGCCGGTGGCGAGGATGACGGTCTTCGCCTGAAAGGTAATGAACTCGCCGGTGGCGCGCCAGTATCCGACGCACCCGGCGATGCGGCCCTCGGCGTCGTGGACGAGTTGGAGGACTTTGCACTCCATGAAGACGTCCGCGCCCATCGAGACGACCTTTTGTTGCAGGGTGCGAATGAGTTCCAGACCAGTGCGGTCGCCCACGTGAGCGAGTCGCGCGTAGCGGTGACCGCCGAAGTCGCGTTGGAGAATCTTGCCGTCCTTCGTGCGGTCGAAGAGTGCGCCCCACTGCTCAAGCTCCCAGACGCGGTCGGGCGCTTCTTTCGCGTGTAGCTCGGCCATCCGGTAGTTGTTGAGGTATTTGCCGCCACGCATGGTGTCACGAAAGTGCACCATCCAGTTGTCCTCGGAGTGGACGTTGCCCATCGCCGCGGCTATGCCGCCTTCGGCCATGACGGTGTGCGCTTTACCTAGCAAAGATTTCGAGACGATTCCCACGCTGAGTCCGCGCTGCTTGGCTTCGATGGCGGCACGAAGTCCCGCGCCGCCCGCGCCGATGATCAGCACGTCGTATTCGTGGTGTTCGTACGGTTCGCTCACGTGCAGTCCTTAGAAAAGTCGGTAGTCGGTGATGGCGCCAGAGGCCACGAGACGAACGTAGATATCGGTGCAGGCGACAAAGACCAACGAAGCCCAGGCGAAATTCATATGCTTCGCGTTGAGGGGAGTGACGAACTTCCAGAACTTGTAGCGCCACGGGTGGGCCTTGAAGCTCTTCACCTGTCCGCCGCACAGGTGGCGACAGGCGTGACACGAAAGTGAATAAAGCCACAGCAGCGTCGCGTCGACGACGAGCACGATGGTGCCCACCGTCACGCCCCAACCGATGCCGGGCTGGTGAAAGGCCAGCACCGCGTCGTAGGTCAACAGTCCGTTGAAGATGAGACCGGCGTAGAAGAAGTAGCGATGCGCGTTTTGCATCAACAGCGGAAAACGCGTTTCGCCCGCGTACGAGCCGTGCGCGTCGGCGACGGCGCAGCTCGGCGGCGACCACCAGAACGCCCGGTAGTAGCTGCGCCGGTAGTAGTAGCAGGTCAGGCGAAAACCCAACGGGAAGATCAAGATCAGTAGCGCTGGCGACAGGGTCCACGCGTTCCAGGTGAAGGCGAACTTGGCGCCGGGCACGCACGAGCCACCGAGGCACGGTGAGTAGAAGGGGCTGATCAAGTCGCGGCCCATGTTGGCCCCGACGAAGTAGTTCTTGTTTTGAAAGGCCGCCCACGTGGAATAGATCACGAAGGCCGTGAGGATCGCGACCGTCACCACGGGCTGAATCCACCAGCGATCTTGACGAACGGTGGACGCATCGGGGCCGCCGCGCCTTCCGCCGAGCTGAACCTTCGTCGAACTCTCTAAGGCCGTCACTCGTACTCCTCGCTCGTCATGGTTATACACACAGCAAAATTCATATTAGAAGCCCCCGCACCTTCGAACACCCGAGGCGCGCTGAACGGACACTGATGGCTGTACCCGTGACAGCACGACGTCGACTAGTGCGGACCACCCCGACGACCTTCTGCCGTTCCCCCGATAATTGCCCAGAACGCGAGACCGAGTCCGGGTATTAAGAGCCAAATGCCAAAGACCAACGCGAGCACGACAAAGAAAGCGCCCATGCCCAGCGTAAACGGCCAGATCGAGGTGCCGGGAAACGTACCGACGATGCCGGCGCCCGACGCCTGGGTGGCGTTGGGGTCGTCTTCGGCGCGCGGCTTCATGCGACGACTCCAGAAGTAGTAGTAGCTACCCGGTAGGAAGCACAGCAGCATGCCGCAGAACATCATGACGCTCCCGGCGTTCTCGTGACTCCAGAACCAGTAGACAGCGACCATGAGGCCGAAGAACGATCCCAAGCTCAAGAGGAGCTTCGCCTCGTTCCTCACGAGACGGGCTCTTTCTCGATGAGGACTTCACCGGCGTGACCGTGCGCGGCGGCGGAGTGACCGGGGTGGTTGTAGTCCCACGTGGGACGCTCGGAACGAATCTGGGGCAGGCGGTAGAAGTTGTGGTGTGGCGGGGGAGAGGTCGTGAACCACTCGAGCGTGTGTCCGTCCCATGGGTTGTCACCGGCCGGGTACTTCTTCCAGCTGTACATGATGTTGACGAGGAAGCACACCGACGAGAGACCGATCATGATTGCCCCGACCGTGGCCCAGTCGTTCAAGTTCTGCCACGCGGGGTGGTTCGGGTAGATGCCGATGCGTCGCGGCATGCCCTTCAGCCCAAGGAGATACATGGGGAACGTGAAGACCTGGGTGCCAATGAACAAGAGCCAGAACTGCGCCTTGCCGATCTTCTCGTTTAAGAGGTAGCCCGTCATCTTCGGGCCCCAGTAGTAGAGCGCGCCCATGCCACCCATCATCAGCGCCATGACGACGGAGTGGAAGTGCGCGACGACGAAGTACGTGTCGTGGGTGAAGAAGTCGAGCGGCGGGCTCGCGAGATAGATACCGGTGAGGCCGCCGATGAGGAAGGTGAACAAGAAGCCAAGCGCCATCAACATCGCGGTCGAGAACCAGACTTCCCCTCGCCACATCGTGCCGATCCAGTTGAACATCTTGATCCCCGTCGGCACCGCAATGAGGAGACTCATGATCGAGAAGAAGGGCAAGAGGACCGTGCCGGTCGTGAACATGTGGTGAGCCCACACGCCCAGGGACAGCGCGCCGATGGTGATGGTCGCGAAGATCATGCCCTTGTAGCCGAAAACGGGCTTACGCGAGAAGACGGCGATGATCTCGGTGACCATGCCAAAGACGGGTAACGCCAAGATATAGACCTCGGGATGGCCCCAGAACCAGAAAATATTCTGCCAGAGCACTGGTACGCCGCCTCCGGCGACCGAGAAGATATGCGTGCCGAAGTGTCGGTCGCAGTAGAGCATGATCAGTCCGGCCGTCAGGACCGGGAAGGCGAGCAGGATGAGAATGGCCGTGATCAACATGTTCCACGTGAAGATCGGCATACGGAACATCGTCATGCCGGGCGCGCGCAGATAGAAGATCGTGGCCGTGATATTGACACCGGTAAAGATCGCGGAGAAGCCCGTGAGCAGCAGTCCGCCAATCCAAAGGTCCGCGCCTGCGCCGGGCGTGTTGACCGAGTTCGACAGTGGCGCGTACGCCACCCAGCCAAAGTTCGCGGCGCCGCCGGCGACGAAGAAGCCCGACAACATCGTGATCGCACCCGTGAGATACAGCCAGTAACTGAGCGCGTTGAGTCGCGGAAAGGCCATATCGGGTGCGCCGATTTGAATGGGCACGATGACGTTCGCGAGGGCCCCGAAAGCGAAGGGTCCCATGAAGAGGTAGATCATCACCGAACCGTGCATGGTGAAGAGCTCGTTGTACTGCGCGAGGGACACCAAGTTGTTGTTCGGAGTCGTGAGCTGAGCGCGAATCAGTTCGGCGAAGGCGCCACCGATGACCAACATGACGATCGACGTCACGGTGTACGACATCCCGATGACCTTGTGGTCGGTCGAGGTCAGCCACTTCAAGATGCCCGTGGGGCCGTGCTCTTCGTGGTGTTCGTGCCGTTCAGCGACCGATGGTGGATCGAGTACGTCAGTCATTAGCTGTTTCCTTCAGTCGGCTTGGTCGGCACAACGGACGAAGTCTGCTGGTTCGTCGCCGCGGACTCTGCCGCCGCCGCAGCCGCGTTGGCCTTACTCTTCAGCCACGTCGTGTATTGGCTATCGGTCACCACTTTGACGCGGAACCACATCAGCGAGTGATAGAGACCGCAGAGTTGCGTGCACTGGCCGTCGTAGGTGCCGGTGTTGACCGCGCGGAACGTGAACTGGTTCAAAACGCCCGGTAGGGCGTAGCGCGAGAAGTTAAAGGCGTGAACGTAGAAGCCGTGGATGACGTCCGACGAGGTCAAGTTGATGTGGACGTTTTCGTTCACCGGCATGACCATTTCGGGGTCCTGGGTGGTCTGGCCGACGACGACGACGTTCTGGCCCGGGTACGTGAACTTCCAGCCCCATTGGAAGGCGTTCGCGTTGATAGTGACGTTGGTCTTCGGGTTGGCGACCTCTTTATTCTCCACAACCAAGGTGGCGGCAAAGAGTCCGAGAACAATAATGACCGGAATGATGGTGTACGTCAGTTCTAGCGGCACGTGATACTGGCTCTGCTTAGGAATATTGTCGCCCTTGCGGCGGTAGCGAAAGACGGCCCAGACAATTAAGACTGTCGTGATGCCGCCGACGATGATGGCCCCGATGGTGAAACCTTGCCAGAGGTCAAAGACTGACTTTGAACTCGTCGTCGCGCCAGGCGAGGCACCAAAACTAGGGATGGTGCAGCCGGCCAGTGCGAGGGCGGCAATGGGGAGCGCAGCGAGACGTCGCACACGTCGCCAGCGACGCGTGCGGACCGAGACTCCCTGTGGGGGCAGGGCAGGTGGTTCCACCCTGAAAACCTTACTCATTATTTAAGGTTGGTTGATTTAGTAATCGACCACGTCTGGTCACTCATGCAACGTCGAGTGCTGCTCGCTAGTCGATTCTCGTTCGGCCCAGTTGAAGACCCCGCGCGACATGGTGGAGGTGGCGTTCGCGGCCAGCTCGTGAAAGACGCGCTGGCGAACAGCCTGCACGCCGGGTTCGAAGGGGCCGATAGCCACGCCCTCTCGGACAAATGCCCCGCGAGGCGAAGCTCCTCGTCAGATCCCGATTTGAGGAGAGTCTCGGCTCGTGCACAGAGCGCGTTCACGCCACCGGCAAGTTCGACCACCTCTTGAGCGACAGCACGCTCGTGCGCCGGGCGCAGGTTCGCGGGATTGTTGTCCCACCGTCCGCCGTAGAGGCGCCAGATGTTTTTCACGAGAACTCCGGCTCGTCGTAGTACGGCTGGAAGTAGGGACGCTCGGCGAGGTGGCTCGGCACCTTCACGGTGACTAATGCCTCAGCGAGACGCGCCGGAGTTCAAGCGGCGAGCCGGTGTCGACCATGACCAGACCGTCGTCCGTCGCGAGCGCCGTGCAGTTCGCGAAGTTCCGAAGAAACGCTACGCCGTCGGTGATCTCGACGACGTGACCAAGCCCGCCGAGGGGATTCGATTTCTGATTGAGGTCCTCGCCGCGCCAGCGGCGATCGGACAGCTCGACAATGTCCATGCGGGACTATTTGTCGGAGTCGGGAACCTTCGTGTCGGGGGCATCGGAGGTTTTGGCCGCGCCGTCGTCCTTGGAGGTCTTTAGGCCCTTCTCAAACTCGGTCTTGGCACTGCCCAAGTTGCGCGCGAGTTTGGGAATGGCCGACCCCCCGAAGATGAGTACAGCCACAACAATCACTACGACCAAGAGATCCGGCCCGAAAATATCACCAAAGAACACGGTCTTCTCCTTTGACGCGCTCATTCCATACTAGTGCGCCCTGGGCGTAGACCGTTGGCGACGCTCCTCATCAGGCTGGGTAACAATAAAGAGGTGACGACAGCGCCTCGCGAGACGTATCGAGATGCGTTGAGTGTGGCCCTGACGGTGGGCGCCTACGGCGTGGCCTTTGGGGCGGCGGGGATCGCCGCGGGCTTCTCGGTCCTGCAGACGTGCCTATTTTCCCTGCTTACGTTCACCGGCGCTAGCCAGTTCGCGGCTGTGGGCGTGATGGCCGCGGGAGGGGGCGTCGCGAGCGCCGTGGCCGCCGCGACGGTTTTGTCAACTCGTAACACGCTCTACGGGTTACAGATGGCCCCGCTGGTGAAGGCCAAAGGTCTAAAGCGGATCGCGGCGGCGCACGTCACGATCGACGAGTCGACGGGGGTTGCGCTCGCTCAGACCCCACGCGGGGTTGCCGCCATGCGCGCGGGTTTCTGGCTCACCGGTATCGGAGTGTTTCTCTTCTGGAACATCTTCACTCTGGTGGGCGCGGTCGGCGCGAAGGCTCTTGGCAATCCGGCGGCGTGGGGGCTTGACGCCGCGGTGCCGGCCGCATTTCTCGGTCTCCTGTGGCCCCGACTCACCAGTGGATTTCTTCGAATCGTCGCCGTGGTCTCGATGGCGTTCGCGCTGATGATTACGCCCTGGCTTCCGGCCGGTCTGCCGATCATTGCGAGCGTACTCGTGGCCTTCGTGTGCGGGTGGCGCGAGCGATGAGTACGTTGGCGTCGTGGATCGTACTGGGCGCGACGAGCGCTCTGTGCTTTGCGATCAAGTTGCTCGGCTACTACATCCCCGAACGCTGGCTCGCGCACCCACGCTTACAGCGCATCAACGCGTTGATTCCGATCGCGCTACTCAGTGCGCTCGTGGTGGCCGAAGGGCTGGTGGCCAAGACGCACGTGATGATCGATCACCGTCTCGCGGGGCTCGTCGTGGCTGCGGGGCTGCTCTTCGCGCGTGCGCCATTTCCGGTGGTGGTCGTCGGTGCGGCCGTGGTGTCAGCGGTGGTCTTTCACCTTCACTAAAGCGTCTACTTGCCCTGCCAGTTCGCTGGACGCTTTTCGGCGAAGGCGACCGCGCCTTCGAGGGCATCGGCGCTTCGCCCGATCATCGCGAACGCTTCGTCGCTTGCCACCCAGGCGTCGGACTCGTTCAGTTCGAGCGCGCGACGCATGATCTCCTTGGACGTGCGTACGGCCAACGGCGCGTTCTTCGCGATTCGCTCCGCCAGGGCAATGGCGGCGTCGAGCACTTGGTCACCGGGCACGACGTGATTGACGAGACCCAGCTCGTAGGCGCGTGCGGCGTCAATCGGTTCGGCGGTGAGTGCCATTTCGTAGGCGACAGTGAGAGGAACGCGTTTGGGCAGTCGAATCAATCCGCCCGCGCCCGCGATCAGTCCACGTGACGCTTCGGGAATACCGAACTTTGCGTGGTCGGCGGCAATGACCATGTCGCAACTGATCATCATCTCAAAGCCACCGGCGAGAGCTGAACCGTTCGCCGCGCAGATGAGAGGCTTCGCGAATTCGCGTGTGGTGATTCCGCCAAAGCCGTTCTCAGTGATGGGGAACTCACCCGCGGCGAAGGCCTTCAGATCCATGCCGGCCGAGAAGGCTTTGTCACCCGCAGCAGTGAGAACAACGACCCAGACGTCATCGTCCGCTTCGGCACTCGTGAGCGCGGCGTCGAGCGCTTCGGCGGTAGCGTGGTTGATGGCGTTTCGCGCTTCGGGTCGATTGATCGTGAGCAGCTCCACGTGTCCGCGTCGTTCGCGCAAAATCTCGTCCGTCATGGGACCTCCTCGTCGCCGCCGTTAGGGCGTCGATCGAAACGATAGTGGACAAAGGTGGCGCAGCGGCGTGGGAAACTGAGCGCGTGACCACCCATCCTCGACTCTTCGTGACCCTTGAGGGGTACGCCGTAGAAGGAGGGTTCGACCGCGTTGGCGAACCGGCCACGTGCTACTCGCCGACGATCGCTCTTGGTCGACACGCCGGCCCCGGTGCGGCCGACGACCTCTGGCGTCACTACGAGACGGTGCTCGACTTCGTGCCGGAACTCGGCTTTGACGGTGTGCGTCTCGGTGTGGAATGGGCGCGCGTGGAACCACGAGCCGACGAAGTCGATGAGGCGGCGCTGGCCCGCTACCTTGAGGTCGCGCGCCACGCGCGCTCGCGCGACCTCGACGTGACGGTGGCGCTCGTCGACGCCGTTTGGCCCGCGTGGCTCGGGCAAGAGGCGTGGCTCTTACCGTGGGTCGTGCCACACGTCATCAGCCACGCGCGTCGCGTCGTTGAGTTTCTCGGCGACGCCGTTACCGGCGTGCTCGCCTTCGCTCAGCCAGAGGAACTCGTCACGCGCGGATACTTGAACGCGAGCGCCCCACCGTGGCGACGCAGCGCGCTCGCCGACGCGAGCTTCGCCCACGCGCAGATCGAGCGCATCACCGAGGCCCTGCGCACCGACGATCTGGTCGGCGCGAAGCTCGTCGAGTCGAGTGCCGTTACTTCCCTCGACGTTGCGCCCGACGACCTCGCCGCCGCGCGCGACTCCTTCACGGGCTCCGAGATCTACGTCCGGTCGCTGTTGAGAGGTACCGGTCCGACGAGGGTGAGCGAAGGTCTCCTCGTCCAACACGGCGACGAATGGCGCGTAAACGCGTCCGAGGAGTTACTCGCCGCTCTCCGGTAACTCGTCGTCGGGGTCGAGTGGCGAGGCGGAGAGTGCGCGCTTCTCTCGGCGTCGGTGCAAGAGGTACAGGCCGATAATGACGGCGATCACCACGACGAGGACGCCCACACCGACGAACCCTGAGTACTTCTCAATCTTGTCGAGTGCGTGGCCCGCGAAGTAGCCGAGCAGGGTATAGCTAACGCCCCAGACGATGGCCCCCGCCACATTCGCCGCGAGGAATCGCCGATAGCGCAGGTGGCTCATGCCAGCGAGCCCGGGCATCACGGCGCGCAAGAACGCGGTGAAGCGTCCAATAAACACGTACGCCGGTCCGCGACGGCGTAGTCCGTCGAGCGCTCGCTCGATTCCGACGGTGCGTTTTCGAAGGATGGGAAGAGTCATGAGACGCGCCCCGTAGCGTGCGCCAACGACGTAGCCAATGGAGTCACCGACGATCGCCGCAACGACGACGACGAGACAGAGGGTCACGACGTTGACGTGACCTCGGCTCGCGACGACTCCGGCGACGAGAACGGCGGTTTCACCCGGTAGTACGAATCCGATGAAGAGGGCGGCCTCGCCAAAGACCAGGACGGCGACGAGGCCGTAGACCAGCGATCCAGGAAGACTCTGAATTTTTTCGAGGAGAAACGAAACGATCGTGGCGCTGGTCACCGGACCATTGTCGTTGATAAATGGCTCCCCCTTCGGTGGTAACTGTCACACCGCGTCCCGATACTGAGTAGGTGACCCGGATTCTCGCGACGACGAAGATTCACCAGGCCTACCGCTTTGCGATCGACCCGACCCCTGAGCAGGCGACCTTATTGCGTAGCCATATCGGGGCCTGGCGCTTTTGCTACAACACTCTTTTGGGACTGGTGCAAGCCAACTGGGATGAGAACCGAGTTCGGAAAGATGCCGGTGAAGAGGTCTCCAAGGATGACTACCTCAAGGTGGGCCACCTCGATCTTCAGAAGCTCTGGTACGAAAAGCGCGACGAGCTGGCCCCCTGGTGGGCGGAGAACGGAAGTAGCAGCTATAACTACGCCCACGTGCACCTGGCCAAGGCCTTCACCAACTGGAGGAAGGGCCGGGCCAAGTTCCCGACGGCGAAGAAGAAGAAGTCATCGAACTCGGTGACCTTCATGAACGGAGCCATTCACCTCGTCGACTCTCACCACGTACGCATCACGCGCATCGGTGCAGTGAAGTCCTTCGAGTCCACCCGCAAGCTTTATCGACACCTCGAGCGGGGCACCGGACGCATCCTTTCGGCCACCATCACCGAGCGGGGCGGCACGTGGACCATTTCCTTCACCGTCGAAGTCGAGCGTCACATCTCAGAGACAAGGGCTCCCGAGAGAGTCATCGGTATCGACGTTGGACTTTCCACTCTCTACACCGGGGCTACTCCCGAGGGTGAGCAGGTGCTCAGCGTCGAGAACCCCCGCAACTACCAACGTGTCGAGCGGCGCCTCGCCCGGACCCAGCGCGTCGCCTCTAGGCGCCAGGGTCCACGTAAGGGCGTCGCACCATCGAACCGGTGGAAGAAAGCCAACGCCCGAGTTCAGAAGATTCACACCAACGTGGCGAATCAACGCCGGAACCTCATCCACGAGACAACCACCTACCTGACTAAGAACTATGACCTGATCGTCGTCGAAGATCTGAACGTGAAGGGAATGTTGAAGAACCACGCGCTGGCCAAACACATCAGTGATGCCAACTGGGCAGAGTTCACTCGCCTGCTCGAGTACAAATCGAAGTGGTACGGATCACAGGTCGTAAGGGCTGATCGGTACTTTGCATCATCGAAGGCCTGCAGTTCATGTGGGGTGGTAAAAGCCACGCTGCCCCTGGGTGAACGGGTGTTTTGCTGTGAGGCCTGTGGCCTCACTACGAATCGCGACCATAACGCCGCGATCAATCTGGCTAGGTGGGCCACTTCCACCTCCGCGGGGACAAGTTCCGTGGCTGGACGTCGAGGGGAGGTAAGACCCAAGCAACAGAACCTTGTCGCAACGGCTCACCCTGATGAAGCGTCAACCGAAACGCTGACTTTGGTCAGCACGTAGGAGATACTTCGGTTCGAAGCTTGAGGGTTGGTGGTCGGCCATTGCCAACACCACCGCCCACCGAGTTTGCCGAAGGGGAATGCTTTATAAGACTTCGGGGCCGTCGGAAGGGTGCCCGAAGGCGTGTGGCACGATAGAAGTGTGTCGTCGACGAAAAACGACGCCGAGGCCCTCGGGCCCGAGCGTCGGCTCCCTTTCAATGCTCCCGTTCGCGCGTGGGCGCTCAGCGAGTGGGCTCTCGTGCCCCTTCGCTGCTTTCTCGGCGCGACATTCCTCTACGCCGGTTTGCAGAAGCTCGCAAACCCGAACTTCTTTGACCGCAATAGTCCGGTCTCCATTCAGTCGCTGCTCATCGCGGCGGCCCACACGAGTCCCCTCTCGGGGCTTCTCGTCCACCTCGAAGGCATCGCGAAGCCCATCGGTCTAGTGATCGCCTTTGGCGAGATCGCCGTGGGCGTGGGCACCCTCATTGGTCTCTGGACGAGGATCGCGGCCATTGGCGGTCTTATCATCTCGCTCAGTCTGTTTCTCACCGTGAGCTTTCACGCGTCGCCGTACTTCACCGGTGCCGACATCGTCTTCTTCTTCGCCTGGATGCCCTTCATCGTCGCCGGCGCCGGTACGCGGCTCTCCGTGGATGCGATGATTGCTCAGCGCGTTGCGAGTAAGGCCAGTCAACCGTCGCCCGAACTCGTGCCCATTCCCTTCGCTACGGTGCAGGCGATCTGCGGCAATTACGACGAGGGCCACTGCAGCGCTCGCGGTGGACTGGCGTGTGACGCGGCCGTGTGTCCGGTGTTGCTCGGCGGTCGCGGGCCGCTCGCGACGCGTCCCGGGCTCGACGCTATTGATCGACGTTCCGTCGTCGTTGGCGCCGGCGTGGCCGCCGGCGTTGCGGCCAGCGTCCTGATCCTGGGCGGTGCCGCCGCCGATGTTGGCAAATTAGTCAACGACGCGCCGAAGCCAAAAAAGGCGACGCAGCTTTCGCTCTCGACGACGCCCACGACAACGACCACTCCGGACAGTACGGGAACCACCGCGACCACGACGCCCGCGCCGGAGGGCAAGTTGCTCGGCGCCGCGTCGGAGGTGCCCGACAATCACGCCGCCAGTTTCACGATTCCCAAAAACGGCGATCCGGGCATCGTCATTCACAGCGTCAGCGGTGACTTTGTCGCCTATAACGCCGTCTGTCCGCACATGGGATGCACCGTCGGCTATTCGAGCGCGAACAAGATCATCGTCTGCCCCTGTCACGGTTCGGAGTTCGAGGTGAGCAACGGAGACGTGATTGTCGGACCCGCACCGCACGGTTTAACCAAGCTGACAGTCGTCGAAGGGACCAACGGTAACCTCTACCTGCAATGAGTGATGAACCTCGCAGGGTGCTCTTCGTCGAGGACGATCACGACCTCGCGAGTGCCGTTGCGGGACTCTTGGTCGATGAGGGCTACGTAGTCGATCAGTTCTACGACGGGGACTCGGGGCTCGAAGCGGCGTTGCGCGGTACGTACGACGTCATCGTCCTCGACATCATGTTGCCCAAGCGCAGTGGGTTTCGAGTTTGCCAGGACCTTCGCGCTGCCGGAGTTGAAACGCCACTCTTGATGCTCACCGCCAAAGAGGGCGAGTGGGACGAAGTCGAGGGCCTCGACGTGGGCGCCGACGACTTCTTACGTAAGCCCTTCGAGCGGTCGGTTCTCATGGCTCGATTGCACGCACTCCTTCGACGACAAGAACGCGGGCGTCCCCAGCAACTCAGCGTCGGGGCGGTGACCCTCGACCCCGTCACCCGACACGTGAGCGCCTACGGTCGGGCGGTGACCCTGACGCCGCGGGAGTTCTCGCTCCTGGAGTACCTCTTGAGCCACGCGAACACGACGCTCTCCAAGTCGGAGATCCTCTCGGTCGTATGGGGCAGCGACTTTGACGGCGACCAGAACATCGTGGAGGTCTACGTCGGATACCTGCGAAAGAAGATCGATATCGCCAACGAGCCCTCGGTTATTCGCACGGTGCGCGGATTCGGCTACAGCGCGCGCGACGTCTAATGGCGCGCGATCGACAACTCTCGATCCGGGCCCGACTCACTCTTATCTTCGTTCTCGCGATTGCCGTCATCTTGACCTTCACCGGCATCGCCCTCGTGAATCTGGTGCACCGATCACTGTTGAGCCAAGCGGCGAACCAGATCGACGCTGTCATGGAACAGACCCAAATGGGGTTCGCTTCCGCCTCCAAAGTCGTGGATCACCAGCAAGTGTTGACCATGCAGGGCGACGTGGTCGTCCAGGTCACGAACGCCGCGGGCACGCGAGTCTGGGCGGCCAGTTCCGCGATCGCGAACGCCCCCGTTCTCGCAAAGGCCGTCGTGGATTTTTCCTCGGGCAGCGGACTCGGCTTGCGTTACCTGCACAGCGCCGCCACGTCGTCCACGCTGTCGGAGTTGAGCTCGGGCCAGGTCGCCTCGATCACGACCAAACGGGGCCAGGGACTCATCTTCGGCTACGTGTACGGCGGGCCCATTCAACACAGCGTCCGAGTGCTCTTGGCGAGCCTCTTGATCTCCTTTCCGCTTCTGCTCTTGATGTCGGGCGGACTCATCTGGCTCGGGATCGGACTGGCCCTCGCGCCCGTCGAGGCCATTCGCCGTCGCGTCGACGCCATCGCGGCGGAGGATCTCACCCAACGAGTGCCGGTCACGGGGGGCGACGACGAGATTGCGCGCATGGCGCGCACGGTGAATGAGATGCTGGCCCGTTTGGAATCAGCCTCGCGCTTTCAACAAGAGTTCGTCTCGAACGCGAGCCACGAGCTACGAAGTCCCCTCACGACCTTGCTCGCCACGACCGAGCGCGCCACGGGCGACCCGGCCCACGCCAACTGGCCCGAAGTGGCTGACGTGATCATGCGAGAGGGACGCCGACTCGACGGCATCATTGGCGACCTCTTCTGGTTGGCCCGTCACGACGAGAATCACGTTGACATTGAATCCGTCGACGTCGACGTCGACTTCGACGATCTCTTGTACGAAGAAGCGTCGCGCGTTCGCTCGATGAGCGAACTCAATGTTGACACGTCGGCCGTCGCGCCGACTCGAGTACTGGGTGACCCCACGATGATGAAGCGCATGATCCGAAACGTCGTCGACAACGCCATGCGCTACGCCCAGAGCGAGTTGCGCTTCGATTCGCACTACGACGGAGACGACGCGGTGATCGTCGTGAGCGACGACGGCGACGAGGGCGACGGCATCGACGTCGGCGAGAGCGCTCGGTTTTTCGAGCGCTTTACGCGCGCCGACGCGGCGCGCACTCGCCAGTCCGGCGGCACCGGCCTCGGCCTCGCAATCGTGACCGAGATCGCTCTGCGACACGGTGGTAGCGCTCAGTTCGTGGAAGTGGAGACCGGATCGCGGATCGAACTTCGCGTGCGCCGAGACGGCGCGAGCAACGAGAGTAAGCGGACCTAGAGTCATGACTATGGACGCCGACGAACTCGCCACACTCACCGCCGACCCGATTCAAGTGCTGGGTATGAGTTTCTACTTTGATTCCCTGACCAAGGCGAGAGGCAGAGAACAGGGCATCAATGTCTATGAGTTCTACGGTCTCGGGCGCGCGGGCACACTCGGTGACGTCGACGCCTCGACGGTGTTCGAAGTCTTCAACTTCTTTGATCCTTCACTCATCGAATTCCTCTGGACGAACGCGAAGACCAAGGCTGATCCCGTCGCGACCGCGGCGGAGCACCTCCAGGCCGCCTACGACTTCGCCGATCACACCTTTGGCAGCGTCGATCTTGGCGTTCTCGCGAACTTTGCCGAGGCGGCCCGTCGCGTAATCGACGCGCAACCCGCGGGGGTCTGTCCACTCGTGGACGGCTATCGCCAATATCCGGCGCCGAGCGATCCCGTTCACGGCGCTTACCTCGGCACGATTCTTCTTCGCGAGCTGCGCGGGGGAGTGCACATCCACGCCGTGAACGAAGTTGGTCTCGACGCTGTTGCGGCCTGCTACTTGCACGGCCCGGAGATCTTCGCGCTGCACGGGTATAAGGACGAGAACGCTCCCGAAGTCACCGAGGAGTTGAAAGACAAGAGACTTCGCGCCGAGGAGCTTACGAATGCCGCGGTCGCGTCAGCCTTCGCTGTTTTGAGTGACGCGCAACGCGAATCGTTGGCCGAGGGATCGATCGCGATGTTCAACGCACTGAGCGACCCGGTCCCCGTCGCGGGCTAATTCGTGGCTCGCTTCGTGCCCCGTACACGGCGCGACCGGCTCTTGGCCGCTCTTCTCATTGGGGCGATCGCCGAGATTCTCTGGGCGATCTACCTAGGTTGGAAACTGCCTCCCCACTATGTGGCGCTTCACTGGGCGCTCGCGTGGGTCGGTCTTGACGTTGCAGAAGTGTCGTTGCTGTTCGCCTCGGCGTGGGCGGCGTGGCGTCAACGAGCGTTGTTAATTGTCTTCACTATCGCCGGAGCGACGCTGTTTCTACTGGACGCGTGGTTCGACGTTACGACCGCGAACCACGGCGACATGATGCAGAGCCTGGTGGTCGCGGTGTTCGTCGAGGTGCCCTCGGCGCTCGCACTGCTGTGGGTTGCTCGACGCGCGGTGATTCGGCTCTTTCTCACCCACTACGCCGACAGCGATCTGCCCATCACGCCCATATATAAGGTGCCCCTCACTCGCGAGACCTTGAACGAGGTTCCCGTGCGCGAGGTTCCCCTCGCACCCGAGGCCGACCACTAGTACCGAACGCCCTCGATCTCAAGCAGGAAGCGCTTCACGCCTTCGCCGCCGCCGTAGCCCCCGAGGCCGGTGCTCGCGACGACGCGGTGACAGGGGACCACGATCGGAAACGGATTGACGTGATTGGCGTTACCGACGGCGCGCGACGCGCGCGGTCGGTCGACGCCGATGGCGACGTCACCGTACGTGCGCACTTCGCCGTAGGGAATCGCTACGAGCGCCGCCCACACGTCACGCTGAAAATCGGTGGCCTTCACGTCGGCGAGGGGCAGGTCGAACGAGCGCCGCGTGCCCGCGAAATACTCGGCGAGTTGTTTCGCAGCTTTCGCCACAGCGCGCGGTGGCGTGCCGGCCGAGTCACGGCGACGCTCGTGGGGTTGGCAGATAGCCGTGATGGAGTCGGCGGTACCCTCGACTCCCCACGGACCGACGGGGGAGTCGACGTTGAGCACAAATCGTTCCACGAACCCGTTCTAGTCGGTCGGTGTACGGTCATCGGGATGGAGGGCCTGCGCGCGACGAACGGTGACGTTGAGCGCGCAGGTGATTGAATTCTTTTCGTCGACACCGTGAACGATGAGACCTCCTCGGCGCGGCTGATAGAACAAAGGGGATGAAAATTGCCCTTTTCAAGGAGTCGCGTCCCGGCGAGACGCGGGTAGCGCTCACTCCCGACGCCGTCAAGGCTCTCGTCACCGACGGCTGGCAGGTGGACGTGCAAAGCGACGCCGGGGCGCTCGCTCACTTCAACAATGAGAGTTACGAAGCGGTCGGCGCTCACATTGTCGATGAACCGTCAGGCGACGTCACCATTCGCGTCAACGCGCCGAGCGTTGACGAAGCGACGCGTCTGAGCGAGGGATCGCTCCACTTATCCTTTCTTTCGCCCCTCCTGTCGCTCGACGTGGTGAAGGCCCTCAACGAACGTCGAGTGACTGTTCTCTCCTTCGATCTCCTGCCGCGCATCTCGCGGGCGCAGTACATGGATGCGCTCAGTTCTCAGTCGACGGTGTCGGGGTACCGCGCGGCGCTCGCGGCTGCGACCCAACTCGATCGATTCTTTCCGCTTCTTACGACCGCCGCCGGCACGATTCGTCCGGCCAAAGTGCTCGTCATGGGCGTCGGTGTCGCGGGACTTCAAGCAATCGCGACGTCCAGGCGACTCGGAGCGAAGGTGCGCGCCTACGACGTGAGGACAGCGGCGAAGGAAGAGGCCGAATCGGCCGGTGCCGTGTTTGTGCAACTTGGGGTCACCGCCGACGCGGTCGGCGGCTACGCGCGCGAACTGACCGACGACGAGCGCGCCCAGCAACAAGCCGCACTGCTCAGTGAGGTCGCCGGGTCTGACGTCGTCATTACGACCGCCGCCGTGCCGGGGCGCAAGGCTCCGATCCTTGTCACGACCGCGATGGTGGAAGCCATGAGTGAGGGATCGCTGATCATCGACATGGCCGCCGACGGTGGCGGAAACTGCGAACTCACGAAGGCCGGCGAGATCGTCGAACACCACGGCGTGCGCATCGTGGGTCTTACGAACCCGCCCGCCGAGATGGGAACTCACGCCAGTTTCATGTACGCGAACAACGTGCTCAAACTGCTCGCGCTCTTCGGCGCGAAGGGTGAACTCGCCCCCGACTGGAACGACGAGATCGTGATCGGCGTCACGGTCGCCCACGAGGGCCACATCAATCACGCCGCCACCGCCGAGGCACTCGGCGTTGACTACGTCGCCATCACCCCGGTCGCGAAGGAGAGCGAATGACCAACGATCTGCTGCAGTACGCCACCGTCTTGATCCTGACCGCCTTCGTCGGTACCGAGATCATTGCAAAGGTGCCGAGCATCTTGCACACCCCTCTCATGAGCGGTTCGAACGCGATTCACGGCGTGATCCTCGTTGGCTCGATGCTCATTCTCGGATCGGCGAACACGAACCTCGAAGAGGTTCTCGGTTTTCTTGCGGTCATTCTCGCCACGCTCAATGTCGTTGGTGGCTTCGTCGTGACGGACCGCATGCTCGAAATGTTCAAGCCCCGTCAGCCCAAAGCCCCGAGCAAACCCGACGAGGCCGCTCAATGAGTCGTGAAACCCTGATTGACCTGCTGTACCTCTTTTCGGCGACGACGTTCATCGTCGCCCTGAAGGGTCTCGGCAGTCCGAAGCGCGCACGCCACGGCAACATGGTCGCCGCCTTCGGGATGCTCGTCGCCGTCGTGGCGACGTTCTTCAAGTACGTCGATGGCCACGCGCTGCACCACGTGGGACTGATCCTTCTCGCCATGTTGATTGGCGTCGTCATCGCCGTCCCGACGGCCCGTTTCGTCCAGATGACCGCGATGCCTCAACTCGTCGCTATCTTTAACGGCGTCGGTGGTGGCGCCGCGTCGTTGGTGTCGATCACCGAGTTTGTGCACATCAAGTCAACGAACCCCGCGACCTACGTCATCCTCGAAGTACTGCTCGGAGTCCTTATCGGCACCGTCTCGTTTTCGGGCTCGGCCATTGCTTTCGCAAAGCTCCAAGAACTCATGACCGGTCGACCGGTGACCTACCCCGGCCAGCAGATCATCAACGCGGTCATCGGCGTCGCGGCCCTCGGACTCATCGTGACCATTCTGGTGTCGGGATCGACGGTGTTGCTGTGGATCTTGCTCGCGTTGGCCTTCGTGCTGGGGATCGCCTTCGTGCTGCCCATCGGGGGAGCGGACGTGCCGGTCCTGATCTCGCTGCTCAATGCCTTCACCGGTCTCGCGGTCGCGGCGTCGGGCTTTACGCTCGGCTCGAACCTGTTGATCGTGGCCGGTACTTTGGTCGGCGCGTCGGGCATCTTGCTGACGCGCCTGATGAGTAAGGCCATGGGCCGGAGCCTCTCGAACGTGCTCTTCTCGGCCTTCGGCTCGAACGTGACTGCTACCGGTGCGAGCGGCGTCGAAGGACGAAGTGTCCGCTCCGGCACGCCCGAAGACGTCGGAGTGCTGCTCAGTTTCGCGAGCAAAGTGGTCATCATTCCCGGCTATGGCCTCGCCGTGGCGCAGGGTCAACACGTACTGCGCGAACTCGCCGAACTGCTGGAATCTAAGGGAATCGAAGTCTCGTACGCGATTCACCCGGTGGCCGGGCGCATGCCCGGACACATGAACGTGCTCCTCGCCGAAGCGAACGTGCCCTACGAGGACCTGCTTGAGATGGACGAAGCGAACTCGGAACTCTCGACCGCGGACGTGGCGATCGTCGTGGGGGCGAACGATACCGTGAACCCGGCCGCGACCAACGACCCGTCATCGCCGATTTACGGCATGCCGATCATCCACGCGGACCTCGCCGAAAATGTCGTGTTCCTGAAGCGTTCGATGCGTCCGGGATTTGCCGGGATCGACAATGAACTGCTCTATAACCCCAAGACAATCCTGGTGTTCGGCGACGCGAAGGACACGTTGACCAAGCTCGTGGCGGTCGTCAAGGTCTCCTAGGTGCGTGGGTCAGAATCCC
>PLON01000006.1 GCA_003142095.1 Acidimicrobiaceae bacterium | reverse complement strand
AACACGGATTATGCCGAGGTTGGTGTTAAGCCGAGGAATCCTGAACGTGCTTGCGCAGCTTGAGGTTGGAGAAAATTCTTCGGCTTAACATACTGCTGCGTCGTTAGCGTCTGCCGTGTTCCTACCCCTATATGAAGGAGACGGCGATGGATACGACGATTACCAGGATCGGTGCGACTGTTGTTGCTGAGCTGCGCTCGGCTGGCTACAGAGAGTCGACAATCGGCAACTACGAGAAGACGATCAGGGCGCTGACCGGCTACGCGCGAGGGCACGGAACAGACGTGTACACGTCGGCGTTAGGGGCCAAGTTCGCGTCATTGACGACCAGTCCGCGCACGGGCCGGTTCAGCGCCCAACGCCGGTTCGACTATCGGCGGTTGGTGGCGGTGTTCGACTCCTGCCTAGAAACGGGCCGAGTAGATCTGTCGGTTCGCAAACGCGGCGGCGGTGGCGCGCAGCCAACGTCGAGCCAGTTCGCGGTGCTTAACGCTTCTTGGGAGGCGGACATGGCCGATCGCGGCCTCGCGGCGGCGACGCGCGAGGCCTATGGCCGGGTGGCCCGCGGCTACCTGTGCTTTCTCGAATCGAGTGGAACCTTCGACCTGGATGGCGCTGACGGCGGGACCGTGCTGGCGTTTTTGGCGTCACTGTCGCCGAAGTGGGCGACGACCTCCTTGTTCTGGGTCGTGTCGAACTTTCGGCCGTTTCTTACTTTCACTGGCCGAGGCGACCTCGTCGACGCGGTGAATCTGGCTGGTGTGCGGCGCTCCCACCCGATCGTGCCGGTGCTTGGTGACGACGATCAGCGGTTGGTCGTCGCTGCGTGTGCGTCGCGAGTCGTGTGCGCCCGAGATGCGGCCATCACTTTGCTGGCCCTATCGACGGGGCTGCGGGCTTGTGACATCGTCAACCTGCGACTGTCCGACGTTGACTGGCGAGGGCGAACGATCTCCCTCGTGCAGCGCAAGACGGGCAACCCGCTGACCGTGCCGCTGATCGAGCTACTCGTCTCAAGGCTGGCCGACTACGTCTTGCACGACCGGCCCCGAGTGAGCGACGACCACGTGTTTGTGCGTCAGGTCGCCCCGCATGCTCGCCTGGGTGATCATGCCACGATTCATCGGGTGACGACCGAGGTGTTCCGCGTCGCCGGCGTGGCCGACGCGAAGGTCGGAACCCGGGTGCTGCGCCACAACGCGGCGTCGAGGATGCTGCGGGCCGCGACGCCGTTGCCGACGATCTCGGCCGTCCTCGGCCACGCCAGTGAGGAGTCGACCAGACAGTACTTGAGCATCGATGAGAGTCGACTGCTCGAGTGCGTGCTGGCGGTGCCCGAAGGCGCACGGCCGTGAGCGGCCCCGACTTCACCAGCGCGTTTGGCTCGCGCCTCGACGAGTACGTCGAGTTCAAGCGCGCCATGGGGTTTAACGGCGCCTCGCGGATCTGGTATTTGAGAAGGTTCGATGCGTACTGCGCCGAACACGCCCTCGGCATCTTCGACCAAGAAACCGTCGAGGGATGGGTGACGGCCCAGCTGGCGACCTCGGGCCGATACCGGTCGTGGATGTCCTATATCCGTGACTTTGGCCGGTGGCTTCGCGCTCGCGGACAGACCGACGCCTACGTGCTGTCCGACCAATGGAAAGCCCGGTTCGTGCCAGCCCACCCTTACCTGCTCACCCAGCGCGAGATCGAGGCGTTCTTTAGCGCCGCGGCGCAACTCGACACGTCCTCGCCGTGGCGCTGGCAGGCCGTCGCGTTTTTCGCGCTGATGCACTCGTGCGGGATCAGGACCTGCGAGGCCCGTGGTCTATTGGCCGAACACGTCGACCTGTCTAGCCCCCACATCGACGTGCTGTGGTCCAAAGGCAACCGCAGCCGCAGGCTGCCGGTCACCGACGATCTGACGGAAGTCCTAGCCGCCTGCAACGACGCGTCATCGTCGAGGTTCGGCCAGTCGCGAAAGTCGTTCTTCGTGTCGTCCACCGGCAACCCCGTCACACCAGCGGCGGTCGGCGTGACCTTCAACCGCATCTGGGACGAGGCCGGGCTGGCGCGCCCGGCCGGTGCTCAACGTCCCCGACCCTACGATTTTCGCCACCACTTCGCCTACGCCAACCTCGAACGGTGGATGGCCCAAGGAATCGACGTAGCCGCGATGTTGCCCTACCTGTCAACCTACATGGGGCACGGAAGCGTGGACTCGACCTACTACTACGTTCACACCTCGCCGGACTTCATGGACTCTTACGCGCACATCACGGCCGAGGGCGGCTCGCCGCTACCGGAGGTTGGCTTCGAATGAGACGAGACGCGACAACCGAAGCGGCTGATTTCTTCACGTTCGCCAGGGACTACCTGCGCACCTACATGCCCACGATCCGCGGCCTGTCGGCGAGAACGATCGAGGCCTACCGGATCAGCCTGGAATGCTTCCTCACTTTCCTTACCGACCACGAGCACATTGAGCGCGCCGAGGTGAGCTTCGACCACTTCGACCGGGCCCGTCTCAAGGCGTGGCTGATCTGGCTCGGCGACGACCAGCACTACTCCATACGGACCATCACGCTGCGACTCAGCGCCATCAAAGCCTTCCTGGCCTACGCGGGCGCCGAAGATGTCACCCTCGTCGCACTCAGCCAGGCGGCGCGAAGTCTCAAGGCCCCTACCGCGCCGAGGAAGCCGATTGAGTATCTCGCCGAACCCGAGACGCGTGCCGTCCTCGCCGCGTTCAGCGGCCGCACAGCGAAATCACGCCGCAACCGGATGCTGCTCATCCTGCTCTACGACACCGCGGCGAGAGTTAGTGAGATCACCGGTCTGACGCTGGGGGACCTCTCGCTAAGCAATCCGGGGCACGTGACGCTCACCGGGAAACGATGCAAGAGCCGCATCGTGCCGCTGACCGACAAGACGGTCGAGCATCTGCACGTCTACCTGAAAGAGTTCCACCCGAACGCAGCGACGCTGCCCGCGACACGACCGCTGTTCTACAGCCCGCACCATGGGCAAGTGACCAGGCTCGCGGTCGACACTGTCTCGACTGTGCTCAAGCAGGCCGCCGAAGTAGCCCGCGAGACCTGCCCGAGCGTTCCGGAAAATGTCCACTGCCATATGTTGCGCAAGACCAAGGCCATGGACCTCTACCAGCAAGGTATTCCGTTGCCAATCATCATGCGGCTCCTCGGTCACGAGAACGCGTCCACCACTGCGGCGTTCTACGCGTTCGCCACCGTCGACATGATGCGCGTCGCCGTCAACGCGGCCACCCCCGCAATCGACGTCCCGGCCGAGGACCGCCTCACCGAGGACAAGTTCCAAGCCCTCTACAGCCTGCGATAGCACCGAAACGTTAAGCCGAGGAATCATGCGAGCAAAGCCACGTGACGTGGCCAAATCAGGATTCCTCGGCTTAACACCAACCTCGGCATAATCCGAATGATGAACCAGACCCGAGAAGTCGTGTTCGTTGCGCGCGTAGATGGCCATCTCGAGGGCATCGATGGCGAGGTCACTGCGCAGCGAGGTGGACGCCTGCCAACCGACGATGGCGCGGCTGAAGACGTCGATGATGAAGGCGACGTAGGTCCAACCGCGGTGCGCTTCACGTAGGTGAGGTCCGCGACCCAGAGACGGTTGGGCGCAGTCGCCAACATCACAAGTCACGATCGAGCCGTAACTCCCGCTCCCGTCTCACAGCCGGCAATCACTGAACTGGTGCCTTGACCACTTTTTAGTCAGCGAATCTATTTTCGGAATGTTGCGCCGGCGAGGCCGCGAGTGACTCGCCGCGCTGCGAACCGCGCTCCGACTGCAAAGCGCTGCACCGGCCCGAAACTATTGGCGGCGACGGGACCTACGAAGTAGAGACCCGGCACCGAAGATTCAAAATGTGAAGAAAGAATCGGAGTGTTGTTAACGGTCTCGATTCGAGCCTGTAGTGATTCTTCCAAAAACGTGATGCGATCAACGTCGACTCGATACCCAGTTGCCGCGATCACGTGGTCGACCGTCACATTAGAGGTTTGCGCGACATCGCTCGAAAGTCGTATGTGAACACGATCACTCTCAGTAGTCGCGGCTTGTACGTTGACGTTCACCAAAATAGGTACCTTGCCCACCACTGAGTCCTTGATGAACCAGCCGCCGGCCGGGCCAGCATGGGTCTTCGTCTTTTGTAGTCGCCAACTCAGTGGCAAGTAATGGAAAACGAGTGGAGCATTACAGAAGAACCACGAATACCATCCAGGGCCTATGCCGGAACTCGGAGCGCGGAGTCGGTCTCGCATTTTGCGCGGAAGGCGTTGTCGGTCATGGAACTGAACTCGCGGCCCTCGCGATACGACGACGGGCCGACTTCCTGCACTCTTTAGGAGTGCAGCTAGATCGAGCGCCGACGCCCCTGCGCCAACAATGGCCACATCTCGATTCTCGAACGCAGCGAGATCTGAATGGCGAGAGCTATGGGTAACAAAGGAATCCGTCAGACCCGAAAGTTCCTCTGGCATATGTGCGAAGTAGCCGACGCCAACGGCAACAACTACTTTGTGAGTCGTGAACTCCTCTCCGTTGTCGAGACGTAATGTGAAGCCTTCCTGGTGAGCACTCACGGACGTAACGACTCGTTGCTCGACGGTAGGGACCATTCGCTGTTGGAAGGCGAGTCCGTAGGAAATGAAAGTCTCAAGTGTCACGGGTAGTCCGAGGTCAGCGTATGGAATATTCTCTTCGGCGCAAAAGCGTCCAAGCGTTAATGTGCGCGACGGGTCATAGATTGACGAAGCGCATCCGTCGGACTTGAGAGACATTCCCGCAGGCATCGACCTTTTCCAGAATTCCATGGGCACGCCGATGATTCGAAATGAGATGCCTTTCGCCTCCAGGTGTGCTGCAAGCGATAAACCGTAGGGCCCGGCTCCGATGATTGTGACGTCGGGAGTCACGTTTTTCGCCCATCGGTTGCGACCGCGAAACGTCGTGAACCTTGTAACGGCCAGCTCACCGTCGCCTGCCGTCTCACGTCTTCGATCGCGTAACTGCATAGAAGTGCCGCCGCTGCGCACGCCCTCGCTCGAGAGGCACGCACTCTTGTCCAACGGAGGCGTGAAAGCCGTCCAGAGAGGAGACGGAACTTCGCCCGTTTTGTCGGGTCGCGACGGATACCAACTTGCGTCGTTTCATTGCTCCCTTAACTTACCGAGATAAATAGAATGAATCGGATAACCGAATATAGAACGGCGTTATTCAGATCGACAAGCAGCAGAATCGAGATCGCCTTCAGCGCTGAGGCCCCAATTGCCTTAAGGCGTAGTAGCTGCGTAAGGAAATATATTAGGTAATACTCAAATCCAGAGTGGGGGGCCCGTGAGGGGTAGTTCTGTTGGCCAGTCGGCGTTGAATCCTCTCACTCGTCGCAATTGCGAAAGCGCTCATGTCTCATAGTGCGCTTCACCCGCGACCAGCGGTCGTATTCGTTGCTGATGAGCGGTGGGAGTCCTTCTTCCAGTTGGCGGCGATTCTTCGAAAAGCCGGATTTCGAACCGTGCGCATCTCCGTTGGCCTGACCGGATGGCAGGCGGAGGATTCCCTCTTTGATCGAAACGTTTCTCTTTCATCTCCGCCTAGTCCACAATTGCTGTCGGAAATCCTGTCGACGGAATACATTGCGGACGTTCAGCCAACAGAGAGTCTCGCAACGACGACGTACGTTGGCCTCGATCTACTTCCAGCCTCCTCGCGCTCGAACATCTGGAACGGCCGTTCATTAATTCTTGACAAGTGGAACACCTCTGACGCCTTGCGCAAACTCGGACTTCGAACCCCCGACACCCTTCTCGCTAATGTCACGTCACCGCGCGAAGCCATTGAACAGTTTTCACTACCAATAGTGCTAAAACGACGAGTTGGCTCGTCCGGATCCAGCGTCGGCGTGTTCACCTCACTCGAATCTCTCCAAGAGTTCGCGGCGGCTCTCGATTCTCCCAATCAATGGTTTTATGAACGATTCATCCAGGGTCGGTCTCTCGTTTGCGCGAGCTGCGTCAGCGATGACGGGATCGACGTCATCGCAACCTACGAAGTACTAAAACGCACACGTTTGCATGGACCCTCAAGCGTGGTGGAGTTTCAAGAAGACGCGAGGTTGGCCGAAAGCGGAAAATCGGTGATCGAGGCACTAAACATTCGTGGATTGATGTGCTTTGACATGATTCAAGACTCGGATGGCGTCGACTGGATTCACGACGTCAATCTTCGAGTTTTTGAAGGGCTGTCCATGTGCCAGCTTGCTGGTTTTGATTTTCGCGGCGCGTACATTCGTTGCCTTTCAGGTCGCGGCGACATTGAACCAAGCCGACCCCAGAACCCACGATCAAAAACGTATGGATTCCCCCGAGGACGGAGAGAACTATTGCGATCGGCGCCACGTGGTGCGGCGTGGGTACGAACACTGCAATGGTTGTGGCGTAATTGGAGACTCCTGGGCACTCGATACTTCCTCGTCTACACGATTAAGCGCCCCATTTCTTCAATTCGGCAAAGATGGAAAATGTCACGGAACCGTCGTCGAACACCGTCACCGTATTGAGAATCGACGCTTACCGCCTGAAGTCTTCCTCAGCGATCGTCGAACGTTCGCTCACAGAGAGTCGATCGTCGCATCCTCACGTAATCCACACGTCGACTCGATGTACTTCTCAGAGGAAGCAAGCGGGCCGAGAGCGCGGCAATGATCACCACCCGAACCCGTGAATCAAAAACGAACCATGAGAGTGCGGACTTGCGACGAGCAATCGCCGCGCGACCGACATAAGAGTTAGAGGTGTCGAAAAATCCGGCTATGAGCAGATGCGCCCAAGCGGCAGTTGAATCAGTAGTGGCTCAAGTGCCAATAAATCGTAGCGAAAGAGAGTCCTATCAGAATGGCACCGAATCCAAACGTCACCAGTCGTCGATTCGCGAGAAACTGTGATCTTCGAATGGGATTCTCTATCGCATAGTAGAGGACGGCAGCCAACGCCACTGAGAGAACCACAAGTTCTATTTCGCTGTGTAACGGCAATGGCGCAATCGCGTACTGCGTAGCAATCGCCATAATCGGCCAGTGCACGAGATACAACGAGTATGAGATGTTTCCCGTCCATTGAATGGGAGGAAACTTCGTCAAGGGCCCGAAACTATTCGGACCCCGCAGTGAACCGCCCGCGATAATCATCCCGGTCGCAGCGACAGGGACGATGACGGCGGTTCCCGGCCACAATGTTGCCGAAGTGTAAAACCACGTGCAACAGAGAATCGCGATCAAGCCGGCAAACGCTAGTGAGAGGCCCACCCGAGGAGCTCGCCCTCTCAGGTGTGGACCAACGACGGCAAGAAGTGCGCCGAGAGCCAATTCCCAGGCATGGGTGAGCGGAGAGAAGAACGCCCACACCTCATTCTGATGTGTCTCAATGATGCACCACGCGAGGGAGGTTCCAATCACCAGGGAAAGAGCGCCCACCAACCGGGCGATCGGAGAAAGCATTCTCCACGGCAACGTAAGTAGCAAGAAAAGGACTGGCCACACTAAGTAGAACTGCTCCTCGACCCCAAGCGACCAGAACTGCTGCAGCGTTGAGGGTGGTTGGCTCGCGTTGAAATACTGCGTACCAAGTGTGGCGAAGTGGAAGTTCCCGACGAAGGCGGCCACGTACTTCGCGTCATCGGCATTGATCCCACCGGTTATAAAACTCAACCAGTGATACGTCGCAAAGACTGTGGCAATGAGCACCACCGTCGCCGCGGGAAGTATTCGTCGGATTCGGCGCGCATAGAAACCAGGAATCGAAGTTGTACCTTTTGACGCTCTCTCGCGCAACAAGACGTTGGTAATGACAAAGCCAGAAACAACAAAAAATACGTCGACCCCGAGAAAACCCCCATGGACGCCCGGGATATCGGCGTGATAGAGAACGACGAGCAAAACCGCAAGAGCTCGCACCGCTTGAATATCGGGGCGGAACTCAGCAGGGTAGTTTGTCACATCGAGATCGCGAGGACGAGACGCGCTCACCTCGATTTCGGTGGTGCTCATTCTCACTCTCTCCGCTCCGTAGTTCTTACTCAAGGTCATTGGGCACTTTAGTGTGCCAAGGATATTGGATAAAGTCCGATTAACCGCCAATCGGTTGGCGATTCAAACATCATTTTTTGGAAGTACGTCCAACGAAGGACGTGGAATCGGTGGTAGACGAAGTTCCGAAGGTCACTTCGGAACGTTTGACCGCATCTCAAGGATCGGAAGCAAGTGAATTCGACGCCATAGTTCTAGACGCAACAGACGAACCTCTACTCGTGCCTCGGCAAGGGGCGTTAGTCGATGCGCCCACTGTGCGCCTCTAAAATGGCCCTGGTATAGGCGAGGCCGATGAACGGGTTCTATCGCTTCTCGCCAGGACTCTACGTTTTGATTCATTTTAGATATGAGAACCAAAGAAGTAATCGAAAATGCGTATTCCGCCTTGGTGCCCACGGAGTGTCCACGAACTTGCGCAGTGATCGCGGCAACTCCCGCAATGCCTGCCTGCTCAGTACAAATCTCTCCATTCTCTACATAGAGCCTTCGGCTTCCCAAGCTGAGAACGCGAGTTCGATTCTCGTCGCCCGCTCTCTGATCAGAGCACGTTTTTGTGCTCTGTCTATTCGTTCGATGCTGCCCTTGTCCGCGTGGTGTCCGCGAGAGGTTTCAAATCGACGATTTCTGCACCCTTAGCAAGGCCGGCGAGAGCGTCTGCAAGTACCCGGTGACATTCTCGGTGGCGTGCTGGTAACGCATTGCTGCAGCCGGTGACTCGTGCCCTGCCGATGGGGTAGGTGCGTTGACATTGCGTTTAGAGGACGACTGTGCGACAATGACCGCCTGTGATTACGGCACGTGTCCTCATCTTCATTGCGGTAGTTTGTCTCGGGTTCGCTGCTTGGTACGTTCACGTTCATCCGAGTGCGTCGTACGAGACACCCGCGAGCGCCACGGTCGTGAAAAGCGAAGGCTGTCCGAGCGTTTGGGATCGTTGGACGGATGACTTGCCGCCTACGTCGTTCCCTGAGAGCCCACATACTCTGTATGAATACGGACCTACGACTGCACTAATCAAACAACGGGCTTGCGACTCGTCAATTGTAGGGCGTGAACACGTCGCCGAGACTTGGCTCGCTGGTGCCGTTATTTCACTTTTCGCAACCTTTTCCCTGACGAGGTCTCGACTAATAAGTACTGGGACCCTCACGGAGCTTCGCAGCCATCGGTATTCAGAGCCAGTGAACCGTCTCGCCGGGGCAGAAAACCCAGTTCCTGAGTTCGTAGATGGGAACGGTTCCGAACGAGGCGTTGATCTCAACCCCGAGCGAGACATTTCATAGGCGGCGAGTAACTATTCACCCCTGATCGTC
>PLON01000069.1 GCA_003142095.1 Acidimicrobiaceae bacterium | reverse complement strand
TCCGCTCACGGATCACATGCTATTCAATTTTCGGAGAAGTTAGGGATTATTTAGGGATGCCATTGGGCTTGGCGTCCTAAATCGCTCCATAACCCTTTGTTTTACTGGTGGGCCGCCCGGGTCTCGATCCCGGCACCTTGGGATTAAAAGTCCCCTGCTCTTCCCGATGAGCTAGCGGCCCTTCAGATGTTGTGACCGATAGTCACGGGCCAACATCATCGAATGGCCACATTATCAACCGAGCACACCATCCAGGAATGGCAGCCAAGTCGGTTCGTCTACGAAACCCTGTGCCACGAGGTGAATCCGAATGAATGCCGAGCTGACTGCGTGATCGGCGTTGCGAAGAAGACATGTCGCTTGGATGATTCGAACAAGTTGCGTAAGTTGCCGTCGAAAGTTACTGGTTTCGGAACTTGCGAACGTCTTCTTAAGTCCGTATGTGTTGCCAACCAGCGCTTTTCGCACAAGGTCAACATCAGTGGCAAGCGATTTCGGTATTTTACTTAACTCCCTTTGAATCCAGTCAATGACGACGTCCAACAATCCGAGACGCACACAGTCACGGCGAACCTGATCGCACAAAACGTTGTGTGTGCCCTCCCAGCTCTCGAAGACGATCGAGTCTCGATACAACCGTGGAAGTGGCGAGAAGTCCTCAATGGTGCCGTTTCCCCCGAGAACCTCAATCGCCCGGTGAACCACGTCCGTCGCTGAAATGGAGGTGACATATTTGTTGGCGTTGACGAGAAATCGGTGGAACCTCAAATCGTCATCGGTAGCGATGCCCTCGTCAATCTTGGCCACCAGTTCGGTGAGCGCCATCGTCGAGGCGAGAGAGGCGGCCACTTCAATTTTCATCGTGGCTAACTGTTCGCGAACCGCGTCGAAGTTCCCAATGGGCGAACCAAACGCCTGACGATAGTGAGCGAAATTCGACGCCTCGAGATATGCGCGGCTCATGATTCCTGTTGAGCCGAGCGCGTTCAGCCAGCGAGATGTGTTCAGTAACTCTGAGACCGCAATGGCGAAGCCTTCGTCGAGTCCGCCAATTGGATAGGCGAGAGCGTTGTCGAAGTCGATCTCTCCGGACGCCAAGCCCCGTGTCCCCAGTTTGTCTTTCAGTCGCCGAATTCGAAAGCCGTTCGGCGTGGCGCCATCGATCTTCCGCGGCACTAGAAAAAGTGCGAGCCCTTTTGTTCCCGACTGTGCCGAGTCTGGTCGGGCGGTTATGGCAAAGAGGTCAGCGTCGGCGACGGAACAGAACCACTTTTCGCCGGTAATTCTCCACGCGCCCTCGATCTCCGAATCTGGGCTGGCACTGGTGATATTGGCGCCGACATCTGAGCCGCCCTGTACTTCGGTCAGAAACTGAGAACCGCGCAGAGCGACCGACGAGTCGGTCTCCATCAGTCCCGCGAGGTACTGCGACTTCAGGCTCGCGGACCCTCGGTGTTCGAGCGCTCGCCGCAGTCCAATGGTGCAGACGATGGGACACGCTTGCCCGCCCTCGCCAACATGCGAAAGAAGGAAAAACTTCGCCGCGAGTTCGAAGGCGCCTTCATAGTCGAGAGACGTTGCGAGCATGCCCGACGCCCAGGCCGCACGCGCGGCGTCGTCGTGGGCGGGGTGAAACTCGATTTGCTCGATGTGTTGGCCGAGTTCATCGTAGGAACGGAGTTTGGGGAACTCACGGTTGCGCTCGATCGCTTGAACTGCGGGCTCGATCTCAGTGGCGACGACTTCGCCGAAGGAACTCAGTGTCATCGCGAGCGATTCGTTGAATCGCGATTCCATGCGCAAACTCAGCTCTGACGCGAGGCCTGGAACGGCCGTGTAGTAGTTGGTCGGCCTCGACGCTCTCCACGCCAGCAGATCATCACGTCCGGGATTCGCCATTACGTCTCATTCTTCTCGCTAGTAGAAGAGTTAGCACAGCAGTCCTGAAGCCGCGAGAACGCTCGGTCCGAGAATATCGCTGAAAGTGTCGATTCATCACTCGAACGTTCACCAGTAGATTTGGGACCATGAGTGACTTCACGAACGAGAGCGTGTCCGCGATCGAAACGACGCTGAACGACGTGGATCGAGCCCTCGAACGCCTTCGTCTCGGCACATATCGCACTTGCCAGGTATGCGGTATGCCCATCGACGACGCTGACCTCGATGCCAATGCACTGCTCGCAAACTGTCGAACTCACCCCGAACTCGCCTAAACGACTCAGCACGCACAAAGCCCGGTGGCTCGAGCCACCGGGCTTTGTGCTTCATCGAGAAGGTGCCTACTTCTTGGTGGCCCAGAAGATCTCGGCGATATCGTCGATCTCGGCGAGCAGGCGGTCAGCGACCACGACGTCGTTCGTTTTCTTCGCTTCGCCGGCCGTCTTCGTAGCCATCCAGAAGAGGTCGTGGAGGTTCGGGTACTCCTTCAGATGGTCAACCTTGAAGTAGTCAGTCCAGAGCACCCAGAGGTGATGCTTTACCAGTTCACAGCGCTCTTCTTTGATGAACTCCGCGCGGACTCTGAAGTCGTTGTCGCTTGATGCGTTGTACTTTTCCATGATGCCCTTCACGGATTGGGCTTCGATGCGAGCCTGGGCCGGGTCGTACACGCCACAGGGCAGGTCACAGTGAGCCGAGGCAACCAGTGGCGTCGTTGACGCGTCGAGCAGAGCATTGAGACGGGACAGCAGTGTCATAACGGTGCCTTTCAGTAGTCGCACCCACGGGCTGTGGACGCGTCATTCTGCAGACTAGCCACGCCTCGCAGGTAGCGTTTCGCCGTGAGTCGGTTTCTCGAGTACTTCGTTCGCCGCGTGAGCGTTGAGGGGACATCCATGTCCCCGACGTACGTGCCCGATGAACGCTTGACCGCGTTACGCCGGTGGCGTCCCATTCGACCGGACGACGTCGTTGTCGTACGTGACCCACGCGATTCCTCGCGGTGGCTCCTCAAGCGTTGTGTCGCGAAGAGTGGCTCGCGACTGGATCTTCGCGGAGATAACGCCGCCGCGTCCACGGATTCTCGTGAATTTGGCCTGGTCGCGAGCCGCGAGGTCGCCTACATCGTGATGGATCCGAGACCTCGCGGCTAGGCGCTGTAGCGGCCCCTCGAAAGACACCGTATTAACCCTCGAAAGACACCGTATTAATACGTCATCGTGATGCGCTGATTTGGACCGTCGACGGTTATCTGTCCGCCGTACGGAATGACGTACTGCGGGTCAGTGTGGCCGAAGTCGGGGCCAATGACCACGAGCGCGTCGGGGTTGTACATCGAGATCGCGCGCAGCACCGCGTCTCGCTGGTCATGGCGAAACCTCGCGCGCGCGTCCTCATCGAGCCTGTGGTCGTGATGCCATGCCTTGGGCTTTGCGACAACGACGGCGGGGAACTGTCGGAGAAGTCCGCGTTCGCCCATGTTGCGCAGCATGTAGAAGGCGTCCTCGCTGGAGGGCATCTCCTCGGAGGTTTCGAGGAACAACACAGAGCGCGCGTAGTCGTCGCTCTCTCGGATGAAGCGGTTCGCGGCCAAGTTCCAGTGGATGATCTCGAGGTTTCCGCCCCACGTCGGTCCGGCAACGACGCGATCGGCATTATGCCAGTACCAACCGAGTTCGGGTGTCGTTGGCACCTCGTTCTCCAGCGTTGAGAGATCCGACCACTCGGCTTCGAAGTCGGTGAAGGCGTCGACTGGCTTTAGCTCTACGGTGTCGTGCGTGAAGACGGCTGCACGAAGTGACGCGATCGAGACGGGGTGGACGCCTCCGGGTCGCGCGAGGTGCACGAGAGTTGATCCGCCGTGGTACCCAACGACGCCCAAATTCCAGAGGTAGTTCAAGAAGTTGGTGTTGTCGCTGTAGCCGAAGAATCGCTTGGGATGGGCGAGAAAGACGTCGGGATCGAGGTGCGGCAACACAGTGATCTCGTCGCTGCCGCCAATGGAAGCCATGACTATCGCGATTGAGTCGTCCGCAAACGCGTCCATGATGTCGCGGGCCCGGTCTTTTGTGGACGCGTCGAGTTGGCGAGTCGTCGGATATTCAACCGGTTCCAGTTGGAGGTCTTCTCGAAGCACGCGCAAACCGATCTCGTGCACGTCGGGAAAGACGGCGGGGGCGGCAAAGGAGGGAGAGAGGATTGCGACCCGGTCACCAGGTTTGGCCGGAGGCGGCGAGACGAGCGGCGGTCGTGGAGTGGGGAGCGCTGACGACACCGCTCCAGTGTCTCAGATCGACGCCGATGCGCGTTGGTCAGCCGGTTGTATTCTCCCTCGCGACGAAGGAAAACCGCCAGCCTTCAAAAGAACACCGACCGGTAGGCTTCGCATCATGGCCCGTCTTGCGGTTCTCTCGTACCACACGTCGCCCTTGGCCCAGCCGGGAACCGGCGATGGCGGGGGGATGAATGTCTACGTCCGCGAGCTTTCAAGCGCCCTGGCTCGCCTGGGCCACGAGGTCGACGTCTACACCCGTCGCGACAACCTCATCGTCCACGACACCGAGTTCGTGGAACCCGGATTTCGAGTGCACCACGTCGAGGCCGGCCCACCGACCGCTCTCGACCGTGACGGACTGACTGACTACGTCGGCGAGTTCACCGACGCCGTGAAAGTCCTATTTGAGCGCGACGGCACGCCCGACGCGATCCACGCGAACTACTGGTTGAGCGGGCTCACGGGGCACCGTCTGAAGCACGAGTTGAACATCCCCCTCATCATGACGTTTCACACGCTCGAACGAGTGAAGGCTGATACGTTCGAGGCTGAATCCGACGACCGCGCTTTTCAAGAGGCGGCCATCGTCACCTGCGCGGACGCGATCCTCGCGAGTTGCGACGTCGAAGCGGCGCAGTTCGTTCGTCTCTATAACGCCGAGCCTTCGCGCGTGCACGTCGTGCCCCTCGGTGTCGAGCACGCCTTCTTTTCTCCCGGCTATCGTCCGCAAGCGCGCCGGGCGCTCGGGCTCGATGAAAAGTCGGTGTTGTTGTTATTCGTAGGGCGTCTCCAGGAACTGAAGGGCGCGGATCTGGCGCTCGAGACGTTGATCGAACTGCGCAGCCGTGGGCGCGACGCGTCGCTCGCGATCATCGGAGGACCGTCGGGACCCGACGGGCGCGCAACCCTGTCACAGCTCCATCAGCGAGTCATCGAAGCGGGTGTTATCAACGAAGTGTGTTTCGTCGCGCCGCAGGCGCACCGCCGCTTGTCGTCGTGGATGCGCGCCGCCGACGTCACCTTGGTGCCGTCGCGAGCCGAAAGTTTTGGTCTCGTGGCCCTGGAGTCCTCGGCGTGTGGCACGCCGGTGGTCGCGAGCGACGTAGGAGGACTCACCACTCTCATCGACGAGGGTGTGACGGGCTATCTCGTTACCGAGCGCGACGCCGCGCACTGGGCCGACATCGTCGAACTCGCACTCGACAGTGAGGACGCCACCGCGATGTCAAACGCCGCCGTTCTCCGGGCTCGCGAGTACACCTGGCGCCGGGCTGGCGAGTCACTTGCGGCGCTGATCGACCAACTCGCCTCCGAGAGCCTCGCGCACTGCTGAGGTGACGCGCGCTCCTCTCAGCGACGCCGACGCGGCGGCGCGCCTCAACGAGACACTTCGTGAGTGGGCCGCGCAGTGGCACGCCAGTTCCTTCGTTGGCGAGATCGAACACCAAGATCTTCCCGACGATCGGGGACACTTTCACTGGTTGATCCGCTTGAAGGGCGACGAACGTGACGTCATTACGCTCTGGCTGTCGCTTCGCCAACGCACGGTCTTCGCCGAGACCGAACTGATGCCCGCGCCCGAGGAAAACATCGAGGCGCTCTACCGATACCTGCTCATAAAGAACCACGAGCTGCGCGAGCTGCACCTCGCGATCGGTCCCGAGGCCGGGATCTACCTCGTCACCCAGGTGCCGATTCAGGAACTGACCATTGAGCGAATGGACGAGCTGGTTGGCGCGACCGTGACTTACGTCGACGAGATGTTTCCGACCGTCATGTCGATGGGCCTCGCCTCGGTATATCGACGTCGGCGCCCGCGTGAGAGCACCTTGTAGCGTTACGTTGTGGCGTGCAAACTCGTAATCATTGGTGCGGGGCGCATGGGCTCGGCCCTGGCCGAAGGACTTCTGCGCGCAAAGTGGTGCGAGCCGGGCGAACTCGCACTGATCGCGCGATCGGTCGAAACGCGTAGTGCGCTCGAGAGTCGATTCCCCGGGGTTGGAGTCTTCGCCTCCCTCGAAGTGGTGGAGATTGGTGAGCAGACCGGCGCAGTGCTCGCGGTCAAGCCCGACCAGGCCGAAGGCGTCTCGCGTCTCGCGGGTGCCGTGGGGATTACGCGCGTACTCTCCGTCGTCGCGGGGCTGTCCAGTGCGCGGATCGAGGGCTGTTTTCCGGGCCCGGTCGCGGTGATTCGATCTATGCCCAACACACCGGTTCTGATCGGTCAGGGCGTCACGGCCATGGCCGGCGGCGCGCACGTGACGAGCGACGACCTGGACTGGGCCGAGTCGATCCTCGGGGCGGTGGGCACCGCCGTTCGGGTGACCGAACGCAATATTGACGCGGTGACCGGTCTTTCTGGTCCAATGCCGGCGTACCTCTACCTCGTAGTGGAGGCGCTCATCGAAGCCGGGGTGCATCAGGGGCTGTCGCGTGACGTCTCGCGCACGCTCGTGGTCGATTCATTTGCCGGATCCGGAGCACTTTTGAAGGAATCCGGAGAATCGCCTGAGGTGTTGCGGGCGCAGGTCACCTCGCCCGGGGGCACGACGGCTGCGGGACTGCGCGTCCTCGAGCAGCACGCCGTTCGCGCGGCGTTTCTCGACGCCGTGGCCGCCGCGGCCGAGCGCAGTCGACAACTCGGTCGCTGAGGACGGCTCCGGTAACCTAGTCCGATGGCGACGTCTCGTCTTCGATCGAAGAAGCTGTCCGAGCCGACCATCGCGCGTCTGCCGGTCTATCAGCGCATCGCTGAGGGGCTCTTGCGGCGTGGCGAGAGCAAGATCGACTCCAAGCAGATTGGCGAGCTGGCCGGCGTGACCGCCACGACCGTTCGCCGCGACCTCGCGGGACTGGGATCATTCGGCACCCGCGGCGCCGGGTACGACACCGCGATTTTGATTGAGCGCATAGCCGACGCCCTCGGTCACGATCGGCTTTACGACGTCATTGTCGTCGGCATTGGCAACCTCGGTCGCGCCCTCGTGAACTCGTCAAACTTCCTGATCCGTGGCGCGCGACTCGTCGCGCTCTACGACAGCGACCCCGAGGTGATCGGTCACGAGGTGGCTGGACTCATCGTCCAACCGTTATCCGACGCCATGCCGGCCGCGACCGTCGGCGTCATCTGCACTCCGGGCAGTGCGGCCCAGGACGTCACCGACCGCATGGTCGAAGCCGGCATCCACGCGATCTTGAACTTCGCTCCACAGGTGGTCTCCGTGCCACTCGGTACGGCCGTGCACTACGTAGACTTCTCAATCGAACTGCAGATTCTTATGTACCACCTGAATAACGGCACGGGCCCCTTGGGTGGGGGACTCCTGCACTCGCTCGGCATCGCCAGTACCAACCCACTGCGTGCCTCGTAACATGAGAAAGACCGCGGAGGCGATGTGGCACTGATTTCTGTGGGTATCGATCACGAGCACGCCTCGCTTGATCTGCTTGAACGCGCGACGGTGCCCGAACACGAATGGGCGAAGATGCTGCGCACCCTCGTGAGCCACCGCAACATTCACGAGGCCGTCTTCGTCTCCACCTGCCTACGCACCGAAGTCGTCGCCGTCATCGATCGGTTCCACGGCGCAATCGATGAGATCACGGAGACCCTCGCCGAAGCGACCGGCCTTTCGGTCGGCGAGTTCGACGATCGACTCACCGTCAACTTCGAACACGACGTCGCGACCCATCTCTTCCAAGTAGCGGCCGGACTGAAATCAGTCGTGCCGGGGGAGTTCGAGATCCTCGGCCAACTGCGTCGTGCGCTGGAACTGGCGATCGAAGAGCAGAGCGCCGGCAGCGAAGTGACTGACATCTTTCAGCGCGCCATTGCGTCGGGACGACGCGTCCGCGCGGAGACCGCCATCTCGCGCGGCACCACGAGCTTCGCCCGAGCGGCGGCGTCGGCCGCCCTTGACGAACTCGGCGGCGACATCGGCGAGTCCAACGTTGTGGTTCTCGGCGCGGGACAGATGGCGACCGGCGTCGTGAAGAGCCTGCTCGGCGCCGCACCACGCCTCGCGACCTTGACAGTTTTGAACCGCACCATGGAGAGGGCCGAAGAACTGAAGAGCGAGGTCAACGACGAGCGAGTCCAGGTGGGTTCCTTGGACTCGGTGAACGAACATTTGACGGGTGTGCGACTTCTGGTGAGTGCCCTCGAAGTGTCGTCACCCGTTCTTACTCGTGAAGACTTCGTTGATTTCTCCGGCGACATTCTGATCGTCGACCTCGGAGTGCCAAGGGCCGTCTCGAGCGACGTCGGCGATCTCGGCCACGTGCGTCGTATTGACATCGGAGATCTACGCGAGCGGGTCGAACGCGCCCTCGGCGATCGCCGTGACGCGATCGACGACGCGCAGCGCATCGTCGCGGACGACGTCGAACGGTTCTTGAATGAGCAACGCGCTCGAGGTGCCGCGGTGATCGTGCGCGAACTGCGCGAACACTTCGACGAGATGATTACGGGCGAACTGGCGCGGCGCAGTCACGATCTGGAAGGGCTCACTCCCGATCAGCGCGACAGTGTGGTCTCGCTGGTCCGTTCGGTCGTTGCGAAGATCGCGCACCGCCCGACGGTCGCTCTCAAAGAAGCGGCCGGCACCGATCAGGGCGCCCGACTCAGCGAGGCGACACGCAACCTCTTTGATCTATGACGCTTCGTGTGGCGACTCGACGATCGCCGCTAGCCCTCGTGCAGGCGCATACCGTGCAGCAACGCTTGGCCGAACACGGTATCGACAGTGAATTAGTCCTCGTCGACACGCGAGGCGACCGTGATCTACAGACGGATCTGGCGACCCTTGGCGGGCAAGGAGTCTTCGCCGTCGAGATTCAACGAGCGTTGCTCGCTGGAGAGGCTGACGTGGCGGTGCACAGTGCGAAAGACCTCCCGAGTGTGACACCGGACGGTCTCTTTCTCGCGAGCGTGCCCGAACGGCGAGACCCCAGCGACGTTTTGGTTGGTCGTTCCCTCGCGGGCCTCGGACCCGGCGCGACCGTGGCCACGGGCTCGCCGAGACGGCGAGCGTTGGTGCTAGAGCGTCGACCTGACCTTCAGGTGGTGCCACTGCGAGGCAACATGGCAACTCGCTTGGCGAAAGCCGGCTCGGATGGAATTGACGCGATCATTGCCGCCATGGCCGCTCTGGAACGACTCGGCGAGATGGACATCGTGAGTGAGCGCCTCGACCCGACCTGGTTCGTGCCCCAGGTAGGACAAGGTGCCCTCGCGCTCGAAGCACGCAGCGACGATGTTGCCACGCGAGCGTCGCTCGCCGCGATCAACGACCCGTTGGCGCTTCTCGCCGTTACCGCCGAACGCGCGTTCTTGGAAGAACTTGGTGCGGGCTGTTCAATTCCCGCCGGCGCCCACGGCGTCGTCGAGGGCGAAACGCTGACGCTGCGCGGTGTGATGCTCGATCTCGATGGCACAAAGAGCGTGCGCGCAGAGTTTGCGGGTACCGACCCGCGCGAACTCGGCCAGCGTTTGGCGCAGCATCTTCGTGACGATCTCGGCGGCGGCGCGTTCGTGGCGAACCTCTAGTGCGAGTCGTCGTCACCCGCGAGCGAGGCCACAACGCGGAACTCATTTCGTGGTTGCCCGACGACGCCTCGGTCAGTGAAGTGCCCCTCACGACCACGAGATACTTCGACACCCACGAGGTTCTCGATACTCTTCGCGCCAGCGACAACTTCGGCCACTTTCGTGCGCTGGTCGTGACCAGCGCACGCAGTGCTCTCTACGTTGCGCTGGCCCGTGAAGCGCTCGCGCCGGGTGGCACCGTTTTGAGTGTCGGGACCGCGACGGCCAGAGCGCTCGAAAACGAGGACGTCGACGTTGACGTGGTCGGTGACACCGGAGTTGTTGACCTCGATGCGGAGATCGCCGACGGGCCCGTGCTGCTCCTCGGTGCCGCGGCCCTGCGCGAAGAACTCGCGACGACTCTCACGAGTCGCGGAGTCGTGGTGGAGAAACTCACCTGCTACGAAACCGTTCCGGCCGTTCTTACCCCCGACGAGGAGCTCGAACTTCGAGAAGCGGACGTCATCTTCGTGGGCGCGCCCTCGGCGTGGCTGGTCGCGACGGCCTACATCGATCCACGCACGTGGGTCGTCGTGCCGGGCTCGACCACGGCCGGTGTCGTCGGACGCCACCACGAACGAGTCATTGAAGGTTGGAGCCCGGGCGTGAAGGAACATCTCTCCGCTCTGTAGTCGGCGCGGCGGAAAATCTCTTAGGAGAGGGCAATAGGCTGGGGAACGTGTTTCCCGCCCAACGCCCCCGGCGTCTTCGACGTACTCCCGCGATCCGTCAACTCGTCGCCGAGACGGCTCTGGCGCCCAGTGACTTCGTCGCGCCACTCTTCGTCGCGGAAGGACTGAGTGATGCCAACCCCATTAGTTCACTGCCCGGGCACTTCCAACATACGATTTCGTCTCTGCACGACGAGGTGAAAACCCTCCTCAGCGTGGGCGTGAGCAGCGTCATCCTCTTCGGCGTTCCCGCCACGAAGGACGAGTTCGGAAGTGCCGCCTGGGACCGCGACGGCGTCGCCCAAGTAGCCCTTCGTTCCTTGCGTGACGCCTTCGGCGATGAACTGGTCCTGATGGCCGATCTCTGCTTGGACGAATACACGACGCACGGCCACTGTGGAGTCGTGCGCACTGACGGTTCGGTCGACAACGACGCCACGCTCGAGCTCTACGCTCGCGTGGCTCTGGCCCAAGCTGAGGCCGGCGCCGACGTGATCGCCCCGAGCGGCATGATGGACGGCCAAGTCGCCGCTATTCGTGCGGCGCTCGAGGGTGCCAGTTACGACGAGAAGATCATCATGGCCTACGCGGCGAAGTACGCGAGTGGACTCTACGGCCCGTTCCGCGAAGCGGTCGGCGTTGAGATCGCCGGAGGCGGTGATCGCAAGAGCTACCAGCAAGATCCTCGGAACCGTCGCGAGGCCCTGCGTGAAGCGCGTCTCGACGTCGACGAGGGCGCCGACATCATCATGGTCAAACCCGCGATGACCTACCTCGACATCGTTACGGATCTTCGCCGCGAACTCGACGTGCCGATCGCCGCTTATCACGTGAGTGGCGAATACGCCATGGTGAAGGCGGCGGCGGCGAACGGCTGGATTGATGGGCCGGCCGTGGCACTTGAGCAGCTCACGGCCGTACGCCGAGCGGGCGCGGACTTTGTTCTCACCTATTTCGCGAGAGAACTCGCCGAGGAGTTGGCTCGTTGAGTTCAAACCAGGCCTGGTTCGAACGGGCCCAAGCCGTCATCCCTGGCGGCGTCGACTCTCCGGTGCGTTCCTTTCGCTCGGTTGGCGGCACGCCCTACACGGTCGCGAGCGGTAGGGGCGCCTACGTCACGGACGTCGAAGGCAACGAGTATCTCGATTACGTCCAGTCATATGGGGCGTCGTTGCTCGGTCATGCACACCCTGTGGTCGTGGACGTTGTACGCGACGCGGCGATCAAGGGCACGACCTTCGGCGCCCCGACGCCCGGAGAAGTGTTGCTCGCTGAAGCGATGGTGTCGCGCGTTCGCGGCCTTGAACAAGTTCGACTTGTCTCTTCGGGGACCGAAGCCGTGATGAGTGCCGTCCGCCTCGCGCGCGGCTACACCGGTCGCGACAAGATCGTGAAATTTGACGGCTGCTACCACGGACACTCCGACGCGCTTCTCGTCGCGGGCGGAAGCGGCGTGGCGCAGATGGGTCTTCCGGGATCGGCCGGTGTCACCGCGGGCGCCGTCGCCGACACGATCGTGGCGCCGTACAACGAGGTTCCCACGCTCAATGACTCGATCGCGGCCGTACTCGTCGAGCCGGTCGCGGCGAATATGAACCTCGTCGCGCCGAATCCCGGGTTCCTCGCGGATCTGCGCGCGGAGTGCGATCGTGTCGGCGCGCTTCTTATTTTCGATGAGGTCATCACTGGTTTTCGTCTCGCGATCGGCGGGGCCGAAGAGTTCTTCTCGGTCACACCGGACCTGTGGTCCTTTGGCAAAGTCATCGGCGGGGGACTACCCGTTGGGGCATTCGGTGGTTCGAAGAAAGTGCTGGCCTCGTTGGCTCCCCTCGGTCCCGTCTACCAGGCGGGCACGTTGTCGGGCAACCCCCTCGCCACCGCGGCCGGCGTCGCCGTGCTCGATCACGTCACGATCGACGACTTGGCCTTACTCGCGGGACGGGTGAAGAACTTCGCCGCTGACCTAGAGACCGCTTTTCGTGACGCCGGGATCTACGCCCTCGCACCGAACGTCGGTGCGCTGATGGGGCTCTATCTCAGTGAGGGAGAGGCGACCGTACCGCGAAACTTCGCCGAGGCGAAGGTTCTCAACGAGAACGGCCTCTACAAGAGGTTCTTTCACGCCATGCTCTCGCGCGGCGTGGCGCTCGCCCCCGGTGCGTACGAGATCTTCTTTATCTCGCTTGCTCACACGGTTGCGGAGTTGGAGCGCACCGTGAGTATCGCGGCCGATGCGGCGAAAGAGATGACGGCGTGACAAGTATTCGCAGCGAAGACTGGGCGGTCCGCCCACCATTTGTCCCGAACGGACCGACGTCGCCGGTAACCCTGCTCACCGACGACGCCGGATTAACCCAGCTCGCGGGCATACCTCCCGTCACGTGGCAGACGCCGTGGAGCGAAATCTCGAATCTCGAACTCGTGCGCATCTCGCATCAGATGTTGTTGTTCGCAACGATCGGCGGCGTTCGCTACTGCTGGCGTCACCGTGACCAGGTTGACTACGAACTCTTGCGCACGGTGGTGGTTGAACACGGTGGTGTCGTTACGCAACGTCGACGACGCGCCGGTGTCTTTGCGATCGTCGCGATCGTCATTCTCGCGAGCTTCGCGGGCGGCATCGCCGCGTGGTTCAATCGCGGCAGCAGCGCAGCGCAAGAACTCGGCGACGCCCGCCACGTGAATCTGACCTTGAACGACCTGCCGAGTGGCTGGTATAAAACGTCGGAGACGATTTTGAATTACCTCGTGCCTCCGTCGAGCAAGGTCTACACCTCGACGACCACCACCACGCCCGCGAAGGATACGGGTTTCGACAAGTCGGCCGCGGTGTTTCAAAAGTGCCTCGGGGTCACGAACAAGAAGGATCGCGTTTACGGAGCCGCCGGACAGTTACCCGACTATCAGGTGTCTTCCCCGATTTTCAATACCAACGCGAAAGAGGGGATCGAACTCGCGTCGACCTCGCAGTACTACCGAACGACGACGATGGTTGATAAGGACACGAAGGAGATGTCCAGGCACAACTTCGGTTCGTGCTTCGTCACGTCGAGCGCCGACATCATCATGTCGGGCTTCGGGTTGACCAATCCCGCGACGAACGTGGCGACCAACTGGCGGCCCACGACCTTCACTAAGGGCTGGTCGCGCGGGGGAGTCGTCTCGTTAAGTGTGCCGAGCGTGAAGTCCAAGTTGCAACTCGTCATGGTCATCATCACTCACGGGCACTACGAAGTAACACTCAGCGCGATCGTCGGATCGTTCACCAAGGCAAAGCCACTGCTCGCGAGTCTCACGAACACGCTCTTGTCGCGCATGGAGAACTCGAGCTCGAAGGCCGTCTAGGCCGTCAACTCTTTCTTGTCGTTGAAGACGAGCTGCCAGGCCTGTTCGGGAATGGCGCTGGCCAGGCGCGTCATGGCGCGGTACCCCAGTTCGGCCGGACCCTTGTCGGCGTTGTTCATCAGGTTCGCCATGATCTTTAACAACTCGCGCATGAGAGGCGGTATGCGCATGCCCGAGGTCACGCAGATCTGCAGGATCTTCGGTTCCGAGATCATGCGCACGAAGGCGCGCCCCACGCGGAAGTAGTCGCCGTAGGCGGCGTCCAGTCGTTCGTCGTAGAGCGCGAGGACGTCGTTATCGTTCGCGAGCAACGCTTCACCGAGGACGGCGGCGGCCAGGCGACCTGACTCGTAGCCGTAGGCGATGCCTTCACCGTTGAAGGGATTCACCATGCCGGTCGCGTCGCCGATCGTCAGAGTGTTTCGTCCCACGCGCGGACCAATGGAAAGACCCATCGGAAGGCGGCCGCCCGTCGGTGGACCGCAGTTCGTCTCGTCATTTAGACCCCAGGCGTCCGCAGTTTGGGCCACGAAGTACTCCTGAAGTTTCGTCGTGTTGACGCCCTTCCAGTTTCCGCCGGTCGAAAGAAGTCCAACGCCGACGTTGACGCGTCCGTCACCCAAAGGAAAGATCCAGCCGTATCCGGGCACCACTTCGCCGTTGGTGTCACGGATGTCGAGGTGAGAGTCGATCCACGGTTCGTCATGACGATCACTCGTGTAGTAACCACGTAGCGCCATCCCGAGAGGCCAGTCACGGTTACGCGTGACGCCGAGTTCGCGACCGAGCCGAGAGTTCTGCCCATCGGCGACCACGAGGTAGCGCCCGCGAATCTCCGCGGTGGCTCCGGTGTCCTTATCCTTCACAACGACACCGGCCGCTCCAACGAGCGCTTTGTCGCGACCGGGAGTCGGCTGGAGAAGGTCAACTGCCTCGACGCCGTTCAGTACGGTGGCGCCGTATTTCTCGGCGTTCTCCGCGACGAGTCCGTCCAAGTTAAAACGCGTGATGGTGTAGCCGTAGTTCGGAAAGACCGGGTGTTCGGGCCACTTCATGTCGAGCTGTGCGCCGAAGCCGAAGCCCCGTAGGCCCTGGTAGCGGTGGCCGTTCGAAGCGACGATGCCCTCGAGGCCCATCTCGGCGAGCTGATAGACCGAGCGCGGGGTGAGACCGTCGCCGCAGGTCTTCTCACGCGGGAAGTGCTTCTTCTCAATGAGACACACCGACCAACCGGCCGACGCCAGCCAGTACGCGCAGGCCGACCCGCTCGGGCCGCCGCCGACAATGACGACGTCGTAGGTGGTCGGCTTTGCGACCATGTCTCCGAGACTTTTCACGCGACCAGCCTACGTCGTTGACCTACCCCGCGAACCCGACAGAGGGCCTCGTGAGGTCTGGTAGAAATGATGGACGTGGACCAGTACATCTCAATACTTGGACTCCTCATCCTTGGAGCGCTGTTCGCGTCAGGATCGTTTGTAGCGTCGAGTCTCCTTGCGCCGCACAAGCGGCCCAGTGACGCGAAATTGGCACCCTACGAGTGTGGGATTGTCCCCGAGGCGGAACCTCCTCAGCGCTTTCCGGTGCGGTTCTACCTCGTAGCGATGATTTTCGTGATCTTCGACATCGAGGTCGTCTTTATGTACCCCTTCGCGGTCGTCTTTCGCCAGCTCGGCGTCTTCGGACTCGTTGAAGTTCTCATATTCTCGCTCGCCGTTTTTGGCGCGCTCCTCTTCTTGGTTGCGGAGGGCGCTCTCACCTGGGGTCCCGCCAAGCACCTGGTGCCCGGCATGCCCGCGCGCACGAGCTCGTCCACCATCGTGCGCATCGGTGCCGACCCCGACAAGGCTGCGTAGTGGCCCTCGAAGACCTCCAGCACAACTTTCTTACCGGCCAAGTCGAAGACCTCGTGCGCTGGGCCAGACGCGCCTCGGTGTGGCCCGCGACCTTCGGTCTTGCGTGCTGCGCCATCGAGATGATGGCGGCCGGCGCCGCCGACTACGACCTCGCTCGCTACGGCATGGAGGTCTTTCGCAACTCCCCGCGCCAGGCCGACCTCATGATCGTCGCCGGTCGTGTCAGCCAGAAGATGGCCCCCGTGCTTCGTCAGGTCTACGACCAGATGATGGAGCCCAAGTGGGTCATCTCGATGGGCGTATGCGCCTCATCGGGTGGCATGTTCAACAACTACGCCATCGTTCAGGGCGTTGACCAGATTGTCCCGGTGGATGTCTACGCGCCCGGATGCCCGCCCAGCCCCGAGACGCTAATGCACGCGATTTTGACGTTGCATGAGCAGATTCGCACCGGCGAGATCTTGAAGCGCCGCAGCGAGGGTCGTCCCACGCACGTCGCGGACCAGTCGAATGTTTGGACTCCTGAAGTCCCCGTCGCCGTGAGGTTGGGAACGCCGAAGTGATCCCCCTACCCCTTACGGCCCCCCCAGGAGTCGTTACCGCCGACGTGTTGGCGAGCGACCTCGGATGCTTTCCGACCATTGACGACTACGTCGAGCTCGTGCGTGCCTTTAAGGACGATCACTTCGAGATGTGCGTCGATCTCTGCGTCGTGGACTACCTCGAGCACTTGACGCGACCGCTGCCCGACGACGTGAAGGCGACTCGCTTCGAGATCGTCGTGAACCTGCTCAGTCTCTCGAAGCGCCAGCGCGTGCGTATCCGGGTGCAGGCCGGCGACGACGAGCCGCGCGTGCCCACGCTCTTTCATCTCTACCCCGGGACCGAAGCCATGGAGCGCGAAGCATTCGACCTCTTCGGCGTGCTCTTCGACGGGCACCCCGACCTGACGCGCATCTTGATGCCCGAGGACTGGGAAGGACACCCGCTGCGTAAGGACTACGCCGTCGGAAAGATTCCCATTCAGTTCAAGGAAGCGCCGGGACCGCGATGAGCGACGAACTCACCGTCCGCGTCGCTGAGCGCAGCGACCTCATCGCCGCCGAGACCTCCGAAGGCCCTCAGGGCCTTCAGTCCCGTAGCGCCACCAACGTCGACGAACTCGGTCGCGAGCTCGGGGCCGTTCTTCGCACGAGCGACCTAACCCTCGATCCGAACGACGTCGACTACGAGCGTCGCGACGACGAGACGATGATCATCAACATGGGCCCGGCCCACCCGTCAACTCACGGGGTTCTGCGTCTCATGCTCGAACTCGACGGCGAGTACGTGCTTCGCACGAAGCCGATCATTGGCTACCTGCACACCGGCATGGAAAAGACCGGCGAAGTGCTCAGCTACATCCAGGGCGCGACCAACGTGACGCGCATGGACTACCTAAGTCCGATCGGCAACGAACTCTGCTACTCGATGGCCGTCGAGAAACTGCTGGCCATCGAGATTCCCGAGCGGGCCATCTGGATTCGCATGATGATGGCCGAACTCAACCGCATCACCTCGCACCTGGTGTGGATCGCCACCAACGGCATGGACGTTGGCTCGACCTCGACGATGATCTACGGCTTTCGCGAACGTGAGCTGATCCTGGCTTTCTTCGAAAAGACGGCCGGCCTGCGCATGAATCTCAACTACGTGCGTCCGGGTGGCGTCGCGGCCGACCTGCCCGACGGCTGGGAAGATGACGTGCTCGTCATCTGCGACACCATCTACGAGCGCACCTTCGAGTACGACGAGCTCTTGACGGGTCAGCCAATATTTCGCGGTCGAATGGTGGGCGTGGCGCCGATCAACGCCGAAGAGGCGTTGGCCCTCGGCGTTACGGGTCCGGTGCTGCGCTCAACGGGCGTGCCGTGGGATCTCCGCCGCACGATGCCGTACCTCGCCTACGACCAGGTGGAGTTCGACGTCATCGTCGGCACCTACGGCGACAACTTCGACCGGTACGCCATTCGCCTCAACGAGATGCGCGAATCGGTGCGCATTATTCGCCAGTGCCTCGAAAAGATGCCGCGCGGCGACTACCGCAGTCAAGATCCCAAGGTCACGCCACCACCGCGCGCCCGCATCGACGAGTCGATGGAAGCGCTCATTCACCACTTCAAGCTCTTCACCGAAGGCTTCATGGTTCCCCCCGGCGAGGTCTACAGCGCGATCGAATCACCGCGGGGAGAACTGGCCTGCTACATCGTGGCCGACGGCGGCCCGAAGCCGTACCGACTGCACGTGCGCGCGCCGAGTTTCGTGAACCTCCAGGCGGTGCCGCTCCTCATGCGAGGCGGCATGCTCTCCGACGCCATCACCGTCATCTCGACGGTCGATCCGATTATGGGCGAGGTCGACCGATGAGCCACCTTCGTAGTGATCTGCGCCAACGGGCCGAGGAAATTGTCGCCCTGTATCCGCGCAAGCGTTCGGCCATGTTGCCGCTCCTGCACTTGGCCCAAGAGCAAGACGGGTATTTAACGGATGAAGGCATCGCCGAAGTCGCGGAACTCACGGGCACGACGCCGGCCGACGTGCGCGGAACGGCCAGCTTTTACGACATGTACCACCTCGAACCCGTCGGCAAGTACGTGGTCGGCGTCTGCACCAACGTTGCCTGTCTATTGGCTGGCGGGATCGAACTCCTCGAACACGCGAGCGAGACGCTCGGCTGTGCCGTTGGTTCCACCTCCGACGATGGGCTCTTCACATTGGAAGAGACCGAGTGCTTGGCGGACTGCAACATCGCGCCGTGCGTGCAAGTGAACCATCGCTACGTACGCACCACCACGCCGGACGCCTTTGACGCGATGGTCGATGAGCTGAAGACCGGACGACGCGACCACGACATTCCGAGCCACGGCACGCTGATTCGCGTCCGGCGTTCCGGGGGACTTCGTGCGAGTAAGAGCGATGTCGCGTCCGAACGCAGCGACGCGAAAGCGGCTCGCGACAAGCGCGAAGAGGAGAAGAAATAGTGGCCGTCCTCGACGCTCCCCGCATCGTCACGGCCCGTGAGCGTTTTGACGACTCCTACACGTTCGCGCGCTACCTCGAGACCGGCGGCTACGCCGCACTGCGTAAGGCGCTCACCATGTTTCCTGAAGACGTCGCGGCCGAAGTTGATGCCGCGTCGTTGCTCGGTCGCGGTGGCGCTGGCTTTCCCGCCGGACGCAAGTGGTCGATGTTGCGCAAGTCTCCCGTGTCATATCTCGTCGTCAACGGCGACGAGTCCGAGCCGGCGACGTTCAAGGACCATTACCTCGTTGAGCGCGACCCACACCAGTTGGTCGAAGGCGTCATCATCGCCGCGTACGCGTTGCAGGTCAACCAGGCGTTCATCTACATTCGCGGCGAGTTCGCCCTCGGTCTCGAGCGAGTGCAACAGGCGCTCAACGACGCCTACGAGTATGGCGCGCTCGGATCGAAGGTCTTCGCCTCGGACTTCTCCATCGACATCGTCGTTCATCCCGGCGCGGGCGCCTACATCTGCGGCGAAGAGACGGCGCTTATCGAGGGTCTAGAGGGCAAGCGCGGTTTCCCGCGCATCAAGCCGCCATTCTTTCCGGCCGTCAATGGTCTTTACGGAGAGCCGACCGTCGTCAACAACGTTGAGACGATGTCGAATCTGCCCTGGATTATCTCGAACGGCGGTGCGGCCTTCGCGGCGCTCGGCGGGGGACGCTCGGCGGGGACGCGACTCTTCGCGCTGGCCGGGCGAGTGAAGAACCCCGGCGTCTACGAAATCGAAATGGTGAAGAACACCTTCCGCGACCTGATCTACGATCCCAACCTGGGTGGCGGCATTATCAATGATCGAACGATCAAGGCCTTCATCCCCGGTGGCGTCTCGGCGCCGTGGTTCGGGCCGGACCTTCTGGACCTGTCGCTCGGCCAAGACGAAGTCGCGGAGAAAGGCTCGATGCTCGGGTCAGGGTCGGTCGTTGTCTTTGACGAGACGAGCTGCGTCGTGCGCGCTACGTGGCGCATCACGAAGTTCTTTTCGCGCGAGTCGTGTGGCCAGTGCACGCCGTGTCGCGAAGGTTCGGGCTGGATCGAGCGCGCTATGTATCGCCTCGAGCACGGGGGGGGTCGGATGGAAGACCTCGACATGTTGCTCGACCTCTGTGACAACATCGCGCCCGGCCTCACGTGGCCGCCTCAGCAGACGACGATCTGCGTGCTCGGCTCGTCTATTCCCTCGTCCGTGCACTCCGCGATCTCGATGTTCCGCGACGAGTTCGCCCAGCACGTCAATGACGGAGGGTGCCCCTTTGACTGAAGTGAAGACCTCCGTGACCGTCTCCGTGAACGGTCGAAGTATCGAAGCGGCCCCGGGCGAACTGGTGATTGAAGTGGCCGAACGCGCGGGCCACTACGTACCGCGTTTCTGCTACCACCCACGTATGGAGCCCGTCGGCATGTGTCGCATGTGCCTCGTCGAAGTCGACGGTCCCCGTGGCCCTACGCTGCAGCCGGCCTGCTACATCAAGGTCAACGACGGCATGAGCATTATCACGGACTCCGAAAAGGTGAAGAAAGCTCAAGACGGGGTCTTGGAGTTCTTGCTCGCCAATCACCCCCTCGACTGTCCCGTTTGCGACAAGGGGGGCGAGTGCCCCCTGCAGGATCAGACGCTGGCCCACGGTTCAGGCGAGACAAGATTTATTGAGGAGAAGCGCCACTTCGTCAAGCCCATCGAAATCGGTGAACTGGTCTTGTTGGACCGTGAGCGCTGCATCCAGTGCGCGCGCTGCACTCGCTTTAGCGCGGAGGTCTCCGGCGACACCGAGATCGCCTTCTCCGGTCGTGGCGACCTCATCGAGGTGGCTCCCTCACCGACCGAACCATTCGATTCAACCTTCTCCGGCAACACGGTCCAGATCTGCCCCGTCGGCGCCCTCACCGCGAAGCCCTATCGATTCACGGCTCGTCCCTGGGATTTGGAGCAGGTCGAGAGCACTTGCACCACCTGTGCCGTTGGGTGTCGCGTCGCCGTCCAGTCGTCGGGTAACCGCCTGACGCGTCTGCTCGGGGTCGACTCCGAGCCGGTCAACCACGGCTGGCTCTGCGACAAAGGGCGTTTCACCCTCGACGCCATCGATGGTCACGAGGGTGACGTCGACCCGTTACGCGCCTCTTCTCGAATCCGCCAACCACTCGTGCGAGAGAACGGGACGCTGCGTGAGGCCACATGGGGCGAAGCGCTGAGCCGCGCCGCCTCGATTCTTCAAGACGCCTCGTCGACGCCGAACGGCGTGGGCGCCATTGGTGGCGCGGCCCTCACGAACGAGGGCGCCTTCGCCTGGGAGCGCTTCGTGCGCGGGGTCCTCTCGAGCGATCACCTCGACGCGCAGTACGACGACGGCCTTGACGGTGCGTTCATCCAAGCGCTTCCCGCGGCGACAATCGACGACGCCGCCCACGCGCGGGTTGTTGTCACCCTGACGGGCGACATTCGCGAGGAACTGCCGGTGCTGTTCTTGCGTCTGCGCGAGAACTTCGTACAGCGGAAGAACTCACTGATCGAATTCACCTTCGGCCCGAGCGCGCTGCGTTCGCTCGCGACGGTGTCGATGCCGGTGCGCCCGGGCGAGGCCCACGTTGTTGCGAAGGCGCTCGCGACCAGCGACGGCAAAGTCGCGAAGGACTCGACGGTCACCGACGCTCAACTTGACGCCGCGCGGCGGCTGATTGGTGAGAACGGCGACGGCGTGGTCTTCATCGTCGGGCGTCCCAACATGGCCGAGTCGGCCAGTGTTCTCGAGACCGCCATTCGCACTCTGGCCGAGGCCTTTCCTGCGGCCACGTTCCTGCCAGCGCTGCGCCGCGCGAACGTTCGCGGCGCGCTCGACATGGGTCTCGGTCCGCGCCTTCGACCCGGTCGCGGCTACGACGAAAAGTGCGAAGGACGAAGAACGCTGGAACAGCTCGAAGCGATGCGCACCGGGCAACAGACGGCGGTCTTGTTGCTCGGGGGATGTCTCCTCGGCAACGTGCTCGACGTCGAGGGCGCGACCGCGGCTCTCGAAGCAGCCAAGGTCGTGGTCGTTACGGGTCACGGTGGCAAGACTCTCGCCTATGCCGACGTGGTACTCCCGGCCGCTGTGCAGCACGAGCGCCACGGTACCGTCACCAACATCGAAGGTCGCGTGACCAACGTCACAGCGAAGATCGTGCCTCCCGGATCGGCCTGGCCCGACGTCGCGATCGCCGCGGAATTGGCGGAAGCCTGCGGTCAGAGCCTCGGGATTGACTCGGTTCAGCTTTGCGCGAAGGTCATCGAAGAGACGACGGGATATCCGGCGCTCTCGATCATGAACGACGTCAGTGACGAAGGCGTGGTCGTCGGCCACGCCAAAGAGCGTGTTGAACGCCGTCCGCTTGACCCCATGGCTTTCCCCGGTATTCGCTCCACGAACACCGTCGGTCTCGGCGAACTCACGGGAGCCCTCGTGAGTGATTCAGTGCACGCCGGTACGACGCAGACAATCGCAACTCTCGATGAAGTGGCGGCCGGTCGCGGCGTCGACGTCGGACACTTTGACGCCTACGGCCTCGGGCTTAACATCTCGCGCCGTCTCTACGACCACGGCATCATGATGCAGGGATCTCCCGCGCTCGCCAACCTCGTCGCGAAGACGACGGCGCTGCTCAACCACTTTGACCTCGACCGATTGGGACTCGCCACGGGTGACGAGGTGCAGGTGAACGCGCCGAGTGGCCCGATCAGCCTTCCCGTCGCCATGAATGACGACACGCCGCGCGGCACGCTCGGTGTGGTGTTTGGCGGCGTCGACGCCGACGGGAACGACGGCGCGACCGCGAAGCTCTACGACCCGTCCGTTGTGATTACGCAACTGAAGCTGGCGACCACGTGACCTGGCTCGCCACCGTCGACCCGCTCTTCGTGCACGGCCACGTCAGCGGCATCGACATCCTCATCTTGTTGATCCGCCTGCTCGTCGGTTTTGGCGCCTTGATGGGCGCCGTCACGATGATGATCTGGTTCGAGCGCAAGGCCATCTCCGACATGCAGAGTCGCATCGGACCCCAGCGCTGGGGTCCGTTCGGTATCTTGCAGACCCTCGCCGACGGCCTCAAGCTGTTTTTTAAGGAAGACCTGATTCCCGACCAGGCCGATCGCTTCGTCTTCAAGTTGGCGCCGTACCTGGCGCTGGTGCCCGCGATCATCACCTTCGCCATCATTCCCGTCGGCGGGACGATCCACATCGCCGGTCACGCCGTGATGCTCCAAATCGCCAACCCGCCGATCGGCATCTTGTTGATGCTCGCCATGTCGGGCATTTCGGTGTACGGCGTCATGCTCGCGGGCTGGGCCTCGGGCTCGAAGTATCCGCTCATCTCGGCGGTGCGAGCGAGCGCCCAGATGATCAGCTACGAAGCCGCGCTCGGCATTACGATCGTCACGGTCGTCCTGATTACCGGTTCTCTCAGCACCCACAACATCGTGCTCTCCCAGGGCGGGGAAATCTGGCACTGGAACGTCATTCGTCTCGGATTCGTTCCCTTCATCATCTTCTGGATCGCCATCACCGCCGAGCTCAACCGACCGCCCTTCGACGTCGTCGAAGCCGAGAGCGAACTGGTGGGGGGCTTCAACACCGAGTACTCCTCGGTTCGCTTCGCCCTCTTCTACATGGCCGAGTTCATGAACACGATCACGATGTCGGCCATGATCGTGACGCTCTTCTTTGGAGGTCCCGCCGGATGGGTCCCGCCGGTCTCGCACCTCAGGTGGATCTTCCCGATCCTCTGGTTCGTCGTGAAGACCATCATCTTCTGTTTCTGTTACGTCTGGTTCCGCGCGGCTCTCCCGCGTTTTCGTTACGACCAGGTCATGGACCTTGGCTGGAAGCGACTCATTCCGCTCAGCCTCGGCTGGATGCTCGTGGTTGCCGGCTTCATCATCAAGCCGGCCTGGGGTCTCTTGATGGCCGCCGCGGTCCTCTTCGCTTCCGTTGTCTTGGGGCGCGCCTTCGTCTTGGGTCGGTCGCGCGAGACGGGCGCCGAATCGGTGTTGCCGCCGATTGGCCAGCGCCCGCTTCCCGGACACGTGCTTCGCGCATTCACCGATAAAGAAGAAGTGGAGGAGTAGTGGCCAAACCTCTCAACTTCTTTGGCGGCTTCAAACTCACGCTTCAACACGTTGCCCGTATGCCGGTCACGGTGAGCTATCCCCAGGCCAAGCGCCCGAAGCAGCCGCGCCAGCACGGGCGACACGTGTTGAACCGTTACGAAGACGGCATGGAGAAGTGCATTGGCTGCGAGTTGTGTGCGGGAGTCTGTCCGGCCAACTGCATCTACGTGCGCGGGCTCGACAACCCGCCGGATCACCCGGTCAGCCCGGGCGAGCGCTACGGCTACATCTACGAGATCAACTACTTGCGCTGCATCCACTGCGACCTTTGCGTGGAGGCGTGCCCGACGCAGGCCATCACCGAGTCGAAGATGTTCGAGTTCTCCTTCACCAGCCGTGCCGACGCGATCTACACGAAGGCCGAACTGGTCGTCGACGACCAGGGCTACCCGAAGCGCCTGCCGTGGGAAGACTGGCGCGAGGGCGAAGCCGAGATGACCGGCGGCTGGATGCGCGCGACGTCGCCCGCCGGTGACGCCAGCTTCGAAGGGGTCGTGCAGTGGACGGGCGACCTCGGCATGGGCGTGAAGGCCCCCGAGGGTGGCCAGAGCGCGAACCGCGACGACGCGGGCACCGGATCGAAGCAGTTGCGTCGCGCCTTCTTCCGTCATCTCAACCCGATCGACGTCAACGACGACCAGCGAGGCGTGCAGGGAATGATGACCATGGCGCGCGAAAAGATGGCCCAGCGTAAGAAGGACAAGGCCGAGAAGTGATCGCGACGAACTACGCCATCCCGGACTTCGTGATCTTCGCGACTTCGACGATTCTGATTCTTGTCGGCGCTCTCGGCGTCATTACGCTGAAGAACCCGGTGCACGCGGCGTTGTCGCTCATCATGACTCTCTTCGGTGTCGCCGTGGCGTTCGTGGCGCAGTCGGCAGATTTTCTCGCGGCCGCACAGATCATCGTCTACGCCGGAGCCATCGTCGTACTGTTCTTGTTCGTCATCATGTTCTTGGGGGTCGGGTACGGCTCGAAGAGCGACGTCGAACCGCTCGTCGGTCAACGTGGCTTCGCGATTGCTGGCGTCGTCATCACCATTGGTGGACTCATTGCGCTGATGGCCTCGTCGCACTGGGTAACCGGGGCGACATCAGTCACGGGTCCGCTCGCGAAGGGCCAGGGCAACGTCAAGCAGCTTGGTACGGCCGTCTTCACGACGTACCTCTACGCCTTCGAGGCGACGTCGCTCTTGCTCGTCATTGCCGTTGTCGGCGCTGTGCTTCTCGCACGACGCGAACGCGCAACCACTCGAGAGGCCACTGACGAGACCAGTGATGAGGAGGTCGGTTCATGAACGTCCCCGCCGCCTGGTACCTCGTCGTCGCGGCGCTGCTCTTCGGGATTGGCGCCTTCGGTCTCTTGACGCGACGCAGCGCCCTCATCATGTTCATGTGTCTGGAGCTGATGTTGAACGCCGCCAACCTCACCTTCGTCACGTTCTCACGCACCATGAGCGACATCGCCGGTCAGGCCAGCGTCTTTTTCGTCATGGTTGTCGCCGCGGCCGAGGTCACGGTCGGGCTCGGCATCGTGGTCGCGGTCTTTCGCCGGCGATCTTCCACGTCGGTGGACGATCTCACTGAGTTGAAGGGCTGAGATGGCACCGACCGCCACGTTGCTCCTCCTGTTGCCGCTCGTCGGGTACCTCTTCGTCCTCATGATGGGTCCGGCGCTGAAGGAGAAGGTTCTCGGCGCCATAGCGACCGGCGTCGTCGCGGCGTCGTTCATCCTCGCCGTCGTCACCTTCTTTATGGTGCTGCACCGTTCGAACCGTGAAGTAACGATCCACCTCTTCAACTGGATCAATGTCGGTTCCCTGCACGTACCGGCGGCCCTGCTGGTGGACCCGCTCTCGATCACGATGTGTCTCTTCGTGACTGGCATCTCCGCGCTCATTCACTTGTACTCCATTGGCTACATGCACGGCGAGAAGGATTTTCGCAAGTTCTTCTTGTACCTCAACCTCTTCGTCTTCTCCATGCTGCTGTTGGTGCTCGCGAACAACCTGCTGCTGACGTTCGTGGGCTGGGAGGGCGTCGGAGTCTGTTCCTACTGGCTCGTGAGCTACTACTTCACCAAAGACAGTGCGGCGTCGGCGGGGAAGAAGGCCTTCCTCTACAACCGCGTCGGCGACTTTGGGCTGCTCATCGCGATGTTCCTGCTCTTTCACCACACCCACACGCTGAACTACCTCGGCATCTTCCACGTCGCGGGCACGCTGTCGCCGACCGTGGCGACCTTGACGGTGTTGGCGTTACTACTCGCCGCGACCGGCAAGAGCGCGCAGATTCCTCTCTTCAACTGGTTGCCCGACGCCATGGAGGGCCCGACGCCCGTGTCAGCGTTGATTCACGCCGCGACCATGGTGACGGCCGGCGTGTACCTGCTCGTGCGCATGTCGCCGGTTCTCACGATGTCGGCTGATGGACGCGCCGCAATCGCCGTCATCGGTGGCCTCACGGCCTTCGTCGCGGCCACGATTGCCACGTCGCAGCAAGACATCAAGAAGGTCCTCGCGTTCTCGACGGTCTCGCAGATTGGCTACATGGTGCTCGCCGTCGGCGTCGGTGCCTACTCGGCCGCGATCTTCTTGATGGTGGCCCACGCCTTCTACAAGGCGCTGCTCTTCCTCGGCGCCGGCTCGGTCATTCACTCGCTCGACGGCGAACAGGACCTGCGAAAGATGGGCGGGTTGGCGAAGTATCTGCCGCTTACGTTCCCGGCCCTGATGGTGGGCTGGCTCGCCATCATCGGCATCCCGCCGTTCTCGGGCTTCTTCGCGAAGGGCGACGTACTCACCAAGGTCTTCGCGGACAACAAGTTCCTTTGGGCGCTCGGCGTGGTGACGGCGATACTCACGGCGTACTACATGACCCGCCTTTTCGTTCTGACCTTCCGTGGTACCGAGCGCTTCCGCGAAGAGAAGGACCGTCACGACCCGCACGAATCGCCGTGGGTCATGACGTTGCCGCTCGTCGTGTTGAGCGTGCTCGCCATCATCGGCGGAATCATCGATCTGCCCTGGGCGCACGCGTCGTCTCTCGCGGGATTCTTGAATCCGGTCTTTGGCTACGTGCCCGCCGTCGCGGCCGCTTCGACGACCGAGCAGTGGGTACTCGCGGCCGTTGACGTGGTGGCGGCGCTGATTGGACTCGCCGCGGCCTTCACGATCTGGCACGACCTGACGGTCGGGGAACGCTTCGAGTCGAAGTTTCTCGAACACGTCTGGTACTGGGACGACGCCTACGACGCAACCATTGGTCGCCCGCTCACTGAGGTCGCCGTATTTAGCGACACCGTCGTGGAGCCCCAGGTGATCGACGGCGCCGTCACCGGGGTCGCCGTCGCGATCCGCAACAGCGCGGAGGGCCTGCGAAAGATCCAGTCGGGCTTCGTGCGCCAGTACGCGCTCGCCATGGTGATGGGCTTTGCCGTCATCATTGTCTACCTCGTTGCGAGGGTTCACTAGATGCACTCCTCGATCTATCTCGCCGTGCTCATCGTCGTGCCCCTCGTCGGGGCGCTCGCCGCCATGCTCGTTCGCAAAACCGAGGGCGCGTCCTACATCGTCGGGGTCGGAACGGCCGTTGTCGAATTCGCGCTGTCGATTGTCGTAGCCGTCCTCTACAACAACCACATCAAAGGCGCGGGCACTTTCGACTTCATGTCGCGACACGTGCTCTCGGCACCTCTCGGGCTCGCCTACGACGTCGCACTCGACGGGATCTCTCTGGTCATGATCGTCTTGACGACGTTGGTCTTGGCCCTTGCGCTGCTGGGCGCGCGCGAGCGTCGCCGTGAACCGTCGTTCGTCGCGTGGATGTTGTTGCTGACCTCCTTCACGATGGCGAGCTTCGTCAGTCACGACGTGTTGGAGTTCTTCATCTTCTTCGAGCTCACTCTGGTGCCGAGCTACTTCATCATCTCTGGCTGGGGCGGCGCCCAGCGCGCGAAGGCGGCTCTCAAGTTCTTCATCTACACCTTCAGCGGGTCGGCGTTTTTGCTGATCGGCATTTTGTATCTCGGCTTCTTGCACCAGCATCAGACGGCCGGTGCCCTGACCTTCTCCGACAGCGCCCTGACCTCAACGGTCCTGACCCACGGTGTGTCGGTGTGGCTCTTTCTCGCCTTCGCCGTGGCCTTCGCGGTGAAGTCACCGATCTGGCCGTTGCACACCTGGTCACCGATCACCTACGCGGAAGCTCCCACCGGTGGATCGATTGAACTGTCGGCGCTATTGGCGAAGCTCGGCTCCTACGGACTGTTGCGCTTCGCGGTCGGGCTCTTTCCCTTGGCGCTCGTGACGATGCGGCCGCTGTTCCTGACCCTCGCGGTCATCGGTATTTTGTATGGCTCGTTCGTGGCGTGCGCCACGCCGGACCTGAAGCGACTCGTCGCATACTCGTCGCTCGCCCAGATGGGCTTTATCACGCTGGGCATCATGTCGGGCTCAACCATCGGCACGACTGGCGCCGTGCTGTTGATGTTCAACCACGGCGTTATCACGATCGGCTTCTTCCTCCTCATCGGTTTCATCGAGAAGCGCCGCGGTTCGTACCAGATCAAGGATCTGACGGGCTTGCAGGGTCCCGCTCCGGTGCTCGCCGCGCTCTTCACGGTGGTCATGATGGCCTCCCTTGGTCTGCCGGGACTGTCGGGATTTGTCAGTGAGTTCTTGATCCTCGTCGGCACGTTCGCGACCCACGCGTGGTGGGGCGCCGTTGCCGCGACCGGTGTCGTCGCCGCGGCGGCGTACTTGCTCTGGGCCTACCAGCGCGTCTTTCACGGTCGAGCGACCGGCGTCAACGCGGAGATCCCCGACGCCACCACCAAAGAACGCTGGGTCCTGGTGCCGGTCGTCGTACTCATCGTGGCGCTCGGTGTCTTTCCCCACCCCGTCCTTGATCGCATCACGCCCTCGGTGCAGCAACTGATCCACCACGTGTCGGCGACGGGGGTGGCCAAGTGACCGGCCTCGTGATTCCGAGCATTCACTACCTGGCGCTCTTGCCGGTCCTCACCTTCTTCGGCGCGAGCATCGTGCTCTTGCTGATGAGCGCTCTGGTCTCGGACAAAGTGGCCCTCAACGTCTCCACGGGCGTCACGGCCGCGGCGTCGGTGGCCGTGCTCGTGTACGCGGTGTTCCAGTGGTCGTACATCGCGCACCACGGCGCGACGACGAGCGTTGCGCACGCCGTGGTGTTGGATGGGTTCTCCGTCGTCGGAAACGTGGCGATCGCGTTGGCCATGTTGCTCTCGGCCTTCGTGGCCCACGACTGGGCGAAGCGTGAGCGCATCGCGGGCGCGGACTTTCACATCTTGGCCCTCGCCTCGAGCGCGGGCGCGCTGTTGATGGTTCAGGCCAATGACCTGATCGTCATCTTCCTCGGACTCGAGATCCTCTCCATCGGGCTCTACGTGCTCGTCGGCTTCGACCGGCACCGTTCGACCTCGGACGAAGGGGCGCTCAAGTACTTCTTGCTCGGCGGATTCGCCTCGGCGATCTTCATCTACGGCGCGGCCCTCGTCTACGGCGCGACGGGGTCGACGAACTTGTCGTCGATCTCGTACTTTCTGAGCCAGAACGTCTTGTTGCACCCGGGTCTCCTCTACGCCGGTGGGGGACTGCTCCTCGTCGGTTTCGCCTTCAAGGTCGCGGCGGTGCCCTTTCACGCCTGGTCACCCGACGTGTATGAAGGGGCGCCGACGCCCGTCACCGGGGTCATGGCCTCCATTGTCAAGGTCGGGGCCTTCGCCGCGCTGTTGAGGGTTCTCATCTCTGCGCTCGGGACACAGCTCGACACGTGGCGCCCGATTCTCTTCGTCCTCATCATCGTGACCTGCGTGGTCGGAGCGTCCGTGGCGCTCGTGCAGCGCAACGTGAAACGGCTCTTCGCGTACTCCTCGATCAACCAGGCCGGCTTCATGTTGATGGGCGTCTGGGCCGGAGACGCCCGTGGCGTCGCCGCGACTCTGTTCTACGTGTTGACCTACGCGCCGGTGATTGTGGCGACCTTCGCGATTGTGACTCTCGTCGGCGGACGTGGCGACGTGAATCACGACATCGGCCATTACCGCGGGCTCGCGCGACGCCAACCCTGGCTGGGGGCTGCGTTAACGGTGCTGTTGCTCACCCAACTCGGTGCGCCTCTCACCGTTGGCTTCTACGCGAAGTTCACCGTGCTGGCCGCCGTCATCGACTCTGGCGGTGGCGCGCTCGCACTGGTCGCCTTACTCTCGGCCGCGATCGCCGCCTACTTCTACTTGCGCTTCGCCCTGGCCCTCTACGCCGACGACGACGTCGAAGGGACTCGCATTCACGTGCCGGTGCTGAGTGCCACCGTGATTGCCGTGGGCGTCATCGTGGCCATCCTCTTTGGTCTCTGGCCCGGTCCGCTCGCGGCGTGGGTGCAGCACGCGACGTTGCTCTTCTTGCCGTGAGTCGCGTCGCTGTCGTCACCTGTGAGGGGGCGGACGACCCCGACAATCCGCGCCTCTTTGGCGCACTGGGCGAGTTTGAAGTATCGGCCGACCTCGTTGTCTGGGACGACGACGCTGTTCGCTGGAATGACTACGACCTCGTCGTCATCCGCTCGACGTGGGACTATCCATCGCGTCGCAGCGACTTTCTCCAGTGGGCGCGCTCCGTTGCGCACCTCGAGAATCCGAGCGCGATCGTCGAGTACTCCTCGGACAAGCACTATCTGGCTGACCTTGAGGCCCACGGCTTAGGCATCATTCCCTCGCGCTTCTGCGCGGTGGGCGAGAGTTCCGACTTCGACTTTGGCGACCGCGCGGACTTTGTGGTGAAGCCGTGCGTGGGAGCGGGATCACTCGACGCTGCGCGCTATCGCGCGAACGAGCTCGACGTGGCAATGCGCCACGTCGAAGAACTGCACGCCGCCGGTCGCGACGTGCTCATTCAGCCCTACATTCACAGCGTCGACACGCTCGGCGAGCGGGCGTTGATCTTCATTGATGGCGCGTATTCGCACGCCATGAGAAAGGGCGCCATGTTGGACGTCGCCCAAGACGACCGCGACTTTCTCTACCGACGCGAACGGATGTCGCCCGCTCTTGGCGAAGCGGACGCCATTGCCTACGCCACCGAGGTGCTCTCAACCATGAAGATGGACGATCTGCTCTACGCGCGCGTCGATCTCGTCGCGTCGACAAAGGGCTGGCTCGTCATGGAACTAGAACTCGTCGAGCCGTCGCTCTATCTCACGTACGACGATTCGGCCGCGTCAGCGCTCGTGGCCGGAATTGCGAAGCGCCTGGTCTAACGACCTCCCGAGCCCGCCTTGTCGACTTCACGCGCCGCGGCGAGGATCTCTTCGGGAACCACGGTCCCGGGCCGGTTTGACGGATCGTTCTGCAAGAATCGCCCGAACACCGGTAGTTCGGTGATGCTTTCCGCGCGCAGCGTCGCCGCCACGACCGGTACGAAGCTTTCCGCCGCTGGATACACGAGGTGGCGCGGCAGCCACGCCGGGTGATACTTCGAGTTGAACGTCCAGAGCGACTCGATGGGCAAGATACCCGAGAGCCGTTTCAGGGCCCAGCGCTCAACACGGGTAAACGTGCCATCCTTTTCGCCTTCGATCACTGATCGAAAGGCCGCGAAGTTAAGACTGAGCCCGGTCGAACCTTGCTGGCGCAAGTGTTCAATCGTTGAGCACAGCGCGTAGTCGATCAAACCATTCGGGTGATCGCCGGGGTCGCGGCGCATGAGGTCGAGTGAGTACCCCTCAATGGCGGGCGAGGGCACGAACTGACAGACGGCCGCCGCCTTCTGATCAGGGCCGTAGACCACGGTGAGGAGCAGTCCCTTGTCCTTCGGATCGAAGAGACGCCCGAGCATCATGGAGAATCCTCGTTCTCCGCCACCACGACGAAGCATTGAAATTAGTTCGACGATCTCGGTGACGCGCGCGGGGTCCATCTTCGAGGGATCGAAGTACTCAACGGTGTAGCCGTATCGGGTGAGACGTGAGCAGGCTTGGCGGAGCCCTTTCATCTTGTGGCCCTCGAGGCTGAAACGTTGACAGTCGACGATTGCCTCGTCGCCGAGGTAGAGGTAGTGCAGACCCGCGGCGTGGTAGATGCCGAGCCACTCTTCGCCGGCGGCCATGACGCCGAGGGTCCAGCCGCGAGCTTCGGCGAACTCGCGAAAGGCGCTGAAGACTTCGGTGCGCTCGGCCTCGGGCCCGATGGGGTCCGGCGAGATGAGGGCCACGCCGCCATAGACCGCGTAGGCGACGAGCGAGTCACGAAAGAAGAAGAACTGCTTGTCATCGCGCAGGGCAAAGTAGTCGAGCGTGCCGCGTCCGTGGCGCCGGACGATTTCGCGCGCGCGAATCTCCGCGAGTCGTCGTTCGCGTGAATTCGCGGCCGACGACAAGCGCCGGTCGACGACCGGGCGCGTGATGAGAAAAAGCGCCGACACGATGAGTGTGAGACCGATGGCGAGCAGAGCCGGGTCGACGAAGTCGGAGACCTTGTCGGGCAAGGTGATGTCGTATTGGCCGACGAGTCGCTCGACGCAGGCGACAAGAATGACGCCAAAGTTCGGCAGCTGATGCGGGGCGGTCGCTTCAATGCCGATGCTGGCGGCAGTGATCGTGACGAGTGCAATGAAGCCGAGCCGCGGCAACGCGTCGGCGGCGCTCGAGCGATCCGACGTCGCTTGGAAGTATCGGCGCTGGCCGATCAGCATCACCATGATCCCGGCCGCGATGAGAAGCGACACGATGGTGCCCCCGCGTACGGCGTGCGCGACGATGGTGATCGCGAGAATCGTGACCGACAAGAACCACGAGCGGCGCTGTCCTCGACGAAGACCGCGCGCGAGCATGATCATCGCGATACCGGCGACGGCCGTTAACGCGGCCGCGTCCTTCGCGACTTCGAGGGGTAAAACGTTGAGCACGAGGTGGAGGTGGCTTCGGACTGGGCGAATGGTCGTCACGATGAGGTTCAAGACACCGTCGACGAAAATCAGACTCGCGGCCCAACGACGAATCGAGCGTTGGTGAAGCTGTTCGTAGAGTCGCTCGACGTTGATCGGGAAAGGCTTGCCGCTCGGCCACGACGCGACGGCCTCGGTCTCCACGCCTGGGGCGGGCTGGACGTTGGTGCCGCCAACCAGACGTTCGAGGATGGTGCCGCGTCGTCGAGGCGATTCGCCGGTGAAGAGTCGGACCTGCACCGTCGAACCCGCTTCAATCTCGACGACGCCCAGGCGATCGACCGAGGCGAACACCGGAGGCAGCCCAAAGAGCCCGCGTCGCTCCACGAGGACCGGGCGCGACGGGCCCGGGGCCGCGCAGACGCCCGTGTCCAGGAACGCGAGGGCTGACGACGGTGCGCCGCCCACAATGGCGCCTGCGCCACCGCGCTCGACCACGCGACGGGCAAATTCGAGTGCGTCGACGTCGTCCACCTTGGTGAGGGCGAGGGGCTCGGTGAGTTGACCACGCTGGAGCTGCGCGACGCGATTAAAGCGTCGTCGAACCCACAGTCCCGCGAGTCCCGCGACGACGGTCTCGGCAATGGCGACGGTGAGGAGCGCGACGAAGGCGTTCTCCCAGAAGTTGCTCGTGTGCAGTAAGTGCACCCGGTAGTGCCGGCGCGTGACGTGACCGGCGACGCTCGCGAAGATGGCCCAGAGGTCGAGGGCGAGGAAGGCCACGATTGGCAGCCACACCCAGGCGGCGAGGCGCCGATAGAGCACGCGTGACGCGACGAAGCGCTCGATTGCGAGCGGGTCTTCGAGTCGATCGGCGTCACAGACGTCTCTCGCGCTCACGGGATTGACGTCGAGTTCGTAATCGCCCGCCGCGACGGCGAGGTCTCGCACACCCTTCGCGGTCGCGACCTGCAACACGAGGTCACTCGCGACGCCAACGCCGAGTTCTCGCAGGAGCGCTTGGGCGCGTTCGTGGTCGCGCAGTTCGTGGTCGTTGCTACCCGGCAGCACCAGCATCTGGTGACTGTCCGTCGCGCAGAAGTCCAGACAGGAGTCGCGCACGCTCGGCAAGGACGCGAACGTTGCTTCTATGAACTTCGCCAGATCCGCAGTGGGTCCGGGGTGAAAGAGGTTGCCCGCGACGACAACGATGGCGGCATCGTCGATGTCACCGAGAAGATTGATGAATTCACGCACCGGCCGGCTCTCGACGTCGGTTGTGGGCGAGAGGGAAAGGTCGCTCACCACGTAAACGTGATGGCCATAAGGGACTGGAATAGTCCGTCGTTCTGCCGTTGCCACGAGATCTAGTCTCGCAGAGTTCGCCCCGACTCGAACGGGACAAGAATACGAACTGATGACTGAGGCGAACGTCCCCGAGAACTGGCATTGGCGCGCGACGCCAGGCACGCCATCAGCGGCCGTTATCTTCGATATTGATGGAGTCCTCGCGGACGCCGCAGGTCGCCAGCACTTTTTGGACTGGGGCGACTGGCAGAGCTTCTTTGACGCCGTGGGCGACGATCCGACGATTGAAGAGATCGAGCGACTGCTGGAACTGCTCGACGCGTCACTCCTTGTGATCCTGGTGACGGGGCGCCCTCGGCGAGTGCAGCCTCACACGGTGGCGTGGCTCGAGCGCTACAAAATTCGCTGGGACCTCCTAATCATGCGCGAGTACGGCGACTACTCCGGGGTCGACCGCTTCAAACGCGAAACGCTGCACGAGCTACTGGCCGCCGGATTCGACATACGACTCGCTCTCGATGACGATCCGAAGAATCACGCGATGTACGTCGGCGAAGGCGTGCCGTGTCTCTACGTGCACTCCGGCTACTACCTCTGACCTGAACGTTGCCTCGCTGCGTTGGAGAGTTGCTCAATTCGAGTGTCTACTAATCGTTGCACGAGCGTTCGCGGAAGCGGTGCCTCCGAAGGAAAGCGAAGTGTTCCCTTCGAGGTCGAATAGCCATGTAGATCGTCCTGCAGTACGTTGAGCACCGATCCACTGTGGGGGAAGTAGCTGAGGTGTTGTTTGAACGCACCAAAACCGGCAATCACTTTTCCGCCGAGTCGAAAGGCTGGGTATTGAGTATGGCAGGCACGTTCGCGACCGATACGGCAGGTGAGAAGAGGAAGCCTTGACCGAGTTCGCATCCGAGGTGTCGAAGACGAGCGAGTTGGGCTTCGGTTTCGATTCCCTCGGCGACCATGATCATGTTGAGTTTGTTGCCCAGCGTGACTATTGCCTCGAGCAACGTATCGTTTCGAATGCTCTCTCTTGTCGGACTCACGAACGATTGGTCGATCTTGATGATTCTCGGACGCAGGAGTGCGAGGTAGGAGAGAGACGAGTAGCCGGTGCCGAAGTCATCAAGCGCAAAGCCGACTCCGAGTGAAATGAGACGTTCCATGACATTCATTGTTTTGGTCACGTTGTGAAGCGTCACGCTCTCGGTAATTTCGAGGACGAGTCGTCGCGGATCCAGCCCGCTCGTACGCAACTCGTTCTCGATCATGGGTACGAGACCCAAATCTTGGAACTGATGCGCCGAGAGGTTCACCGTAATAAATAGTTCGCTCGCCTCGCCACATCGCTGCTTCCAGGAACTCGCCGCCGCTACTGCGTCATGCAAGGCGAACGAACCGAGATCCAAAATGAGATCACTCTGTTCGGCGAGAGGGATGAATACGTTGGGGGGCACCATTCCTTTCTCGGGGTGCCGCCAGCGCATTAAGGCCTCGAAGCCTACGATTTCTCTGCTGGAAAGTTTGACGATTGGCTGGTAATGCATTGATAGCTGGCCACCGGCGAGCGCTCCCTGAAGTTCTCGCTCGAGGCTGAAGTGACCCGTCGCTCGATGGTTCATGCCAGGGTTAAAGATCGTGTACTGACCCTTACCTTCGCCCTTCGCTACGTACAAGGCGACGTCAGCGTGTCGGACAATTTCGATTGTGTCCGGGCTGGTCCTGTCCCATAGTGCGACGCCGAGACTCGCGTGTTGGTCAATGTGCGCACCCACGAGTTCGAGGGGTTCGACGAGGACATCGAGAAGACGCGCCGCCACTTGCTCCGCTTCGTTGGCCGACGCAAGATTCTCAGCCAGGTAGAGAAATTCATCGCCGCCGAATCGACACAACGTGTCTGAAGACCGGGTCACTTTTTCGAATCGACGCGCCACTTCAATGAGTACCTGATCACCTACGAGATGCCCGTGAGTATCGTTCACGGCTTTGAAGTCATCAAGATCGAGAAGTAGCACCGCGCCTAATCCACCTTGGCGAACGACCCTGGCGTGCGCCTGGGCAAGTCGGTCGTCGAAGAGCGCCCGATTAGCTAGCCCCGTGAGAGGGTCGTGCAACGCCTGGTGCGAAAGTTCGGCGGTGAGCGCTCGCTCCTCGGTCACGTCGCGCACCGACGATACGAAGTAGCGCGCCTGGCCACTCGAATCTCGTGCGGGCGATATTGACACTTCAGCAGCGACTATTCGCCTGTCTTTGTGCTGGAATCGCTTGAAGTAGCGCACTCTCTCAGCTTCGCCTGACGTCATGCGGCGGTAGATCTCTTCGCTCAGGCCTATGTCGTCGGAGTAGGTAAAGAGTTTCGAGTCAAACCCGATGAGCTCTTCTCTCGAGCGGCCAACAATCTCACAGAATGCGTCATTGACCGCCAGCAAGAGGCCGTCGCTGCTGCTGAAGACCATGGGCGCCATATTGTCCTCGAAGGCCAGGCGAAAACGTTGTTCGTTCTCTTCGTTGGTTGCCGTGGCGATTTTCTCGGCCGCAACAGCTCGTCGCTCGGCGTCGCTGTGGGCTTGCTCCAGCTCTCTCGTCGCGGTGTTGTCGCGAATCGAGGCGACCGCCCACGACTGACCCTCGAAAGCAATCGGTGAAAGCGTGAAGTCAATTGAAAGTTCACTCCCGTCGTGGCGCAAAACCGACAGATTCTGATCGCTCCATATAAGTCGCGTGTTCGGATTTCGACCGTGTTCGCGACGAGCAACATTCTCTGTATCTCGAAGCCGAGGTGGCACGAGGATCTCGACGTTCTGATTAACGAGTTCCTCGCGTGCGTAGCCCGTCAGGGTCAAGAGGACTTCGTTCACGTAGCGAATGTCGCCCCGCTCGTCGAGCAGAGCTGTCCCGTCGGGAAGCGCTTCCAGCAGTTCCTCCCATGAAAGCGCACTACTTGCCAATCATGTCACCGTTCGCTCGCCTGCGTGCCCTTCTCTCAACTGGGAGAAATGACTCATACGTGCATACTCTCACAGAGACTCGCACTTGACAGCGCGCAAGTCCAGGTGCCTACGACGGGCAGTCCCAACTTCCTTTGATCTTCACTTGTCCACTCGCACCACCGGTCACACCTTTGGTTGTCACGTTCAGCGAACCTGAGGCGCCATCCACTGTTATTGATCCCGTCGTCGCGTCCCACGAGAGTGCGTTGTTCTTGCCCGGTGTCTCGAGGGTCACTGTCGCGGAGGCAGTTCCCGTTATTGCGTCCTTCACTGTGAATGTCCCATTTTTTGGAACGATGATAGTGAGCGTCCACTGATCGGTCTTTGAGCCTTTGAGTGTGCCCCCGATGTCGTCAAGTTGAGTCCCACCGGCGTCAGATCCACCGCAGTTGTCCTTGGGCACTCGAATCGTCGATTACCCAGCACCGCCAATGAGCGCAGTGATGTCGCGCGCGGCGCGCCGTCCCGATCCAATGCTGGCGGGTACTCCGACGCCGTCGTAGGAATTACCGGCGAGTGCGACGCCATAGTGCACGCTCGCGCGGCGAGCCCGATCGACGAGTTGATCGTGGCCCACGCGATACTGGGGGAGTGCGAGCGGCCAGCGCTGCACGAGTGAGTCCGTCGGAGCACTCCACTTGGGTAGAAGAAAGGCGAGTTCATCACTGACGCGTCTAGCCAACGCGTCGTCGTCCAACTCACTCCAGCGCGCGTCGTCACTGCGACCAACGTGCGCTCGCAGCAGCACGTCTTCGTCGCTGCGAAGTCGTGGCCACTTGCGATCGAGAAACGTTACTGCCGTCACCATCAGCGATCCTTCGCCCGACCACTGCGTACCAAGCGGGATGAGGATCCCGGTACCGCGGGGGGGCAACGTGACGTTCGCGCGGAGAATGGAAAAGGTGACCATCGCGGCGCCCGCGCTGTCGATGCGACCGAGCGCATCGAGGTCGGGATCGTACGAGCCGATCAACGATGTCGTCACGGTCGCCGGAGTGGCGAGGATGACGCCATTCGCCGGTGTGGTGGTCGCAAACGTATCGACCTCGAGCGGGTAACTGCCCGCGGGCGTGCGCCGCAGAGCCGTCACCGCGACCCCGGTGCGAATGACCACGTCGCGCTCTTTCAGCCTCGTGACGAGGTGAGTCGGCAACGAACCCACTCCGTCGGCCAGTGAGTAAAAAACTGGCGTGGTGTCGTTGACGTTGGACGAGTTAGTGGGTCGGAGTGCGCGCATTAGCGAGCCACCCTTTTGTGCCGCCGCATAGAGGGCTGGAAAGACCGACTTCGCGGAGAGTTCGTCGATACGACCCGCTTGAATGCCGCCGATCATGGGCTCGATGAACTGATAGCTCAACTCTCGTCCGAGCTTCGCACGCGTGATTTCTCCGATCGTGGCGTCGTCACCAACGTGCAAGCGAGCCGGTGCGAGCGCGTCGCGTTTCGCCGCGAGGTGACCGCGCCAACTAACGCCCCGAAAGTGCAGAATCGATTCGAGGGTGGTCGGTACACCCAAGACGAGGCCTTTCGGAAGTTCATGCAACTGTCCGCGTGACCAGAGCCAGGCACCGCTCTCCGCGATCGCTTCGAGCTGGTCGTCGAGACCGAGTTCTCGAACGAGCGACACGGCTTCTGGTCGACGCGCCAGAAAGCCATCGGCCCCGAGATCGACGGTACGCCCCGAAAATGTGGTCGTCGCCAACGATCCGCCACAACGTACGCTCGCTTCAATCACTTCGACTCGCGGGGTTAACTCACTGGGTCCGTCCGCGCCGCCCGTGAGTTCCCACGCCGCGGCGAGGGCGCTAACCCCACCGCCGACGATGACGATCGACGCTCGGCTCACCTACTTGCCGCGGTGTGCACCACGTCAGCCAGAATCGACGTGAAGTTTGGGTCGTCGTTGAGTGACGCTGTGCGCACGAGGTTCAGTCCAACTTCACTGGCGATGCTCTGCGCTTCGATGTCGATATCGAAGAGGACTTCGAGGTGATCCGAGACGAAACCGATGGGACACGAGACGACGTCGGTAAATCCGGCAGCGCTCTTTTCGCGCAGTGCCACCAGAATGTCGGGTCCGAGCCACGGGTCCGCCGTTCGACCCGCCGACTGCCACGCAACGTCGAATGACGCGACGCCGGCGAGCGCGGCCGCTTTCTCGGCACTTTCGCGTAGTTGCTCGGGGTAGGTATCACCGAGTTCGACGACTCGCGCGGGCAAGGAGTGTGCGCTGAAGATCACCTCGGTCGTGGCGTGGCGAGATGCCGGAATTGTGTCCAGGGCGTCGTTCACGCGTTGCGCAATGAGTTCCAAGAAACCGGGCGCGTCGTACCAAGCGCCGATCTCGACGAACTTAACCTTTTCGCCCAGTGTCTCGCGCGCTCGACTCATGTACTGCGCGGTCGACATCGACGAGGAGTGCGGTGCGAGGACGATCCCGACGACTTTCTCGAAGCCTTCGTCACGGAAGCTCGTGGCCGTTTCTTCGAGTATGGGTGGTTCAAACTTTGAACCAAAGCGCACGTCATAGACCCCGTAATGGCGCTCCTCGAGAGACTTGGCGATGCCCGCTACTTGGGCCGCGGTGCGATCGGCCAACGGAGAGACGCCGCCGATGGCGAGATAGCGCCGCGTGAGGTCGGCGAGCAACTCGGGCGTCGGGGNNGCGAATCCTCGTATAAAACGGCGCGATGCCTTCGGGCGATGACGGCGTGCCGTGGGCCATGACGAGAACGCCGACGCTCACTCGACGCCCGCCTTACCTTCTTCGTGCACCGCCTTCACGACTGCCGCGAGCACGTCGGGGTCCGTCGCAGGCAGCACGCCGTGGCCGAGATTGAAGATGTACCCGGTGTCGGTGCCGGCAAGAGTGAGCACTTCGCGCGTCGCCTCGATGGCGAGCGCCTCACCCGCCAAGCAGCGCGCGGGATCGAGGTTGCCCTGGACGGCTTTGTCCCCGACACGACGGCGTCCCTCATCGAGGTCGACGTGCCAGTCAATGCCGACCACGTTGCTGCCCGCGGTCGCCATCGACCCGAGCAGTTCACCCGTCCCGACGCCAAAGAGAATTGTCGCAACGTCGAGATCGGCGATGCCCTCGAAGACTTTCCTTGTTGCAGGTAGCGCGAAGCGCTCGTACTCGGCCTTCGTCAGTGAGCCGGCCCACGAGTCGAACAGCTGCACGGCACGCGCACCGTGTTCGATCTGTGCGCGTAGAAAACTGATGGTGATCGCGACCAGCCGATCCAACAGTTGGTCGAACAGTTTGGGGTCGCGGTGCATCATCGTCTTGATGATGGCGAACTCGCGTGTCGGTCCACCTTCGACGAGGTAACTCGCCACGGTGAAGGGTGCTCCCGCGAAGCCGATGAGAGGAGTGTTGGTCGGTGCGAGTTCGGGTATGACGAGATCGATGGTGGCGGTCACGTGTTCGATGAGTTCGTCGGTGAGATCCGGCAGGCGATCCAGGTCAGAGACGCTTGCGAAGGGCTCCGCAATAACTGGGCCTCTACCAGGGACGACCTCGACACCGAAACCGATCGCGTGATATGGCACCACAATGTCCGAGAAGAGAATTGCCGCGTCGACGCCGTAGCGTCGTATCGGCTGCAACGTGACTTCGCTCGCCACTTCAGGTACAGCGATGGCATCAAGGATGGATCCGGTCGCGCGCAGCGCTCGATATTCCGGCAACGATCGCCCCGCTTGGCGCATGAACCACACGGGCACGCGCGTGACGGCTTCGCCGCGACAGGCCTTGAGAAAATCTGGTTCTGGGACGGCGCTCATGGCAAACAATCTACGCCAGGGTTCCTCGGGTCGAGCCGGAGAGTGACGTCAATGGTGCCTACTCCACCCAGGGCGTCGCGAGCTGGACGTAGTTACCGTCGGGGTCGGTCACCGTGGCGAGCCATGCTTTTTCCGGGCGCACCCTCGGGCCGGTAGAGCTCGGCGACGATCCCGGCGCCCAGCGCCGTGATTTCCTTGAACGACTTCTCGACGTTCTCGGCGTCAAGAGTGAGAATGATCCTCTGGGGCGACGCATTTGACCCATGAACGCCGCTGTAGGCGCCCAACATGAGGTTCGCGCCGTCGGCCCAGCCGTACCAGGTCCCGTCGTGCCAACCCGGTTCGCCGAGCACCTTCGTATAGAACGCGCCGAGCCGGTCGGGGTTATCGGATCCGATCATGACGCCGCTGAACTTCATGACACTCTCTTCGTCGGCTGACGCCGTTGAGCGCGCTTTACGGCACGGTACCAACGAGTGCCAGGGTGATTTTTTGCGTCGGGAGAGGCGCGCAGTCTCATTGAGTAGACTTGTTTCTTCCCGATTTTGGGAAACGGAAAGAGGTCGTTCATGTCGCACGAGCGTGAGATCGCCGAGGAGCAGGAGTTCCTCGACGTGGCTCTCAGTGCCCTTGATCACATGCGCCAGGGTGCGCGTTCACTACGCGACAGTGCAGCCGTGGCCAACATGCGCGGCGCCGGCGACCTGGTCGAACGTGATGTCGTCATGGGCACAGCTCTGCACCGCCTCGACCAACTGGCCATCGGTGACCAGCCACTCTTCTTCGGTCGCATCGACTACCAAGCGAATGGTCACGGCGACGGCGACACCTACCACGTCGGTCGACTCGCAGTCTCCGACGAGGCACTGAACCCGCTCGTTATTGACTGGCGCGCGCCGGTCGCCGAAGCGTTCTATCGCGCGACGGGAGTCGAGCCACTCGGACTCTCGCGCCGTCGCCACGTCGCCATTCGCGCGAACGAAGTCTCCGGCGTCGAAGATGAGTACTTCGCTGACGCCAACGGCAACATCGATCTGCCCGAGAGCGACGTGCGCGACGCCACCGAAGAGGGACTCGTTAATGGCGGCCTCGCGCTCGGGGGACCGGGCGCACTGCTTGCCGCCCTCGGTCGTGCGCGCACCGGTCGTATGGGCGACATCATCGCCACGATCCAAGGCGAGCAGGACCAGATCATTCGTAGTCCTCTCGCCGGGGTGTTGTTGGTCCAGGGAGGACCGGGCACCGGTAAGACGGCCGTGGCGCTGCACCGTGCGGCGTATTTGTTGTTTACGTATCGCGCCACGCTCGAGCGTCAGGGAGTCCTGGTCGTCGGGCCGAACCCGTTGTTCTTGAACTACATCGAAAGCGTGTTGCCCTCGCTGGGTGAGTCAGGCGTGACCCTCTCGACCATTGCGGGTCTCGTCACCAACGTCGACGTGCGCGCGGTCGAGAACGAAGACGTCGACCAATTGAAAGGTGACGCGCGCATGGCGCGGGTCCTCGCCCGCGCGCTGCGCACGCGCGAACGCGCGCTACGTCACGACGTCGAAATTCCGGTTGGGCGAGCAATCGTGGTCCTGAAGGCGAAGTACACCGAAGAGGCCGTTGAGCGTGCGCGTCGCCGTCCGGGCAACCACAATCAACGTCGTTCCGCTGTCGGGCGCGAACTGGCTTCGCGCCTCGCCAACGAGTATCACGAGCGCTTCTCGCACGACAACTCGGAAGAGACGAACGCCGTGGGCGAACTCTCTGACCTCATTCGCAACACGCCTCAGTTCAAAGAGGCGTTGCAGCGCGTCTGGCCGCGACTCTCGGGACAAGAGATATTGCACGATCTGCTCGGCGCGCCTGCGTTGCTACGAGCGGCGGGCAAAGGCGTCTTGAGTGATCAAGAGATCGAACTTCTCTACCGACCGCGTTTCACGTCATCCGAAGAGATCGCCTGGACGAAGGCCGACGCCGCGTTGATTGACGAGGCCCGCGTGCTCGTTGGCCCTCGGCGTCGTCCGCGTCCCGTCCTCAAGCCCGTAGAGGGCGTGCTCTCGGGCGTCGACCTCGACGCCTACTCGGGAGATCATCGCGCGGCCGCGCTTCGTGAGGCGCAGCGTCTCGCCGTCGCGCAATCCCAAGAGCTTGACGAGGCGGAGTTCGTCACGTACGGCCACATCGTGGTCGACGAGGCCCAGGACCTGTCGCCAATGGAACTGCGCGTTCTAAAGCGTCGCGACCTCACCGGGTCGATGACGATCGTCGGCGACATGGGTCAAGCGACGACTGCCTCTTCGTCCGCGTCGTGGGAGGCCCTCCTCGCGGTGCTGGCGCCTCGTCGCGAGCCCGCACGCGTCGATCTCACGGTCAGTTACCGCACGCCCGAAGAGGTGCTCAACTTTGCGGCCGCGACTCTCATGGCGGCTGCTCCCGATCTCAAGCCGCCACGACCCGTTCGTCGCGCGGGAGCCGTGCCGCTTGTCGTGCGCGTCAGCGACGCCGAGATGTCAAAAGCGCTCGTCGATCTCACTCGAAGTGAAATCGAAGCCGTCGCGCCGGGTCGTGTTGCGGTCATCGTGACCAGACGACGCGTCGACGAAGTTGTAACGACGTTGCGCTCTGGTGGTCTCGAAGCAGTCGATCCGAGCGACCAAGAGTCGAAGGGCCTGGCGGCGGACCTCGTGGTGTTAGCGGCTGAGGGGGCGAACGGCCTCGAATTCGACGCGGTCATCGTTGTCGAACCTGGTCAGATTGCGAATCGCGGAGCGAACGACGATTCGACGTTGACGCCGCGTGGACTGCGCACACTGTACGTTGCGTTAACACGTCCGACGAGGCGACTTGCCGTCATCGCGAGTGGAAAACTTCCCCCAACGCTTCAATAGGCCCCAATGGCGCGATTCGACAAAGTGGGGTCGCGATTTCTACTAGAAATGTAGGCGTGAGTCAGGCAGTTTCCCCCAATAGCCTGGCGAAGCAAGAGAAGATCGTCCACGATCGACCGCCAATGCTGGCCATTGGCGTGATGATTTGGCTCGGTTCAGAGCTGATGTTCTTCTCGGGACTCTTCGCCGCCCTGTTTACTATCCGCGCGCACCTGGCCTCGTGGCCGCCCAAGGGTACGCACCTCGACGTGTTGCAGTCGGGGATCTTCACGATCATCCTTGTCGCGTCGTCGTTCACGATGCAACGAGCGGTGTGGCTGATTGAGCACCGACGTCGCGGCGCCGCGCGAAACTGGGTGATCGCGACCATCATCATGGGGGCGCTCTTCGTGTCCAACCAGGCGTACGAGTGGACGCACATCGCGACGCGTTGGTATACCAACTCGTACGGCTCCATCTTCTTTATTACGACCGGTCTGCACGGACTACACGTGTTCCTCGGACTTGTCGCCATGTCCTTTCTCTTGTTTCGTATGCGCGGTCGTGAAGGTGACCCCGGTGAGCTCGCAACCTTCCAGGGCGTGAGTTACTACTGGCACTTCGTCGACGTCGTCTGGATCGGGCTGTACTCGGCCCTCTTTTTGTTGAAGTAGGTGGAGGGCGTGACGAGTACATTCCTGAGGCGCGCGGTGTTATTGGCTGCGATCGGCCTCTTCGCGGCGGGCCCGGTCGTGCTTTTTATGGGTCCGGCCAACGCCAGTAACTACAACCCTTCGCAGACCACGCGTAAGAACGCGGGCACACCAAACTCGAGCATTGTGGTGAAAAACAGCAGTGGTGTTGTCATCAAATACGGCAACAAGTACATCACCTACACGTCGCCGCCGAGCAAGCTCGACAAACTGGGCCAGGCCCTCTTTATGGAGAACTGCGCCTCGTGCCACGGCGCTCAGGCGAACGGCTTTCCGGCGTCGGGCGCCGCGGGTGCGTATCCGGACCTTGTGGGACTCGGACCAGCGACGATCGACTTCTGGGTTGACTCGGGCCGCATGCCCGACAAGGACACGGCCGCCGTCGAGGCTTCGCGTCGCCAGCCCGCCCTTACCCCCGCCCAGGCCGAAGCAGTCGCCGCGTGGGTGAACTCACTCTCACCCTCACCCGGTTACCCCGATATTCCAACGCCGCACCTCAACCGGGCAAACGAGGCGTCGGGCGCCGCACTCTTCGCCCTCAACTGCGCGGCCTGTCACACCATCGAAGGTGACGGCGACGCGCTCGCGTACAGCACCTTCGCACCGTCGCTGCGCCACATTCCGGCTTTCCAGGTCGTCGAAGCGATCCGCACCGGTCCGGGCAACATGCCGCGCTTCACCGGCAACCTCAGTGACCAACAAGTCGACGACATTGTTAAGTACGTCACGACCGAGATTCAACACCCCGAGAACCCGGGCGGCTTCGGACTCGGTGGACTCGGTCCCGTCGCAGAGGGCTTCGTCGGTCTTCTACTCGGTGTCGGTTTCTTGGTACTGATCTGTTACTGGATTGGAGATCGCTCGTGAGCGACGCAACACCCGAGTTCGACGACCATCGCACTCCCGTCGCGATTACGGGACTCAGCGCCGATGACCCGCACCTTCAGCCCGCGGCGAAGAACCCTCAGACCGTAGAGGGCGTCATCGCGACGACGTTCGTGTTGGGGCTGCTGCTGATGGCCGGCTTCGGTGCCGCCTACGTCGTTAACGCGAAGCCGTACATTCTCGGCGCGACGATGGGCTTCGGTCTGTTCTTCTTTGGCGTCGGACTGGTCGCGTGGGGCAAGTACCTCATGCCGCGCGGACCGTTTGTCGAAGAACGCCACGACCTCGCGGGTTCGTCCGATGAGCGCGACGCGTTCGCGGCGGCCATCGTCGAACGCGGCGGCGGAGTCGTCAAGCGTCGCAAGCTGCTCGCCGGTCTCCTCGGGGGAGGACTCGGCGTCTTTAGCCTCGTGGCTCTCTTCCCCCTGCTGCGGAGCCTCGGCCCACTTCCGAAGGGGACCCTCTTTTACACCGACTGGCGCAAGGGCACCTACGCCGTCGACTCCACCGGTCGTCGCGTCAGCGTGGGCGACCTCGCCATTGGCTCGATCGTCACGGTCTTCCCCGAGGGCACCGAAAACACCGACCGGGGTCAGGCCGTTGATCAGACGGTTCTCGTCCGCATCTCGAACGAAAACTTCGTGACTCAAAAAGGACGCGAGACCTGGGGGCCCAAAGGGTATCTCGCGTACTCAAAGCTCTGCACGCACCTCGGTTGTCCTATCGGACTCTACGAACAGCAGCTCCAGCTCTTGGTCTGCCCCTGTCACCAGTCGATGTTCAACGTCACTAACGGCGCCATCCCGCAGTTCGGTCCGGCGCCGCGGCCCTTGCCGCAGCTGCCGCTCTACATTGACTCGAGCGGCTACATACGTGCGCAGGACGACTACGACCAGCCCGTCGGGCCCGGCTTCTGGGAGCGCAGGACCGCATGAGTGACGCGACAATACCCACCAACCCTCGCGCGAGGAAGCGCGCCGAAGGTCGCTACGGCAAGATCGGCAAGGCGCTCGACGAGCTCGACGATCGGTTAGGCGTCGCTAAGGGCGGGCGCACTTTCATGGACAAGATCTTCCCCGATCACTGGTCCTTCATGCTCGGTGAGATCGCGTTGTACTCGTTCGTGATTCTGCTCGTCACCGGCGTCTTTCTCACTTTCTACTTCGTGCCGAGTTCCGCCGTCGTCATCTATCACGGTTCCTATCTGCCCCTCGACGGTCAGCGCGTCACCCAGGCCTTCGAGTCAACGGTGAACATCTCATTCAAGGTGCGCGGTGGACTCTTGATGCGTCAGATGCACCACTGGGCCTGCGACATCTTTGTTGGATCACTCGTGGTGCACATGGCGCGCGTCTTCTTCACCGGTGCGTTCCGCAAGCCCCGCGAACTCAACTGGACGGTCGGTCTCACGCTGTTGATCCTCGCGATCGCGAACGGCTTCCTCGGCTACTCGTTGCCCGACGACCTCGTCTCGGGTACGGGTATTCGCATTACGTACTCGATCGTGTTGTCGATTCCCTTCGTCGGAAGTTATCTCGCGTTCTGGGTCTTCGGCGGCAACTTCCCGGGCACGGCGACGATCCCGAGATTCTTTATCCTGCACGTCTTGATCGTGCCCTTGATCATTCTCGGACTCGTGGGGGCGCACCTCTTCTTGCTCGTGCGCCAAAAGCACACGCAGTTCCCGGGCAAGGGCAAGACGGAAAAGAACGTCGTCGGATCACCCATGTTCCCCGTCTTCATCGCGAAGACGACCGGCTTCCTCTTCATCGTGGGCGGCGTGACGGCACTGCTCGCGTCGTTCGCGCAGATCAACCCGATCTGGCAGTTCGGCCAGTATCAAGCGTCGCGCATTTCCTACGCGGTGCAACCGGACTGGTACATGGGCTTCTTGGACGGAGCGTTGCGCATCTTCCCGTCGTGGGAGTTCACTGGTTTCGGTCATACGTGGCCCCTCGAGATCTTCATTCCGGCCGTGCTCTTTCCGGGCATCTTGTTCAACGTCGCCTACGCCTGGCCGCTGATCGAACGAAAATTCACTGGCGACAACGAAATGCACAACCTGCTCGACCGACCGAGGGATCGTCCGAAGCGCACGGCGATTGGCGCTTCGGTGTTGGCGCTGCTCGCGATGCTCTTCATCGCGAGTTCCACCGACGTCATTGCGAACTTCTTCCACGTCTCGCTGCAAACGGTGGTGTGGGCGATGCGCGTCTTAGTGATCGTCTCGCCGCTCATCGCGTATCCCCTGACCTACAAGATCTGTCTGGAACTGCAGGGAATTAAGCGCGGTGGCAAACGCAAGACACCGAACGTCGTTTCACGTTCGGTGGAAGGCGAGTACATCGCGACCCCGACGCCCGCCTACCACGCGGACGAGGAGCACGAACTGACGGCGGTGCCCTTGCCGACGTTCATCGATGAAGAGTCCGAGACGCCCCGCGAAAGCGGCGTGAGGACAGTCGAACGCTAACGACAACGACGTCGGGGCCGGGTATCCTCCCGGTTCCGCCGTGGTCGTTGCCTACTATGGCAAGGTGAGTGTCGTGAACGATTCGAAATGGCGTTCGGCGGCCACGCTGGTCTTCGATTGCCCCATCAACGCCCGTCGCAACGTTGGCCTACTCGGCGTCTCGACCTTTGAGACGTCGGTCTCGCCGCGCTCGGCGACGAGCACGCCCGCGGCCGTTCGCGCGGCGCTCGATCTCTATTCGACGTGGTCGTGGTCGAGTCGCGTGGACCTCGGCGAGTACGTGGCCATCGTCGACCACGGTGACGTCGACGATCCCGACGGAGAGGGTGGCCACGAGCGCGTCGCCGACGCACTGGCCGCGATAGAACAGCCCCTCACGATGATATTGGGTGGCGACAACGCCGCCACGTGGCACGCGCTGAGTGCCCTCATGAAGGAGCGAACTCAGGAGTTTGGACTGATCACTCTCGACGCCCACCTCGACATGCGCGACGGGCGCTCGAACGGTTCACCAGTTCGCCAATTGCTGGATGAGGGGCTCGACGGTCGTCACGTCGTTCAAGTCGGACTCGGCGACTACGCCAACTCACCGGCCTACGCTCGCGATTCGCAGGTGGCGGGTTGTCGCATCATTGATCGCGACGCATTTAACCGCGAAGACGCGGCCGTCATTGCGCGGCGGGCACTCGACGTGGCCCGCCAAGGTGGGCGAAAGGTCTACGTCGATATCGACCTCGACGTCGCGGATCGCTCCGTCGTACCGGGCTGCCCGGCGGCCGCGCCGGGGGGACTGCGCGCCGACGAGATTCGCCGTTTCGTGCGCGCACTCGCGACCTCGAAGGACGTTGTCGCCATTGACTTCACCGAGGTTGATGTGGAACGCGACACTCCCGACGGGCGCACCGTGCGCTTGGCGGCACTACTAGTACTCGAGGCGCTCGCGGGCGTACAAAGGAGATCGTCGTGACGGTCGTCGTTGGATTAGAACCTCTCACGAGAGATCAGCTCGTGGCCGTCGCGCGTCACTTCGAGCAACTCTCACTTAGCCCCGACGTGCTGGAGCGACTCAGTCGCCAACGCGACGCCATTGACGCCCTCGTAAACAGCGGCGAGGCGATCTACGGACTATCGACGGGCTTTGGTTCCCTAGCGACGACGTCGATTTCGCCCGAGCGTCGTCGCGATCTTCAGCGTTCGTTGATTCGTTCGCACGCCGCGGGCGTCGGGCCCGAAGTCGAAGCTGAGGTCGTGCGCGCAATGATGGTCTCGCGTCTGACCAATCTGTGCAGTGGAGTCTCGGGAGTGCGCCCCGCGACGGCTGAGGCGTACGCCGCGTTGATCAACGCCAACATCACGCCAATCGTGCACGAATTCGGTTCGCTCGGTTGTTCGGGCGACCTCGCTCCGCTCGCTCACGTGGCGCTCGCGCTGATGGGTGAAGGTGACGTGCGCGACGCGGGCGGCGCGCGACGCCGCGCGATCGACGCGCTGACCGACGCGGGACTCGAGCCCGTCGAGCTCGCCGAAAAAGAGGGCCTCGCGCTCATCAACGGGACCGACGGCATGCTCGGCATGTTGATCCTCGCCCTCGACGATGGTCTGGCTCTGATGCAACAGATGGACCTCGCGGCGTCGCTCTCCATTCAGGCTCTGCTCGGCACCGACCAAGTGTTTCAAAGTGAAATCCACCAGCTGCGACCGCATCCGGGCCAACTCGCCAGCGCCCAAAATCTCACCAACCTCTTGGCGGACTCGCCGATCGTCGGCGCGCACAGCGAGGATTTCAGCCAGGTTCAAGACGCGTACTCGCTGCGTTGCGCGCCTCAAGTCCACGGCGCGGCGCGCGACACATTTACCTACGCCACTCAGGTGGCCAACATCGAACTCGCCGCGTCAATTGATAATCCGTCCGTCCTCACTGACGGAACCCTCGCGAGCAACGGCAACTTCCACGGCGCACCTGTTGGCTACGCGCTCGACTTTCTCGCCATCGCCCTCGCCGACGTCGCGTCGATGAGCGAGCGCCGCACGGACCGACTGCTCGACGTCAATCGCAGCTACGGGCTGCCGCCCTTCCTCGCGGAGGACGCCGGTGTGGACTCGGGGCTGATGATTGCTCAGTACGCGCAGGCGGGACTCGTGACCGAGATGAAGCGGCTCGCGTCGCCGGCGAGCGTCGACTCGATTCCCTCGTCGGGCATGCAAGAAGACCACGTCTCCATGGGTTGGCACGCGGCGAGAAAGCTGCGCAAGTCGCTCGACGCATTTCGCGACGTGCTCGCCATCGAACTGTTGGCCAGTGCCCGCGCCCTGGCGCTACGCGCGCCACTGACGGGCTCTCCCGTCACGGTCGCCGTGGCGAAACGGGTGAACGCACTTTCCGGAGGTCCCGGCCACGACCGGTGGCTGTCACCCGAAATCACGGCCGTCAGTGATCTTGTGGCGTCGCGCGATCTGCTCGAATTAGCGTCGCGCTTCGTACCCCTTCAATAAAAAGGAGAAGTCATGGAAGGTGCCCGCCTCGTTCGAGCGAAACGCGGAACCGAGCTCACCGCCCTCGGTTGGCCTCAAGAGGCGGCGCTGCGCATGCTGTCGAACAACCTCGACCCCGACGTCGCCGAACGTCCCGACGACCTCGTCGTCTACGGCGGTACCGGCAAGGCCGCGCGCGACTGGCGCAGTTTCGACGCGCTGGTGCGCACGCTCACGACCTTGAAGGCCGACGAGACGATGCTCGTGCAGTCCGGTCGACCGGTCGGCGTGCTGCAGACCCACGAGTGGGCGCCGCGAGTCTTGATTGCGAACTCGAATCTGGTGCCCGACTGGGCGACGTGGCCCGAGTTTCGTCGCCTTGAAGCGCTCGGTCTCACCATGTACGGCCAGATGACCGCGGGCTCGTGGATTTACATCGGAACGCAGGGAATTTTGCAGGGCACCTACGAAACCTTCGCCGCCGTTGCGACGAAGCGTTTTCACGGCACGCTCGCGGGCACGCTCACGCTGACCAGTGGCGCCGGAGGCATGGGCGGCGCGCAACCGCTCGCCGTCACCATGAACGACGGGGTCTGTCTCTGCCTGGATGTCGACCCGACCCGCCTGCAACGCCGGGTCGACCAGCGCTACCTCGACGAGTGGACGAGCGACCTCGACGACGCGATCGCGCGCGTGCTCGAGGCGAAGAAGAATCGCGTGGCTCTGAGCGTGGGACTTCTCGGAAACGCGGCGACGATTTTGCCGGAGCTGCTTCGTCGCGGCGTCGAAGTCGACATCGTGACCGACCAGACGTCGGCCCACGATCCCCTGAGCTACTTGCCCGAAGACATCGACCTCAACGACTGGCACGATTACGCGGAAAAGAAACCCGAAGAGTTCACCGACCGGGCACGCGCCTCCATTGTGCGTCACGTCGAAGCGATGGTCGGCTTTATGGATGAGGGCGCCGAAGTCTTTGACTACGGCAACTCCCTGCGCAGCGAGGCGCAACTGGGCGGCTACGCGCGGGCCTTCGACTACCCGGGGTTTGTCCCCGCGTACATTCGACCGCTCTTCTGCGAGGGGAAAGGTCCCTTTCGCTGGGCTGCGTTGTCGGGCGACCCGGCCGACATCGCCGCGACCGATCAGGCCGTGCTCGACCTCTTTCCCGAGAACGAGCTCTTGCGTCGCTGGATCACGAAAGCTCAAGACCGCGTCGCCTTTCAGGGACTCCCGGCGCGGATCTGCTGGCTCGGGTACGAAGAACGTGACAAAGCCGGCGTGGCCTTTAATGACCTCGTCGCGTCCGGCGCGGTGAAGGCGCCGCTCGTTATTGGTCGCGATCACTTGGACAGCGGCTCGGTGGCGTCGCCGTATCGCGAAACCGAGGCAATGCTCGACGGCTCTGACGCCATCGCCGACTGGCCGCTGCTCAACGCGCTCGTCAATACCGCTTCGGGGGCGACGTGGGTCTCGATTCACCACGGCGGAGGCGTCGGCATCGGCCGATCCATCCACGCGGGCCAAGTCTGCGTCGCTGACGGCACGGCTCTCGCGGGCGAGAAACTCCGTCGCGTGCTCACCAACGACCCTGCGACGGGGGTACTACGCCACGTCGACGCGGGCTACGACATCGCCGAAGAGAAGGCCGAGGCGACCGGCCTGCGCATACCGATGCGCGAGGGATAGTGACGACACGCGTTATCTGCAACGTCGGCGAGCTCACGACGAACGACCCGACCCTCGGTGACGAATCGATGTTCGGACGGATCCACGACGCCGCCTTCGTCATTGACGATGAGCAGGTGCTCTGGGTTGGACGAAATGGTGAAGCGCCCGACGCCGACGAGATGATTGACGCCGGTGGTGCAGCGGTCATCCCGGGTTTCGTCGATTCGCACACGCACCTGGTCTTCGCGGGTGATCGAAGCGACGAGTTTGAAGCGCGCATGGCGGGGCGTCGCTACGACGGTGGCGGCATTGCGCGCACCGTGGCCGCGACGCGCGCGGCGTCCGACGAGCAGTTGCGCGACGGCGCGCGCCGGCGCGTGAACGAACTTCGCGCGGGAGGCGTCACGACTATAGAGATCAAATCCGGCTATGAACTTACGACCGACGGTGAGGTTCGCTCCCTCGAAGTTGCGGGGGAGTTCAGCCACGAGCGAACGTGGCTCGGCGCGCACGTGGTGCCCCCGGAGTTCGCCTCTGATCGCGATGGCTATATCGCGCTCCTGACAACGACCATGCTCGACGCGTGTGCGCCACACGCGAAGTGGGCCGACGTGTTCTGCGATCGCGGCGCCTTCAGCGTCGACGAGGCGCGCGCGATTCTCGAATGCGCGCGCACGAAGGGCCTCACCCCGCGACTGCACGCGAATCAATTGGCGCACAGCGGGGCGATCGCCCTCGCCGTCGACCTTGACTGCGCCAGTGTCGACCACTGCACGTACCTCGAAGACGGCGACATCGATCTCCTGTCGGCGTCGGCCACGGTCGCGACGTTGTTGCCGGGAGCGGAGTTCTCGACGCGCTCGCCGTACCCGTCGGCGAGGCGACTACTGGACGCTGCAGCGACGGTGGCCCTCGCGACGGACTGCAACCCAGGGTCCTCCTACGTAACGAGCATGGCCTTCGTCATAGCTCTCGCGGTGCGCGAGATGGCAATGACCGTTGACGAAGCGCTGTGGTCCGCCACGAAAGGCGGGGCATTGGCGCTACGTCGAAACGACGTCGGGCATCTGGGAGTCGGTGCGTGCGCGGACTTCGCCATTCTCGACGCACCTCGCGCCGCGCACCTCGCGTACCGTCCCGGGGCGCAACTCGTCGCGTCGACGTACTGCGCGAACCGATAGGTTCTGTCAAGTAGCGAGCCGTAGGGTGAAGTGATGACGATCCTTGCAGCGTTTCTTCGCAAGCGCGTCGCGCGACTCACCCTCTCCGTCATCATCGTGGCATCGCGTCAGCGTCTGACGGCGATCTGAGACTGGATGTCGTTCACGTATTGCCAGATCCGTGAAACTGACCATCCCGGTACGCTTCGATGGTGTTCGAGATCTCTAATGAGCGTTTTGAAGAGTTGGCGTCGGAAGCAGTTGCGAGCTTGCCCAAAGAGCTTTCGGACGAGATCGACAACGTCGCCATTGTTGTCGAGGACGAGGCGCGCGGTCGCTCGCTCTTCGGGCTCTACCAGGGCATCCCGCTCACCAAGCGCGGCGGACGGACGAGTTACGCCGGTGTTCTGCCCGACCGGATCACGCTGTACCAAAAAACTATCTGTCGGTACTGCAACAACGAAGATGAGGTCAGGGCCCAGATTCGCAAGACCGTGATTCACGAGATCGCGCACCACTTTGGCATCAGCGACCCTCGACTCGAAGAGCTCGGGTGGGCGTAACGATGACGACGAAGACTCGGCTGTACTTCAATGAGGATCGCGGCGACGCCATCACGGCGTTGGATTCGATTGCGGAGGGCCGCGGGTGGTGCAACGTCATGCCACGCGTCGCGGATGACGTGCCCGACATCAAAGTGAACTTCATTGGTTGGACGAATCACGGTATTACCCAGGCGTCGTTCGTTACGTCGCCCCCTCGCCACGGCCAGGCGCAGACGTCATCGCTTGGCGTCTTACATTCGCGTGGTCGCTTAGGCAAAGATCGGATCAAGACGATGCTGAATGGAGCCGCGTTTCCCATCCGCCAGGATCACGCCCAACGCGGAATCGTTCTCATCGTGCCGCCCAAGGCTCTATCGTCTGACGTCCTGGAGGTTATGTGTTCGCTGACCAGTGAGCTGTGCGACTACGAGATGACCGGCGGCTGGCGACTCGAAATGTACGAGCGCGACGAAGCGAAGGGTTAACGGGAGACGTCGCTCGGCACTGAGCGAATGGCGCCTTCGGCCAAGACGCTCAACGCGGTAATCCATTCTTCGGCGTCAACCGCAAGAGCGTGTTCGCCTTCGAGTTCGATCTGGCCGAAGAACAGTGCATACCAGATTCGTGCGAAAGCCACGGCGGTCATTCCGTCGGCGAGCAGGCCCATCTCTTCAAGCTTGCGGACGCGTTCCACAATCAGTGATGCCGTCTCCTTTTTCGCTTCGGCGATGCCGACCGAGGCCGTTGGGTTATGGCGAGCGAAGGACATGCTCTCAATACGTTGAATGCGCGCCTCGGTGCGGAGGGGCACCTGCGCTTCGGAGATGATGACGCGCATCGCTTGGCGCAGATCGTCAGTCGTCGACACGTCGCGTAGTGGTCGGGTGAACGTTTCCGCGAGGCCGAGCAAAACTTGGCGAAATCGGTGCACAATCGCGCTGGCGATGAGGTCCTCTCGGTCGTCGAAGTAGCTGTAGAGAAGCGCTACCGAAACTTGCGCGTCGGATGCCACGCGCTTGATGCGAAACTGGGTCATCCCGTTGCGCTCAATCTCTCGCGACGCCGCCTCAAGAATCGTGTCACGCGTCATAGACGAAGAGTACTCCGGCTCTGAAAAGGCGGTCACGGCTAGACGATCAAGTCAGAATCGCTCAACGTAGCGGCCACGTGCGCCAGAAACCTCGCCGCCGCCGCCCCGTCGATGGCCCGGTGATCGAACGTCAACGCAAGCAACCCCACCGAGTGAATCGCTATGGACTCCTCGCCCGTAGGAGAGGTGACGACGACCGGCTTGCGGGCTATGCCGTCGGTCGCGAGGATCGCTATCTGGGGCTGGTTGATGATGGCGCCGGTGAGCAGAGTGCCGAAAGGTCCCGGGTTGGTGATGGTAAAGGTGCCACCCGACATGTCGTCGACCGTCAGTTTTTTGGTTCGAGCACCCTGAGCGAGCTCTCGAATCTTTCGAGCGATCGTGAAAACGTCGTGCTGGTCGGCGTCGCGGATGACCGGCACAACGAGTCCGTCTCCGTCGAGGTCCACGGCAATGCCGAGGTTGAGATGGCGATGCACAATAAGTTCGTCGCTACCCACTGACGCATTAATCCGGGGAAAGGCTCGTAGGGCCGCGAGCACTGCGACCGCAATGAAGGGTAGATACGTAAGAGTGAATCCCTCGCGCTCGGCGAAGGTAGTTCCGTGGCGGCGGCGTTGACTCTCGACTCGTTCGAAGTCAACTTCCTTCACCATCAACGTGTGAGCCGAGGTGGCCTTCGAGCGAACCATATGTTCGGCCGTGAGCCGACGCGCCTTGGAGAAGGGAATGATTTCGTCATCGGCGCCACCACTCGTCGTCGCAGCGTTCGTAATGGCGGTCTCGATGTCGTGCCGTGTCATGCGGCCGTCGGGGCCGGTTGCACGAATCGAGTCGGCGCCGAGATGATTCTCCTCGAGCAGTCGGCGCAGTACTGGCGAGAGTGATGCACTTGCCGGGCTCTGTACGCTTGACGCAACGAACGCCAGCACGTCGTCTCTCGTGAGGCGACCGCCAGGCCCGGTTGCGGGTACTTCTGAGGGGGTCAACTTGTGTTCGTCGAGGAGACGGCGTACCGCGGGGGATAACTTGCTCGAACGTTCTGCGGAGTCGCCGGACACGCGTGATGCCGATGCCGATGCCGATGCCGATGCTGAGGCCGAGGCGATGGTCGAAGTCCGAGCAACTGAGGACACCGCGTCAGCACGCACTTCGGAGTCGCCTGATCCGCTGGCGACGTTCGAATCAATCGTCGCGAGCGTGGTGCCGACGTCGACAGTGACACCTTCCTCCACCAAAATGGCGGTGAGCACGCCCGCGACGGGCGCCGGTATCTCGGTGTCCACTTTGTCCGTCGACACTTCAAAGAGAGCTTCGCCCTTGACGATGGTGTCGCCGACACGCTTGAACCACTTGGTTACCGTGCCGTCGGCCACCGTTTCGCCGAGTTGGGGCATCGATACGTTGGCCACGATCTAGCGACGAGTCAATGGTGTCGACGTCGTCATCATTGACTCACCTTAAGCTTGTCCGCCAGCCAGTCAGCGCTGAGCGGTCGGTGATGATTGATGACGTTCGCACATCCGTGGTTGCCGTCCTCTAAGAGAACGAACTTTGTTTCGCCCCGCGCCTCGTTGACGAGGCGTTCCCCGTCCTGCCACGGAAACAAGCGATCTCGCTTTCCCATAATGACCATGAGCGGCTGAGTAATTTTCTCGGCGTGACCCTCCAGCGTCATATCCCAGGCGCGCTTCTCGGCCTCCTCGGGTGACGAGGAGGCCGAGCGCACCTCGAACGCATGACGCGTTAAGGGATTCAGATCTTTCCAGGTGGCGCCCAAGTTATACGGACCCGCGAGTGCGACCACACCCTTGACGGGTAGTCCCGAGCTCGCGAGGCGAGCCGCGTAGAACCCGCCGAGCGATACGCCCCAGACTCCGATGCGCTCTGCGTCGACCTCGGGCATTGACTGTAGGTACGAAACGACGACTTCGCCCACCGTCTCCCATTCGGGCCTAATCGGAAGCGTCCACTCGGCTTCGCCCTGCCCGGGACCGTCGAGCGAGAACGTCGCCATTCCGCGATCGTGAAACGTTCGCTCGACATCGCGGAACTCTTCCTTGGTGGAATCAAGACCGGGAATTAAGAGCACCGTCGGGTGGGGTCCGTGTACGTGAGGTTGGCGAAACAGTCCCACCAACTCTGATCCCTCGAAGTCAATGGTGTGACGACTACCCGGCGGCGTGAACAGCGGCGTCGCGCGCACCAGCGCGTCAACGGCGCGCGCATGCGCGGCGCGAGCTTGATCTTGATCGTGGACGAACATGAACTTGCCGAAGTGGTAGTAGGTGGCGGCGCGTGAATAGAACTCACTGGCGCTACGAGTGCGTCCCTCGTGAAGAGCTTCACTACCGAGCGTCATGTACACATCCGCGCTCGCGCACCACGCGCTACACCAGTCGTCCCAGCGCTCCAGTGGGCGAGTGATGCGGGCGTAGTCGCTCGCGTCGACGCCGTTTGCAGTAAAGCGAGGCTCCCAGTTAGCGACGGCCGTTTCTAAAAGTACGTCAGTCATTACAGCCCCCTGTGTCGCTTCCGATGCTGATGGTAATGGACTCGTTACCTCTCTGAACAGGAGAAGTGTCTTGAAATCTTTTCATGGTTCAGAAGCCGTTTCGCCTTGTTTGCGTTGGACGTTCGTCAATTATGGTTACGACATCGCTCATCGGGCGATCGACTTTGGAACGACAGTAGTTGGGGGAGTTCGGCAGTCGCGTTAATGCACGGGGGGAAATATGAATAGAAGGAAGGAATTATTTCGCGCGCTCGGAGTGACTTCGGTTGCACTGGCGACTTTGTTTACTCTCTCAACGACGAGCGGGGCATCTTCAAGCGGAACGATTGCCAAGGGTCAACCGGTTCTCATCGGTGCGTCGCTCTCATTATCGGGTGACTTCTCCGCGGACGGCACGGCGTTCCAGCAAGGCTATGAACTTTGGGCAGCCGATCAGAACGCCAAAGGCGGACTGCTCGGTCACAAGATCGATCTAAAAATCGTGTCGGACGCGTCCAGTGCGACACAAGTCGTGACGAACTATCAGGACTTGATCTCCAGTGATCACGTCAATCTCACCTTCGGACCGTTTTCGTCGCTCCTAACGCTGCCGGCTGCGAAGGCCGTATCTCGATACGGCTACGCCATGGTGGAGGGCGCCGGAGGTGCACCGTCGGTGTTCCAGGCGGGACTCACGAACGTCTTTGACTCGGCACTTCCGGTCGCGAGCGGTCTCGTACCGTTCGCTCAGTGGATTGCGTCACTGCCGAAGAGTCAACGTCCGAAGACCATTGCGTACGTCACGTCAACGGACCCGTTCACTGAACCACAGATTCCCGTAGCCGAAAAGATCATCAAAGCGGCGGGCGTGAAGACGGTGTACTACAAGACGTTCCCGGCGGAAGCGACTGACTACACGCCCATTGCCGACGCGGTGGCGTCGGCCAACGCGCAGGTGGTCATCCTGGGCTCGGTCGACGTGCCCACGGTGTCGGCGTTCATGCAGGCCTTTGAGCAGGCCCACTACAACCCGAAGGCCTTCATCGCGACGGCCGGTCCCGACCAGGGTGCGGCGTTCACGAAGGCCGTGGGACTCGCCAACGCGGACGGCATGATGGTGCCGAACGCCTGGTTCGGTGGATCGAAGAATGCCCAGAGCGAGAAGATGGTGGCCGAGTACATCAAAAAGTACGGCGGAACCGCGGCGGATGTCAACGCTGACGTGGCCGAGGCGTACTCGGTGGGTCAGGTCATCACGGCGGCCGTCAAGGCGACCGGTGGCTTCGATAACACGAAGATCATCAAGTACTTGCACTCAGGCGTCACCATCCAGAGCGTGCTCGGACCAGTGAAGTTCAACTCGCTCGGCGAGAACATCAAGCCAACGGCCTTCACCTTCCAGTGGCAGGGATCGAACTTCGTCGAAGTGAATCCGGCGACTGACCCGGGGGCCACCAAGATTCTCTACCCGAAGCCGGCTTGGAAGAACTAGAACATTGAACGGCACCGCGCTTATTCACTCAATCATTGATGGCATCTTGACCGGTTCGGTCTACGCCCTCATGGCGACCGGCCTCACCCTGATCTTTGGGGTCATGAACATCATCAATGTGGCACAAGGCATCTTCGTGATCCTCGGGGCCTACTTGAGTTACGCCCTCTCGGTGCATTTCGGTATTGACCTGTTTGTAGGACTCGCCATCACGATCCCCACGCTGTTTCTCGTGGGGATCGTGGTGGAGCGAGTCTTCTTATCTCGCATCAAGGGTCCCGAGAAAGTGGTGATGTCGATTCTGGTGACCTACGCCATCTCTCTCGTGATTGAAGGAATACTCAATATGGTGTTCTCGGTGAACTACGTCGAGCTTCAGGCGTGGTACGTCGATCGGTCGGTCCGGGTCTTCGGTTACTGGCTGCCCTATATCTATCTGCTCGGTTTCGCGCTCGCGGTCGTGTTACTCGGCGCTTTGTATTTCATGTTGTATCGAACTCGATTTGGCGCGAGCGTGCGCGCGTCGCTGGCCGACCAAACGTCGGCCGCGCTCGTCGGCATCAACGTCAAGAACGTGTCGACGATCTGCTTCGGCATCGGCATTGCCGTCACCGCGGCCGGGGGAATGATCTACGGCGCGACCAACGCCTTTAACGCCAGCTCGAGCTACGACTTGATCTCGCGGTTACTCGTGATCATCGTTCTTGGTGGCATGGGAAGTATTGGCGGGGCGCTCGCGGCGGGCGTCTTCATGATTACGGTCGAAGATATGGTCTCGGTGATCTGGGGACCCGTGTGGTCGAGCCTGACGTTCTTTTTGATCTTGGTCATCATCCTGTCGGTTCGTCCGCAGGGAATCTTTGGCAAGCTAGAGGCGAGGCTCGCTTGATGTCTCGCTTCAAGCACGGCTGGTGGCTCCTGGCGCTCGCCATATTTATTGCCTATCCCTTGGTCGAGACGAACCCCGCTTATACGACGATCGGAATATTCACGCTGATCTTTATGGCGTGCGCGACGTCGTGGAACATGTTCTCCGGTTACTCGGGCTACGTCAACCTCGGCTCCGCGGTGTTCTACGGTTCGGGCGCTTACACCATGGCCCTCTTCGCTAATCACCTCCACATGGCGGGCAACGGAGATCTTTTCTGGTTAGTCCCTCTGGGTGGTGTGGTGGCCTCCATCATCGCCATACCGGTCGGTCTCGTCGCACTTCGCGTTCGACGGCACACGTTCGTCGTAATCACGATCGCCATCTTCTTTGTCTTTCAACTCTCGGCGATTAATTTCTCGTTCACGGGTGGGACGTCGGGCATGCAGCTGCCGTTCATTCCGTGGTTCATCACGAACTACAACGTGCCCTTTTATTACGTGGCGCTCGGCATCGTCGTCTTCGCGGCGCTGCTCTCGGCGGTGGTGCGACGCTCTCGCTTTGGTCTGCAGCTGCTCGCGATCCGCGACGACGAGGATCGCGCGGCGGGACTTGGGGTCAGGGTCTTCGCGGTCAAACTCACGGGGTTCGCCCTGTCGGCTTTCGCGGTCGGCATGGGTGGCGCGCTCTACGCGATGTTCATTGGACAGATCTATCCGCAGTTCGTCTTCGACCCAATCTTTGACATCTCTATTGCCCTGATGGCCATTTTCGGCGGACTCGGCACGTTCATCGGACCGCTGCTCGGGGCTCTCGTCTTGGAGTCCACTCAGCAACTCTTGACACTCAAGTACTCGAACGGTTCGCTCTACTTGATCATCTTTGGCGGGGTGTTCCTCATTGTCATTCTCTTTATGCCCCAAGGCGTGGTTGTCGCCATTCGTGACGCGTGGGCGCGTCGTGCCGCACGCCGAGACGGACGCGTCACGGTCGGTGCCACCGTAAATCCCGGAGCGACGTCGTGACGAATCTGCTCAAAGTAGAAGGCGTCACGAGGGCCTTCGGCGGGCTCCAGGCCCTTTCGGGGTGTTCGCTCAGCGTCGAGAAGGGATCCATCGCCGGTCTCATTGGACCGAACGGATCGGGCAAGACGACGCTCTTTAACGTGATCACCGGCTACGTGAAGCCCGACGCCGGAACCGTGACGTTTGATGGTCGCGACATCACGAGCGCTCGTCCGAGCCAGGTGTTCACCCTCGGGGTCGGGCGTACGTTTCAAATCACACGAATATTCGCGCGCATCACCGTGCTCGAAAATATGCTCGTCGCCAGCCAGCGCCAAGAGGGTTGGCTTCGCGGGCTCACTCGTTCGAAGTCGTCGACCCAGGAAGTCGCCGCCGCCATGGAGTGGCTTGACTTCGTCGGTATCGCGCGACTGGCCTCGCTGCAGGCGGGCGCATTGTCCTTCGGCCAGCGCAAGCTCCTGGAGTTGGCGTACGTGCTGGTCGCCGACCCCGACGTCATATTGCTCGATGAGCCCGCGGGCGGGGTGAACCTCACGCTCATCAATGAAATTGCGGAGAAGATCCGCTCACTCAACAAGGAGGGCAAGACCTTCTTGATTGTGGAGCACAACATGGAGTTCGTGATGCAGATCTGTGACGCCGTCACGGTCATGCACCAGGGCGTGGACCTGGTCTCGGGCACGCCGGAAGAAATTCGCAACAACCCCGACGTCCTGGACGCCTACCTCGGCGGCCCCGACGATGACGATGTGGACGTGGCTTCATGACGACGTGGGCCCCCCTGTTGCGATTCGAAGGAGTGATCGCCGGCTATGGCGGTGGTGATGTTCTAAAGGGCGTCAACTACTCGATGGAGGAAGGTGGGGTCACCTGCATCGTCGGGCCGAACGGCTCGGGCAAATCCACTCTCTTAAAGACCGTCAGTGGTTTACTACGCCCTCGTCTTGGTCAGATCTTCTTCAAGGGAGAGCCGATCGTCGGGCGTAGTCCGCGCGAAATCTTGAAGCTTGGGATTGTCCAGGTTCCTCAGCAGCACAGCCTCTTTCGAGAGATGACCGTGCACGAAAACGTCGAACTCGGCGCCTTTCTCGTGAAGGACCGCTCCGTCGTCGCCGAGCGCATGGCCATGGTTCGAGAGATGTTCCCGATCGTCGCTGAACGAGCGAAGGATAAGGCCGGGAGCCTCTCGGGCGGACAACAGCGCCTCGTCGAGTTCGCGCGCTGTTTGATGCTGGAACCTGAACTGGTCGTGTTGGACGAGCCCTCAATGGGGCTCGACCCGAAGACCCTTCGGATTATGTTGGACACCGTGAAAATGATGAACTCCATGGGACGAAGCATCTTGTTGGTGGAGCAGAACGCTCGACAGGGACTCAAACTCAGCAGTCATGGCGTGGTTCTCGAAAACGGGCAGGTTCGACTCTCGGGGACGGGCGACGAGGTCTTGAACAACCCCGACATCGCGGCCCTCTACCTCGGGGGATCGGTTCGGGCCAAGATGGCTGCATCGACGTCCGAGGTTAAGGAGAACACCTGATGGGTACCGTACGCGTGGGATGGATCGGCTGCGGCCGTATGGGTACGGCGATGGCCAAGCGACTCATTACCTCTGACTACGACGTGGTCGTGACGAACCGTACGCGGGCGAAGGCTGAGGTACTCGGCGAACTGGGGGCAACGGTAGTGGACGCGCCACGCGACCTCGCCGACTGCGACATCGTGTTCGTCATGGTCTCGGCCGACGCACAGCTCATGGAGGTGGTGTCGGGCCCGAACGGCGTGCTCGCGAACGAGTCGTCAATCCCCTCGGTCATCGTCGACTGCTCGACCGTGTCGATGGAGACCTCCGCCAACGTGCGCGTGGCGTGCGAACTGCGCGGCGTCGACTTTCTCGCCGCCCCGGTCAGCGGAAATCCGGAGGTTGTCGCGTCGGGAAAACTGACCCTCGCCGTCTCGGGTTCGAGAGACGCCTTCGACCACGTCCGACCGCTCTTTGATCTACTGGGTCACGGCGTGAGCTACGTGGGTGAGGGCGAGGGCTCGCGCCTCGTCAAGATCTGTCACAACGTGTTGCTTGGCATTGTCACCCAGGCCCTGGCGGAAATTACGGTCCTCGCGGAGCGAGGGGGAGTGCCGCGTAGCGCGTTCCTCGAGTTCATTAACAGTTCCGTCATGGGCTCGACGTTTTCGCGCTACAAGACGCCGGCCTTCGTGAATCTCGACTTCACGCCGACGTTCACGCCCGTGTTACTGCGCAAGGACTTCGAGCTCGGCATGGCCGAGGCGAAGAAGATGAACGTGCCCATGCCGCTTTCCGCACTGTGTACCCAAATCATCGTGAGCGCCATTGGTGCGGGTTACGTCAACGAGGACTTCGCGGTCTTGTTGTTGGAAGAAGCGAGGGGCGCCGGGCTTGTGCTGGAATCGGAGAACGTGACCATCGACGACGGACTGGGGGCGAAGTCGTGACCGAAGGGTTCGGACCAATTATCAACACCCCCGGTCACGGGGGCGTTGACTTCGAGACGCGCGTCGACTTCGATCGACTGCGCGCGTACCGGCTAGCCCGGGCGCGCGAGGCCCTCGAGGCCAGTGAGTTTGGCGCCATCCTCCTCTTCGACTTCTACAACATCCGCTACGTCTCACAGACCTGGATCGGCGGGGCCCTCGGCGACAAGATGTCGCGCTACTGCCTCTTAACGCGTCACGGCGAACCAATGGTCTGGGACTTCGGCTCAGCCGCGCGCCACCACCGTCTCTTCGCCCCGTGGCTCGAACCGGACAACTGTCGCGCGGGCATGCTCGGACTGCGCGGGGCCATTGCGCCGCGCGCCGGTCTCTTTGAATCGGCGGTCAAGGAGATCGTGGGCATCTTGAACGAAGCGGGCGTGGCCGACCAGCCCGTGGGCGTGGACATCACGGAGCTGCCCTTTCTCTTCGAGATGCAAAAAGCCGGCGTCGACGTGCGCGACGCCCAGCAACTCATGTTGGACGCGCGACAGATTAAGAACCCCGACGAGTTGATGTTGTTGAGCCAGGCGGCCGCGATGGTCGACGGCGTCTACCAGGACATTTTCGAGGCGCTAAAGCCCGGGATCCGAGAAAACGAGATCGTCGCTCTCGCGAACAAGCGCCTTTACGAGATGGGCTCGGACCAAGTCGAGGCCATCAATGCCGTATCGGGCGAGCGTTGCAACCCTCACCCGCACAACTTCACCGACCGCATCATCCGCCCCGGCGAGCAAGCCTTCTTCGACATCATTCACTCGTACAACGGGTACCGGACGTGCTACTACCGCACGATGTCGGTGGGCAGTTCCACGGCGCCCCAACGCGACGCGTACGCCAAGGCGCGCGCGTGGATGGATACGGCCATTGATCTCGTGCGCCCGGGTGTCGGGACCGACGAGATCGCTCTCGCGTGGCCGGCGGCGACGGAGTTCGGTTTCGCCAACGAGATGGACGCCTTCGGTTTGCAGTTCGGTCACGGACTGGGCCTCGGGCTTCACGAACGTCCCGTGATCAGCCGACTGAACAGCGTGCGCGACCCGATAGAACTGCAAGCAGGCATGGTCTTCGCGCTCGAGACGTACTGTCCGGCCACGGACGGCACGTCGGCGGCACGTATTGAAGAAGAGATTGTCGTGACAGAACAGGGACCCGCGATTCTCACGCATTTCCCTGCGCAAGAACTCATGGTCGCGAACCGATATTAGGAGGATGAAATGGCCAGCACGAAAGTAGCGCCCGCGCAGAGCGACGTAGCGCAGAAGATTGCCATGTACAAGAGCCAGTTTGCGCTGCGCCAGTTCGAGACGCGCGCTTATGACCTCTTCTTGGAGAACTACGTGAAGGGAACGAGTCACCTCTCGATCGGCCAGGAAGCCATCGCGGCCGGTGTCGCGGCGGCGATGCGTCCGACCGACTGGACGTTCGCCACGTACCGCGGCCACGCCCACACGCTCGCGCGCGGCGTCCCGATGACTCCCGTCTTCGCCGAGCTGATGGGTCGCACCAACGGCCTCATGGCCGGCAAGGGCGGCTCGATGCACCTCACGAGTGTCGAGCACGGAGTGATGGGTTCCTACGCCATCATTGGCGCGCACCTTCCCATCGCGTGCGGTGCCGCCTGGAGCGCGCAGTACCGCGGCACCGATCAAGTAGCGGTCGCCTTCTTCGGTGACGGCTCGGTAAACATCGGGGCCTTCCACGAGGCGCTCAATTTCGCCGCGGTCTGGAAGCTGCCCGTGATCTTCTTCTGTGAGAACAACCTCTGGATGGAATACACCCGCACCTCAGACGTGACGGCCGTCGTGAACCCGGCCGCGGACCGCGCGTCCGCCTACGGTCTCGAGAGCATCATCATCGACGGCAACGACGCCGACGAGGTGTACGAGGTCACCAGTCGGGCCATCGCGCGCGCTCGCGCCGGAGACGGCCCGAGCATGATCGAAGCGAAGACCTACCGACACGGTGGCCACTCGCGGGCCGATCCCGGTAAGTATCGACCCGCTGAGGAGATAGCCGAGTGGATGGCGAAGGATCCGATTCCTCGCTACCGGTTGCGTCTCTTGGAGTCCGGAGTAAGTGAGTCGGAGCTTCTCGAGATCGAGGCGCAGGTCAACGCGGAGGTCGACGACGCGACGGAAGCGGCCAAGGCGGGCGGTGTGCCCGGAGAAGATCTGTTGATGAAAGACGTATGGGCTGACGGAGGTGCCGCATGGCGCAATTGACCTTTCGAGAATCGATCGCGCGTGGTATCGCGCAAGAGATGCGACGCGACGAGTCGGTCGTCTTCCTAGGTGAAGACGTCGGCGCGGCCGGCGGCGTGTTCAAAGGCACCGTGGGACTGCTCGAAGAGTTTGGCGGGATTCGCGTGCGCGATACACCCATCAGCGAACAGGCCATCCTCGGGGCCGCGATGGGCGCCGCCATGACGGGACTGCGTCCCATCGCCGAGATTATGTTTTCTGACTTCTTCGCGGTGTGTTGGGACATCGTCGCCAACGAAATCGCGAAGAGCCGCTACATGACCAACGGTCAGATGTCGTTCCCGTTGGTGATTCGATCCGGCAACGGCGGGGGACTGCGCTTCGGGGCTCAACACTCTCAGAGCGTTGAAAACTGGGCGATGATGATTCCCGGACTCAAAGTCGTCGTGCCGTCCAATGCCGTTGACGTCATCGGACTCATGGCGGCGTCGATTCGTGACAACGACCCGGTCGTCTTTCTCGAGGCGAAGTCGCTCTATTCGTCGAAGATGGACGTGCCCGACGGCGACATCGTCGACACGTTGGGTTCTGCCAAGGTGCTTCGACAGGGCTCCGACGCCACGCTCGTGGCACTCGGCGCCATGGTCCCGAGAGCCCTCGACGCCGCCGAAGAACTCGCGACCAATGGCATCAACTGCACCGTGGTGGACGTTCGTTCACTCGTGCCGCTCGACACGGCGACGATTCTGCGCGAAGTCTCGGCGACGGGACGGCTCTTCACGGTAGAGGAGAACCCTCGTCTCTGCGGATGGGGAGCAGAAGTTACTTCTATCGTCGCCGACGAGGTCTTCTACGATCTCGATGGTCCAATCGTTCGCATCACGACGCCGCACATTCCATTGCCGGCGGCAGACGCGCTTGAGGACCTCGCCATCCCGTCCGTAGAGCGCATCGTGACGACGATTCACAAATCAATGAATTCGTAGACACCTAAGAGTCTGTGTTCTATTTGGCGAGTGCGCCAGGAGCCGCGACTGACACCATCAAGTCGTGGCCTATTCAAGTGACCTGACCGATGCCCAGTGGAAGATACTGGAGCCCCTGCTGCTGGTTTCCTCCAAACGAGGACCGAAGCACGGAGCCGACCTGCGCCACGTCGTCGACGCGATGCTCTACATCTCGCACACCGGGTGCCAATGGCGTTTCCCGCCCGATGAGTTCGGTCCCTGGACCCGAGTTTGGTCCCAGTTTCGTCGGTGGTCGAGGAATGGAACGTGGACCCGTGTTCTTGTCGCGCTGCACGCCTCGTCGCGCGCTTCTTTGGCGCTGCGTCGCCCAACACGGTCACGACACCCGTCTCCCAACAGCGCCCAGAAAAGGTATTAGGTGTCGACTTTGCATGATGCTTCCGAGTTCGATTGTCGCAGTTTATTTGACTTCGGTCATGGACTTTTTGGAGACTTATCGCACTTCGCACCGAGCATGGCGTCCGAGAACCGTGGCGGAAACCCCGAGGCCCACTCGCGATGGGCAAACCCCTAAGGTGCTTCTATGAGCACCCCAATTACTCCCTCAGAACTCCCCACAACTCTGGGCGCCCTGCGCACTTCCAACTATCAGGCGAAGTCGGTACGCGAAGAAATACGTCAGAACCTGGAGGCGCGCTTGGCCGACGGCATCGCCCTGACGGCTTCAGTCCTTGGCTACGAGGACACCGTGTTGCCCCAACTGGAGACAGCCCTCTTGGCCGGACACGACATCATCCTGCTCGGCGAGCGTGGTCAAGCGAAGACGCGAATCATTCGATCACTCGTGGAACTGCTCGACGAGTGGCTGCCGATCGTGGCGGGCTCGGATGTGCGCGACGACCCTTTCGCACCGATCTCCGCCTTCGGCATCGATCTCGTGGCCGAGAAGGGTGACGACACGCCGATTACGTGGGTGCACCGTAGTCATCGCTTCGCCGAGAAACTGGCGTCGCCCGACACGTCGATGGCCGATCTCATTGGCGAGGTCGACCCCATCAAGGTCGCCGGCGGTCTCTACCTCGACGACCCGAAGGCCCTCAGCTACGGCCTGGTTCCCAAATCGAACCGGGGAATCTTCGCGATCAACGAGCTCCCGGACCTCTCGGAGCGCATCCAGGTCGGACTCCTCAACGTTCTCGAAGAGCGCGACGTGCAGATTCGCGGTCACCTCGTGCGCCTTGATCTCGACGTGATGGTGGTGGCGACCGCGAACCCCGAGGACTACACCAATCGAGGGCGTCTGATTACGCCATTGAAGGACCGCTTCGGGTCGCAGATCCGCACCCACTACCCCTTCGAGGTGTCGACCGAGATTGAGATCATGCACCAAGAGGCGCATTTGCCGGTGGCGTCGGTACCCATTGTCGTGCCCTGGTTCATCGACGACATCGTCGCTCGCGTGAGCCACGTCGCCCGGCGCAGCCACGTCATCAGCCAGAGTTCGGGAGTATCAGTACGACTCTCGATCGCCAACTTCGAGACCGTCGTCGCGAACGCGCTGCGCCGGACGCTACGAACTCACGACACGATGGTGGTGCCGCGCGTGAGTGACCTCAGTGCCATGGTGCAATCGACCCAGGGCAAGATCGAGTTCGACACCATGGACGATAGCGACGCTGATCAGGTCATTGCGGCGCTCGTGTCGTTGGCGGTACGCCAATGTTTCGCCGAAGTGCTGCTCGAAGAAGCCTCCGAGATCGTCGACGCCTTCAACTCCGAAGCGATCGTGCACACCGGCGACGACCTTCCCGACGCGAACTACCTCGAAGTGTTGGCCGCGATGCCCGCCCTCGAATCGCCTGTCGAACGTATTGCGGGACCGGGCGCTAGTGACGGCGAAAAGGCGGCCGCCGTGGAGTTCGTGCTTGAGGGCCTCTACCTAACGAAGCGTCTCGCAAAGGACGCGTCGGGTGCGAGGGCTCTCTATCGTTCGAGGAACCGTTAAGTGCCAGTTCGCTACGGCTATCGCCGCGTCGGTGACGACGACGAGTTCGACGATCTCGACGTCGACGAACTCTTAGCGCTCCTGGCCGACGACTTCATGGAGAACGGCGATCTCGACGAGGCCATGGATCGACTGCTCCGCGAGGGCTACGAGACCGAAGACGGCGATCGTGTCGAGGGACTGCGTGAGCTACTCGAACGCACTCGCAAACGTCGACGCGAACTTGAACAGCAGGCCGACCCCAACGGCGAGATGCAGAGATATCGCGACTGGCTCGACGACATCGAGGCCACCGAGGAGAGCGAACTCGATCAACTGTTGGAAGACGCGCAGGAGTCCGGAGACGAACGGCGTGAACGAGTAACCCGCGACCTCGTCGACCAGCGCAAGATGCAACGTGATCTCATGAACGATCGACTGGCCGAGCGTCTCGGGGAGTACCGTAACTACGAGTTCGTCTCCTCCGAGGCCCGTGAAGAGTACGAAGAGATGATGGGCGAACTCGAGCGCGACGTTCTCGATACGTACTTCCAGCAGAGCAAAGAGTTCATGGGTCGTCCCGACCCCGAAGAGCTCGCGCGCATGCGCGACATGATGGACGCGCTCTCGACCATGATCGAACAGGATCGCCGTGGCGAGCCGCTCGAGCCGACATTCGATGACTTCATCGAGAAGTTTGGTGACTTCTTTCCCGGCGCTGAGAATCTCGAGGACGTCGTACGCATGATGGCCGAGCGCGCCGCGGCCGCCGAAGCGATGTTCAACTCTCTCTCGGCCGAGCAACAAGGCGAACTACGCGCCCTCTTCGACGAGATGATGCAGAACATGGAGATGAACTTCTCCATGAACCGGCTCGTCTCGAACCTGCGCCAGGCCACGCCCGACATCGACTGGAATCGCGCGCACCGCATGCGCGGCCAGGGCGGCTCGCCATTCGCCGACGTCGCGTCGGTCGCCGAGCAGCTCGGCGAACTAAAGGGTCTGGAAGAGTTTCTCGGCCAAAGCCACGCCGCCCAGGGCCTGCGGGAGGTGGATATCGAAGCAGTGCGAAGAAACCTCGGCGACGACGCGGCACGCCACGTACAGCGCCTCCAGCGCGCTCTGCAGGGCCTAAAGGATCAAGGCTTCATCGACCGCGCATCCAACCGATTGAAGTTGAGCGCGCGCGGGGTGAGAAAGATCGGTCAAATCGCGCTTCGCGACCTCTTCCGTCAACTACGCGATTCGCCCCCCCTCGGGGGACACCCCGTCGCGACCTTGGCGCGCGGAGGGGACCGCGAAGAGACGGCGAAACCCTGGGAACCCGGTGAAGCCGTTGCGCTGCACCTGCCGCGGACGCTACGCAACGCGCTGCTGCGTCAAGGTCCCGGCACACCCTTGAAACTGCACCCCGACGACTTCGAGGTCGAAGAGTACGAAGCGACCAGACGCTCGGCCACAATTTTCGCGATCGACCTCTCGCTGTCCATGGCGATGCGTGGCAACCTCGTACCCGCGAAGAAGATGGTGCTGGCGTTGACGCAGCTCATCTCGTCCAAGTTCCCGCGCGACTTCGTCGCGATCGTCGGATTCGGCGAACGGGCCCAACAGTTGAAGCTCGAGGACATTCCCGCTCTCACTATCGACTACAACTACGGCACCAACCTTCAACACGCTCTGGCCCTGAGCCGCCACTTGCTGCGCAACGAGCGCGGGGAGCGACAGATCGTGGTCGTGACCGACGGCGAGCCCACGGCCCACCTGACGGCCTCGGGCGAGCCGTTCTTTTCCTGGCCCCCGGTCCACGAAACCCTGGAAAAGACCATGGCGGAGGTACTTCGCTGCACCAAGGCCGGCATCACGATCAACACCTTCGCCCTCGATATCGAGCGGAGCCAGTTCCCCTTTGTCGAGCAGATTGCCCGGGTCAATGGGGGACGACTCTTCTACACGGACGTGAACGATCTGGGTACGTACGCCCTCGACGACTTCGTCAAACACCGTCGCGCCGGCTGAATCAAAGACGCTTCCATCAGGGAGTTCGAAAATTCAATTTGCATTTTCCACCAAACCCCGCAACAATGACACAGTTGTAATTACATCGATGGCAGTGGCCTTCGACGGGGAGGAATCACAACGTGGAGATTGTCGAACTCTTAAGCGGACTTGAAGACAGAGGTTGGCAGGCGCGCGCCAACTGTATGGGCGTTGACCCCGACCTCTTTTTCCCCGAGCGTGGTGCGTCCACCCGGGAGGCGAAAGAGGTCTGCCGGGGTTGCGTAGTGCGCGACGACTGCCTGGAGTACGCGCTCGATAACGGTGAGAAGTTCGGCATCTGGGGCGGTATGAGCGAACGCGAACGCCGTCGTCTCCGCCGCGCTCGCGCGCTCGAGCGTCGCGCCCAGGCCGGTTGAGTTAACTAAGACGCGACTCGATCGTCGCGTCCTCGCCTAGTCCCAGTTGCTTCCAGCGCTTCGGGTCTTCGGCTCGCAGCACCACGTCGGGGATAAGCCCCACCAATTCGGCGTGGTCGATGACGCGCGTGTCGAGGAGCCCGAGCACCTTGTCGTAGACCATTGACGGTCGCACGTTGGCGGGATCGATCAAGTTGAAGCTGAGCTGGACCATGTCGGGCATCTGAAAGGCCAGCGCGCGCACTTCTGGTCGGCGCAGGGCTTTGGCGATAAGGCGCCCTTCGCTGAGGTCGATCCCGCGCACCCAGATGTTCCACGCCACCAGCACCGGTCGCGCGCCGATGGCGCTGGCACCGCGCTCCGCGCTCGGTTTCATGGGTCCCATGTCGGGCATCAACGAGTGAAAGGCGTGGCGTCGCACTTCGGGAAGGCTTCGCTTCGAGCCATCGCGGAGGCGTCCGTAGAGAAAGACGGGAACGTCAAAGGTATCGGCCACCCAGGAGGCCGTTTCGTTGCGTAGTGTCGCGGCCTCTTCGGCCTTGCGCGAGTCCAGGGCGACGAAGGGCACGACGTCTAAGACTCCGAAGCAGGGGTGGACCCCTTCGTGGTCTCGCAGGTCCAGGAGCCTCATCGTGGCGACGACGAAGTTGCGTACGTGATGGCGCAGTTCAATGCGGTGGTGGATGAGTGTGAAGACGCTGCGGTTATGGACGGCATCGCTATGGCGATCGCGCAACGCCGGTCCGGCCGCCAGTCCCAGTTCGTCAAGTACGTCCAGGCGTCGCCCGTCAGACACGTTGACGACGCATTCGAACAACGCGGGACCTAGTGCAGGTCGCGATTAAAGAGACGTCGCTGGCGACGCTCGCGCAGGAGGCGGCGGCGCTCGCGCTCGCTCTTGCCACCCCAGACCCCGTGGTCGATGTGATTGTCAAGTGCGTAGACAAGACACTCGCTGGCCGCTGGGCACGTTGCGCAAATGCGCTGGGCGACAATGACTCCCATACCGTCGCGGGGAAAGAAGGTCTCAGGCGCGTACTCACGGCACTTCCCGTCGGCCATCCATTCAGCACTCATACACACCTCTTTCCTTACTTCTGGTTCTCACAGTAGTGACTTCGCGCGCACTTGTCGTTACGATACCTTGACAGAATTCTTAAGGTTCCAAACGGCTTACAACGGACTTAGAAGTGAATACGAAAAGACCAGTAGAATAACGAAAGTACCCGTCGTTTGAGGAGTTTTGTGAGCCAGGTCCCGACCAGTGAAGCCATTGAGGTTGTCGACCCGGTCGGCCACGTCCAAGTTGTCTACTTAGGACCCGTCGCCCCGCACTGGGAGTGCCGGATGGTCTTTGGCGACGAAGAGCAGATTCAAGCGTTCGTCGACCGCATTGACGCGCGACTTCGGTTTCTTCCCCCGCACGACCCGCAGTTCCGGCGTAACCGCGAGCGCGTGAACCGCGACGCCGAGCGCGAGAACCTGCTCGTTGAGTGGAATCTCGGCTACGACGAAGAGGCATAAAGGCGCTCGGCGTTTAGGCGAGTGGCGAGGTCGTGACTCGTTCGTACCACGCCTGAGGATTCTCTAGTTCGCTCGCGCTCGGCAGTCCATCGACGCGCAACAACGCGCCAAACACGCTGAGCGAGTGCTCGGCCACTAATGTCGCGACGAACGCGGTCGCGGCGTCGTGGTGCGGTCCCTGCGTCGAGATACCAAAGAGTGCGGCGGCCGCGTCTTCACCGCGCGCGTCGCTGCGACGGTGTCGCGCGTACGCCTCCATGAGTGCCGGACGCGGGCCGAGCAGCGTCTCGGTGATGTCCGCGGCTGCGGCGGTGAAGAAGGCGAGCAGAACACTCGTGGCCGCGTTGATGGCGCGCGTGGCGTTGGTCTCTTCGGGTATCGAGATACTGTCGAGCAACGACGCGGGGTCGTTCATCATCTCGTTGATGTCGCCCGATTCCATCAAACTCTGCAAGCGTCCCATGAGGTCGCCCTGCAGGGCACTGGATTCGTTGACGGTGTCAATTAAGAGCGCGCGCAGCGCGTCGCTCGTGCCCGGTTGGGTGAGAACCAGTGACGCCACAAACTCCTGGGCGAGAGCGAAGACGTAGACCTCATCGTGCTCGAGCGACCAGGCGTTCGCGAAGTTGGTGAGATTATTGACGACGAGCAGGCGTTGGTCGTTGCGTCGGGGTAACGGCAACACCGCGAGCGACCAGGCGCGCTCGGAGAAGTGCCCGGCGACCGAGCCCATTTGAAACCCGGCGAAGAGTGGACCGATCGTTGACGAGATCTGAGCGAGCAGTTGATTGTCTTGCACGTCAAGTTCGTCGTCGGCGATCGGTGCGGGCGACGTCGAGGTCGACGAGGTCATCATCGGTTCCATGAGGGGACGCCACTGTTCGAGGGCAGCCACGGTGAGGGCCGATCGATTGACCGCCACGAGCGTCGCTTCGCTCGACACACCGAAAAGGGCGTCGACGTGTCGCCCGACGAGGGGCGCGAGTTCTTCGAGGCGCTGACGTTCAATGGGTAGGGGATTGGGGTCACCGTCCTCGCCGCGCGCGATGTTGAGCGCGAGTTGCGAGGCCGTTTGGTACCACGCGTCGGGGCCTTGCTGGCTCAGCATGGAAAAGATGTCGCCGAACATGTCGCCGAAGGGATTGGTCGTCACGGCACCAACTTAGAGGGACAGCCCAGCGTGACGTTCACGTGGTGCACCGCCGTTTTTACGGCATACGTCAACACCGCGTGGGTGTAGGCCGGGGTGAGGTAGAGCGTCGAGACGAGTTGGTTCCACGAGTCGAGATCGGTGCCGTTCCACGCGGTAATGACCTCGCCGACTTTCAACCCCGCGTGGGCCGCGGAGCTGTAGCGCACAATCTTCGTGATCAGAACGCCGCCGCCCTGTTCGGTCGTCCCTTTGATACCGAGGTCGGCGTGACAGCCGTGTCCCGTGGCGACGACCTCGGCCACCTGAGCGACGAACTGCGCCGAGTACCAGAAGTGCCGCGAGGAGAGGACGGCCACGACATGGTCAGTTGAGTCGACGGCAATGGCGTCGACGTAGTCCGACAGGCTCGAATTGGACTTCGTTGCAAGGTAGTGAACGACGCCTTGCGCGTTGTTGGTCGGGTCACCGAGGGTCGTCATTGTCCAGTCGTATTCGGGCGACTTCAACGAACCTTTGATGATCGGAGCGATGGCGACGACCGCGGCGCTCGCCGGCATGGGGTCGAGTTTCGAGGGAGGGATCGGCACACTGAGGTGGACGATGGAAAAGCTCATGACGTTGTCGCGGCCCTCCAACGTGACTCCAAAGTTGGACTTTGTGGCCGTAGAGCCCGTGATAACGGCGGTGATCGGAATGACCGTCGTGGTGACGGCGAAGTCGTGGGGGAGAACCAGCGCGGTGACCTTGGTTTTGACGGCGCCCGTGGTGATGGTGAGTTCCACGGTGTCGGCGGCGGCGTCACGGCTCGACGCCGGAAGTTGGGTGAGCGTCTTTGCCAAATGGGCTGGTGAGTCGGGGTTCGGCGTTCCGGCGCCGCGGTTTACCAGAAGGACGATTCCCCCCGCGACCAGCAAAACAGCCATCAAGATGATGACCACACGCGGGGTGACAACGTGCGGACGAGCGGTCGTCGTGGTTTCGAGGTTTTCGAAGCTCGGCAGCTCGCTCGGATGGACCCAGTGGCGGGTTTCGGCCGGAGGTCTCACCCGGCGCCGACGACGCCACAATTCTCTCCAATTCCACTCAGTCACTTGAGAAAGGCTAGTAATGAAAGGCCAATTGGGTGCATCGCCCTAACATTGTTACCTATGGCTGTCGACGTCGCGCTGGATATTGGCACCTCTCACACGCGACTCGCAACTTCTTCTCGAGGGATTTTGTTTGACGAGCCGACGATGGTCGCGATCGACACCAACACGGGCGAAGTGCAAGACCTCGGTCACGGTGCCCTCGAACTTATTGGTCGCACCGCGCGCCACGTCATCGTCTTTCGACCCTTCAACCAAGGCGCCACCGTCGACTTTGACGTGACGGCTCGACTCATCGAGGCGCTCTTCGACCGCGCGGGCGTGTCGAAAATGAGCCGCGCGCGCGTGGTCATGAGCGTGCCCTCACTCGCCACGGCCATCGAGCGCCGCGCGCTTCGCCAAGCCGCCATTCAGGCCGGCGCTCGAGAAGCCAGCCTGATCGAAGCCCCACTCGCGGCCGCCATTGGTCTCGGTCTGCCGGTACAAGACCCCGTCGGGTCGGCGGTGGTCTTGCTCGGCGCGGGCGCGTCCGAGGCGGCCGTCGTCTCCCTCGGGGGCATCGTCGCGGGCGGCGCGCGTCGCATCGGTGGCAGTGACGTCGACACGGCAATCGCGACGTCGCTGCGGCTCAACCTCGGCGTGGTCGTGGCGCCGTCGGTTGTCGAGATGTTGAAGTGCACACTCTGTTCTGCGCTCGGACGCACCGCGGGGCTTTCCGAGGTCGTTCTAGCGCGCACCGTCGATCGTGGACGACTCAAGGAGATCGAAGTCAGCGCCGAACTCGTGAACGCCGCCGCGTACGACATCCTGCACACGACCATGCGCATGATCCAAGAGTGTCTCGGGGGCACCCCGCCGGACCTCTCCCAGGACGTCAGCGCGCGGGGCATGACGATCGCGGGTGGTCACGCGAACATTCGTGACCTCGACGAGCTCGTAGCGACGAGCGCCGGCGTAGAAGTGAACGTCGCCCCCCAGTCCGACCTCGTTGTCATTCAGGGACTTCAGGCCTGCCTCGAGGAGATGGCCTCGCTGCACGCCCTGTTTCGAAGCGCGGACCGCTAGTCGTCGCGAAGTTGCGTGACCGCGGAGCGGACCTGCCAGTCTTTGTCCTCGCTCGCCGCTTCGAGCGCGGCTTCGATGTCGGGGCCCTCGTAGTTCGCGAGCGCCACGATCGCGCGTCGACGAATCGGAGCCTTGTCGCTGAGGGCCGCGAGAATGACCCCGCGGGCGCGGTCGTCGCCGATCGCCCCGAGCGACGCGATGGCCGACTCGCGACACCGTGCGTCGTCGTGATCACTCGCGACAACGCAAAGCCTTTCGACGCCTAGGACGTACGTGTGCTCGCCGAGGGCGAAGGCGGCCGCGTCTACGACGAGCGCGTCGGGATCATCGAGCAGTTCGACGACGGTGTCCAGGACCGCGGAGTTGTCGAGCGGGGCGTGGGCGAGTTGTTCGAGGGCGTCGCGGCGAACGTCCGCGTCGCGGTCGCTCAGCACACGTTGCCACTGTTCGAGGGTCATGAGATTCAACCGCACGAGACCGCGCAGCGCTAGGACCCGGTGACGAACGATGCTCGAGCCCAGTTGTCCTTCGAGCAGGGCGCGGCCCGCGTCGCTCGGTTGAAAACTGGCGCGAAGGAGCTCGTGATCGAGGGGCTCAACTAGCGTTGGGTCATCACTGTGCACGACCCCATTCCACCACCGAAAAGGATGAGGCCCCGCGTTTGGGTTCCCTTAGTTGCCGTCGCCGTCATCTTGTTGGGAATACTGGCTCTCGAAGCGCACCAGTCCGGCGAGTACGCCATCACCCCCGGTGACGGCACACCAGTCGCGCCACTCGTGAAGATCAGCGGCGTCGCGACGAATGCCCACCCTGGAAGGATCCTCTTAACGGACGTGTATCTCGCCCCACTATCCGAGTGGCAGTTGTTCCTGACGCACTTTCAGTCGCACGTGCAGGTCGTGCCGGCCAACGAACTCGTGGAGCCGGGTGTGTCGACCAATGAACTCGACGCCCAGGGTTTTCTCGAGATGAGCGACGCCAAGCAAGCGGCCGAGGTCGCGGCCTTTCGTGCAGTTGGTTGGCACGTACCCGCAACACCGACGGGCACCATCATTAACGCGGTCGTGGAGCCCTCGCCGGCGAGTCGCGCCGGTCTTACGGTCGGTGACCTCATTACGGGCGTCGATTCGACGACGATCCGCTCGGGCTGCCAATTGATCTCGACGCTGCACGACGCCGCTCCCGGCACCGAAGTGACGCTGGACCTCGACAAAGTGAAGATCTCCAACTCGGGCACGCTCTCCTACGAGTCGCCCTCGACGCTTCGCGTGGCGACCGCCAAAGTCCCGAGCGATGTCGAAGAGTCGGGATGCCCTGGTGTGACTGGTCCCGATCACTCGTGGCTCGGCATCGCGCTCGAGAACGGGTATCACTATCATCTGCCGGCGTCCGTGAGCATCGACACGGCCGATATCGGTGGACCCTCGGCCGGGCTCGCGATGACTCTGACGTTGATCAACAAACTGAGCCACGGCTCGTTAACCGGTGACCACGTGGTGGCGGCAACCGGCACGATGTCGCCCAACGGCCAGGTGGGCGCGGTGGGCGGCGTGGAAGAGAAGGCCGTTGCGGTGCACGACGCCGGAGCCCAGTACTTCATCGTGCCTGACGGTGACGGCAACGTCGACGCCGCACGTGCGGCCGATCAACCGGATCTGACGATTCTGCCCGTGACGTCGCTCAAAGAGGCGTTGAACGACCTGCGCAAGCTCGGTGGCGTGCACCCAAGCCCTATTACGAAGCCGTCCTAAGACCGAGTTCCGACGTCCGAGCCCGTAGGCTGGAAGGAATGGACGACCGCCGAATACTCTCGACCACGCGCCAGTCGTCGAGCGAAATCACCCGGGTGACCTTCACGACACTGCGCAAAGGGGGCGTTGACCCCAATGAGGTTCGCCTGCACCTTGAGGCCGCGGCCCGCGAGATGGGCCACCTCGAAAGCCGTATCCGCGAGCTGCAAGATCAACTGAGTGAGGCCCATCGCCGCGCGGAGAATCCCACGTTCGATGAGGCCACGCTGACCAACGCCCTCGGGGCGCAAAGCGCGTCAATTCTGCGCTCGGCCCACGAAGAGGCCGCCCGCGTGACGGTCGAAGCCCAGGAGCGCAGCGCCCAGGTCTTTACCGAGACCCAGCAGCGTTCCGCCACCCACCTCATTGAGGCGCAAGAACGCGCGACCGCTCTCATTACCGAGGCCGAAAACACGTCGAACCAGATCGACCACGACGCACGTCTCGCGGCCGAGCGTCTGATCGATTCGGCGAAGGTGAACGGTGAAGCGCTGATCGATCGTGCCCGCGAGCAAGGCCGCGCGATTGTCGAGCAGTCGAACGAAGCACGTCGTACTGTCTTGAACGACCTCGCAATAAAGCGCAAGGCCCTCCATCTGCAGATAGATCAACTGCGCGCGGCACGTGACTCGCTCGCCACGTTCGTTACCACTCTGCGTCAACAAGTTGACGACATACTCGCCGGCATCAACGGTTCCGACGAAGCGGCTCGCGCGGCGGCCCTCGAAGCGCTTCGCTCGCACCCCGGTGCTCCCGAGCCGACCGAAGAGGAGCTCCTCGCCGGTACGCCGCTGCGTGAAGTGCCCGCCGAAGCGCCCCCATCAGCACCCGAGACCGGTGGTGACGAAGCGAAGCCCGAGGCGAAGCGCCGCCAGACGCCCCCTCCGGCGCCGGCCGCCGGTGAATCGTTGCTCGAAGATGATCCTTCGGGAACGGACGTCGTCAACGAGATCTTCGCGCGACTGCGTAAGGCCACCCTGGAAGAGCGCGGCGCGACCGCGCTCGCCCCAAAGAAGGCCGCCGCGCATAAGCCCGAAACGCCCGTCGGAGTTTTGTTCCGTCACCGCGACGAAGCCCTCGACGAGTCGTTGGCGGTTCTAACGCGTCGGGTGAAGCGCGTCTTGCAGGACGATCAGAACATCATGCTCGAACGTATTCGCAACGTGAAGGCGATGATTACCGACGAACTCGAAGACGAACTCGTCCAGCGCGCGCGCTACGCCGAAGCCGCCAGCGAGGCTCTCGCCTTGTCCGCCCACGCGGGCGTCCAGTTTGCTCGCGACGAGGGCGGCGTTGCCGAGACGAGTGTCGAGCCCTCACTGCTCGACGACTGCGCGGCGGACCTCGCCGTCACGATCGTGCTCGCACTTCGTAAGCGCATCTTGTCCGAGTCGGCCGGTGACGGTACGGAGCGCGTGAACGGGGCCTATCGCGAATGGCGAGGCGCTCGCGTCGAACGACTCTGCACGGACGCGGCGCGTCGGGCCTTTCACCTGGGCGTCGTCACCGCGTCAAAGGGTCGATCGATTCGATTCTTCGCCGTGCCGAACGACGCGCCGTGCGACCTGTGCGCACACGACTCCGAGGCCGGAGAGCGACTCGCGGGAGAGAACTTCCCCAGTGGTTCGCCGTACCCGCCGTTGCACGCGGGCTGCGCCTGCACTGTTATCCCCGTATAAATAAGTCGTAGGCTCGTCTCTGTGCGAAGCTCCACCGACGTTCCCCAACGCCCGCGGCGCCTCGGACGACTCTCCCGGCGATTCTGGATCGGGATCATCCTCATTGTCGTCCTGGTCGGCTTTCTCTCCCTGCGCAACCTGGCGGTGCTGTGGACCGACGAGATGTGGTTCTCCTCGGTGCGCCTCTCGAGCGTCTTCTCCACGCTTTTTTTGATCAAGGTCGGATTGGGACTGACCTTCGGGGCAATCTTCTTCTTCATCATGTGGGGAAACCTGCTCCTCACCGATCGCTTCGGCGCGCGCGACCTCTCCTTTGACCCCGAAGACGAGGTCGTGCGGCGCTACCAGAACATCGTTCGCCCCTACGCCCGGCGCATCTACGCGGCGATCGCCCTAGTGATGGGCCTCGTCGCGGGGCTCGACGCTACGGGCCAGTGGAACAGTTACCTGCTCTTTTCTCACGCCCAGTCCTTCCACAAGGTTGACCCCCTGTTTCACAAGGATCTCGGCTTCTACATCTTCACGCTGCCCTTCGTCTCGTTCGTCATCACCTGGTTCCTCGTCGTCTTGATCATCGCGTTCGTTGTGACGACGGGCTTTCACTTCTTGAACGGCGGTATTCGCACCACGAAGGTCACCCCTCGGGTCTCGCCACGAGTGAAGGCGCACTTGTCGGTCATCGGTGCCGCGATTGCTCTGATGAAGGCGGCCGGGTACCTCATCGCCAAGTGGGAGCTTGTCACCTCGACCAACGGTTACGTACAGGGCGCCACGTACACCGACATCCACGCGCGTATTCCCGCGCTCACCATTCTCTTTTGGCTCTCGCTCGCCGCGGCCGCGATCCTGCTCTACAACGTGCGCTCGCGCGGCTGGTCGCTGCCGGTCGTGGCCGTCGGTCTCTGGGCCTTCGTGGCGCTCGTGATCGGCGTGCTCTACCCGACCTTCCTCCAGGCTCTCAAGGTGAGCCCCAACCAGGAGTCGCTCGAAGCGCCCTACATCCAGCGCAATATCGACGCCACCCGCGCGGCCTTCGGACTCGACAACGTGCGCTATCACGCCTTCGCCAGCTCCACGTCGATCACGGCCGCGCAGATCAAGGCTGACGCGGCGACTCTCAACAACATTCGCCTGTGGGATCCGTCGAACAACATCTCACTCGAAACGGTGACGCGCCGTCAGTCGATTCGCTCCTATTACAACTTCACGAGTCTTTCTGTGGATCGCTACTACATCAACGGAAAACTGACGCCCGTCCTCATTGGCGCCCGCCAGCTCGATAGCGCCAATTTGCCGTCCAACAGTTGGGTGAACCAGCACCTGCAGTACACGCACGGCATCGGCGCGGCCGTCGTCGCCGCGAATCAAGTCGACCCCTCGACCGGCAACCCCGTCTTCGTGGTTTCGAACGTTCCGCCTCAGTCGAGCAACGGCATGCCGACCTTGACCCAGCCCGACATCTACTTCGGCATCAAACTGAACGGCTGGGTGGTCGCCAACACCAAGCAGGCCGAACTCGACTACCAGGTCAATTCGGGCGCGAACGCCGGCACCCCTGTCGAGACCCATTACAAGAGCACGGGCGGCGTGGCGGTCGGGGGGATCTTCTCGCGCTTCGCGTTGGCGCTTCGCCTCGGGGACTTCAACTTCTTGATTTCGAATCAGATCACGCCGAAGAGTCGCGTGATGTTCGTGCGCGACGTGCGCCAGATGGCCCAGAAGGCCGCACCCTTCCTCTCCTTTGACTCCCAGCCGTACGCGGTCATCGCCAACGGCGAAGTCCAGTACGTGCTCGACGGGTACACCACGACCAGTCAGTATCCCTACAGCGAGAACGCGAGCAACCTCGGCATCAGTACCGGGGGGCTGCCGAGCAGCTTCAACTACGCGCGCAACTCCGTCAAGGTCGTCGTCAACGCCTACACCGGGTCGATGAAGTTCTACGTGGCCGACCCCAATGACCCCATCATCAAGGCGTACCGCTCGGCCTTTCCGTCGATGTTCCTGCCCATGAGCGCCATGCCCTCGACGATCCGTACGCACCTGCGCTACCCCCAAGACCTCTTCTCGGTGCAGGCGGCGACCTTCGGTCGCTATCACATCACCTCGGCCAGCGCCTTCTACTCGGCCTCGGACCGCTGGGAGATCTCTCCTACGACGGGCGCGGGTTCGCCTTCGAGCACGCTCGCGAAGACCGAGACCGTGAACGCGGCGGGCGAAGTGACGTCCACCTCGAACTCACCGATGAGCCCGGTCTTTCAGGTCGGTTCGCTGCCCAACGCCAATCATGAACAGCTGCTCGAGTCCATTGACTACGTGCCCTCGGGCAACTCCTCGACGGTTCAGAACCTGACGGCCTTCATGATCGCGACCAGTGATCCGGACGACTACGGACAACTCAACGTCTATGAGACCCCACGCGGCACGACGGTTACCGGTCCACTGCAGGCCGATTCGGAGATCGAACAGGCCTCCCAGGTCTCCTCGAGCATCACACTCTTGGACCAACACGGCTCGTCGGTCGTGCTCGGCAACAACTTGACGGTGCCTCTCGATTCGTCCGTGCTCTACATTCGACCGCTGTACGTCACCAATTCCACGAACCCGATGCCTCAACTGCGCTACGTGATCGCGGTCTATAACCAAGACGTCAGCATTAGACCGACGCTGGCGGGAGCACTGGCGGCAGTGCTGGGCGCGAATGTGGCCGGTATCACGCCTCCTCCCATCTCGCCAACGACGGGGAAGGGCTCTGGCACTACGAAGGCCAGCGCCGCGGACGATCTCACCCAGGCCGCCAATGACTATACGGCGGCTCAGACTGCCCTCTCGCATGGCAACCTCGGGCTGTATCAACAAGACGTCAAGGCTATGAACAATGAGATCCAGGCCGCCCAGACGGCCCTCTCGAAGGGTTAACTAGTCGTCGCGACGCTCGTCGAGGTGTCGGTACGGATTCAGCAGACCCGCGGGGTCGAAGACCTTTTTGATCTGTCGCTGCAGCGCCACGAGCGCCGGATCGGCGAGAGCAAGGTAGGCGTCTCGTTTGTCCACGCCGAGTCCGTGTTCGCCCGAGACCGCGCCGCCCAGTTCGACGCCGGCACGAAAGAGCTCGAGCAGGAGTTCTTCGCGGCGGGCGTCGTCATTCTGAAAGACCGAGAGGTGCACGTTGCCGTCGCCCACGTGCCCACAGCCCGCGACGTACGCGCCGTACTGATCCGCGAGAGCCGACACGTCTTCGAGAAACTTTGGCACGGTCGAACGCGGCACCACGATGTCGATGATCTCGTTGGCGCCGGCGGCTTTGGTCAGCCAGAACGTCCGCTCGCGCGCCTGAATGAGTTGACTGGCGGCAACTCCTTCTAAGACGTAGACGTCGAGTGCCCCCGCGTCACCGACCAGTTCGGCCGCGGCCTCGAGGTCAGCGTCGAGTTGCGCACGGGTTCTCGTTTCGAGCACGACGATGAGGTACGCCGCGCTCTGTTGAGCGATTGTGGGGTCAACGCCCAAGTGAAGGTCGGTTCTGCTCTGCAGTGCGTTCATGGTCGTCACGTCGAGGTATTCCAGCAACGAGGGTTGAAGACCGGCCGAGATGAGCGTGGGCACCACGTTGGTCACCGCGTGCACGTCGTTAAAAGGAACGAGCATGGTCGCGGAGTGTTCGAAGATCGGGGAGAGCTTGAGGGTGACCTCGGTGACGAGGGCGAGTGTGCCTTCGCTACCGATGAGCAGCTGCGTCAAGTCGTAGCCCGAGGAACTCTTCATCACGGGCCCACCGGTCTTCAAGATGGTTCCGTCCATCAGCACGACTTCGAGTCCCAGCACGTGTTGACGCGTGACGCCGTGGCGAACGGCGCGCATGCCGCCCGCGTTGGTGTTGACGTTGCCCCCGAGCGATCCCGAGAGTTCGCCGGGATAGACGGGGTAGTGCAGCCCCGTGCCGACGAGAGCGTCGTTCAATTCGCGCAGCGTGATGCCGGCCTGGACGACCGCCACGTGATCGCGCTCGTCGACACGAAGAACGCTGCGCATCTGATCGAAGGAGATGACGAGACCCCCGTTGACCGGCAGGGCTCCGCCGGAGAGGCCCGTCCCCGATCCGCGCGGGGTAACGGGCAGTTCGTAGCGCGCGGCGAAACGCACGAGCTCAGCGACCTCGTGGGTCGTACGCGGCCGGGCCACCGCGAACGGCTCGCGATCGCGCGTATGCAGGGATTCGTCGTGAAGATCACTCGGATCGTGTGCGCCCGCGAACGTGACGTCGGTGACCAGAGATTCGAGTTCGGCGCGTCGTTGCGTGTCGTTCATCACGGAACCCTACCCGGCAAATTTGTCCCATTGCGCTGGGCCGTCCTTACGCGACGTCGGGCGAATTGGTCGGCGGCTCGCGTTCGGGATCGCGCACGCCGGGCACGAAGAGTACGCCCAGACAAACCGCCCCGGACACGAGGCCCCCGATCAAGATCGAGTGGCGCACGCCGATCGTCGTCGCCGCGAGGCCGCCCGCGAGAATGCCGAGTGGACCGAGAGACCACGCGAAGAGAAAGACCAACGACGAGACCCGACCGAGAAACTCGTGCGGCACAATCCGCTGCATCCACGCGAAGAACAAGACGTCTCCGTAGAGCATGAAGCCCACTTCGGCCGCCACGAGAAATCCCGTGACGAGGACGTTGGGTGCGAGAGCGATGGCGGCGATCGCCCCGCCGCTCAACGCGTACGAGCACCACAGCACGGTGATCTGACGACGCGGTGATCCGAGGCGTGCCACGATCAACGAGGCAAGAACGCCCGACGCGCCACCGGCCGCGTAGACCAGTCCAAGTTCCAGGGCACTTGCGTGCAACGTCTCACGGACAAAGAGCGGCAACAGAACGGTGAGGGGGGCCATTCCGAAGACGTTCGCGAGCGCCGCGCCCATCACCGCGTACAAGAGATACGGTCGCGTCCAGACGTAGCGGAGCCCTTCGCGGGCGTCGGTGACCGGTGACGTGGTCGAGCGCGCCGGTCGGCTTCTCGAACGAAGGGCCACCAAGCAGAGAGCCGAGACGAGAAAGCTCATCGCGTCAAGGCCGAACGACCACGCCGCGCCAATCGCGGCGACGATGAAACCGCCAATCGCGGGACCGAGGAGTCCCTGGGTCAGCTGGTTGCTCATTTGACTGAGTGCGTTGCCGGCAACTAGTTGATCGGCCGTTAACAGTTCGGGCACGATGGTCGTCGACGCCGGACCAAAGAAACTGTCGGCCGCACCAAAGATCGCGGCCATGACGATGAGTTCCCAGAGTCGCAGTTGCCCGCGCGCGAGGAGGAGCGCCATGACGCCGACCGCCGCTCCGCGAATGGAGTCGGAGGTCAACATCACAAGACGCCGTGACACGCGGTCCACCACCACGCCGCCCACGAGGGCGAGCGCCACCGAAGGGATGGCGCGGGCGGCGAACACGAGAGCGATGCCCGACGGATGTCGATCAACGTCGAGCGTTACAAGCGCGAGGGCGATCGTAAAGATGCCGTCGCCCATGGACGACACGGTTTGACCTGACCAGAGAAGAGAGAAGTCGCGAACCTTTAGCGCGTCGAAGGTTCCGCTTTTCGTTTCGCTCACGTGCACCCCATCGTCCGCAACCGCGTGGCCCGGAAGTTCATCACACTACTAAGAGGGTGTACATGACGGAGCCCCCTCGCGAGAGGGGGCTCCGTCAACCGAGTGTCGGACGGTTATCGCACGGTGTAGGCGACCGAAGTCTTCTTGCCGTTCTTGAATTGGATGGTGAAGCGGAACGTGCCCTTCTTCGCCGTCTTCACGACGCGAAGCCTCGTAATGATTCGCGTGCTCGTCGTGCGAAGCGCTGTGGCGACGGTGCCCGCGTGACCAATGATCCGAGCGCCGGCGGTGAAGTTCTTTCCGGTGATCGTGACGGTATCGGTACGACCGATGATGCCGTAGCCAACCACACGGGTTGCCGTCGGCGCGGGTGTCGCAGTGACGACTGCACCGGTGACGCTCAACTTGTACGTGAACAATCCGGTGTCGCCGTTGGTATCAGCGGTCGTGCCCGACGCGGTGTAGGTGCCGGTCGCGAGTTTGCCCGACGTCGTCACGGCGCCCGAAGTCGACACCACAACGTCCGGGTTTCCCGCCGTCTCGGTGTAGGTCACGGGACTGCCGGTGGCGTTGCCACTGGACTTGAGTTGTGCGGTGAAACTCGATTCGTCCGCCGCTGTCACGCTTCCGCTCTCGGGCAAGTTCTGACTGAGTGCCTTCGAGGTGGCGCTAAAAGAGAACGATGAGTCGATGAAGGCAGCGGCAGTACCGCAAACGCTCGCCGACGTCGAACTGGTACTCAGGTACGGGGTTTCGTTGACCTCACAGAGGTACACGGTGTACGACGTTCCCGAGGTCACGGTCGTGGGTACCGTTATGGTGCCGCCGAGAACCGGGCCATCAAGCGTCGTGCCGGTGTAGCAGTCGTTCGAGATCGTCACGCCCGTCGCGGGGCCTGCGAACGCGGGAGTCGAGGATCCGGCGGTGTACCACGCCTCTTCGAGATTCGAGGATGGGACGTTGCCGTAGCCGCCGCCCGTAGCGCACGTTGACGGAGCAACCGCGGCCGCTGTTCCGTCGTAGAGAGCTTGAACGGCCTGCACGGCTTCACCCCACCAGAAGCCGGTCGCGCTAGCAGTGTCCGAGACGTCGATGAGACTGCCCGGCGAACCGCTCGTCTGCAGCGCCGAGATGGTGGGCGCCGTGGGTGCGGTGGTCTGGTTCGCGTATTGCAGGAGGTACTCGCCGCCAGTGATCTCCGCTTCTGTGGAGTTTGCGACTGCGACCGCGCAGCCGAAGAGTCCGTCGTTCACTTGCGCCTGCGACGGAGGACACTGCGCGTTCTTGTCACCCGCGGCCGTGAATGTGGCCGGAACGGCGAAGGTCGCAACCGTGCACGATCCGGCGGTGCCGGCGGGGCATCCCGTGTCCGTCGTGCTTGGAGTGAACGTACCGAGCGACGTGGTGTCGGCTTCGGCTGTCGGAAGAACGTTCGTTGCCCCGATGGCCGCGAGCAGTGACGCTTCGGCGGCCACTGAGGCGCTTGAGGACGAGTTGCAGTCAAACTTGATCTGCGTGGTGCCCGCTACGACGCCGGCAATCAGCGTCGTGCCGGTAACGAGTTGCCCGCCGCCCGTCACGGAGACGTTGCACGGAAGCGTGGACGCCGCGTTCGCGCTCAGCGTTACCGCTGACGCGTCACCCGAACTGGTGAGTGCGACACCCGCCACGATGGCCAGTGATGCGCCCACCGCGAGTAGCGATGTCCAACGAGTCTTGGTCTGACGCGCGTGCCTACGACCGAGTGTATTTTTCATTAAGCCTCCTAAGGAGCTGTACATGTCTGGATACTGCTCGGCGCGCGAGTACGTCGCCGTTACCGCTTCAACCATACGTGTGACGATCGAAGAAATAACGTCAACTGATCTCGCGTGCACGTGAATGTGTCGCGTTGTTCCTCGAATAGTGACATTACGAAGCGGATTTCTTAGTGAGTGATGTGTTCATTCGAAGCGCAACGCCCAATGGGTGGCGTGATTCTGTTTTGTCGTGCAGTGCTGTTTACGAGGCCCCGTACTCTTTACGCGCAGCGCGTTTCACATCGAATTATCAGATACGTGAAATATGCGCTACGCGACGGTCTCGTCGAGCCACGCGACGACGCCGCCACGAACGCTGACGCCTACTTCGCTATCGCGATCAGGCAGTTCTGTGGCGTGAGACGTGCGCGCCACGAGAGTTGTCGCTCCGTCAAAGTTGGCGCGCAGTTTCACCACGGCGTCGTGTCCGTAGAACTCCGTGTCGAGAACTCGGGCACGCGTTGCGGTACTTGCGGCATCAGCGAGAACGATTTGTTCGGGACGAATCAGTACGAGGAGAGACGCACCCTCGCGCGCGCCGGGAATCGACGAGGGATCATCGAGCTCGAGTCGACCGAGGGCCGTGTCAACGTCATTGCCGTGCATGACACCTTTTACGAAGTTGACGTTGCCGAATTCACGCGCGAGTTCGGGCGTTGCGGGTTTGGCGTAGAGCTTCGCCGGCGCGTCGTACTGACTAATGCAACCGTGGCGAATGATGGCTACCTGGTCGGCCAGTGAGAGCGCTTCGTCTTGATCATGGGTGACGAGGATCGTCGTCGTGCCGGCGTCCTTTAAGACGTGGCGTACGTCGTGGCGCACGCTCGCGCGAAGGCCCGCGTCGAGCGACGAAAACGGCTCGTCGAGCAATACCAGCGCCGGATCGATGGCGAGGCCGCGCGCGAGAGCGACTCGTTGTTGCTGGCCGCCCGAGAGTTGATGCGGGTAGCGCTCCGCCAGTCCGCCCAACCCCACCATCTCCAGGAGTTCACTGACGCGCTTACCTCGACGATCGCGTCGGGCTAAGCCGAAGCCGACGTTCGCTTCGACCGAAAGATGTGGAAAGAGATTGCCGTCTTGGGGCACGTAGCCAATGCGGCGCTCTTCGGAGTTAACGAAATGAGTGGCGTCATCCACGACGTCACCGCGCAGACGCACGCTGCCCCGATCGGCCCGTTCGAATCCGGCGATGATACGTAGCAGCGTGGTTTTGCCGCTACCTGACGGCCCGAGAATCGAGACGAACGATCCGGCGTCGACGCTGAGATCGAGTCCGCGCAGCACGTCTTGAGTCCGGTAGGACTTATCGAGACCGGCGATTTCGAGTTCGCTCATTGGACCACGCTAGGGACTTTCGCGTCATGACGGCGTACAGGTAGTCGGTCGAAGAATCGACCGAGCAGGTACGCGGGCACGGTCGCGATAAGGATGATGACGAGTGCGAAGGGTGCGGCCTGGCCGTACGAGAGGTTCTGTTGATAGGCCCAGAACTGCGTCGCGAGAGTCTGGGCGTTCGTCGGAATGAGAATCAACGTGGCGGTGAGCTCGGTGACGCACGAGAGAAAGACCAAACAGAAGGCCGCCCCGAGTCCGGGGCCAACGAGGGGGAGAGTCACGCGCCACAGCACCTGAGAGCGCGAGACGCCGAGTGAACCGGCGACCTCTTCGAGCGCGACGGGAGCTTGGTTCACCGAGGCGCGCACTCCCACGAGGGCCAGGGGAAAGAACATGATGGCGTAGGCAACGATGAGTAGCGGCGCCGTTTCGTACCCAAAGCCGTTCGCGTGTTGCTCGGAGAAGTACGAAAGCGCGAGGGCCACCACGAGCCCCGGCATCGCGAGGACGAGGAATGTCGTTCGCGTGAGCGCCCTGTGCCACTTCGTGGGATAACGCACGACAAGCAGGGCTACCGGCAGCGCCATCAACGTCGCCAGCAATCCGGCCGACGCGCTGTAGAGCGCAGTGTAGAGCGCGGCCGAGACCAACGACACGCCGCCGAGAGCGTGCGAGCCGCCCTCGAACATCCAGTAGATCGCAGATCCGACCGGTACTCCGAGGGCCGCGGTCACCAGGGCGCCAAAGCCGAGCAGGACAGGAATGGTCATTGATCCCAGGCGAACACGTGTCTGCACGCGCGCGACGCCTGGGCCGCTCCGACTGAGGTGACGCGCGCCGCCGAGTGCTCCTTCGCCGAACATCACGACGAGAGACAAGAGAACGAGCACGAGAGAGAGGGCGCACGCGGACGCCGTGTCAAAGCCGACCGAGAACTCGCTGAAGATTTCTGTCGTGAAGGTCTGATAGCCGAGAATCTCGAAGGCGCCGTATTCCGCGAGGATGACCAGAGCGACCAAGAGGCATCCGCCGAGAATCGCGCGACGAGCCTGGCCGAGCGTGATGCGGAAAAACGTTGACACGCGAGAGGCCCCCAGGCTCCGCGCAATCTCCTCCTGTCCCGCGTCCGCGCCGCGAAGGCTCGCCGCGACGGGTAAGTACACGAGTGGGTAGACAGCCAGAGTCATGACGAGAACGGCGCCATGAAATCCGGCGACCCAGGGAAAGAGTGATGACCACCCGAAACTGACGACGAAGTCGGGAATTGCGAAGGGAATGACGACGAGCACAGCCCAGATGTGGCGACCGGGCAGGTCCGTGCGCTCAACGCAGTAAGCGCAGAGCGTGCCGATCACGGCGCAAAGAATCGTGACGACGACCGTGAGTCGCACGGTATTCCAGAGCAGCGACGCAGTGAGACTTCGCCAGATGAGATGCCAGACGTTCGACGCGCCAGCGTCCGACGCTTCGAGGATGAGAAAAATAAGGGGAAGTGAGAGCGCGGCAACGACGAGCGCGCTGAGCGCGATCAGCGTCCTGGGGCGCGGACGGCGCCGACGTGGTGGCACCGGCGTATCTCTCGCGGGAGTGAGCACCGTGGTCACAGCAACTGAGCCTCACGAAGTAACGCAATCGCACGCGCTCCGGTACCGAGTTGCGCGATGTTGATCGGATACGGTTTCAGATCCTGGAACGGCGTCTCGGGTTGAGCAGTCGTCACGCCCGACGCGATCGGGTATTCAAAGCTGATCGAGTGGGCAATGATCTCTTGTCCCTTCGCAGACACGATGAACGCCACGAACTTTTGGGCCGCGGCTTTGTGCGTGGACGACTTCAAGATGCCCGCGCCCGATACGTCGAGTACGTAGCCCGGATCGCGAGGCGCAAGATAGGCGATCTTCGAGTGGATGTTCGACTTGCCAATATCGGCACCCAGTCGGTACCAGTAGTACTGGTTGATGAGTCCGAAGGCCACGAGGCCACGGTTGACGTCGTTGGTGATCGTCTCGTTGTCGGGATATATATGGCTGCCCGCATTGGCCTTGATGCCGTTCAACCAGGCCAGCGTGCGCGATTTACCGTAGGCCTTCAGGACTGACGTGACGATCGGTTGAAAGTCGGTCTCGCCGGCCGCGAAGGCCAACTTTCCCTTGTACCTGGGATTGGCCAACTGCAGCACGTGCGTCGGGAGTTGGCTCTCCTTGATGAGGGACGGGTTGTAAATCAAGACGCTCACGCGCGCCGACACCCCAACCCAGTCACCCTGAGGTGAGTTGTATTTGCTCGGGGTCTTCGCGAGTGTCGCAGGGTTCACGGGAGCCAGCAGTCCGCGCCGCTGGAGGTATTCAAGCGCGGGCGAATTCTCGGTATAAAAGACGTCAGCCGGCGAGCGCGACCCTTCTTGGACGATCTGGGCGTCGAAAGTATCTTCGTCGTCACTTCGCACGGACACTTTGATGGTCGGGTTGGCTCTTTCGAAGGCCGCGACGAGAGAATCGGTCGTCTGGATGTGCTGGCCGTTGTAGAGGGTGATGGTGGTGACGTTGGATGCGGAGCCGCAAGCGGTGAGGGCCAGTGAAGCCAACGCCGCGGAGGTGAGGACGATGCCAAGTCGCTGGAGAGGGGCCAAACGCTTCAACTGAATCCGTTCGCTCTGCACTCCACCAGCGGGGAACTGGGCGAGCAATATCGTGGTCCCGCAGGCTCTACTTAACCTCTTAGGTTAGGCTAACCTAATTCTCGCTCGACCGTCAACCCTCCGATGCGTCACGAATCGTGGCGACGAGAGATTTAGAGAGCCCTGGGAACCAGAGCGCCGAAATCCGCGAATTCGGTCGAGATATCTTGTCCGATCAGGGGAGTAGCCCCTCTTTGTGCGAACTCTGTGATGTGGCGCGCTGCCCCACATAACGGCCCCAAGAGGGGGAGGCTCGACTTATGAGAAACTTATCCTCACTTCAACATCGACGTAAGGGCGCTTCCGCCCGAGTCCGTTGGTCGAGCGCTGCGGCGGCTGCGGCGATCGTTTTGGGGATCGTCGGACTTGGGGCAGTTCCGGCCTTCGCGGCGGGCACGACGTCCAATACCATCAGCGCGAGCGCGGCACCGAGCGCGGGGAGCACTCACGGGACCTATACCCCGAGCGCCACTGCCTCGTCCGGTGACAAGGTGGCGATCACCCTCGATAAGAGTTCGTCGGGATGTTCGCTTAGCGACGGCAAGGTGACCTTCACGGGTTCTGGGACCTGCGTCGTGGATTTCAACGACCCCGGTAACAGCACTTACGTCGCGGCCGCTCAGGTCACACAAAGCGTCAAGGTGTACAGCGACAACACGATTTCAACGAGTGCGTTTCCTTCAGCCGGCAGCGCCGGAGGTTCGTACGCGCCCGGTGCCACCGCCACGTCGGGTGACAAAGTGGTTATGACTCTCGATAAGTATTCGAGTGGATGCGCCCTCAGTTACGGCTGGATTGATTTCAAGAGTGCGGGCAAGTGCATCGTGAACTTTAACGACCCAGGTAACGGCGCGTTCGCCGCCGCGAGTCAAGTTCAAAAGTCGGTCAAGGTGTATTCGTCCAACACGATTTCCGCAAGCACGGCGCCGGCCGCGGGCGCGATTCACGGTACGTATTCACCCACGGCGTCGGCGACCTCCGGGAACAAGGTCGAGATCTACTTGAACAGCGAGTCGACGGGCTGTTCGCTGAGCGACGGAAAAGTGACGTTCACTGATAACGGTGTCTGCGTCATCGACTTCAATGATCCGGGCAACGGCGCCTTTGCGGCCGCTGCGGAAGTGAAGCAGAGCATCACCGTCGGTTCCGGTAACCCCAAAGCCCAAGGCTCGGTCACCATTACGAGCACGTCCACGGACTACCGTCACCCGCTGACGCTCACGTCGAGCGGTGGCTCGGGTGCGGGCGCGGTGTCGTACGTCGTGACCTCAGCGGGAACGGCGAACTGCACGATCACTGGCGATTCGCTCACGAGCTCGCGTGCCGGTACGTGCATCGTCACGGCGACCAAGGCGTCTGACGGCACGTACGCCGCGACCTCATCGTTGGCTACGACAGTGACCGTCATTCCGCCGGCCCCGAGGGCCTCACGCATGAGCACGGCGATCTGGTCGGGACGGACGATGAGCACACGAATAATCGGCTCAGGCTTCTACGGTCGACCAATCGTCGTGAGTGACTTGGGCGGCACGAGCGCCGTCGTTACGCACGACAACGGACGCGTCCTGACGATTCGGGTCATTGTCGCTCGAGGAAGTCGCTCGGGGGAGTACCGATTCACGATCGTCTTCGCGCACGGTCAGCGCACGTCACTTCGCTACACCTTGCGCTGAGCGAGACTGCCCTGTTGAGCCGCCTCGCGTTATCTAGTAATGTGTTGCAGGCAACGCGGGGTGGAGCAGTCTGGTAGCTCGTCGGGCTCATAACCCGAAGGTCGCAAGTTCAAATCTTGCCCCCGCCACGAAGAGAAGTGCAGAAAAGCCGGTGCGATAGCACCGGCTTTTCTGCGCTAAGTCTGGCCTCGGTCACGTTTTGGGTCACGGTGATGGTTGTACGCCCATACCGGGCTCTTGCGGTATTTGCGGGTGAGCGTCTCGTTGCTTGTCATCGCACGACGATCGAGTCGGGCAGGCTGAAGTTGGGTTTGCCGGCGTAACGGAGGTCAAAGGTTCTCGAAGTCGGCGAACCGGCTCCTCCGATTTCTTCGGACTACATCAATCGCACTGGTTACAGTTCGCCCGACATTAGATACCGGCGACATGGAAGTGTGTGCGGAAGTTTTTTGGAGGGGAGGGCCAGTTGTCGTCGTAGTCGAACGCCCATGAGAAGTGCAATAATGACCTCATGGGCATCAACCCTGGTAAAGATCGACAGTTCGGCGGCTGTTTCTTGCGCTTTGACCCAGTATGCAGCAGTACCTGACGTCCGTGGAACGTCAGGTGGAGGACGACGCGATTGGGCGGATCGATGCTCTGGTTTCGTTAGTTCGCAGCGCTCGCGAGGACAATGTCGATGAAGTTCTTCGTACGGTCGTCGAAACAGTCCACTCGGCTGCGGGCTTTGAAATTGTGGTATTCAACAAGTACCAACCCGCGTGGGACGACTATGAGGTCGTGTTGGTGATCGGACCACCGGATGCGCAAGCGCTCATGCACACGAGGGAAAGTCGCGAGATGTTTGAAGAGCAACTGGTGAGTAGCCAGTATGAAATACACCCAGGGATTTACATTGTTCCGAGATCAGCCGAGGTGTGGAGCAATCTTGATAACTACGTGATTCCATCTCCGAATCGACCCACTATTCCAGGTGGATGGGATCCGGAGGACGCGCTTTTCGTCCAACTCCGCAATTCAAAGGGCGAGCCACTCGGGATCTTGTCGATCGACGAACCACGATCGGGCAAAATGCCGGACTCGAGTGAACTCCGCATGTTGCGCGCGATCTGTTCGCACGCCGAACAGTCGCTCGAGAATGCCCAAGACAGCGCTCAAGCCGAGCGAGTTCAAAACCGAATGACGCAACTCCTTGGAGCGTCGAAGCGTTTATCCGAATGCCAATCTCATCGCGAGGCTCTTGTTACTGCGTGTGAAGCGCTGGTTCCACGTCTCGGTTTTGAACGCGCGGCTATCTATTTTGGGGACGGGGATAGCTCACTACCGCTCGCGATAGCGAACTTCGACGAGGTAGCGATCGCTAAAACGCTTGAGCTCCCGGTCTTCGAACTATTTCGTGATCACACTCGTGAAGTGGGAGGCTGTTGGTTGGTGCCCGCGCAAACCGTTCACGGATCAGCGCACGGTGAGTTTCGGTCGAGACGCAATGGAGCTGGGAGATTTGGTTGGTCCGATGACGTTCTGCTCGCGCCTGTATTCGACGGAGATGGTGTGCCTCGACTGGTCTTCGCGATAGAGGACCCGATCGATCATCTTCGACCCACAGAAATTGAACGCGAACTCGTCCGGCTGTTGATCGAACAGACCGACGCCGCACTTGAACGAGTAACGTTTCGAACTCGCCTTGAACATCTTGCTGATCATGATTCGTCGACGGGACTGCTCAATCGTCGAGCTCTCAGTAGCATCCCGCGCGAAGGACCGGCAACGGCAGCTCTGATGATTTGCGATCTTGATCACTTCAAAGCTGTGAACGACACGTACGGCCACGAAGTCGGAGATGCCGTTATCTGTCGTTTTGCCGATCTTCTTAGGTCGCTATCGCGAGAGCAAGATTTCGCGGTTCGTTTGGGGGGCGACGAGTTCATGATGTTTTTGCCGGGGACAAACTTACAGCAGGCCCAACCGGTGGCTGAACGACTGCGTGTCGCGATGTCTCCGTTGATGTCCCCACTGGTGTCTTCGGAAGTTACTGTGTCGATCGGGCTCACGCAGATTGATCCAAATGAACACCTCATCGACGCAATGCGTCGCGCTGATAGCGCACTCTACGCGGCGAAGAATAACGGGCGTAATCAAATCGCTTCCAACTAAAACTCGGAGCAGACCAATTTTCCTCAATCCGCTGCGTCAAATTTGAAACGTTAAGTGGCGTGGGAGCCGTTAGGGATTCGATGGCGCCAGCTGGCTAAGGCAAAATATGCAGCGGTGACAAGACCCATACTGAGCTCCGTAATCCACACAGCACTAAATTGTGGAAGGCGACCGACAGCCGCAGCGGCAAGAGGTTTGGAACAGACTGTTCCAGTTTTCCCTCCCGCCGGGGTGTCAATCCAAGATTTACAAACTCGGGCGAACGGCTGAGACCTCCAATAGATCGTGCCTCAAAAAGAATCGCCCTCGTTCTTCCAAACTTGTGCGAGTAAACCAAATCCGGCGGGATCGCCGCGATGTTCCCTACGCGCGCAATGGGTTCGTTTCGATCTGTGCCCAAGTGATTACGGAAGCGGCCCACCGTAAAAACTTCGTCGCCGATACCAATGCCTTCGCGGATGATTGCCTCGTCTGTCGCCACTCCCGTTGCGAGTCCCCAAGCGCCGTAGTCATTTCCAAGAGAGCGGTCCAGGGTCCAGGTCAAGTGGATCAGTTCAACGGGGTCAGGCCACCCCCTCACGTGGACTTCTGATAATTCGGAACTCCACGTGAGGGGGGGGGGGGGGGCCACCGTGGCAAAACCCTTGCACTGTCGTTGCACCCGTTTTGCACGATTGGTTTTGACCGAGAGTGAAAAGTGGGGGCATTCAGACGGATCGGTAAGTTCAATGCGGCGTCGTTCGGCGCCTTATGATTGCAACTTTTTGGGGGAAAATAACGGGTGTGGTATAGCGATTGTCCATCATCGCGGGGTGGAGCAGTCTGGTAGCTCGTCGGGCTCATAACCCGAAGGTCGCAAGTTCAAATCTTGCTCCCGCCACCAGGAAGAATGGCCCCTTCCAATTGGAAGGGGCCATTTCTTTTGACACATCTTTGACACTTTCATGGAGTTGTGAGTGCAGGGCGGTACGATCGCCAAATGGGATCGATGCGTGTCCGAGAGCCGAAATCTCGAACTAAACCCGCCGTTTGGACCCTTCGGGTCGAAATTCTCAAAACTTGAGTAGTTCGGGATCCCACTCCCAGCCGACGTCAGACACTGCGCGATAGTGGACTTCGTACAAAGATAAAGGGCTAATGCAAAATCATCGTCGCTTAGGGCCTCAACTCCTAAGACGCGGGGAGTGGCCCCGAGGGTTCCCGGTTGCTGCGGGAGCGCGGTAATCACGAAAGCGGCTGAGCGGACCCCGAGCCCACGGTAGCAGCGGCCAATCCGGTGCCACTACGCGTTTCGCAGTGGCGTTCGCGGTGTGACCTATTGGATTGTTACCGTCGACGAGGACCAAAGGGCTCTTCTTGGTCCTCGTCGACGGTAAATGTTCGGCTGTCGCGGGGCAACTTTCGGATCTACTTCTTGAAAGCATCCTTGACTTTTTCACCGGCTTGTTTCATGTTGCCCTTCATCTGGTCGGCTTTGCCATCGTCTTCGAGTTTGTCGTCGCCCATGGTCTTCCCGGCACCCTCTTCGACCTTGCCTTTTGCTACTTGAGCCATGTTCTTGGCCTTGTCCTTGTTAGTCACTATCACTCCATTTCTCTTGTATCGAAGAGAGGACATTCGCCTCTCACGCAGTCAAATCGTTCTGGTTGAGTCGTCTCGAAATGAAAAGAACCCGACGCACGCGCCATCGAATCGACATTCGAAGGGCCCACATTCTGGCGGACGATGGCAAGAGCATTGTCATTACTCCAACCCCGAAACCGGTTTGGACATCTGTACCGTGACCGCCATCAACGTTTCATCGCCTCACGAGAAAGACGATGAGGACGATGACGAGGATCAAAACAACCATTCCTCCACCTATGTACATTGCGGTTACTCCTTTCGATAGTGATTCGCGCATTCTTGACGAGATGCTCGTCGTTTCGGACCTGTTATCACTGAATGTTCGTTCGCCAGCGACAACGTGAGCGTTGGCTGAGCGTCGCTACTTGGAGTCCTCGTGAACCGAACTCGAATTGCCCTGGGAGTCGACCACTTGACGGTCCACGGAGTGTCTGGTGGTTCGTCCCGGACCTCGTGAGACCGCGAAGATGATCGCCGAAACCACAAAACCAAACGCCCCGACGATCATGAGAATGACCCCCACGGTCGAGAGGCGAAAGCCCGTACCTTGATACGTGATGGCCCAGTACATTATTGCGCCGGCTGCGACTGCGATCGCGCTGAGCACCATTCCTGGAAGACCCATTTCACACCTTCTTCTGCGTTCCCTGACTGAATGTCAGGCGAGAAGGATGCGAGATCTAGACGTCCTATTCAGGAGCGTAACACCGAATAGAGGTCACAGCGCCGGAGTCCGATTCGAAGACGGTTTACGCGGTCGCCTTATGTGCGAAGAGTTGGAATCTGCGGCATGACCAGTCAAGTATGGCGTGGATGGCTGCAGATATCCGCGCGGGACGCCACCGCATCTCACCGTAGACGCGGCCAAACGTTTTGAGCGGCGCTCACTCACTTGGGCCACTTGCCGAGAATTCTCTCGACGTATTAGATAATCCGACCCAGCGCTGGAAAAAATCAGCCCTACGTACACCACCCTCTAACCACCGAGCGTGACGTCTTGCTCTTGATACCACGCCAGGGCCTCGTGGAACTGGTCTATTGAAAAGTCCGGCCACAGTTCGTCGATCACGTAAAAGTCGGCGTAGATCGATTGGATGGGTAGGAAACCACTGAGTCGCCGACCGCCGCCCCAGCGCACGATGAGATCGATCCTCGAGATCTCGACGGACGCGATTCCGTCGACGACGTTGTCGCCTTTACTGACGTCGCGGTTCTTGAGCGAGTAGTTAAGGTCCCAACTCCAGCCGTAGTTCACGAGGAAATTGACTTTGATCCCACCCTCGCCGATTTGGGTCCGTTGCGTGTAACGCAAGAGTTCCGTGGGAAAGAGCGCCGACTGAGTGTTGCCCACCACGAGCAGATCCGCGTCCCTTTTCTCCAACTCGGCCACGGCTTCCACGCATGCGTTTCGAAAGGCTTCGATCTGAACCGCGGGACGTTTCGTGTTGTCCATCGTGAATCCGTAGAAGGTGATCTCTGGGATACCTAGCGCCAAGCAAGCGCTATATACATCCAGACCCGGCTGCAGTCCGAAGTGATAACCGTCCTGTTTTTCGAGACCTTGGTCTTGAGCCCAACGCCGATTGCCGTCAGGAATGATGCCCACGTGCTGAGGGAGTCGCTTAGTGCTCGCCATCGCGGGCGTCCTCCGCCACAGCGTTTCTCATGACGAAGCGATTGTACGACACGGCATCCGTAGGGACAGGCTGACGTCTCGATTCAAGGATTGAACATCTCGCCATGCGCGGGTACGGTGTCAGGTCCGACATCATCGTTCTGCTGTCGCTCGGTAGAAGCACATCGAAGTACCATTGGCTCAACGATGGTGAAACGAATCGGACATCGGTCCACGCTTCATAGTGACTCGTTAAGTCTGACGTGCGGTCACGGATGTTACACTCCGAATTAGGACGTCCAGACCCCGCATCCTTCTCACCTGACACTTGGTCAGGGACGCTACGAGGAGGTGTGATGTGGGTCTCCCAAGAATGGTGCTCAGCGCCTTCGGAACTGCCGCAAGGAAGGGCGCTGCGCGTCACAAGTAGTTATCGATCCCCGCGCTCGCCTCGGTGCCCTGGGAAGCGGCGAACTCGCGGCGGTCGACAATATGAAAATTTAGGTATTAGCACTGGAGGCATTGTGATTATTTTCGGTTTGATTCTTCTCCTCATTGGGTTCGTCACGGGGATTGCGATCGTGTGGACGATCGGCGTGATTGTGCTCGTGGTCGGACTTGCACTCTGGCTCCTCGGATCAATGGGCCACGCACTTGGCGGTCGACGCCACTACTACTAGATCAAGATTCGCCATTTGCCTCGAGCGGTTCTTTGCCGTGGCAGATACGACTGGCTGAATGAAGCCGGAATGGATCCATCAGTGAAGTCGCGTCCTTTGAAGTATCAAACGACTTGATGTAACAAAGAAATGAGATGAAGTTTGAAAACAGGGCGTTGGTACTTGTTGGAAGGCCGGCTCGTCAACCGGTTGTAGACGGCACCGAAGCACGGTAGTTTCACAAAAGGTGCGCGTCTCATCTTGCGAAGGCTTCGGAGGAACGAAGTTTCTAATGATCGAGGTTTACTCAGATGGCCCCACAGAGAGTGCAAAAAGACGAATGACGAACTGCCCACCGAGAAATGAAGGAGTCAACAATGAACGATTTTTTGACTGATGTTGAGACGTTGCGAAAGCAAGCTCGTACGAACATGGAGAAGGGTCCGGTCACCGACGCCTACGGAGCTGACTTGGAACGAGTGATCTCCGTTCTTAACCAAGCCTTGGCCACCGAACTCGTCTGCGTCCTGCGCTACAAGAGGCACTATTTCACGGCAGAGGGCTTAAACGCGCAGCCGGCCGCTGATGAGTTCCTCGAGCACGCCGCGGAAGAAGCGGAGCACGCGGACATGATTGCTGCACGCATTACGCAATTAGGAGGCAAGCCTGATTTCAACCCCGAGTCGTTGACGGGGCGCAGCCACACTGAGTACGACTCGTCGGAAGAACTGAAAAAGATGATCCAAGAGGACCTCGTGGCCGAGCGGGTAGCCGTCGCCTCCTATAGCGAAATTATTAGGTGGTTGGGCGATGGCGATCCGACGACACGACGGATGTTAGAGGGCATTCTCGCGCAGGAAGAAGAGCACGCTGAGGACATGCTTGACCTCTTGGCCGGACATAAGTAGTGGGTCGCCGATCATGTTTCGTTGCCACGTCGCCGCGGTGTTGCCCAGACTCGTTGCGGCAATAGTCCTTGATGGCCGGCGCCGAGATATGCTACGAATTCGGACACGCTGAGCAGGTGACTATGCCACGAGTACAGCCGCTCTTTGACCAGTTTGTTCGCACCGACGCTGTGGGTTTGGCGCTGCCCGGCTCGGGCGAGACGTGGCATCGTTTTGAGGTGCTCGCTCGGTGGGCGTCGCTCGACCTCTCAGTAGGGAGGTTGAGTGAAGGTCACGCTGACGCGTTGGCCATTTTGTCCGAAGCTGGCATGAGCCCCGTGGACGATCGCGCTTCGTACGGCGTGTGGGCCGCTCGATCTCGTCGTGGTGACACGTCGGCGACGCGAGTTGCGGGAGGATGGCGACTCTCCGGGAGCAAGGAATTTTGCTCGGGCACCGGCGTTCTTGACCGGGCCCTCGTGACCGCCGAGACGTCGGAAGGGTATCGACTTTTCGACATCGCGGTCGAGGAAAACGTTGTCGCCGCCGTCAAAGATTCGTGGCCTGCGGTGGGCATGGCCGACTCGGTAAGCTCAACACTCGAGTTTTCCGGTCCCATTATTCCTGAGACGCGTGCCGTGGGCCCTGCGAACTTCTACACCGAGCGTTCGGGATTTTGGTTCGGTGCGTCGGGTGTCGCCGCTTGTTGGTACGGGGGTGCGGTCGGACTCGTGAACGATCTCATCACGTCATTGCCCGCTGAGCCCAGCCCGCACGTCCTCGCGGACCTCGGACTCGCCGCGGCTTCGTTGGAGGCGATGCGCGACGTTTTAAAGAGCACCGCCGGCGCCATCGACGCCAGTGCGAGCGATAACGTCGAGCGCGCTCGCTACCGAGCACTCGTCACACGCCAAGTGGTGCGCGACGCGGCGATGGAAGTGCTTTCGCGCGTGGCGTCCGCCGGGGGAGCTCGACCGCTCTGTCACGATCGAGCTCAATCACGTCGAGCGGCTGACCTTTTCGTCTATTTGTCGCAACACCACGGAGGAAGTGACGCGGCGGAACTCGGTCGCGTCGCGAAGGAAACACGACCGTGGAACTGACTGTGGACGAAGAGCATCTCGGACGCTCGGAGGCTCTCTGGCGATCTTCCGCGCGCCAGAGAGAACTTGAGGCCATTGAGCTTGTACGGGTTCAACGAATGATCCTCGTGGCACCTCACCCCGATGACGAAGTGCTGGGTGCCGCCGGGCTCATTCAACGGGCGCTCACCGACGGGATTGAGATTGAAGTGGTGGCCGTCACTGACGGGGAAGGATCTCACCCGGCGTCCGTCGCGTCGAAGCATCTCGATCTTGCCAACATTCGCCATTGGGAATCGCGCACGGCACTTCATCGACTGGGTTGGGACGAGCCCGTGATCACTCGACTCCACCTGCCCGACAGTGGAGTCACGCGTCACCGAAAACGACTTGACGAGTCCTTGAGCGAGATCGTGCGGCCCGGAGATCTCTGCGTCGCTCCGTGGCGACACGACGGTCACCCCGATCACGACGCGTGTGGCGCGTCGGCACGCGCGGTGTGTCGTGAGGTGGGCGCGAGGATGCTCGGCTATTTAGTGTGGGCGTGGCACTGGGCCGACCCCGAGGGGGCCGATATCCCGTGGCGTCACTGTCGACGTTTGGAACTCGAACGTCGCGCGAGCGCGCGTAAGCGCTGGGCCACCGAGGCGTTTCAATCCCAGACCCACCCCATTGGACCCGACGCCGCGGACGCCGCGGTACTGCCCGCGGCGTTGATGCGCCGGTTTTGGCGTTCCTACGAGGTGTACGTCGATGAGTTGACGAGCGCGTGATGACTTCAACGCAGCACACCTACTTTCAAAACATGTACGCCTTGAATGCTGATCCCTGGAACTTTGCGACGAGTTCCTACGAACGGCGTAAGTACGCCCTCACGGTGAACTCGTTGCCGAGGGAGCGCTACGTGAACGCGTTCGAGCCGGGGTGCTCTATAGGCGTGCTGAGTGAGCTCTTGGCGCCGCGTTGTGAACGGCTTCTCGCCACCGACATCATTCCCCGCGCACTCGAGCAGGCGATCAGTCGCTTGAAAGCGTTGAAAAACGTGGTCGTTGAGAGGCGCACCATTCCAGAGTCGTGGCCTGACGGATTGTTTGACCTCGTCGTGTTAAGTGAAGTTGCGTACTACTTTGACGCCGAAACGCTGGGCTACGTCGTGACGTTGATCGTGCGGTCGACGACGCCCGGGTCACACGTGGTGGGCGTTCATTGGCGAGGGGAGACAGACTATCCCCTCAGCGGGGATCGAGCCCACCAACTGATCGACAAGAACGCGGCATTGCAACGAGTCGTACACCACGAAGAAGAGAAGTTCGTGCTCGACGTGTGGGAGCGAACGACGTGAGTCATGGGCGCACAGCCCTGGCGCGAACGCAGGCCGTCGGTGTCGTGATGCCCGTCCACAACGAGCAGGAGCTACTTGGTGCGGCGTTGTCGTCACTGGCCAGTGCCTTTGGAGGCCTTGGCGAGTGGAACGTCGAGATGAAGCTGATGGTGGTGCTCGACGCCTGTCGCGACGCCAGCGCCGCGGTCGTTGCGCAGTGGGAGCGTGAACTGAGACGCGCCACGTGCCCCGTGCAGGTCACCACGATGGTCTGTCACGCGAAAAACGTCGGCTTCGCTCGACGAATCGGCTGTGCGGCACTTCTGGGTCAGTGGTCAGCGTTGGACTCTTCGACAATTTGGCTCGCCACTACCGACGCGGACTCACGGGTCCCACAAAACTGGCTGAGGACACAAGTCGTGCGCCACGAAGCTGGCGTGGACTTGTGGTCCGGTCGCGTGTCTGTCGTCGACTGGCCATCGTCGCGCGATGAGACAGCCCTTCGTTGGCAACGCGCCTACGAAGAGGAACGCAATCCGATACACGGAACAAGCATGGGATTTAACGCGAAGGCTTATCTTGCGGCGGGAGGATTCGCGCCCTTGAGAACTGGGGAAGATCGAGCGTTGCACGGTGATCTCGTGGCGTTAGGAGCGGTCGCGTACGGCGACGCGAGTAGTCGAGTGGAGACGAGTTCGCGTCGAGACGCCCGAGCGCCAGGTGGTTTCGCTCACGCGCTCAGCGTGATCGAAAAGAATTGTGATTTAGACGCTAAGTGCGATGAGAATCGACGAGGTAATGAAATTGATTACGCGACGCCGAGATCAGTTGTCGGGCTTACTCGGGCGATGGGGACTCAATCTTCAAATACGTAAAGAAAGTTCTCACACGCTTCGCAGTGTGGTGGTAGCGACCCCGACGGAGGCCGAAGGTTTTCGGCGAGGTCGCTACTCCATCACAAATTGTAACGTGGTGCCAAGTACGCAGATCAGAAGGGTGATTCGCCACTAGATCGTTGCCAGACGTCACTTTTCAAGATGAGCGACCTGCAACTGCACCCATGAAGAAGTGGGTAAGACCTAATACTTCTGAATCCAGCGGCCGTCATGGCAACGACGGGCACGAGACGAGAGCGCTGTATGGCGATAACTTCGATACCTCCGGTCGTAACGTTGATGCCACTACAGCAACGTTTCTACGCGGGACTCGTGATCGTTCGACGACAAATCATGGTGGTGTATTCCTACGACTCCTCCGCCACGAATTGGGATCGAGTCAGGAGCAACTTGCCCGTAACGCTGACAGCTGCTCCAAGGACTCAATCCGCAAGTTGGAGCAGGGTGCCCAACAAATTGGCAACACGCCATTGGCCGAACGTCTGGCACGATCGCTCGGCACTGCCACGATTGAGTTTCTAATTGCCGACTCGGGTACCGAAAGTCAGACTGAAACCAATGAACACGTGTTGCTGTTTTCGATGCGCAGGTGTTGCTGTTTTCGATGCGCGTTGACACACCGGAACGAATTGCACGTTTACGGACAAAAACTTAAAGCGCGAAGTCATTTAAAGTGTCTAGTTTTGGAGCACATTTTTTACACAAGATCCGTCAACAAATCACGAGGAATCCAATTCACGAGTACCAACTTTTCCGAGGGTAGGAGCGGGAGTGTCATAAAAGTTCAGTAGTGCGTTGGTCTCTACGATTTTCAGTTTGATTTCGGATTATGAAAAGTTAATTTTGAGGCGTGTAAAAGTCGGGCTCATAACCCGAAGGTCGCAAGTTCAAATCTTGCCCCCGCCACCAAGCATAAGTGCAGGTCAGGGCCGGTGTGAAAGCACCGGCCCTTCTGCTGCCCGTTCGTAAATCCCACAAACGTGTGTACTATGCGTTCATGCAGGGCTCGAAGCGAAAACTACGAGAAGGGGTGTGGGAACTGCGTCTCACGCTCGGAATGGACCCAATTACCGGCAAATATCGCCGAATATCACGAGAAGCTTGATCTAGTAACTCAACTATGATTACGTGACTCAACTACCGAGCGAAGACTGCACGAGCCGTTCCAGGTTTCGGGGACTTCTCCCTTGTTCCCCACGCTGGCTCGGCCCGGCATCGCTTCCGTACCAGGAGCAACCATGGCCGCGCTAGTAGAACCGTGCACAACGACTCACTCGGGCTCGAGCGACCCGCGTCAGTTCGATCGTGCCTTCGCCCGGACGCTGGTGAGCCACCGCCGGTCTCAACCCGCCGCGCTGCCCTCCGAACACGACGTGGAGGTCTTGGTCGACGAGGCTCTCGCGCTGCTCTTCCCGCGGTACGCGGAGGATGTGGCTGCGACCGAGAACCAGATCTACGCGCGGGTGACGCAACTGCGCGAAGAGCTCGGCCGCGTCGTTGGCGCGGTCGTCCCGGGCGAGCGCGCCGAGCAGTTAGCCGGACAATTCGTGGAGCTGCTGCCCAGGATCTACGAGCACTTGTGCGCCGACGCTGAAGCGATCGCGGCTGGCGACCCGGCGGCGGAGAGCATCGATGAGGTGGTGGTCGCCTACCCCGGCTTCCTCGCCGTCACTGTTCACCGCATCGCGCACGAGCTGCATCTGCTCGGCGTGCCCATTTTGCCCCGACTGCTGGCCGAGGTGGCGCACGCCCGTACCGGCGTCGACATCCACCCCGGCGCCACCATCGGGCGGTCGTTCAGCATCGACCACGGCACCGGGATCGTGATCGGTGAGACGGCCGTGATCGGCGACGAAGTGAAGGTCTATCAAGGCGTCACGCTCGGCGCGCTCAGCGTTTCCAAGAGCGCCGCCGGCGCCAAACGCCATCCGACGATCGAGGACCGGGTAGTGCTCTACGCCAACGCAACCGTGCTCGGCGGCGACACCACCGTCGGGCACGACAGCGTGATCGGCGGCAACGTCTGGCTCACGACAAGCGTGCCGCCCCAGTCATTCGTCCACAATACGAGCCAGGTCCGGGTTCGAAGCGTGTCCGAAGCGCTCGACTACAGCGACTACTCGATCTAGCAGAGGAGGATCCCGTGCCTTATGACAACATCCTGGAGACCATCGGCAATACGCCCCACGTGCGCGTCAACCGGCTCTTCGACCCCCGCGTCAGCGTCTGGGTCAAGCAGGAGAGAGTCAACCCTGGCGGCAGCATCAAAGATCGCATCGCGCTCGGGATGATCGAAGCCGCCGAGAAGGAGGGGCTCATCGGGCCGGGCTCGGTCGTCATCGAACCGACCTCAGGCAACACGGGCATCGGTCTCGCGCTGGTCTGCGCCGTCAAGGGCTACCGGTTGATCCTCTGCATGCCGGAGTCGTTCTCCATCGAGCGCCGCCGGCTCATTACAGCGTACGGGGCTGAGCTGGAGTTGACCCCGCGCGAGCTCGGCATGAAGGGCGCGATCGCTCGCTCCAACGAGATCCAGGCGGAAATCCCGAATGCCTGGATCCCGATGCAGTTCGAGAACCCGTCCAACGTCGAGGCCCACCGGCGTACCACTGCCCAGGAGATCGCGCGCGACTTCCCGGACGGGCTCGATTATCTGATCACGGGCGTCGGGACGGGCGGACATATCACCGCCTGTGCAGAGGTACTGAAGCCACTCTGGCCAGCTCTTAAGGTGTTCGCAGTGGAGCCGACGCTCTCGCCCGTGCTCTCCGGCGGAACCCACTCGCCACACTCGATCCAGGGGATCGGGGCCGGCTTCATTCCCGGCGTACTGCGCACTGACCTGCTCGACGGCGTGATCCAAGTCACTCCCGAGGACGCAATGGAATACGCGCGGCGTAGTGCTCTCGAGGAAGGCGTCCTGATCGGCGTGTCCTCGGGTGCGTCGCTCGCCGCGGTCGCCCAGAAGCTCCCGGACATGGCGGACGGTGCCCGAACTCTCACATTCGCCTACGACAGCGGAGAGCGCTACCTCTCGGTCGAAGGCCTGTTTCCGTAACTCCCCGCTCCAGAAGTTCAAGTCCGCGCTGACCAGTAGGAATGTCGGGTTTGAGGCCCGAAGGTGCGCGATGGGACGTGACCCCCGCCACCAAGAAGATGCAGGTCAGAGCCGGTGCGAAAGCACCGGCTCTTCTCATCTTGGGGCCGCCATCTCACGGCGCGGCGAATGCGCGCTCGGTACCGGAGTAGAACTCGTAGCTTCCGTTCCAGGGATGCGTGAACTACGTAAAGTTCAACGAGAGGAGAACGACCACGGTCAAAGCGCCAATGACCCACTCGACGTGATTGATGCTTTGCTGGTGGCGAATTCATCCTGGACACACGGTGATTCACATGACGCGATGCGCCCCGGGAGATGGGAGCGCCCCGAAGATCCGCGGTGGCGTGAAGCCAACGGACGCAAATGCGGCAGTCACGGAACGCTCAATCGTGCGCTGATCCTCGGAGCGGATCAGCGCAATCACGCAGCCACCGAAGCCCCCGCCGATCATGCGGGCGCCGAAAGCGCCCGCATGTGTCGCGATATCGACGGCGAGGTCCAACTCTGCACAGGAGACTTCGAAGTCATCTTTCAGGGATTGGTGTGCAGCGGAGAGAATTGGTCCAACTTCAATGAAGCGCTTTGATCTCAAGAGCGCCGCGACGCTCAAGACGCGCTCGTTTTCAGTGATGACGTGGCGAGCTCGACGGCGCACGACGTCATCGGGAATCTTGTCGAGATCAGCGAGCGTCGCATCTCTGAGTGCTTTGACCCCGATGGCTTTCGCTGCGAGCTCACAGGCTGATCGCCGATCGCCATAGGCGGAGGTCGCAAGTTGGTGGCGCACTTGCGTGTCGATAACAAGGAGTTCAAGTCCTGCTGCCGAGAGGTTAAAGTCAAGCTGTTCGATCTCGCCGCTGCGCGTGTCAAATTCGATCGCATGACCTGCGGTGCAACAGAGAGACGCTGTTTGATCCATGATCCCAGAAGGGACACCGACATACGCATTCTCTGCTCGTTGGCACAAGAAAGCCAGGTCTTGCAGGGATATTGTCGATGCGAAGAGATCGCGGAGCGCAAGACCGAGGGCACACTCCAGTGCGGCCGATGAGGACAGGCCTGCTCCAATCGGCACGTTGCTCTCGATGAAGACGTCCACACCACCTATGGCATGGCCAGCCTCCGTCATCGCCCATACGACGCCGAATGCGTAGCTCGACCACGATGCCGTGTTCCCGGGTGTGAGGTTGCAAATTCGAGATGACGCTATGGGGGTCGTGGTGGCGGGGGCACCTGAGGACGAAACTCGAATGACATCGTCGCGGCG
>PLON01000036.1 GCA_003142095.1 Acidimicrobiaceae bacterium | reverse complement strand
CCACCGGGTAACGAGCGGATCGCTCAGGCGATCATCGCCTTGGCCGACGCCGTCGTTATCCCCACACGCGCGGGAGGTGTTGAATACTCGCGCGTGCTCGCCACGCTCGAGCTGATCCCCGCACGGATACCGCGAGGCGTCGTGATCTGCGCCGCGCGACTCGGCACGAACGACCTCGAAGCAGCGATCGCCTGGTGGAAGGAACAGAAGATGGAGATCTGGGGAGTGATCCCCGAGCGCGTCGGCATTGCCGCGGGACCCGAAGCGCGCCTCAGTCGCGAAGGCCTCGAGGGTTACGACGCCGTGCTGCATCAAGCGCTGCGCGGGTGGCGTTAGGGCACGTTGCATAGCCAGCAACACGTTGTTTGAGTAGCTGCCCGACGTTGGTAACCACAGCGCACCTCGTGATAGTTAAGAGTTCTCTGTTCGAGGATAGATAAGACTCCATGAAAAATCACACGCTCTTCCATAGGGCGGTCCAACTCCAGGCACTATCTTCAGGACCTGGAGCATCCTCACCTAGGCTCTACGATTCACTGCGAATTCTCCATGTTCTTACACCGCGGTTATCCTGAAGGGCTGATGTCAGAGCGCGTATTCGAAGGTTCGAGGCCGACTCGCGACGGCGAGTGGGCAGCGGAGTCTCATGGGATGGCTCCCATCCCGGAAGATGCGCGCTATGGCGCTTCGTGGCGCAATTTCACGGTGTGGTTCGCCCCGAACATGCAACTCTCCGGAGTATTCGTCGGAACGCTGGCGATGACGTTGGGCCTAGGATTCTGGTCCGGTTTCTTTGCGATCGTCATCGGCATCATCCTTGGGGCGCTTCCCGTTGCGTACCTGACGCTCTGGGGTCCCAAGACCGGGATGGGCCAGCTGCCGCTGGCTCGCCTGCCATTCGGCAAAACCATTTCAGTCCCCGCTGCGGTGCAGTGGCTCAGTTCCGTCGCCTGGGACGGGCTGGTTGGCCTGTTTGGAGGTGAAGCCGCACAGCTCTTCTTCCATGTTCCATTCTTTGTCGGCGTCCTCATCGTTCTCGTTCTGGAGGGTGCCATTGGCTTCCTCGGCTACGAAGTCATCCACCAGGCGCAGAAATGGGGAAGCCTCGTCCTAGGGGTGCTCTACGTCATTCTTTCGTGGAAAATTCTCGAGAAGGGGAACCTACCCATGCACGGCACAGTGCACGGGAATCTCGAAGTGGCAATGTTCGTTTTGATGTCAACCATCGCTTTCAGCGGTAGCTTCAGCTGGGCCAGTTACGCGGCCGACTACTCCCGTTACCAGAAGAAAGACACGCCTTCCGTTCCGATCTTCCTTTGGACCCTCGGGGGACTTACGATTTCCTACATCTGGATGTACACCATCGGACTAGCGGGAGCAAAGTGGCTCACCAACCAGACAGCAGGCGGCGTGCAGAAGTTGTTGGGTGGTGGCTTCCTCGGAGTCCTGGCGCTTCTCGCCATTGTGTCCGGAGCCGTCGTCAGCAACGCAATGAATGACTACTCCGGCTCACTCGCCATCCAGGCGGGCGGAATACGGATGAAACGAAACTGGACCGCGCTCTATTCGACGATTCTGGCGTTCTTCCTGATTATTTGGCTCCATCAGGGCGATACATCAGGACGATTCGAGAACATCCTGCTCTTCGCCTCTTACTGGATCGCCCCGTTCTGTTCAGTCCTCGTGATCGACTGGCTCTACGTGCGTAAGTCGCTCACTCACGAGCGACTTACGCACCTCATGGATTTTCGCCGACTGGTCCAGGGATGGTCGGCCCTGGTTGCATTGGTCGTCGGCTTCTGCGCCATGATTCCGTTCATGGATACCTCTCTCGTGGTCGGACCGATTTCGAAGGCAATGGACGGCGCCGATATCTCGTTCTACGTTGGCTTCGTCGTCGGGGCCGTGGTCTACTGGCCCCTGCGAAAGATTGAATCCCGTGGCACGGTCATCCCCGCCTTCGAGGCGTCCGTAGAGCCGGTGGATGTGAAAGCCACTTCCTCAGACGGGTCGTAATGGCTTCGGACGAATTCTCGTAAAATTTCCAATGGATACGCGGCAAGGTGGAGTTGGTGTTGCTCACGGTTGATGGATACGGTTCGCCTTCGAAGACGAGCCCTCCACCGATTCCTGTGCCAACGGTTACATAAACTGCGACGCTCTTACCTCTTTCGGCTACGGCGTTGCCAAGACTTTGACCGACCGTTCCGATGGAGGGTGCCGCTCGCACGTCGGCGATGCGCTCACCCCTTGAATTTGCTCACCGATTATTGATTCCTTATTGCCAAACACCCTCCCAACCATGGTTTTCGCCTGGTCGGCCGGTACCGCAGGTGAGAAGAGGTAGCCCTGACCGAGTTCACATTTGAGGTCTCGAAGAAGATCGAGCTGTGGTTGGGTCTCGATTCCTTCAGCGAGCATCTTCATTTGCAGTTTGTCACCGAGTGAGACAATCGTCTCGAGCAGCGTTTCGCTGTGGGCACTGTCGTTCGGAGGGTTGACGAAGTATCGGTCGATTTTGATGATTTTCGGGTTCAAGAGCACCAGGTAGGAAAGCGAGGAGAATCCGGTGCCGAAGTCGTCGAGCGCGACGGTGATGCCGAGACGCTTGAGATGATCAATCACGCTCAGTGTCTCGAGGACGTCGAGAAGCGCCACGCTCTCGGTGATCTCGAGAATCAGTCGCTCGGGGGCCAATCCGCTCGCGCGAAGAATTTCCTCGATCATCGGCACGAGGCCCGGATCTCGAAACTGGTGCGCCGAGAGATTAACCGTGACGTATGGACTCCGGGCTTGGTCACTTAATTGTCCCCAGGAGATCGCCGCGGTCACCGACTCGCGAAGCGCGAAGTAGCCGAGATCCAAGATCAGAGAACTATTCTCGGCTAGTGGGATAAAGGTGTCGGGCGGTACCCATCCCCGTTCGGGATGTTGCCATCGCATCAGCGCTTCAAACCCGACCACCTCGGTTGTCGTGAGGTTCACGATGGGTTGGAAGTGCATTGAGAGTTCGCCGACCTGAAGGGCGTGATGCAACTCCTGGACGATGGCGAATCGATTGATTGCCTGTTGGTGCATACTCGGAGTAAAGAGCGCGTAACCGCCTCTTCGTTGGCGCTTGGCCTCGTAGAGGGCGACGTCGGCGTTTCGGACGAATTCGTTGCTGTCAGCGGTTGCTCCATCCCAGACCACGACGCCGATGCTCGCGTGCTGTTCTAGATGAAACCCACTAAATGAAAACGGTTCGGCGAGAACGGCGAGAAGACGTTTCGCAACCTCCTCGGCCTCGGTCGTGGACGTCAGCCCCTCAGCGAGGTAGAGGAACTCGTCACCGCCGAGGCGACACAAGGTGTCCGAAGAGCGAGTTACCAGTTCAAGGCGTCGCGCGATCCCTACGAGTAGTTCGTCGCCGACGAGATGGCCGTGCGTGTCGTTGACCCCCTTGAAGTCATCGAGGTCCAACAACAACACCGCGCCCATTTCGCCATGTCGAGAAGCCCTCGCGTGTGCATGGATCAGCCGGTCTTCAAAGAGCGTCCGGTTGGCGAGTCCGGTGAGCGGGTCGTGAAGCGCCAAGTGGGAGAGCTGGTCAGAGAGCACCCGTTCTTCGGTGATGTCGCGTTCTGAGGAAACGAAGTAGAGGGTCTTTCCCGAGGCGTCACGCGCCGCGGACCGAGATATCTCCGAGACGATCACTCGACCGTCCTTACGGAGGTAGCGCTTGATGTAACGAACTTGACCAACCTCATTCGACGTCAGTTGCGGGTGCGCCCTTTCGGTGATGCCGACATCTTCGGGATAGGTGAACTGTGTCGAGTCATGACCGATCAGTTCTTCGCGCGTGAAGCCAACCATCTCACAGAAGGCGTCGTTGACCGCGATGGCCACATCGTCGAGATCGCTGAAGCTCATCGGGGCCATATTGTCCTCGAAAGCGAGGCGGAATCGCTGCTCGGACTCAGTGAGGGCATGTTCGGCGGAAGTCATGGCCGTGACCGCGACGGTGGTCTCTTCGAGGGCGACCTTGGTCTTTCGAACCGAACGAACGTGCGTAATCGCGAAGCCGGCTTCACGCACGATCTCCTCGAGTCCTTTGACGGTCATCTCGTCAAAGGTGTCAAAGTCCCGACCATAGATCACCAGCGCCGCGTGCTGGGATCCGACTCGGCCGGGAATGGCGACCGATGAGCCGAATCCAAATTGAGACGAACGCTGGCGCCATGGTTCGGTGATGGCGTTGATCTCCCGGTTGTTGACCACTGTGGTGGCTTGGGTGCGCAGTGCGTTCCCGGCCTGTCCTAGCCGACTCTCCTTCGACCCCCACCAAGAATCCATCTCACCGTGGAGATAGTCAGTGGCTCCCGCGGCGCAGAAGACGTCGACACCGTCAGTCCCATTTTGGGAATTCGTGGCGATCCATGCGAGCGCGTAGCCGCCCACGTCGACCAAAATGTCGCAAAGCTGCTGGAGGAACTGGACTTCGTCGATGGCGAGCATCGCGATTCTGTTCACCTCCGACAGCAATCGCAGCATGTGATCTTTCTTTATCCGATCGGTGATGTCGCGCCCGGAGATGACGAAGTAGAGCAAGGTCCCCGCGGCGTCACGCGCGAGAGACCTTGATATTTCGCCTACAATTACCCGCCCGTCCTTGTGTAGGAAACGCTTGACGTAGCGGCTGCGGTCCGTCTCGCCCTTTAGGGCGAGTTCGCGAGACGCCTCAGAGATGCCAAGGTCCTCGGGATAGGTGAAGGATGTCATGTCGTTCCCTAGCAACTCCTCCTTCGTGCGCCCGAGCAACTGGCAGAAAGCCTCGTTGGCGGCGGTCACCCGATCCTCGAGGTCAGTGAAGATCATCGGAGCCATGTTCAGTTCGAACGCATTTCTAAAGCGTTGTTCGCTCGTGGCGAGTGCTTCAGCGGCTTCGGCCTTCGCCACCTCGACTAGTTGTTCGGCGATGTGACGAGCGCGCTCCGTCGCTCTTCGTTCGGTCGCATCGCGAATGCTCGCGACGACCCACGGCTTCTCGTCAAATTGCATTGGTACCAGTGCGGCGTCAATGGCGAGTTCGCTTCCGTCGTGGCGAACGAGAGCGAGATTCGCGTTGGTGCCTATTTGCCGTACGCTCGATTTTCGGGAAAAGTCATCACGGTGTCCGACGTGTTCCCCTCGGTACCGCGAAGGCACAAGGACCTCGACTGCTTGGCCGACCAGTTCGTCGCGGGCGTAACCGGTCATCTTCATGAGGAGTTCGTTTACGTGGCGGATGATTCCGCATTCGTCGACAAGTGCGACCCCGTCCGGGAGCACATCAAGCAGGCGATGCCAAGAGACAACTCGATCATCCAGATGGTTCGCGACGTCAGCTCGGCTCTTCGGATCCGAGGACATCCTGCGGTTCGCCATAAGTCGAGTTTCCTCGCAAGGACGAGTCAGCGCCTGATGGCGGTGGACCATTTCCGACTAGGGCAGATGAACCAAAGGTACCGAACTCCGAGGCCGACAAAGCGGTAGCAGGGCGCTCCACGTCTACGTCCACGCCCACTGGCACGCGGGCCTGATGTCGCGGAGCGCCCCACTTCATAATCAGATGGTGCGTCCTAGTAGAACAGATACGTCTCTATCATTACGGACCGGTCAAGATCTACTATGAGCAAATGATCAATCTTTACTAGGTGGTTGGTGTCTTTCGCGACGGTCTGGATTCGCGATTCCGCGCTGAACGGCCCTCAGGAGTCCCTACGCTGAGGGCGCCGTCACACAAGCCACAATTGGCCCGACGGATCTGGTCTGGCGAAGAGACCCTGGAATATGACGGCGGGGATAATCCTCTTAGCTGCAGTCAACGATCCAGACAACCCATAAGAAACCGGCTAGGTTAGCAGCACTAGCCATTTCTAATGGAATTATCATCTGGTACTAACCATTGGCACATGGGAGGATCTTGATGCAGTTGCCCGATGGCGCAGATCAAGTAGACGAACCCGTTTCCATCCTGATCGTTGAGGACCAGGACATGGTCGCAGAGGCGTTTCGCCGCGTCATTGACGGCGAGGATGACCTCAGCGTGGTTGGCGTGGTTGGGTCGGTCCACGATGCCGTCCAGAGTGCCCGTGATCTCCATCCCCGCGTCGTGGTCATGGATTACGGGTTACCCGACGGCACCGGCGCAGAAGCGACGAAGCAAATCAAGGCGGAACAGCCGGACATCGAGGTCGTCATGTTGACCGGCCTCAGCAGCGGTGCGGTCCTCGCCGAGGCGCTCGATGCAGGTTGCTCAGGCTTCTTACCAAAAGAGGCCAACTTCGGCGAACTCATCGCCGCCATTAGGACCGTCATTGCGGGACGGGTCCAAGTTCCACAGGATCTCATGATCGCGCTCGTCGCACATTTGCGTCCTCATCCGAGTGCCCTCGGCAGCGACCTGACTCCTCGGGAAGGCGAAGTTCTCCACCTCCTCGCCACTGGTCAATCGACCACCGAGATCGCCACTCAGCTCTTCGTGAGTATCCACACCGTCCGGAACCACATCGCCAATATCCTCACCAAACTCCAGGCCAATTCTCGCCTCGAAGCAGTTGCCGTCGCCGTCCAGCATGGACTTGTAGAAATGCGCGCTGACTCTGGGGAAAGCTTGGCATGACTCAACTCGCCGACAGTACGCTGCTCGGTCTTCTCGATGCGGTACCGGACGCGATGCTCGCGGTCAACGAGGCTGGCCTGATCGTACTGGTGAATGCTCAAGCCGAGCGGCTCTTCGGGTATCGCCGTGAAGATCTCATCGGAAGGCCCGTCGAGTTACTCGTGCCCATTGCGGATCCCAAATTTCGACCTTATGCAACCGGCTTGCAGATGGCGGGTCGACGACAAGACGGGAGCGAGTTCCCAGCGTCGGTTTCGGTGTCGACAATGACTGCCGACACTGGACTCTTGATCTCTGCAACGATTCGAGACGCCACTGAAGTGGGTGAGGTTGAGGCCGAACGCATTCGAGTCAAGACCGAAGCTGAACGCGCGCGCCTCGAAGTCGAAGCCAGACGCGTCACGGCCG
>PLON01000002.1 GCA_003142095.1 Acidimicrobiaceae bacterium | reverse complement strand
AACGGAGGGTGTGAATAGTTACGGCGGCGATTCTTATTGGCCTCGACGACCGCCACTTCGAAGCCGTCATCCACGCCAATCAACATTGGACGCAGCAGCGAGAGGTTTCAAACTGATGACCTACCATCCTTCAACATTGCTTCTCTGAGTAACAGATACGATGCTCCGCGAATCGCGGCCCATTGATCATTATTGAGATGCACTGATATCTGTTGCAAATCGCTGGCGCCATACCCGGACATGTCGGGAACTCCATCGCGGGAGTTAATCATTCCCCCTCAATGGCGACGAGATCGGGAGCCTCGGAAAGCTTTTGCGACGGCATCGCTGCCTTCACACGTTTCCGATGGCCGAAAAGTCGTCGACAGATATCTCTGAGTCGAGACGAGTGGCTCGACTCACAACTCCAAAGTACTTCTGTTCAAATGTGATTCGCAGTCATTGACTTTGCACACGCACCCTTGACACTCGCGGAATTCACGTTTGGAAGGAGGCTTTGCAACAAGAGGCGGCTCGTCGCTGTCAGTTGGTTGAACTGGTGCACAGTGCACCCAACGAGCGACGCCAAGCCCTGTGTAACTAACGCTGCAAAGGTTTGGTCGATATGCCGGCTATCAGAATGCACGAGGGTGTTGGAGATGACGTCTGGGCAAATTTCGTCAAAACAAAAGAGCGATGAGGTGTTGACGAGTCCGGCATGCACGCTCGAGACTGCAGAGGCGGTCTGCGGGTACAAGTAATTTTTCAGAGCCGCGCTACTTCGAGAACTACATTTCGTAATCGAGGAAGCGAATCGGGCTAGGCACGCGTTTGGTGGCAAACTAGCTGCAGCCTCTCCGAAGATGACATCAATGGGAAACGTCGCTTGATCCAGTTGCAAAATAGTCTTCTTGATGCCGTTCGTCCACTGAACCGCTGACAACCAACCTTCAGGTGAATTCAATTCCGTTGCCTCTGATAGAACTACCAGACTTGGTGCTGGCCTCATCGCATTGATGGCCCCAACAACATGTCGTCGAAAAGGCAGACAGCCAGAATCGACCGAACCTTTCCAATCAATGATCTTGACATCAGCAAACGGGCATCCGCCTCTCGAAAACAACAAAACCTTGAAGTGGTACTTGATGCCTAATGCGTTGAACGCCGGTACCCACTCAAATGAGAATGAATCACCGTAAAGTACGACCGTCGTAGTTGCATTGAGATCTCCGAATGGGCACGCTGTTGCAGCAGAAGAGGATCCTGGCCCACCAAAGATGCAGGAACCTCCCAAATACGTCGATTGGATCTCTCCGCTGAGTTGCGGCACCAAGTTGCTTGGCAACTTCTGGATCGACATACTCTTCTGAATGGCGATTTGGATTGAAGAGACTCCTGGGAGTGCGATGGGCTCTGCCGAAGTCGCGCCGACTGAACCTGAGCTAGATACGACACCAATAGACGCGAGTACCATTGCAAAGCCCAAAAGAGCGCGTAACTTCATTGTTCGCCCGGAAGAGAGCATTCTGAAGATGGGTACGGCAGCCCTCCATTGCAAACCTTAGTCTTTGAATCCGAGTTCATTGTCCTCCCTAGAAGGGGTTACATTATGCCTATTCAGTAAGAAAAGCGGAGGGTACGCGCCCAATGTAACGCCCAAACCAAGACTGCGCTGCTGGTCGAGAGACACACGAGTGTAAACCTGCGAGGATTTGCACCTTCGACTTGTGCCCACGCGCTGAGACGGACGATCACATGCCGGGAAGCCAGATCCCTTGCTCAGGGGCGTCGGTGCAGCAGGATCCTGATATGACTGACGATTAGATCCTCGAAGTCGTCTGTGCATTGTTTGACTAGTGCCGGGTATTGGCGCAGCACATCAAGATGGTCCAGATCAAGAGACTCCTCATAACGGACGGTCTCAAGATCTGTCGCAGAACGGAAAAGCTCCCGGAACTGGCCGATGCGCCACTCGTTGACGTGCCTAAAGTCGATCGGTGCTCCCTTGTCCGCCGCGTAATCGCTTAGCACTTCACGTGACCAGAGCAGATGACAGTACGGGACCGGGATGGTGCGGTAGATATGGGGGCCGAAGGCGGACAAGTAGAGCGGACCAAACTCCAACCAAACGTAGCCACCAGGGCGGATAACACGGGCAATCTCGGTTAACACCAGGTCCGGATGCTCGAAGTGCTCGAAGGCGTCGTAGGAGAAGACGAAGTCCGCGCTGTTGTCGGGAAGGGTCATCGCTTCGGCGTCCATCGTCTGCAGGTCGACGCCGGCCGCCAGAGCTCGGCTGTCGAAGCCCTCTGAACGACGGTCGATCCCGATCACTGTCTTGCCGTGTCGTGCGAGAGCCCAACTGACCATCCCGTCCAAACAGCCGAGCTCGAGGAACACTCGTGATCCCTTGGCACCAGGCAGATTCAGAATCTGCTTTGCGCGTGTTCGTCCCCTCGTTTCGAGCGCCTCAGCGGCGTAACTGTAGGGAGGGAAAGATGGGTAAGAGTCAACGAGATCTGGGAGACTCTCGGGCGAAAGGCGCTCACCGGTGCTTGTAGCAGCGTTGAACACACGCTCGGTTCGCTTTCGGTCGGGCCATTTCAAAAGCTTGTAGATCGAGCGAAGAAAAGTCTGCGTCGTGGGTGGAAGGGCGTCCAATGAGTCCTTCAAGCGCGCTTTTATCCATCCCATGGTACGGATCTTAGGGTCGCGTCCCGCGAAGTGGTGGGGATATGAAGTGTGATCGGTCCACCGAGTCGAGTTCGGGGACCTCGGTGAAGACGGGTAAGTCCCAACCGGAATCGATCATCAGCCGTCTCTGCGCTCATGACCACCTACCCCCGGGCCACGACACTGAATAATCGCGCTCCGCCAAGTTAGCTTTAAGGTGAACGTGATCTCACGAAGCCATGAAAACAAGCAAGATTCGACCGAAACGCAGCGCACGCTCGACCAGTAATGTATTTTGACATCCTGGCGAAGTGGACTCCAGATCTTGGATGAATCGCGATGGGTCAAGCAGTATTGATTAACAGCCTCAAAGAATTTGAGCGTTTGTTGGTAGTGCGAAGGTTGCGACGTGTTCTTGGCGCCATGAGCCCAATCCGACCCAACGCCATCTGGGCCATGGACTTTCAGTTCGACGAGACGAGAGACGGCAAGCAGCTGAAGTTGCTCAACATCCAAGACATCTTCACCCGAGAGTGCTTAGCCGTCGCGACCGCACGCTTCATCACCGCCGACGACGCCACGACGTTGCTCGACGAGTTGGTCGCACAACACGGCGTTCCCGCCTACCTGCGCTGTGACAACGGACCCGAGTTCGCCGCCTTGCCATTGCTGACTGGTGTCGGTTCAATGGCTCGTCGACGACGTTCATCGATCCGGGTTCACCCTGGCAGAACGGTCACATCGAGTCGTTCAACTCACGACTACGCGATGAGTTTCTCAACGGCCATCTCTTCGAGTCACTGCTCGAAGCTCAAGTGCTCCTCGAGGGCTGGCGACACGAATACAATCATGAACGTCTCCACAGTTCTCTCTGCTACCTGACCCCGGTCGAGTTCAAGGAGCTGTGGGAACAACATATCGCGGCTTTGTGATTTACTCGACTCTTGGTGACGACCAATCCCACAGCAGCCAACCACGGCCGTACATTAGTTTTGCAGTTAAGTTCAGAATGAATTAAGTCTCGACTCAAGTAACTGCTAAATGGAGTTGCCATTGAACCTGTTTAGAAAATTATTGATTTTCGCCAATGTCTTGCTCCTCGTGTCGGTGGGTAGCGCCACGGAGGCTCTCGCCTCATCTTCTACGTCGAAGGATGCGTCACCGGTCGCGTCACTCTCTCAGTTGGATCAAATACTGGCGAAGTCCATAAAGCGATCAAACCTTCCCACCGACTTAGTGCCCTCTCTCCTCAAGATTTCCCATAACCAAGACGTCCAGGGATCCGCGTACCTCCACGACTCTTGTGATCCGTACGTAAACAATAGTGAAGCTCTAAATCCGGTTCCTTGTTGGTACGGATCGGAGACGGCAAAGCGAACCGTCGTGATCTTTGGCGACTCGTTTGTAGGAAACTGGATACCTGCGCTGAATATTGCCGGGAAGAAACTTGATTTCAGAGTTGCTGAATTTGAATTTCAGGGATGCCCTACAAATTTCATTCGACCAAGTCGGCCGATTGCAGGCTTCGATCAAAACGAGATAAATGCATGCGTCATTTTTCACAAAAATCTTCCGAAGGCCGTCGACAAGATTAGACCGCTCGCCGTAATCGCCGCTAGCAGCGAGGGTTCATGGGGCGCGGGAACGGCCGGTACTCGTTACTTTGTGACGACTCTGCGTGACACCTTTGATGAATTGTCATCGACCACAAATCATCCGGTTCGGATTCTGCTTGGCACGGGTCCTCTTCTTTCGCAACCAGCTCCCTCATGCTTGGAAAGTCATCCAAATAACATCAATCTTTGTAATTTCTCCTATACCGCCGAGAGCGTTTTTGGTATCGGGCTCGCACGTGATAATGCGGCGATCTTGGGGGCGAGCGTTCACCTAATTGCGACGTACAAGTGGATTTGCTTGAACGGTGTTTGCCCGGCTGTCATTGGAAACATTGACGTCTATGCAGATGCCGATCACCTCACCATCTCAATCAGTAAGTTTCTATCGGTTGTACTTGAAAAAGCCATAACTCCTCTTCTGAATACTCCAATCTCGTAGTACCGTGCTCAACTTCTCCCCGAACAAATGACCGAGACGCGAGGAGAGGGTACCAAAACGTCTTAAATTGGAAACCCCAGAGTTTCATCGCTGCTTAGTCAACAAGGTTGCCGCACGTCAGTTACAAGTTTGATCTCGGTTTCGAGATCTCTGTTTGGTCCCGCTTATGATTTAGTTGCCCCCGATTACTCAGCAAGGAAACGGCCGCGCCGATTCCCGCCGCCAGGACGCCAGTCACGAGTGCACTAGCCTTGCGAATCTGGCTCCCATCCCGCTCGGCGATTCCTCTGCGCGCATAGCGAATGAATCCGTTCGGTATTGTTCGCAGGATATAAGCTTTCTCGTCGCCGAGATCCGCCTGTCCGTCATTAAGGCGAGCTAATTCTATTTTTCCGCGCCCTTCCAGGTAACAACGCCTTAGAAAATACTTGTACCGGGCCCGTTCAATTCCCACGAAATGGTCGACTATGGCTTCGGGCACAAATAGGACGGATGCATTGGGTGCTGCTTTACCCATTCGAATACAGAGATCGGTATCTTCAGAGCGCGAAACCGTCCCGACTTTAGAATATCCCACTCGAAAACCTCCAACAATTGAGAATGCGTCGCTCCTTACGGCCATGTTTTCACTCCACACATTTCGAACCTTTGCCGCAGATGTCGGAAGGCCGCGATGAGATGCGCCCACGACCCAACCAAACTCATCAGGAAACCACGAAGGTTCGTTTCCGGACCAGGCTGGCACTGCAAACCCGCCCGTACAAACAACATTTGGGTCGCTGAAGGGTTTGACAAGTGCAGACAGCCATCCGGGCCCTGCAGTCGCGTCATCATCAAGAAACGCTATGAATGGCGTTGTTGTCTTTGAGGCACCGGTATTCCGATTCCCGGAGGCCCCTCTCTCAAATTCGTTTTCGACCACGACCAATTTGGGAAATCGATCCACCAAAATCTGATATAGGGTCGGCTCGTGGTCGACCGAAATAACTATCGCCTCCGGCACGAGATCTTGATGACGCACCGATTCGATTGCTGAAAGTAAACGATCAAATCTCTCAAGGGTGTGACACGAAATCACAACGGAAACCTCTGAGGACGTAGTTGCCATATAGCAATTCTTTCTCCGCTAGCCGCTTCAGTTCCAGTTCCACCACCGCGCTCTCCCGTGAACAACCTGGCAACGTACTCGGACCGTACCACGATCGCGCCGAGCAAACTCGGGCTCGGGATCAATCCAAAACGGCTCTGCTGGGGCTCGACGGTTTCCGCGTGGTGAAAGTCGAAGAGACCGCCTCGGAGGCGTTCACGCTCCTACCGAGCTCAGGCGAGCGCTCGGGACCATCGATCACATCCCTTAATCTTGGGAGTGCGAACGGAAACGGCAGCAAGCAACTGGTCACAACATACAAAGACTGAGACTAAAAAGATCTAGGACTGAAATCCGTCACGATCGTCTGATCTCATGGTGACCGGAGATACAAACGAATGGATCGTCGATTCAATCGATGAAGTCAGCGAATAGTTCTCAATCGCGGTGTCTCGGTCAAACCAGGTTAAAGCGATAATGCGTGGGTTCGCGGAAGCCCAATTCAAGAGTGAAGCCATGAGCGATGTCTGAGAACTGCAGGCTGTATCGATACCAGTCTCAGCAATCATCGCGGGACGGTCGGAGAGTTGATTGGTGATGGCGAGTGTCGGACCGAATAACTCGGAAGCGGCTGGGCATCCATCGATTGGATAGCTATATCCATCAATGCCGACATAGTCGACATACGCATTGCCAGGATACAGTTCAGCTAAATCCGAGGAGGCTCCAGATCCGACGACATTTGGAGACCAAACCCACTTTACGTTTGTGACGCCATCTTCTGCGAATATGTTGTGTACGTGCTGCCACGCTTCAACGTATTCACCCGGAGAATTACCATTGACTTGTTCGGACCAGGGATACCAGGTTCCATTCATCTCTTGGGCAAATCGAATAAGAAGCGGCTTGCCGTAGGCCTTTGCAGCCTCGGCCCAGGACTGTATATAGGAGTCATGGTCTCCGTCGATAATGCTGGCAAGCGAATAGTCAGGTTGATTGATTCCGTCCGAATCATCCATTGGTTGCCACGCTATTTCGGGTAGATAACCGTCCTTACTGAGCGCCTCCAATTGCGCGGTGGGAAACTCACTTGCGGAGGACTCACTTGCTGGATAGGACCAGCTTATGTAGCCCATGACGACGCTAATCTTGTAGCCAATTGCCGACTCAACCGATTCGACCGGAGCTACTTCCCAGAGTCCCGTCACTACCTCCAGCCCCAGATCTAGGCGATACTGAGCATCAGATGTGGTCGTTGCACTGGCAGTCGTGGTGGTCTTCGTCGGTGAGGTCTTCGTCGTTGTCGGAGCGTCCGTGGGCGAACGCGAAGTGGTCGACGTTACTGGAGCGCTGCTCGGCGCCGTCACAAGAGTCGATTCGAGGTTCAATCGGTTCGTCGCCAACGTACCTTGGTCGGCGCTCGACGCCCATGCGTCGATGGTGATCATCGTCACAAGAAGACAAGACGTGACGGCGAGCGTGACGATCTTGGGAAAACGGTGCGTGGTGTTGTCCCTGAGGAATCGATTGACTGTGCCCTTACTCATGTTGAACAGGTTGACGGACCAAGATCACGTCGCAACCTACGCACTACCAACAAACGCTCAAATTCGTTTGTTATGCGAAGAGATAAGCGAGTATTTCCCTCTTTAGAAGATTCAGAAGTGGCGTTTTCGTCACTGGACAGCCAATTTGACGATTGGATGAAGTAGTGGACGCACTAAGCCGAGTGCTGGAGCCGAATCGAAAACAGTCAACGCATTGTCAAAAGTAACTACATAATGAGTGTCCGATATGGGATATCTAAAACCGAAAGCTTGAGGTCGTTAACGAGGATGGAGTCGTGAGATCGATGACAAAGTTCTGCCCACCGTGGTTGTTCCTCGAAGCTTTGGTGAAAACACACGTCACGATAAACGTCGTGATGAACACGACGTTGAACGAAGTCGCGGTAGCAACAACCAAGACGTAGTCAACTCACGCGGTCGGGCCACGTTGAGCACGTGTTGGAGTGCGCGTTCGTTGTGTAGCGTTACGGAACCCGATCCGGCCTTCCTGATACAACGACACAAAATTCGTTACCGTCGGAATCGGTCAGCACCACCCAGCGGATCCCACCTTCGCTCATTCGCCGCACGAAGTCGCCCCCAAGTTGGAGAGCGCGTTCGGCGACGTCGTCGGGATCGTCTGCGTAGAAGTCAACGTGGCAGCGCCCGGGGGCGAGATTGTCACCAGCGCAGCCCTGAAACGTGAGGTGGCTCAAAGCCAAATTCGATGGTGGACGTACCCTGAGGAACCTTGATCTGCTGGTAGACGGTGTCGATGGTCGTGATCGCTGCGGGACGAGCGTTGCCCGCCATGACGGCGAGGGCAATCGCGATTATGGCGTAGACCGTAGGATTCACGTGCGCCAGGCGCCCACGCAACGAGTACGGCTCTACTCCTCCAGACACTTATCGATTACCGATCTGCCAGGTGTCCGTCATTCCGAAACTTGCTGCCTGCGCCATCCAGTTCGAAGCGGAAGAATTTGGACACATTTCGTGGTACATGAAGTACATCACAGCCACGACCAAATGAACAAAACCAAGCTTGGAGCGGGCGACGAGAATCGAACTCGCGTTCTCAGCTTGGGAA
>PLON01000068.1 GCA_003142095.1 Acidimicrobiaceae bacterium | reverse complement strand
CATTTTGTCTGGCTGACAACACTTGACGAAGCCATGTCCGACTTAGCGACAAGGAACCGGGACCTGAGTACCTGGCCCCACTGAGAGACATGGGGAGAGAGGGGCCCAACCGGCGAAACGAGCCGAAACCCCCACGCACAAAGCAAGGCCGCCCGCCACCCGCGCCCACCGGAAAGACCGAAGGGGAACAAGGCACGGAGAGGCCATACAAGCCTTGACAAATCGATGGAGACCCGGGTATCAGAGGCTCACTTACGTTGAGTGACTTTCGTTGTCGGATTGCGGAGACGTCGGGTCGTCGACTGGTCCAACAACCGACGCATCTAAGAGTCGCTCGACTACGTGACGCCGGTTGAGTTCGAGGCTCACTAATATGGCACCGACGAGTCAGAAGGTCTCACCGTTTAGAAACGAATTGCTCTCTACAAAACCCGGGACGGATCAGGTACCACTCGCAGTCGCGTGGCCATCCCAATGTCGGTTCACAGTTGGCGGTTTTTCGCCTTCCCGCCGACTTGACTGACCCTACATATTGAAAGTGGGAAGTGGGAGGCACCCTCAGTTTTCTGAGGCGATTTGGGTTTGTCCCTGTTCTGGCGACTTTCTGAATGATTGAGAACTCTCAATCATTCCCATGACCGGACTGGGCATTCACAACGGACTCACTCCGTCTTGACAACGCTACGTCAACCGAACTAGACCTCTTGTTGCAGGGGCTGATGGGGGTTGTGACGAATACTTCCTGCATATCAACGTGTCGGCTCCCCGTCGGCATTGCATACGCGAGCCGGGTTTCGCGTATGCCCAGGTGCAATGCCCGAGTCTTCTCTAGGCACGCCGAGCGACCCCCGCGACAGGTCCGACCGTCATGACCTTCATCATTAACCACCACACCTACGTCATCAGCACTGGAATGCTCCAACTGTGGATTCTGCTCTGCTTTATTGAGCTAGTGTGCTGGGCGCTCATTGCAAGGCACTGGTACTTGAGAAAGCACCCGAAGCTCGTCGAAGACCCGCCGTGGCCGAAGTCCCCGCTTTCGGTGGGGATGCGGAACTACTTGGATGATCACGATAGAAAGTCATAGACATTAATCCTCGTGGCGATGAGGAACTTTGCTTCGCTCGAATACAGATTGAACGGCTCCGTAAGTGCCGCTGGACCCAATGGCTCTTTCCGGTGGGCGCGGCGAGAGGCCCTCTAGGGCCTACGAGAAAGCTGTCGTATAGTCCCCAGCCACTAGGGAGAGAAGCCGGGGAGCCGGTGATGTTCCCTGAGTTAACGCCAGTCAGGTTGGCGGTGCCAAGGTTTGCATTGCTGAGGTTTGTGCCGCCGAGGGCGGCGTCGGTGACGTTCAGGCGCGGGCCACTGCCTCGAATATGTCACGATGACGGGTTGGGAGGTCTCATGAAATTGGCACTCAGGGTCGCTCTGCTACTCAGCCTCTCGTCGATCGTTCTGACAGCTTGCAGCTCCGGACCAAAGGAGTCTGTAAACACCACGACGACATTGGCAAAAGTGGTCCGACTACTCAATTACTCGGGCCTCAATCAGAACATCGCAGAAATTTCACTCAATGCCGAGAATCTCTATCTCATCAATGTCACGTCGAAGTGCTCAGACTCGACGCCAGAGAACGATGTGATATCGCAGAGCCCGGCGATGGGAAGCGCTGTTCACAAGTCCATAGTGGTGGAACTTGTCGTCTCGTCGGGATCGTGCACACCGCCTTGCCCGTACGTGTACATGAGTACTTCAGGTGCTGCCGAGTGCACCACGTCTCCGGTGCTGACTGATCCAACTCTCTTAATTCAGGCACTCAACAATGCGGCAGAGACCTTAATGGGGTCGTACCCTCCTGAAGGTCAGACCACGCAGTTTTTAGATCTGTTTGACTCGGAACAGACCCAACAAGAACGCAACGGTGCCTTAGGTAAGGCCTGGTACAACCTTGACCCATCGTCTGAAGCGGAGGCGTTTATACAAACAAACGATCAAGCCGCTGTGACTGCCGCAAATGCGGCGCAACTTGGAAATGACCTGAATTGCATACTCAGCGGATCCCCTGATTGTTAGCCAGAAAACGGTTGAACCAACAGTCGTAAGTCAAGTTCGGCTAACGCAATCGACCGTGAGTTCCACACGTGAAACGTCCAGAACGCCAACGCCACTAACCAAAGCAGGACGAGCATGACAAGAACACTACGACTCTTACGATCTCGCGCACGTATGAACTGGCAAACAGCACCCATGCAGTTTGCAGGTGCTGTGATACACACGAGAACGCACCCTGCTCCTTTACTGCTTTCGTCCATGGCACTTATGAAATTTTCTTTCGCTGCCACACCAACAGGGATCTTGCTTCCGAACAGGTCGCTGTGGACGCTCCTTCTCAGACTCCGAGGACGAACTCATATCCCGGATCGTAGGCCCGAGCTGGTCTATGAGGCATTGCTCGTATTCATTTGATGCCTGCAATTGTTTAGATAGTTGCTCCACATCGTTCGTGAGATGCTGGACGTCATTCGTCGATTGTCCATCGCCCCTCGTGCTTGCGAAGTAAATGAGAAGCGCCAAAAGTATGGAAATTATGAATTTAAAATTGTCGCTTTTCCGAGCTTTGGCAATAAGTTCACGAGTTTGCTCAGGAAGTGTCTCCAGCAATTCGTTGCTCGCATCTACTCCAGACCGAATTTGCCGAAGTACCTCGGCAGTTGTCGACGCATCCTCTCGTGTGAGACCACGTATGAGTCGTATATTGTCCCGGAGAAATTTGTAACTCCCGTCAGGAATTGAAGCCATATTTCTGCAACGAGGACACGTCGCGGTGCTTCCTTCAATCTGAAATCCATCCGAACCAAAGGTCATCGAACCGATGTAAAGATCCTGGCCAGGCAAGCCGATTGCAAATGAACCATCGTGTGCTCTGGCGAATGGGAACGGGATCTCACATTGCGAGCAGTAGGCAAGAACCTGTCCATTGGCTTGACCGCTCACAGTGTGGGCATGCTATCTCTACGCCGCAGAGAACGCTTCAAGACTCCAGCGGCTCAGCAGGCACAGTTGGGGATCAACGAAGTACCATCACGACGTGAAGGGCCGTGACATGTTGGTCATTTTGTTTGCGATGGTGGTCATCGCCGCCAGCGCCTTGTTGGTTAATCACTATGCGTTTGCGCATAAGTCGCAGCCGCCATCAGCAACGACGACGCCTTCTCCGATAGCGAAGGCGTATCGGGCCTGCGTGGCTGATGGTGCAACTATTTCAACCGCCATCGCAGCATTCAAGGCTGAGAATCCCGGCCTGAACCCGACAGAGTCAGTCCTCGTCAGCAGCGGATTGGGCGGTCCCTATTTACAGTCGTGGTCATACAATCCGCAGTTTTACAGTTACAGCCTTTCGCATGGCATCCTTTACTTGCATGCCGGTACTAGTGGGTTTCTGGCAGTGCTTCCTTCATCCCGCGTCAGATTCATCGGTCCGAGCAGCTGCGTCAAGATCGGCTTGTGACGACGCTCCGCTACTACTTAAGTCCCCACCGCTCCAACCGCCAGTCGGATTGTGTAGGTCGGGTCGCCGACTCGAACCCCCACGCAAGGGTCCATTACGCACAATTGCGACGTTCAGTGCGGCTCACGCGCCCTCATGTAACTCCCAAATTGAACGATTGTGACCGCCGGTGCAAAGACTTATGCAGCCACTTCAAAGGAGAAGGGCAACTCTAAGCGTGGGGCACCTTTCTGACTCGGCGCCTTAGCGCCGCTTCTGCTTACGCGCGCGCGCCTGAATGGTGCCCGTGACCGCGCTCGTGCGCAGCGGTCGAACACTGGTGGAGGTCATCTGCGCGCCGGCAACGGCCGCGCTGGTGGCCGTCAACACGCGACGATCGCCACGTACTGTGACCCGTGCCGCGAGGTCGTGGTAGCGCGGTTCGCGTTCTTTCATCCACGCGAGCAGCGGGCTCGCGATGAAGATCGACGAATAGGCACCGCTCATGAGTCCGACGAAGAGGGCCAGACCGTAGCTCTGCAGGGTCGTCGCACCGAGTAAGTCGGCGCCAATCAACAGGACCGCTAACACCGGCATAATTGCGACGAGCGAGGTGTTGATCGAACGCGCGAGGGTCTGGTTCATCGAGAGGTTGACCATCTCGCTGTAGGTCAGGTCGCCGCCCTTTAGGACGCCGTTCGTGTTATCTCGCACTCGGTCGAACACTACGACTGTGTCGTAGAGGGAATAGCCGAGGATCGTCAAAATAGCGATGACCGTGTCGGGGGTGATCTGCAACCCGAAGAGCGAGTACACGCCAACCGTCACCAACAGGTCGTGAATCATTGCGACGAAGGCGGCGACGGCCATCTTTGGCTCGAATCGAATACTGATGTACGCGACGACCGCGATGAAGAAGATGATCAACGCCTCGAGAGCCTTGTCCGTGATCTGACCGCCCCAGGTTGGTCCGACACTGCTCGTGGAGACTTGATCAGGCGACGTTCCCGCCGCCTTGGCCATCACGTTGACGACTTTGTTGGTGAGATTCAACTGCTGAGTCGAGTTGAGCGAGTTGATGTCGGCCGTGATCTGATACGTCTTCGAGCCGAGTTTTTCGACGCTGGGATCGGGCAGACCTGCGTTCTTTACGGCCGTCGTCATCTTCGCAATCGTCGTATTTGGAGCTTGGACTTCCCAGGAGCTACCGCCCTTGAAGTCGATGCCAAGGTTGAAGCCACGAATCCCCAGTGATCCGAGACCGATCACGATGATGGCGAGGGACACGCTGAACCAGATTTTGCGTCGACCAACAAAATCAACCTTGGTGAGGCCGTGATAGAGACGGCCAATCGGACCGTAGTGGTGTTCCTCGGCCGGAGCGAAGGTGTCGGTGTTACTCACTCTGAACTCCCGCGTGAAGGCCGGCCGCCATGGACAACGCAGAATTGCCCGACGACGAGCGCCGACCGAGCAAGATCACCAAAGGACGCGTGAAGTACCACGTGATGATGACATCCATCAACGTTGAAAGACCGAGGAAGAACGCGAAGCCCTTGACGTCACCGACCGCAATGATGTAAAGCAACACGGCGGCGAGCAGACTCACGGTGTCCGCGGCGAGAACGGTGCGCCACGCCGAGCGAAAGCCTCGGTCCACCGAGGAACGGATTGACCGTCCGGCGCGGGCCTCGTCCTTCAGTCGTTCGAAGTACACGATGTAACTGTCGACAGTGATACCAATGGACACAATCAATCCGGTAACACCAGCCAAGTCAAAACTGGGTGCCAGGGCCGTATGGCCGAGCGCCGAGATGATTGCCCATAAGAGCGAGGCCGTTACCGACAAACCAAGCACGATGACGAGACCGAGGGCGCGGTAATACAGGATCGTGTAGAGCAGCACCAACGCGAGACCGGCCAGACCAGCCCCGAGACCCGCAATTAACGCGGAGTGACCGAGGGTCGGAGACACGGTTGTCGTGGTGAGGGGCACAAGGCGAACGGGGAGCGCACCAAAGTTCATGGCCAGGGCGAGGTTTTTCGCCGAGCCCTCGGTGAAGGATCCGGAGATCTCGCCCGAACCGTCGAAACTCGTGAAGCTCGCCTGACTGGGCTGGATGATGGGTGCCGACTGCACGACGCCGTCGAGTTCGATAGCGAGAAGCTGATGGAAGTTCTCGTCGGCAACTTTGTCCCACTCTGGGCTACCCGTTCCGGTCAACGTGTAGTTGACAACCCAGGCGCCCGCTTGGTCTTGCTGGGCGATCGCCTTCTTGACGGCGCGTCCGGTCAACTGCGATTTTCCAAGCACGTAACGCAGGTCACTCTCGCCGAGAACGGGCAGGAGAACCTCATTTCCCTTGAGGTCCTGCGCGGGCGGCGTCGACTTGATATCGGTAAAGGTGGGATCCGGCGGGATGCTGTTGGTCGGTTCGCCGGTCGACGTATTGACGGCGAGGTTCGCGGCGGTCATCAGATAGTTCGAACCACACGTCGGCAACTTGCCGGGCGCATAAGTCTTCAGTTTCGTGCTTTTTGTGGCCACTTCAGCCTCACAGAGAACCGGACGAAAGAGCAACTGAGCGGTCTGTCCGACCGCCGCTAATACTTGACGGGCGTGGGTGACACCGGGCACGCTGACGTTGACGTCTTTACCTTGCAGGTTGACCGTCGCCCCGGACACACCTAGTCCGTTCACGCGGTTGCTCAGGATCGTCACGACTTCTTGCATATCGGCCGTCGTGGCTTTGGTCGCCGGCTTGTAAACAACCGACAACCCTCCGGCGAGGTCGAGGCCCAATTTTGGCCCCCAGCCGAGCGACAAAGTCGCAGCCAGTGACCCGAAGGCAATCGCAATGGTGAGAACGAGGCTGACGACCAGGGATCGCCGTGAACCAACCTGTGGCGGCATTACTTAGCGTCACCTTCCGTCGGGTGGTCGTCGTTCGTGGACTCAGGTATATCCACAACAGGGTTGTAGCGTCTGGCAATCGCGGAAGGTATGAATTCCAGTTCAACACCCGCGTCGGTACGCAACGTAATGAGATCGGGCTCGCTCTTGACGACCATGCCCACGAATCCGCCGATCGTTTGAGCGCGCTCGCCCACTTCGACCTTGCGCGACTCCGTGCGCTGAGCCTTCATCCGCTTGTTACGGGGCCGAATGAAGAAGTAATAGAGGCCCGCAATGAAAACCAGGTAGATGAGAATGAACGGCGATATGCCAGAAGATTTTGCGGCGAGCAGCGCGGCGAACAACATAGAGATTTCCTTCGTTAACGGACAGGGAAACCTTACTCGCTGGGACGAATCTCTTTAGAACAGGCCGTCGTGGCGCTGTTGAAGTCCCAGGTGCTCGTAGGCGCGCTCCGTGGCGACTCGACCTCGCGGAGTGCGAATCATGAGCCCTGAACGGAGTAAGTATGGCTCGTACGCGTCCTCGATCGTCAAAGGCTCTTCCCCACACGCGTGGGCCAATGTCGTCAGTCCGACCGGCTGGGACGCAAATTGGTCGCAGAGCAACGTCAGAATCCGTCGGTCGATCTTGTCAAGGCCGAATTCGTCCACACCGAACAGCGTGAGTGCATCACGCGCCACGTCTTCGGTTACGTCGCTGTGACCGCGTACCGAAGCGAAGTCCCGAACTCGTCGGAGCAATCGATTCGCGATACGTGGCGTACCGCGACTCCGAGAAGCAATCAGCGTAGCCGCATCGGGGGCCAAGGCGACGTCCAGGAGTTTTGCGGATCGCGACGCGATTTCGGTGAGTTCCTCGACTTCGTAGAGATCGAGTTGCCCAATGAAACCGAATCGGTCCCGCAGAGGCGCGGCGACAAGCCCCGTTCGCGTGGTCGCACCGACCAAGGTGAAGTTCGGCAGATCTAAACGGATCGACCTCGCCGACGGCCCTCGACCGATCATGACGTCGAGACGTAGGTCCTCCATTGCGGGGTAGAGAACTTCTTCGACGGTGCGCGAGAGGCGGTGCAACTCATCGATGAATAGGACGTCACCGTCGTGCAGGTCGGTTAATAGTGCGGCGAGGTCCCCCGGTCTTGAAAGAACGGGGCCCGAGGTCACGCGAAAACCGGCTCCCATCTCGCTCGCCACGATGCTCGCGAGCGAGGTCTTACCGAGACCTGGTGGTCCGGCGAACAAGAGGTGGTCAGCGCATTGGTTGCGGGCGCGCGCGGAACCAAGCACGATGCGCAAATGTCCGACGAGATCACGTTGGCCCACAAAGTCTTCGAGAGTCTGCGGACGAAGAGACGCCTCCGTACGCCGTTCGTGGTCGTTGGCGTCGGCGGCGACCACGTGGTCACTCAACTGATCGAGGTCGAGTTCGTGCTTCACGGGCGCCTCAACAGCTGCAACGCCGTGCGCAGTGCTTCGGATTCGTCGGCGGGCAGCGTCACGTCACGCAGTGCCGTGCGCACTTCGTGACTGGTGTAGCCCAGCGCGTGCAATGCATCGTCGATTGCCGCGTCCACGTGGTCGACGGGTTCGTTGGGAACGAACGCAACGTCACCGAGGACCTTGCCCTTTAGTTCAAGGACAATACGGCTGGCGGTCTTTGGTCCAATGCCCGAGATCGTCGCAACTTTTTTGGCGTCGTCGCTCTCGATGGCGTAGGCGAGTTCCGCGACGCTCATCGTGCGAAGAGCCCCGAGGGCGGTGGATGGTCCGACACCCGGCGTCGCCAGCAAAAGCTCGAAAAACTCACGGTCGTCGGCGGTGTTAAATCCGAACAGTTGTATGGCGTCCTCGCGGACAACTGTATAGATAAAGAGTTCAAGCAACTCATCAAAGGGTGGGGCGTCGCTGGACGCAACGTGAACTTCGTAGCCGACGCCTTGCACATCAATCAACACGGCACCATTTCGCAGCTGGTGCACGACGCGACCAGCGAGCCAACCGATCACGAGAGACTCCCGAGAGCGAATCGTCGTTCGGTGCGAACAATCATGAAGTACGCAATCGCGAGAGCCAACGCGTCGGCGGCGTCCGCCGGGCGCGGCACTTCAGATAGGCCACAGAGTCGTGCGACCATGCCCTGGACCTGACTCTTACTCGCGGCGCCGTAACCCGTCACGGCCAACTTCACCTCTTGGGACGTGAACTGGCGCACGACCACACCGTCAATCCCCGCGAGCCCGATCGCCACGCCGCTCGCTTGAGCGACGGGAATCGCCGTCTTCACGTTGCGCTGATAGAAGATGCGTTCCACGACCACGGCTTCGGGCGTGGTCTCCGTGAGCAGAGCGTCGAGTTCGACGTGGAGTTCGCGAAGTCGTTGTTCCACGGGTGCGGCCGGGTCAGTTTCTATGGTGCCAGCCCTAGCCGCACGGAAAGATTCGACTCCGTCGAAAGACCCTTCGATCAGTCCGAACCCGCATCGGGTCAGCCCAGGGTCGATACCGAGTACGAACATACGTTCGATGCTACTGCCCCGACGGGCGAATTCGAGGAATTAGCCGTCGTAGGCGGCCAAGAGATCGTCACCAATATCGAAGTTGGCGTAGACGTTTTGCACATCGTCGTGATCGTCAATGGCGTCCATCAAACGAAGAATCTTCTTCACTTCGGTCTCGTCCGTGACGGGAATGGTGTTCTGCGCGACGAGGGTGAGATCGGCGCTCAGCACCTTCAACCCCTGTTTTTCCAGGGCGTCACGAACCGAGCCCACGTCGTGGGGTTCGGTCGTTACCGTGTAGTTCTTCCCGTTCGCTTCGTAGTTCTCCGCGCCGGCTTCCATGATCCACTCGAGAAGCTGGTCTTCATCGACGGGTCCTTCGACTTCAACGATGCCCTTGCGATCGAACTGCCACGAGACGGCGCCGGGTTCGGCGATCGCTCCCCCATTTTTCCCAAAGAGATGCTTGACCTCTGCGCTCGTTCGGTTGCGGTTGTCGGTCAAGGTCTCGACAATCACGGCGACGCCGCTCGGGCCGTAGCCTTCGTAACTGATGGGTTCGTAACGAACGCCTTCGAGCTCACCGGTGCCGCGCTTAATGGCGCGCTCAATCGTGTCGATAGGCACCGAGGCTTCGCGGGCCTTTTGGAACATGGTGCGCAGTTGGGCGTTGGTATTGGCGTCCCCGCCACCTTCGCGCGCCGCGACTTCGACTTGACGAATTAACTTGGCGAAGACCTTGGCTCGAGCGGAGTCTTTCGCGCCCTTGCGGTGTTTGGTCGTTGCCCATTTGGAATGGCCGGACATGGTTCCTCCCGCCCCGAAGGGCTTGGCTATCGTATCGAAAATTACAGCGAGTTGAGAAAGAGCTCGTGCACGCGAGTGTCGCTCGAGAGCTCAGGATGGAACGAGAGTCCCCAGACGTGGCCCTGTCGAACAAAGACCGGGTGTTCGCCCGCCCCGTCGCCGTGGTCGAGTGTGGCGAGGACTTCAACTTCCTCGCTGACTCGCTCGATGCGTGGAGCGCGAATAAAGATTCCCGGCACACGCCCGACACCTTGTACGTCGAGCTCGGATTCGAAACTCGCGATCTGGCGTCCATATCCATTACGTCGCACCGAGACGGACAATGCTCCGTAGCTCCACTGGTCACTACGTCCGTCGAGGATCTCGCTACTGAGGAGAATCAGACCGGCGCACGTGCCGAGCACCGGCATCTCTTCTTTGAGTTTCACCGCAAGCGCGTCGCTGAGTCCCGAAGTAACGAGCAGGTGAGCAATCGTGGTCGACTCTCCCCCGGGAAGAATCAGTGCATCGACGCTGTCGAGCTGTTCGAGCGTACGAACTTTCACGACCTCGCAGCCGAGTGTGTTCAACATCGCCACGTGCTCGCTGACGTCGCCCTGGAGCGACAGCACGCCTATGCGCTTCATTACCAACCGCGTTCGGCCAAACGCTGCTCGAGCGAGGCGGTCTCCCAGCCCTTCATCGCGGCGCCGAGACCGGTCGACACCTTCGCGACCACGCTGGCGTCTTCGAAGTGCGTCGCGGCTTCGACGATGGCCTGGGCCATGCGCACCGGTTCGTCACTCTTGAAAATTCCCGAACCCACGAACACCGCTTCGGCCCCGAGTTGCAGCACGAGCGACGCGTCCGCCGGCGTCGAGATTCCACCGGCGCAGAACAGGGGCACCGGCAGTTTGCCTAACTCCGCCACCTCGCGTACGAGGGCGAGTGGAGCCTGAAGATCTTTCGCCAGTGAGTACAGTTCGCTGGCGTCGGCGCTGTGCACGCGTCGCATCTGCGCGTTGATCGTACGCAGGTGTCGCACCGCTTCAACGACGTTGCCCGTACCGGCTTCGCCCTTTGAGCGAATCAAGCACGCGCCTTCGCCGATTCGCCGCAACGCCTCACCGAGGTTCGTGGCCCCACAGACGAAGGGCACGGTAAAGGCCCACTTGTCAATGTGATTCTCTTCGTCGGCGGGAGTAAGAACTTCTGACTCGTCGATGTAGTCAACGTCGAGAGCTTGGAGAATCTGTGCTTCAGCGAAGTGACCAATGCGGGCCTTGGCCATCACCGGGATCGTGACGGACGCTTGAATCTCTTGAATCATCAGCGGGTCGCTCATGCGAGCAACCCCGCCATCGCGACGAATGTCGGCCGGCACGCGCTCCAGGGCCATGACGGCTACCGCCCCAGCGTCTTCGGCGATCTTCGCCTGTTCCTGATTGACCACGTCCATAATGACGCCGCCGCGCAACATGTCAGCGAAACCCCGCTTGACGAGAGCGGTGCCGGTCGTGGATGAACTTATCGAAGAACTCATGCAACCAGCCTAATGGCGCTTCACTACCACTCTTCGAGTGCGCGGGCCCGTAACTCGGCGTCGTCGAGGTCGCCGAGGTCGCTCACTCGTCGGTCGCTCCACGGATCAAAGAAAACCCACCGCCACTGGGCGTAGGTGGGTGACGCGAAAAACGAGTCGGGGGCCAGTTGCTGGCGCGCGCACTTGCGCAACGCTCCCGCCAAACCGAGCGGATAGCGAATACTCGCCGCGGCGACTTCGTCCGCGCGATACGCCTGTCCGCGGCCGGCCAGATCCTGACGAGCGTCGTCACTGATCGTGGAGACGGCGGCGACACTCTCTCGCTCCAAGAGTCCGAGGCGCTGGCGGGCGAGACAGTGGGCGACGACTCCTTCGAGCTCAATCAGCTCGAAGTCCTGCATCAGCGCCGAGGTCACGAAGAGCGAATACTTGGCGCCGTCGGGTACGAGAGCCGCGTTGTACCCGTGGTCGCTCACAATGAACGCGGACACGTGGTCGACGCCGAACGTCGCCGCGAGTCGATCGAGCACGGTCACGAGACGCAGGCGCTCGGTCGCATCGCCGCCGGGCGCAAGGGCTGCGAGCATCGCCGCGCCGAGAGTATGACCGCGTTGGTGATACGTCGCCAGAGCGCGACGTAGATCCCAGGCGTAAAGAAGGGCGACGGCGAGACCTACGGCGGGCAGCCACGGCACCGCGACGACGCCAACAATCAGTGCGAGGACGACAACGACGACGACAACCGTCTGAGGCAAACGGCGGCGAACAGCGAACGCCCGGAGCGCCCGATGGTGATCGTGGCGTTCACTTGCCGATGGCGCATAGGGATTGTTCCAGCTCGGATCGAGCACCGGGGCCACGTAGCGCGGTCCGCGATCGCGCGATTCGTGTGAGCGCCGAGAGCGCGATCGTTGCTTGGTGGCCACCTCCTTAGGCTACTGGGTGTCCAAAACGCTGACGCGCTAGTTCGTAGCGCGGCTCGTACTCGTCGATCAACTTCGACATCGACCAATTCTCGGCGTACGCGCGTGCCGCGGCGGTACGTTCTTCACTCTCGTCGCGCAGTGCCGTTTCGATTGCCACTTCGAGTGCGCGTGCGTCACCGGGGTGAAAGAGAGTCGCGTGACCGTCGGCCGCCTCTCGATAACCATTGATGTCGCTCGCGACCACCAAGGTTTCGCTGGCCATACCTTCGAGCAGAACGAGACCGAAACTCTCGCCGTGCGTTGACGGCGCCACAAGGGCGCGAACGCGACGAAGCCAGGAACGCTTCTGCGCGTCCGAGACACGCCCGAGAAAGACGACCCGCGGATCATGCGCAGCGAGGGCCTCGAGGCGGGCTCGGTCAGGTCCGTCGCCCGCGATGACGAGTCGCCACGGCTTGGACGGTCGAGCGTTGTGTTCGCGCGTTGCCTCGATGAGGGTCGCGACACCTTTGCGATCTTCGAGCCGACCAACGTAAAACAAAACAACCTCGACAGATCGCTCGCGCGCTGACGCTACGAATCGTTCGACTTCAAAACCGTTGAAGAGAACATCACTGGTGACGCCCGTCGCTCGAGCCATTGTCGCCGCCGCGGCGGGGCTGACGGCAACACTGACGTCAAGACGTCGAGCCAGAGCGCGGATGACCGGCGCCCCGTACGTGAGCGCCGGCCCTTCCCCACTGCGATGAAACGTGCCGAGCGTCGGAAACTCGTGCGCCCAGAGGCTCAACCATCCAAGAAGCGGGGCAAACGGTTCGTGAAGGTGCACGATGTCGGGCTGAAAAGTCGAAATGACCTCGCGCGCGCGTCGAGACGCCATTGGCGACAAGGTCAACGGGGCGCGCGAACCGTTCGCCGGCATCGACAGGCGAAGCCCGAGGCGCACGACTTTCGCGGGAGTGTCGTACCTCGTCTCATCGTGGACGTCGGGTGCGACGACGAGAACATCGTGACCGCGCGCGCTCAGAACGCGACTCATCGCGAGTACTTGCTCTTGCACGCCACCGAACACGCTTAGCGCGTAGGACGACACCAGAACAATGCGGCGATGGCTCACGAGGCGAAGCGAGGTTGAAGGACGTGCCACTGTTCGGGCGCGCGGCGAATCAGATTCTCAAGTTCGTGTGTGACGTTTTGAGTGACTCGTAGAACGTCCTCGCGTAGGCGCGCGCTTCGCGTGGCGTCGATGGGCGGCGTCACGACCGCGAAGTGGTCACGACCGGGTCCCGCGTAACAGGCCGCGGCGACGAGCGTCGCCCCAGTCCGCAACGCCAATGTGGCCGGTCCGGCCGGCATGGTGACGCGCTCGGAGAAGAAATCGACTTCAACTCCATTTTCTTGAAGATCGCGGTCGCAGAGGAGTCCGACCACGCCGCCACTACGCAACGTCGATAACAACACCGTACCGGCGTGTTCGTTGAGCGGTTCGATGCGAATGCCGATCGACTCGCGTTTCTCTTTGAACCACGTGAAGAGCTCAGGCGGATCGAGCTCCTCGGCAACGGCCGTCATCGTGAGACCGATTGAATCGAGGAACGATCCGCCCCACTCCCACGAGCCGATATGTGGCAAGGCAATGACGATCCCCTGTCCGCGCGCCTTTGCCGCCTCCAGATGCTCGAGACCCTCGGCGATGGCGAATCGCTGCGTGACTGTCGACTTCTTCAGAGCCGGTAGTTTCGCGCCTTCGGCCCAGTAGTGCCCGTAGCCGCGAAAGCCTCGGTCGATGAACTCCTCCAGGAGAGCATCGGCGACGGCCACATCGGGTGTCGTCAACACGTGGCGCAGATTGTCGCTCAAGTTAGCGCGTGCTGACGGATGACGACGTCCCATCGTCTGGGCAATGGTCTCAGCGATGGCGACGTCCACGCGCTCGGGCAACGCCTCCATGCACGCACCGAGTGCCTTGTAGGCCGCAACGCGCGCCGCGCTAGCCACGTCTAGTGGCGCGAGACGCGACTAAGTCCGCGGCGAAGACGCCGACTGTGCTGGCGAGCGCGCAGGGTGGACGTAGTCGAGGGCGCCGGTCGGGCCGCCACTTGCCAGACTCGCCAAAAACGACCACCCGCCGTCATGGCCGTGAGGCCGAGCATGATCCATAAGACCGGAATAAATATGGCAGTGGCGAGAAGGCCCACCCCCAGCAAAATCATGCGCTCGGCGCGTTCCATCAAACCGCCTTTGGCCGCGAGACCCAGACTTTCCGCCTTGGAACGCTGATAGGAGATCAGGAACGTCGTCGTCAAAATACCGAACGGCAACAAGACCAATTGACCATGATGGTGGGTGGTGAGGTAGTACGCAACACCGCCCATAATCACCGCATCCGCCACGCGGTCCGTCACCGAATCAAAGAAACTTCCGCGCTGGCTCGCACGGTGCGAAGCTTTGGCTACGGCCCCGTCGAGCATGTCGTGCGCACCAGTAAGAGTCAGCAAGACGACGGCCAATAGGTGATAACCGACCGCGATGGCCCACGCCGTGGCGCACGCGAAGACGAGGCCCGATCCAGTGAGTACGTCGGCGGAAAAGCCAATTCGTACGAGCCAGCGCCCCACGGGCGCCGTACTCGCGTCTACCGACTGGCGAAATTTGCCGTCGAACATCGACCCTCTTGGCTCATGGCGTGAGTCTACCGGTACCGCCCGGTAAACCCCGGTTCAAAGGTGATCCTGGACCTTGTGCCAAGTGGAAGCCAGCGACTCCGACAGCACTCTCGTTTCGCCGATCGTCGTCATAAAGTTCGTGTCGCCGTTCCAGCGCGGCAATGCGTGGGCGTGCAGGTGACGCGGTATTCCCGCTCCCGCTGCCGAGCCCAGATTCATGCCGACGTTCATGCCGCCGGGATGGTAGGTCGCGGTGAGCGCATTGACCGCACGTCGCAGCACGCCCGTGTAGTCGGCGTACTCCTCGTCGCTCAATTCGTCGAACGACGCCACGTGGCGATACGGCACGACCAACAGGTGTCCCGAGCCGTAGGGAAACGCATTCAAGACGAGATACGCGTACTCACTGCGCAACAAGACACCGGTTGACTCGTCAACGGGTTCGGTGCCAAGTTGGCAAAACACGCACTCGGAGTCGTCGCGATCGTGCTCACCCGCGAACGCTCCTGAGACATAACTCTCGCGCCACGCCGCGGAGAAGCGTTCGAGAGCCACTACGGCGCCTCGGGCGACGCGTGACGCGCGACTTCATCGACGAGACGATTGGCAAACTCACCGACCGTCACGCCGCGCTCGGGATCGTTCGTGCCTCGAGCGTTGATGCCGAGGGTCCCTGCGGCGACATCCTCGTCTCCCACGACGACCACGTAGGGAATCTTTTCGAGCTTGGCCTTTCGAATGCGTGACCCGAGGGGCTCGGTGGCGTCCTCGACGTGAGTTCTCAGTCCGCGCTCGCGCAGCAACGCCGCGACTTCGTAGGCGTAGTCGTCGTGGTCGTTGCGAACGCCGAGAACGCGCACCTGCTCCGGACACAGCCAGGTCGGAAGGTTGCCGGCATAGTGCTCAATCAAGATCGCCATGAAGCGCTCGACCGAACCAAAGAGGGCGCGGTGGATCATGATCGGGCGCTGACGGGTGTTGTCCGGAGCGACGTAGGTCGCGTCGAAGTTGTTTGGGGTTTGAAAGTCTAATTGAATGGTGGACATCTGGTGGGTCCGTCCAATGGCGTCTTTCGCCTGGACAGAAATCTTCGGTCCGTAAAAGGCGCCACCGCCGGGATCCATCACGAACTCGATACCCGCGTCTTGGCACACGGTCGCGAGTGCGGCCTCGGCTTCGGCCCACTCTTCGTCCGTGCCGACCGCTTTGCCAGGCGGTCTCGTTGAGAGTTCAAGATAAAAGTCGTTGAGACCAAAGTCACGCAAGAGGTCGAGGACAAAGTTGAGCGTCCGCGTCAGTTCTACGCCCATCTGTTCGCGCGTGCAGAAGATGTGCGCGTCGTCTTGGGTCATGCCGCGCACGCGCGTGAGTCCGTGCACGACGCCCGACTTCTCGTAGCGGTACACCGAGCCGAACTCGAACATGCGCAGCGGCAACTCGCGATAGCTGCGTTGGCGCGCTTTGAAGATCGTCATGTGAAACGGACAGTTCATGGGCTTCAAGTAGTAATGCTGGCCCTCGTCCAGAATCATCGGCGGGTACATTCCCTCCGCGAACCAGGTGAGGTGACCGGAGGTCTCGAAGAGATCGGCCTTGGTGATGTGTGGGGAGTAGACGAATTCGTAACCCGACACTTCGTGACGTTGACGCGAATACTCCTCCATCACGCGACGGATGATGCCACCGCGGGGGTGAAAGACCGCGAGCCCGGGACCGATCTCACTCGGGAAGGAAAAGAGGTCGAGTTCGGCGCCGAGCTTTCGGTGATCTCGCTGCTCGGCCTCTTCGAGTTGATGGAGATGGCCGGCCAGTGCGTCCTTCGACTCCCAGGCCGTTCCGTAAATGCGCTGCAGTTGAGGATTCGTCTCGAGGCCGCGCCAGTAGGCCCCGGCGACTCGCGTCAACTGGAAATGGCCCAGCCGAGCGGTTGTTGGCACGTGGGGTCCGCGGCAGAGGTCGACAAACGAAGGAGTGTTCGAGTAGGTCGACACGACGGAGTCGCCACCCGTTTCGGACAGATCCTCTTCGTTCCCGCGGGCTACCGCCTCAATAATCTCGACCTTGAAGGGCTGGTCGCGGAACAGTTCCAATCCTTCCTCGATGGAATAGATCCGGCGCGTAAAGGGTTGATCCTCCGCGATGATGGCGCGCATTTCTGCCTCCACGCGCGCGAGGTCGTCGTCACTAAAGTGGGCGCCACCAGGGAGCTCGAAGTCGTAATAGAAGCCGTCGCGGATGGCCGGACCAATCGCGTAGTGCGCACCGGGCCAAAGTCTCGTCACGGCCTGGGCCAGAACGTGTGCGCTTGAGTGTCGCAGAACCTCTCGCCCGTCGTCGCTCGCGGGAGTCACGATCGAGACTTGGTCGCCGTTCGAGAGCGGGGCGCTGAGGTCGGTGAGCGTCCCGTTGACCTTGGCGGCGATCGCGTCCTTCGCGAGTCGTGGGCCAATCGAACGGGCCAGGTCGAGCGCCGTCGAGTCCACTTCAAGGGTTCGCGGACTGCCGTCGGGAAGCTCGACTTTGATCTCAGACATCGTTACCTTTCGCCGTTTACAGCGTAACGCCGAGCAGTGCGGCGGCCGAGGCGACGTTGGAACCCGCGTGCGCGGCCGCGTCAATCGCGCGAAGTGCGGCAGGTGTATTGAGGTCGTCGTCGAGTGCCGCGCGCACATCGTAGAGCACGTTTGACGTGCGACCGGTCAGCGTCGATCGCCAGGTCGCGAGGCGTGACTGGGCGTGCGACAACAACTCGTCACGCCACTCCCAATCATCTCGGTAGGACTGATCAAGCAAGGAAAGCCGCACGGCGGCCGGTTCGGATCGACTCGCGAGCTCGTGAACGAAGACAAGGTTGCCGAGGGACTTGCTCATCTTCGTGCCGTCGAGGGCGACGAGCCCGACGTGCATCCAGTGCTTAACGAAGGGTTTACCCGTCACGGTCTCGCTCTGGGCCGCTTCGCACTCATGGTGAGGAAACGCGAGGTCGCGCCCCCCGCCGTGTACGTCAAGTGTGACTCCGAGTTCTCGTAGCGCCAGAGCCGAACATTCGATGTGCCAGCCGGGTCGACCAGGTCCCCAGCGCGACTCCCAGGCCGGCTCGTCCTCGAGCGACGGCTGCCACAGCACGAAGTCGAGAGGATCGCGCTTACGCGGATCGTCGGGTCGTCCGCCGTGTTCCGCGGCGAGCGCGAGCATGGCGTCACGACCCTTGTGACTAACTTGACCAAACCGAGGGAACTTCGACACCTCGAAGTAGACGTTGCCCTCGACCTCGTAGGCAACTCCCCGGTCGAAGGTCTCGCCAATCAGAGTCAGAATTTCGGGAATCGCGCTGGTCGCGCGCGGCTCTGAGTAGACGGGCAACAGATTGATGAGTTTCATGTCACGTTCGAACGTGACCATCCCTTGAGCGGCGAGGTCAAGGTAGTTGACGCCGAGCTCGCGAGCTTTACGCAAGATGTCATCGTCGACGTCGGTGACGTTGCGCACAAGGCGCGCCTCGTGCCCGGAGTCGATGAGGCGCCGACTCAGCACGTCGAAGGCGAGGTAGACGAAGGCGTGACCGAGGTGCGCGGAGTCGTAAGGCGTTATCCCGCAGCTGTACAAGTTCGCGATGGGACCAACGTCGAGGGGGAACACGCCCTGGCGCGCACTGTCGTAGAGCTGCATTAGTCAGATAGTCCGGCGAGTTTCACGTAACTGTGAGCCTTGTGGCGGATGTTGATCGAAATGCAGACGGCGGTGAACGCCTCGACGGCGCTCGCGAGTGACATCGAGCCCGCTTCGACGGCCCGCAGCCCGGGCATCGCGTTCACCATCTCGACGACCAGCGTTCGTCCCGCGGCGCTATCGGAGAAGACCACCACGTCGGCGTCGAGACCACTATCGAGGTCTTCCATTTCGCTCGCCGGCAGATGGTGAAAGGCGCCCACGACGCTGCTCTCGGGTAATGCGAACGCTAACTGCGCCGCCATTGATCCGCGCGAAGGATAAAGCGGCACAAGCTCTTTGCCCTCGCGAACAAGGGCGTTCACCATCGAAATGACGACCTTTCCTCGTAACGCATCACGCAGCGCTTTCACGGTCGCGACCGCAGAGTCCCAGGGTGTCGCGACCACGACGACGTCGCAGTCGGCGGCGACCTCGTTGGTGCCGCCGCGTATGACGCCGTCGCCACGCGGTAGAAGCGTGGCCGCTGTTACACCCGCGCGAGTTTCGTCTCGTGAGCCGAGCACGACATCAAAGCCTGCGCTCGCGAGTCGCAGTGCCACTCCTCGTCCGGCCGGACCAGTGCCACCGAGCACTCCCACTGTCGTCATCGTTGCCCCTCGTTCGCAAAACCTAGAAGTACGCTAACAAGATGGCACTCCTGAGCGATCACCGTATCTTGGTTACCGGCGTCTTGACGGACGACTCACTGGCCTTTGGCATCGCCAAGCGCGCGCTCGAAGAAGGGGCCACCATCGCGCTGTCGGGCTTTGGCCGCGGCACGTCGATCACGCGGCGCACTGCGAAGAAGTTGGGCGACGTCGGCGAGATCATCGAACTCGACGTCACCAGTCCCGAGCAGATTGCCGTCGCCGTCGACGAGGTGACCTCGCGCTTCGGTCGACTCGACGGACTGGTCCACGCCATTGGCTATGCGCCGCCCAGTTGCCTCGGCGCAGGAATGTTCGCGGCCCCCTTCGAGGACGTGTCGATTGCCATGCACGCCTCGACCTATTCTCTGGCCGCCCTGGTAGGTGCCTTTCGTTCACTGCTGCAAAAGAGCGAAGCCCACGGCGGAGCGTCCGTGGTAGCGCTCGACTTCGACAGTTCGCGCGCCTATCCGATGTACGACTGGATGGGCGTGATGAAGGCCGGACTGGAATCGCTCGGGCGCTACCTAGCGCGCGAAGTCGGACCCGACCACATTCGCGTGAACATGCTAGCCGCTGGACCGCTTCGCACGATGGCCGCGAAATCTATTCCCGGATTCTCTCTCTTCGAAGACACCTGGGACGAGCGCGCACCTCTCGGGTGGGACGTGCACGACGCCAGCGCCGTCGCTGATACCGCGGTTGCGTTGCTCTCACCACTGCTTCGCGCCACGACCGCCTCGATCATTCATGTCGACGGCGGCGCTCACGCGATGGGCTAATCCTCCTGGCCGCGAAACTGCGTTTCGTAGAGATCGCGGTAGAGGCCAGATTGAGCGTGTAGTTCCTTGTGAGTACCACGCTCGACAATTCGCCCTCCGTCGACGACGAGTATCTGATTGGCGTTTCGAATGGTCGAGAGGCGGTGCGCGATCACGAGTGACGTACGTTGACTCATTGTTTCCTCGAGAGCTCGCTGCACTGCCGCTTCGCTCTCCGCGTCGAGGTGCGCTGTCGCCTCATCGAGGACAACGAGGTGTGGTGCCTTCAACAACAGTCGCGCCAGAGCCACGCGCTGCTTCTCACCGCCAGAGAGTCGATATCCCCGCTCCCCCACGACCGTTGATAGACCCAGGGGCAACGACGCGACCAGATCGAAAATCTGGGCGGAGGCGAGAGCTTTCGCGATCTCGTCGTCGGTCGCGTCGGGCTTGGCGAAAACAAGGTTCGCGCGCAAGGTGTCGTGAAAGAGATGAGCGTCTTGAGTGACCACACCAACCGTTGCGTTCAGTGAGGCCGTAGAAGCGTTACGAAGGTCCACGCCGTTGATCGTCACCGATCCGCCGTCGACGTCGTAGAGACGCGAGACAAGCATTGAAATCGTGGTCTTGCCAGCGCCGCTCGGTCCCACGAGGGCGGTCATCGTTCCCGGCTTCACCACGAAGCTGACATCATGAAGCACCGTCGTGCGTGGCGTGTCGTCAAGACGAGCGACCGCTTCCAGCGAAGCGAGCGAGACGTCTTCAGCGCTGGGGTAGGAAAACTCGACATGGTTGAAGCGAAGCTCCGCCGGACCTGGGGGAATCGTCGTTGGATTTGGACTTTCTTTTATCATCGGCTCCAGATCGAGCACCTCGAAAAGCCGTTCGAAACTAACCATCGCCGACATGTAGTCAATGTTGAGGCTGGACAGCTGCGTCAGCGGACCGTAAAGGCGAGCGAGGTACGAAGTGAGAGCGACCACGGTTCCCACCAGCAACACGCCATGCACGGCTTCGACTCCACCAAATCCATAAGCGAAGGCCGTCGCCAAGGACGCCGTCAACGAAAGAGAGATGATAAAGAATCGCTGATAGGTGGCCTGATGGATACCAATGTCGCGGACCTGACGGGCTCGGTCGTCGAAGTTCTCGCTCTCCTCGTTGGGGCGACCGAAGAGCTTCACCAGCATCGCGCCCGCCACATTGAAGCGTTCGGACATGACCATGTTCATCTCGGCGTTCAGCTCCATACCGCGCTGGAACAACGTCCCTAAACGGCGGCCGACCGTTCGTGCGGGAACGAGAAAGACCGGCACGAGGACGAGCGCGACGAGCGTGATCGGCCAACTCAAGATAAACATGACGACGAGAATGATGGCCACAAGAATGACGTTGCCCACGACGTTCGAAAACAGATCGGTGAACGCCTGCTGTGCCCCGACGACGTCGTTGTTGAGCCGGCTAATTAACGCCCCCGTTTGAGTTCGCGAGAAGAAGGCAATCGGCATCTCTTGGATATGGCGAAAGACTTCAACGCGAAGGTCGTAGATCAGACCTTCGCCAATGATCGCGGAAATCCTTCGCTCGATCATCTGTAGACCGGCGTCGCCAATGGCGAGGACCGCCGTCACGATCGCGAGTCCGACGACGAGACGCGCACGGCCGTCTTTGATGCCGACGTCGATGATTTCGCGCAGCAACAACGGCGAGACGGAGGAAATAATGGCGTCGAGTACGACGACGCTGAGGAAGAAGATCAAGGCCGGGCGGTAGTGCCGGGCAAACTTCAAAATACGAGGTAGCGTGCCCTTTTTAATCTGGTGCTCGAGGATCTTGCGATCACGCGACAGCGAACGCAGCCCCATTCGACCACCACCACCACCGCCACGCATGCTCATTGAGTCCCTTTCGCCCTAGGCAGTGTAGGAAGCGATATAGCGACAGCGAACACGTGCGTTCATCACACTGTCAGTATTCGTTGAGGTCACGACAGCAGGGCACTCACGATAATGATGGCGCCGAGAGTCATCATCACGCAGGCGCCCACACTGCGCAACACCACGAGCCGCGTCGGCGACCCGGAAAGCCACTCGCGAGCTGTTCCCGCGATAATGCCCCACGTCGAGTCGCTGCAAAAAGCCAAGACGCTGAACATTCCCCCAAAGAGTAAAAGTTGCAGCGTGACGTTGTTGCCGTGGGCACGATTGACGAAGTGCGGGAAGACGGCGGCGAAGAACACGAGCGACTTGGGGTTCAAGATGCCGACGACGTACCCTTGTCGAACAATGTGAGTGTTGCTCGGTCGCCGTGCTTCGCGTTCGGTCATGGCGCGCGCGTGTTCGTGACGGTGGCGCAGGGCCTCGAGACCGAGCCANNGTGAGCGCCTTGGAATGTTCGAGGAGAGGCCCGAGGCCGACGGCCACGATCACCGAGAGCGTCAGCGTACCAAGGCTGTTGCCCAGCACCGTGAGCACCGCGACCGCACGACCCCACGCGACTCCGCGAGCCAACGTGAACAGAACACTCGGCCCCGGCACCACGATGATGATCAGCGACGCCACAAGAAACGTGGCGAGTTGAGATCCGCTAATCATCGAAAGACTCCCTGAGTCGAGTTCATTTGCCTGTCGTCCGACCGACCCGCCTCGTAGCCCGCATAGTTTTGGGTTAACGCTACCGGTCTACCAATCGGCTGGTACTAGGCGAGCTTGACTTAACTCAGAAACATTTCAAAAGAGCTCCGCTTTACCCAACCGTTGGTCACCGTGGCACGCTGTCGCACATATCGCTATCGCCTACACCCCACGATCAAGCAGACTTATGGGCTCTGCCGGGATACGAAGAACGACTCGAAAGTTTTCGCGCCGAGGTGGAAGACAAGTATCTTCTCTCACGCGAGGGCGATGACTACGTCAGCGTGCAGTGCTACACGAAACTCATTCTTGGCCCTGATCGCGTGGTGACTAGTCCCGACGGCGAAGTGACCGATATGGGATATCTCTTTTGGCCCCAGTGCGTGGAGAACACCGTCAAGCGCGCGTCGACTGGAGCACACTTCCGCTCATCGTCACGGAGAACGGCATCGGCACGGCTGACGACGCACAACGCATTCGCCATCTTGACGAAGCGTTACGAGGGCTGCACCAATTGCTCGACGAGGGGTACGACGTTCGCGGTTACTTCCAGTGGTCGCTCCTCGACAACTTCGAGTGGACGCTCGGCTATCGACCCAAGTTCGGCATCGTTGCCGTTGATCGAATCACGTTCGCACGAACGAAAAACTCGTCCGCCGAATGGTTCGCGCAAAGCGTTCGCAATTTCTTTACAACTACGTGACATCTGACTAAAGCGGAGAAACCGCGCCAATAACGCACCTACGATTACTGCAGCGAGAGAGCCAATGCAGCGTCGCATTTACCACCTCGCGAAATGCACGGGAGGTGCGTGACGCAGCATCACACTTTTCTCCTTAAAGGAAGGTTCACCACGAAGTTAACGGCCACGGCGGGTGTATTAGTCCTTGTCGCGGGCCTTTTCGTGTGGAGTGTTGCTGCACGACCCACTCCCTCGTCCGCTGCGGTTGCGCCTTCGTGTACCACATCCCAACTCGATGTCTGGCTCAACACGTCCGGCAACGGCGCCGCGGGAAGTTCCTACTACAGCCTCAATCTCACTAACCTTTCAGCTCACTCCTGCACGCTCTACGGCTACCCCGGTGTGTCGGCCGTGACGCAGGTCGGCATTCAACTCGGCAGCTCCGCGGCCTTCGATCCCGCACACCCGAGCAGTCGCGTGACGCTCACGAGTGCGCGCACCGCGCAAGGCTTCGAGAATTCGACGTCACGAAACACCGCGACGGTCATCATGCAAATCACCGTCGCCGAAAACTTTCCTCTCTCGGTCTGTGCGCCCATCACGGCTGCCGGACTACGCGTCTACCCTCCCGGTCAAAAAGAGTCGACCGTCGTACCCTTCCCCTTCGTCGCGTGCGCCAAAGCCGGACCTCGTTTCTTGCACGTCGAGTCCGTGCAGCGCTACGTCGCGACCCAGTGAGTCGTTGACGTAGCCACACCCCAGTGACGCAGTTCACTAGTCTCCTAGTGAACTGCGTCATGACCTACAGAAGTGGATGGAGTCAGCCCGTCGAGCGAGTCTCGACGACGAGAGTATCGAAGCGCTCGTGCGCGAGTGCTATCGGTCCACCTCGGGGGCGGTAGCGAGGTGAGCGCTCCTACGTCGTTCTTTCACTCATTCTCGCGACATTTAGCGTGTGGTGGATCCGACGTCGTTAGTCTCTTCCTCGCAACGCCGATGTGACCAGGGCTCTCTCCGACAGTTAAGAAAAGGCTAAGAGGACCCGCTGGTCCCAAGGGTGCTCAAGCCGCCAACTAGAATTTTCCGGTGCCCAGCGACAGTAATATCGGCCGAGGCGAAACGTCAGCCGAGAAGATCGCAAATCACGATCGACTGATCGCCATGGGCGACGCAGTCAATCGACGCCATGAAACGGCCGCTGGTCAGCGTCCGAAAAGGCACCGGCGAGTCTGGCTACGCCGTTCACTCATTGCAGTCGGCGTCGTCATCGTGCTGATCGTTGGCGGCGTCGCCGCGGACTACTTCTACCTCGGTTCGTTGGTAAACAAAGTCAACGTGAAACACCTCCAGCAGTCGTCCGCCGCATCAGAAAACATTTTGCTGATCGGATCCACCACGCGATGCGGCCTCAAACAACAAAACGCCGCCTACGGAACCTGCGCAGAGGGAGTCACCGGGGTAAACAGCGACATCGACATGATTTTGCATCTCGATCCAGCGACGCGCTCGGTGTCACTGCTGTCCATCCCCCGCGACACTTTCGTGCCGAACGCGCGCATCATTGGAGCAAACAAGGTCGACGCCGCACTCTACGAAGGTCCGAGTCAGCTCATTACGGCCATCGAAGAAGACTTCGCTATTCCGATCAACAACTATGTCGAGCTGAACTTCGACACCTTCGCCAACGTCGTGAACGCCCTCGGCGGCGTGAAGATGTACTTCCCCATTCCGATCTACGACGCGGAGTCGGACCTCAACATCGAGCATGCGGGTTGTTACGACTTAAACGGATTCCACGCTCTGCAGCTGGTGCGGGCGCGACACCTCCAGATCCAACCCACTCCGTCCAACCACGATCCTCACACCTGGACCTTTGAAACCTTGTCGGACCTAGCGCGCATCCGTCGCACTCACGAGTTTCTTCGCGTCCTCGCCGCCAAAGTTGCCACGCGCGGACTCAGCAATCCGCTCACCGATCAGAGCATTATGACGGCCGTCTTACCAAGCCTCACAGTGGACAGTGGATTCGGAGAACCGAAGATGGTGAGTCTGGCTGAGACCTATGCCCACACCAGCATCGCGAACGTCCCGCAGTACACCTATCCCGTCTCAGACGTCCAGACCGGCTCGCTGTTGTATCAGGGCTACTACTACGGGGACGTCGTCTTTCCCATTCAACCCAACGGTGTGAGAGCCGTCGATACCATCTTCGACGTGAAGCCGGGCATGGACTCCTTCACGGGCAAAGCGCTGCCCTCACCCTCCAGCGTGAAACTCACGGTGGAAAACGGCACCGGTGTCACGAACCAAGCTGCGCTGATCGCTAACCCGCTGCGCGCGAAGGGCTTTGACGTACTCTCGAGCGGTGACGTAACGCCCGACGGACCGGTGAGCGAAACGGTCGTCTGGTACGGCGGACCGCCGCCTCCCGCGAACGCCGACTGGACGAGTCCGAGTCTCGCCGCCGCAGAATCTGTGCTCAACCAGTTGGCTGGCCCGGCCATCCTCGGTTACAACCCGGACAAAGTGACCCCCGGAGCGACCGTCACCGTGCAAACCGGTACCAGTCTCACTGCGATTCCGGGAACGACCTCAACCACGACCACGACGAAAGCAACTCACAAGCACACCTCCAAAACAACGACCACAACAGGTCCCACCACCACGACGACCGCGGCCGAACCTCCAGGCATGCGTGGCAACCCAGATTTCACCGCACCGAGTGCCGTGAATGAGGCGCTGCAGCCCTGGGACCCGCGCGCGTGCAACGCCGCTGGGACCGGACCAGCAACGTAGTCGAGTAGATCAGAGGTCCTACACAAGCGCCAGTAGCGTCACCATCAACACTTTTGCGTGTACGCGGGAGTCCCGGGCTGGAGCGCTTGACCCGAATTCGGATTCACCATGAGACAGGACTCATCAACGGCGACGAAAGCACTGGCGGGAATTCGCTTGAGTTGATCAACGTCGTTGTACGACCAACGCCGATCGGCCGTCCCCTGGAAGTACCAATTGCTTCCGTTATCCGCGAGGATGAGACCGTACATTTTCATTGTCGAAATGACGGTCTGGCAGAACGCGCTGCACTCGGACGACGGAAGGGAGAATGAGGCACTCAATCGAAAACGCGCTCCCATCGGCGGACAGTTGGAATTCGCTTGACCCGCCTCGTGGCGTGCGGGCCACACGTACGACTCCTGAGTGCACTGCGCCGTGAATCGAATGGCGTGGTCCATTGAACCAGAGGCGACTTCGTTGAAGTTCACGAGTCCGGGCAAGATCGGTAGGCCGGCCGCGTCGGCCGATGTGAAACCGGCCGGACGAAGGGCATTAGAACGAAGGTTCCATTCGGCGCCGGAACCCGCACTCGAGCGACCGCCCGGACGATACGTAGTGTCCCAAGTCTCCAAGAGCGTGCACGCGGGTAGAGACGCGGATTTTCGTGGGTCCACCATGAGGGCGTGACGATCGGAGCCACCTTCGATGGGCGTCGAGGCACTCAGCGGATACAGACCTCGATAACTCTCTGACGCGTACTGAAATGCGACGCGCGTGAATTGAGTTTTCGCCGGCACCACCTCCCACGGAATTCCGTACGGAGACGCGGGGTCTCCTGACGGTCCGTAGTCAGGGTGCAGATCGGTTGTTGACGCGTCCATTGCGCCTAACCACGTTGCGCTCTCGGAGCTGACCGGCAGCCCGGTGATCGGAGTGTTCCACACGTTGTCGGCCGGAAACGCCGGACAGTTCGTTCCCGGGATCGTCGTCCCCGCCGCATGTGCCGCGTGATCAACACTTCCTGACTCAACGGCGGGAGTAACGAGAAGTGACGCGATGACGAGTGCCGAAACGAAACCGGCGGTCCGCACTAATCGTGGTCGACGCGAAATCATTGCCGACCACCGAGGCAGGCACTGGCAGTCCTTATTGCGCTCGTNNCGTACCATCGAGACGTCAGATCTCGAAAGGGTGCACTCGACAAGGCACAATGGATCAATGAGCGAACGCCTCACCCGCGACTTCTTCGCTCGAGCGCCGGAGGTTGTCGCGTACGAACTCGTGGGATGCATCATGGTTGTGACTCACCGCGATTACGAGTTCCATGCCCGCATTGTCGAAACGGAGGCGTACAGCGGAGCGAACGATCCTGCGTCGCACGCCTTTCGAGGTCCGACGCCTCGCACTCAGATCATGTTTGGTCCGGCCGGCTTCGTCTACGTCTATCTCAGTTACGGGATTCATTGGTGCATGAATATCGTGACCGGACCACCGGGTACCGCGAGCGCCGTTCTTCTGCGCGGAGCCCGCCTCGTGGATAATCTCGATGGGACCGACGACTCTTCTGCGAGTTTGCGCGGGCCAGGAATTCTCACGCGAACTCTCGGCGTCACGGGCGCCGACAATGGCGAAGACGTGTGTCACGAACCACCTGGCACGTTCTCTTTCGCCAGTCCCCCGCCGGACGACGCTCCACGGGTGGGGCGATCTACTCGTGTCGGAATCTCAAAGGCTAAAGATTTACTTTGGAGATTTTTTGAAGAATGACCAGTGCCTACGAACGTCACGCAATATCCTCTTGCGTCGTTCGCTCGTTCGTCGTTGAGCCTTCCGCCGTTCGACCCCGTCACTCGGCCCGACGTCAATCTTCCGGCGGTCACCATTACGCCGTTCACCACTGCGTCGCTCCGACGTACCAGAGTTATCACTGTCGGCACTCACGCGATATGTCTAACACCGGAAAGTGGATGTCTCACGGATAGCCACAGGCGACGGTACGGATGGGGCCAAGCGCATTTGGCACCCCCAACTGAATCGCGGCATTGAACTACACAGCTTCGGCAAACTCGGGACATAATGGGGCGCGGTAAATGTGTCACACCGAGAGCCGATACTGATCGGGTGACCACGGTTATCCAAGAGCGCACGTCGAACGCGACGACGAGCACCGTCACTCAGGCCTACGTCTACGCGATTGACCCCACCCCCGCCCAGGCCAACCTGCTGCGCAGCCACATCGGTGGCTCACGGTTTGTCTACAACACCCTGCTCGGTCTCGTGAAGGCCAACTGGGACGAGAACCGCAAGCGCAAGGACGCCGGCGAGGATGTGCCGAAAGAGGACTACCTCGGGACCGGACACTTCGACCTGCTCTACCTCTGGGGCAGCTCGCCGTGATGAGGTGGCGCCGTGGTGGAGTGAGAATGGTTCGTCCACCTACAACGACGCCACCCAGCGCCTGAGTCGTGCCTTCGCCAACTGGCGTAAGGGGAAGACCAGGTTCCCCGCCTTCAAGAGCCGAGGTCAGAGTGGCTCGGTGCGCTTCACGAACACCGCCGTTAGGCTCACCGACTCCCACCACGTGCGCGTCAGTCGCATCGGGGACCTCAAGACCTACGAGTCCACCCGCAAGCTGTTCCGCCACCTCGAGCGCGGGACGGGCAAGATCCTGGCGGCCACCATCACCGAGCGTCGTGGTTGCTGGACCATCTCCTTCACCGTCGAGGTGCAGCGTGTAGTGCCGGCGCCCCGAGCCCCTGAGAGGATCATCGGCGTCGACGTAGGGCTCTCCACCCTCTACACCGGAGCCGCTCCTGACGGGAAACACGTGCTCGACGTCGCCAACCCCCGCCACCTCGTCCGAGAAGAAGCTCGCCCACGCCCAGCGCATCGCCGCACGGCGCCAGGGTCCCCGAAAGGGTGCCGCGCCGTCCAAGAGGTGGAAGCAGGCCAACGCCCGGGTCCAGAAGGTCCACGCGGGCGTTGCCAACGCCCGCAAGAACCTGCTGCACGAGACCACGACATCTCTGGCGAAGGACTATGACGTCATTGTGGTCGAGGACCTCAACGTGGCGGGCATGCTGAAGAACCACTCGCTGGCCAAGCACATCTCCGACGCCGCCTGGGGAGAGTTCGTGCGCCAACTCGAGTACAAATCGAAGTGGTACGGCTCGACGCTCGTGAAGGCCGAACGCTTCTACGCATCATCGAAAACCTGCAGTCAATGCCAGACAGTAAAAGCCAAACTGTCCCTTGATGAACGGACGTATCACTGTGAGGCCTGTGGCCTCAGCATCGACCGCGACGTGAACGCGGCCACCAACCTGGCCCGTCGTGGCCTGGCGGGGACAGACTCCGTTACTGGACGTGGAGGGGAGGTAAGACCAAGACGGCAGAAACTTGCTGGTGAGGCTCACCCCGACGAAGCGTCAACCGAAACGCCGACTTTGGTCGGCGCGTAGGAGATACTTCGGTCTAGAACTCGGTCTGGGGCGTATTTACCGCGCCCCGTCGTATCCCGAGTTTGCCGAAGGGGGAACTACAACCATCGGAGCACGAGCTCGCAAATGTCAACTTCCACATCGAAGCGACCTAGGGCAGAGACCTTCGTCTCCTCTTTCAAATTAACCCATGACCAGGCACGATGTTGTAAATTTCACAGCATCCGCGACCGTACAGTCGTGGGCCTTAGCGAACTGCTTTCGAACCTTCCCGAGTCCCTCAATGAACTCATTTGAGAGTCCTAAAATTTGAACCTCCGCTCCGGAATGATCCTCTAGTTGCATGCCGAGATGTCATCTTCCAACATTGCCAGAGTGCAGAATGGTCCCAGCAATGGCGTTCTCGCTCCTGAGGATCCAATCTCTCAATGCGGTGTCATGGCCAAATGGATTCCCAATCTGCTGTCAACCAGAACAGTGTAGCACATATTGTGCTACACTCATTTCATGACACGAATCGGAATTCGAGAACTGCGCCAACACGCGAGCCGCTACCTAGAGAAGGTGAAGGCCGGTGAAGTGGTTGAGGTTACTGAACGAGGCAAACTCATTGCTCTTCTCGTGTCCCCTTCACCAACCGCCACTGAACGAGATCGCCTCGTCTCGACTGGTCGACTTGCGCCTGCGAGAACATCCTTCCGGTTACCTGAGCGCCGTCAATTGACTGATAAGGAACGCACGGCGTCGGAAGTTCTTTCCGGACTACGTGAGGACCGCACCGCATGATCTACCTCGATACTTCGGCGCTCGTGAAACTGGTGTTCGAAGAGGACGAGAGTGCGGCATTGGCCGAGTGGGTAAGCGAGAGAGTCGAGATACCCAAGATCAGCAGTGACCTGTCAATAGTCGAACTTCTTCGTACGTGCCGGCGAATCGATGACGCCGCGGTGGACACCGCCGCTCTCCTTCTCGAAGGCATCGACCTGCTTCCCGTAGGCCGTTCCGTCATTGAACAGGCCGCAGCTGTCAGTCCGAGCGAATTGCGGAGCTTGGACGCGATCCATCTGGCGAGTGCGTTGTCGGTCAAGGATCACTTAATCGCGTTTGTCGCCTATGACAGTCGATTGTGCTCAGCGGCACTTCATGCAGGCATCGTGGTCGAATCGCCCAGATGAAAATTAACCGTGACAAGCTATAAAAAAATCAACGCTGACGAGTTGTAATGTAGACAGCGCTGCGTGGGCGCTGCAGGACTCGAACCTACGACCTCAGCCGTGTGAATGGGATCGGCTTGGTCGCAACGGGCTGTTAATTGTCGAACTCGAGGATTTCGAAAGCACTTTCTGCTGAGCACGGTTGGTTTCGTCGTGCGCGGTCGGTTATGCGCGAGGCATGGTCGGAATCTTCACGGTGAGCCGGCATCCCAGCCGAAAGTTCGCTATTATTCCAAGTATTAGGGATGTAACCATGGAATACTACCTTCATTTTCCAAGGAGCAGAATGTTCAGTGAAGTCGTCATCGATTGGCAGGGGTACCCGGTAAAGGCCTCGGTGCCCTCGATGCTTGTGGACGTTGATGTCGAACTACCCGAAACGGTCGTGCGCGCCACGGAGAGGGCGATTGCGGCGATCGAGCGCTCTAACGACCACCTGCCTCCGTCCTGGGAACCGCTCGCCCGACTCTTACTTCGCTTCGAGGGCGTCGCGAGTTCTGCCTTCGAGCAGATCCGTGCTCCGCTCGAAGAGATCGCCGCAGCTGAGATCACGACGTTGATGACCGGTCCATCAGCGTGGGTAGCCGACAATCTGGCCGTCGTGTCGGCGGCCGTTGACTCTGCTCGACAGGAGCCACTCACTGTGGCGTCCCTCCTCGAGTGGCACCGCCGTCTCATGGAACATGCCACAAACCAACTCGACCAAGGGCTCATCGGGGCATTCCGCGATCGGCCAGTCTGGGTAGGGGGAAGTTCGCCTCGCGAAGCCACCTACGTCGGTCCACCACACGAACTCGTTGGCACTCTCATGGATGACCTCATCGAATTCGCGAACGCCGATGCGACCGACGTCGTCACGCAAGCGGCAATCCTGCACGCCCAATTTGAGTCAATCCACCCCTTTGTCGACGGCAACGGTCGACTGGGCCGGGTCCTGATCAGCTGGCTCATTGTCCGACGGCTCGGCGTGCTGGTACCTCCCCCGTTCAGCGTCTTCGTCGCTCGAGATCCCGGCGGGTACCTTTCGGGTTTGACGTTCTATCGAATGGGTGAACTCACGCAATGGGTGCGCTGGTTTGCCGCGACTCTCGAGCGGTCCGCGTCGACGGCAACCTCACTCATCGGCGAAGTTGAAATACTCACGGCCGAATGGCGGCAGCGAGCGAGCACGGCCCGAACTGGCACGGGGCGAGCGGTGCGTATCGGAGCGACGTTTTGGAGAGTGCTCGAGATGTTGCCCGAGCACCCGATCGTCTCAGCGCATCTGGTACAAGAGCGCTTCCAGATCACGAACGAGGCGGCCCGACAGGTGCTCCATCGCTTCCAGTCCCTCGGAATCCTTTCGCCCATAGAGTTGCGTTCCGGGACTCCAGGTCGACCAGTGCGATGGTGGGCAGCGAAGGAGTTGATCGACATCATTGCTCGGTCAAGCTGAGCGGTGCAAACGAACGCGCCGTAAACCCCTTGCTGTCAAGACTGGCGATGAGAGATTCGGGCGAGAATATTCCGTGGGCGCTGCAGTGGGCGCTGCAGGACTCGAACCTGCGACTTCAGCCGTGTGAATGTGCTCCGTTGCGTTTCATGGCCAAACAGCGCACGACGCCATACCACTTCACCAGGAGCGATCACGCCACGAAACAACTCTTGGAGACGATAGACAACGCCAATTGTGGAGCATTTTATGGGGCAAAAGACGGTGCTGCCTACAACAAGTTGATGAATTGACTTACGGTCATTCCCGACGGTCGGAGAATTGCCGAGAGTGTCCCTCAAGCGAGTTCCCGGTGAGTCGGGACAATGACCGTTCTTCCTCCTTGATCACGAAGTTTCACGTGGCTACCTCGCTGACCGACTTGTTCGAAGCCAATCTTCCCACGTGCCCTCACGGCCTCTTCATCGGAAACAACAGGTAGAGCGGGAGTCAAGCAGGAATCAGGACAGTGGTAATGATCGGTCGCTCAAGCGAGTCGGGAAGGTCCTCCCTTTCGAAGTACAAACCGAGTGCTTCTTCGAGATTCGCAATAGCACCATCGACCCCGGTTCGTATTCCGCCGAAGTCAGAAAGCAAGACGATCGAGCCAACGCCCCCACCGCACTGAACGACACCTAGGCGTCACGTCGCGTGAGAAAGATTGCTCCGAGGATGTTAGCGGCGACGGCATAACCCACCAAGATCAAGAATCCGACCCAAGGTGAGAAGAGCCCGGTACCGTGAAGGGCGCCGTTGGAGGCGATCATATTCGCACCGATGCGGTCGGGCAGGAAGCGCCGCACGTCGGCGGCGATCGAGCTCGGAAGCGCCTGGACCACGAGGGGCAAGATGAGCAAGATGCCAACGAAGGTGCTGATCGCTCCCGCGGAGTGCCGAATGATCGTGGCGAGTCCGAGACCGAGCAGTCCCAGGGCCGTTATGTAGAGACCACAGCCCACGACGGCACGGAGAGTGCCCGGCGTGGCGAGGGTGGCGTGGATCGCGGGCGATGTCAAGAGCGCCTGACCGAGGAAGAAGGACGCAAAGGCGACGAACTCTGCGACGACGACGGCGACCGCGGTGAACACGAGGATCTTGGCGACCAGGACGTTAAGCCGGCGCGGGGCGGCGGAAAACACGGCTCGAACGGTGCCCGTGCTGTACTCCGCGCTCATCACGAGGACGCCGAATACGCCGATCGCGAACTGAGCGATGAAGATGCCAATCAGGCTGAGAGAAGTCGGATCAAAGCCACGGATACTGGCGGGCGACATCGTTGACCAGTTAGCGCGCGTTTCAGCCGTCGCGATGGCGCTGACACCGAGACCGAGCAACACCGTGATGGCGAGCGTCCACATCGTCGAACGCACGGTGCGCAGCTTCGTCCACTCCGATCGGGCCAGATCAATGAGGTTGTAACGGCCAGAGGGTGGTGAGGCGTCGAGGGCGACGGCGGTCAGCGTACTCGTGCCCGCGCTACCGTTCCCATGCTCTTCGGAAGTGCCGTGACGAAGTGTGCTCGGGCTTCCCTCAGCGATCGGTTTGCGGTTTCGGGAACGCTGGACGAGCAAGATGACGACGACTACGACGACGACGAGCAGGATCACGGGACCGATGATGTGTCCGCGGTGGCGGTGAGGCCCGGCGGCGAGCAGGGTGGCGGCGAAGGTGAGTGAAGTCGTCATGAGGGTGTCTCATCCCTTGGCGTGGCCCCAGTGCGCTCGCCACCTCGGTATTCGAGGCTGCCCTCGGTCAACTCCATGAACGCTTCCTCCAGTGATCCCGTTTGAGGCGAGAGCTCGTGCAGGACGAAGCCCCGCGCGCCCGCAAGATCACCGATCGCGACTTCGTTGAGGCCTCGCACGGTGAGCGAGCCGTCGTCGTCGAGGACGGTCGTTGCCCCGAGTTCCTCGAGGGCCTTTCGCAACGCTTCGGCTTGGGGAGAACGTACGCGAACCGACTGCAGGGAACTACGGCTAAGCAGTCCGTCAATCGACGTCTGTTCGATCATCCGACCTCGCCCAATGATGATGACTTCGTCTGCCGTGAGAGCCATCTCGCTCATGAGGTGACTGGAGACGAACACGGTCCGGCCCTCGCGGGCGAGGCCCTTTAGAAGATTGCGCACCCAGCGGATGCCGTCCGGGTCGAGCCCGTTGACAGGCTCATCGAAGAGCAGCACGGCGGGATCACCGAGCAGCGCGGCGGCGATACCGAGACGCTGGCCCATACCTAGCGAGAACTTTCCGGCGCGTTGATCGGCGACGGCCGAGAGTCCCACGAGTTCGAGGAGATCGTCGACGCGCCGCTTCGGAAGTCGGTTCGTCTGGGCCAGCATGAGCAGGTGGGCGCGGGCGCTACGACCCGGGTGGATGGCGCGCGCTTCGAGCAGCGCACCGACTTCGCGCAGCGGCCAGTGCAGATCGTGAAAGCGCTGTGCGTTCACGCTGACATGACCGCGGGTGGGGGCATCGAGCCCCATGATCATGCGCATCGTCGTCGACTTGCCCGAACCGTTCGGTCCGAGAAATCCAGTCACGACACCCGAGCGAACGGTGAAGCTCAGATCATCGACCGCGACCTTATTGCCGTAGTGCTTCGTGAGTCCCTCAGCTTCGATCATCATCGGTCCTCTCTGTCGAGCGCAGCAGACTCGATTTTATGGCGAACCGCTTTTGGGGGAAGTAAGGGTAAACCCTACCGACGTTAACGGTGCTCGCGAGTTCGAGCGTCTTGAGTTCGAACGAAGGAGTCAAGCGATCGCGCCCGTTTGACGACCATCAACAACGAGAACGGAAATATGTTTGTGGCAACTAGTACTTAGTTCTGACCGGGGTGGACCTTAGCGGACAGCTTTCAAACCTTTCTGAACTGCTTACCGGGCTGTGCGAATGACGGTCAACCACACCGACCGCAGTCCCGAATTGGAATCAGTCTTGCCGCTCGTTGAACTTCGCGTTCCAACCCTCACTTTTTGACCTACTCGCGAACATCCATCGCCGTGAGGGGCGCGGCCCGACGTTGAGGATCGTGGGGGCCGGTCGCTCGACACGCCATTTTGGGACCTTCTACCCTAGGAACGAGAGACCCTTGGCGCACTACCGTAGGCGCAACAGTTTCGACTGTTGCAAGTTGGACCGTCCTCGAGGGAGCGCATGCACGACGTTGACCGTCGCCCACCCATGGGATGTCGACCCCCTGTGGAGCGCTCGGCGCCGGGAAACACCTGATGTTCAAGGTCCCGTTGGAGCTGGCCCGCCCGAGACAGGGTGCGGACGGCGGCGACCCCGGCTCGCGGCGATTCCTCGTGCTGGCCGTACTGTGCCTGACGTTACTCATCACAAATCTGGACGGCACGATCCTCAACGTAGCGCTGCCCACGATCGTGAGGACCTTGCACGCGACGTCGAGCCAACTCCAGTGGATTGTGGATTCCTACACGATGGTCTTCGCGGGGCTACTCCTGATCTCGGGATCCCTCGGCGACCACCTGGGACGCAAGTGGGTCTTTATCGGCGGGCTGACCATCTTCGCCGTCGGCTCGGCCACATCAGCCTTCTCGAGGAGTCCCGACCAACTGATCGCGGCGAGGGCTTTCATGGGCATCGGCGCCGCGGCGATCATGCCCTCGACACTCTCGATCCTGACCAACGTCTTCACCGAGCCGGTCGACCGGGCCCGGGCCATTGGCCTGTGGTCGGGCACGAGCGGTCTGGGGCTGGCGATTGGCCCGGTTGTGGGAGGGTGGCTGCTCACCCACTACTGGTGGGGCTCGGTGTTCTTGATCAACGTGCCCATCGCCGCCGCGGCATGCGTGGCCGCGCTGGTGATCGTGCCCAACTCGCTCAATGCGAACGCCAAACGGCCCGACGTTGTCGGTGCAGGATGCTCGCTCCTGGGCGTCGCTCTGTTGCTGTGGGGGATCATCGAGGCTCCCGTTTGGGGCTGGGCCTCCCCAACGATCATCGCGGCGATCACGGGCGCCGTGGTAACCGCCTTCACCTTCGTGATGTGGGAGCGACACACGAAACATCCGCTGCTCGAGCTCTCGTTCTTCGAATCAAGACGATTCTCGGTGGCCATGGTGGGTCTCGGCCTGGTCCTGTTCGCACTGTCGGGCGCACTCTTCCTGCTCACCCAGTACCTTCAGTTCTGCCTCGGCTACACCGCCCTGCAGACCGGGCTGCGCATCGCTCCGATCGCCGCCGCACTACTCGTGGTGGCGTCACTCTCGAGCTTCGCGGTGCGCGTCGTCGGGACCAAGGCCGTGGTCTTTTGCGGCATGGCCCTGATCACACTGGGCCTGGCCATGCTTTCGGCGGTCACGATCCATTCCACATACGCAAACGTGCTGCCGGCCTTCTTCCTGCTCGGCATCGGCACGGGGCTCGCGATCGCCCCGTGTACCGAGTCGGTCATGGGCTCCGTGCCGGTAGAGCTTGCAGGAGTCGGCTCGGCGACCAACAGCACCGCGTTGCAGATCGGCAGCGCGCTCGGAGTCGCCGTGCTCGGGAGCCTGCTCAGCACGCGCTACCAGGTCGACATGCGCATGTTGCTCCGCCACGTCGCGGTTCCTTCGTCGGTCGCTCGCACGGCCGTGGGCTCGCTCGGCGGTGCCCTCGGGATCGCCAACCACGTGGGCGGAGTTCTCGGAGCTCAACTCGCCGCCTCGGCACGCCGGTCGTTCATCAACGGGATGGTCTTTGCCGTCACGGTGGGCGCGGTGATCGCCGCAGTCGCTTCGGCCGTGGTCGCGATCTTTCTGCCCGCCCGGGCCCCAGAGAATGGAAGAAAACAATGACGGAACTCAAGCGTAAAGGCGAGCGCAGTGTTGATCCAATGCGACTGATTCGGGTGCTCTCCGTACTGACGCTCTTAACGACGTACGGCCTGATCGTGCTGGGCAGCACCGTGCGGGTGACTAACTCGGGAATGGGCTGCAAGGACTGGCCGCTCTGCTCGAGCCAGGCCGGACCCCTCTCGACCTTTCACCCACTGATGGAGCAGTCGCACCGCTACCTCGCCTCGCTCGTCACCGTGCTCATCATCGCGCTCGCCGTGACGACGTGGCGCGCGGGTCGACTGGCTCACCACGTGTTCATTCCGGCGCTGGTGTCGGTGGGCGTCATCGTGATCCAGATCGTGCTCGGGGCCATCACGGTGATCTCCAACAACGCCCCAGTCACCGTGGCACTGCACCTGATGGTCGCGACGTTCTTCCTGAGCATCGTGACGGTGACCGCCGTCGCGGCGTTCGTCTCGCCGGAGCGCTCGTGGTCGCTGGCGCACGGGCCCGGACGGCTCGCCTGGTCGGCCGTGGTCGCGCTCTACTTGGTCTTCATCTCCGGCTCGATCGTGGTGAACGGAGGAGGCCAGTCGGCATGTATGTCGTGGCCGGCCTGCTTTTCGAGCCCGGCCGCGATGGGCCTCGTGACCCTGCAGCTCGTACACCGCTCGATGGTCCTCATCGGCTCCATCTTCGTGGTGGCCTTCGTGGTGGGCCTGATACGCCACAAGGCCACCGATGCCGTCGAGCGCAATTTGGCGTACGGCGTGCTGGTATTGCTCGCGCTGCAGGTCGTCGCCGGGGCGCTCACCGCACTGGATGGCGGTCGCGCCGGCATCGCCGACGTGCACCTCGCCGTTGGCAGCGCCCTGTGGTGCTGCCTCGTCGCGGTCTTCGCTCTGGCCGCCAAGGCGCATCCGCCAGTTCCAGAGTCGGGCCCCCAGCACTCGCCCCTCAAGTCGGGACACCTATGGCCGTCGAACTCTGGCGAATCATTCCCCTCATAATTTCTGTTGTCGTCACACGGTCGGCATTCTTGATAGTTACGCCTGTTTCATTGGCCGCCATCGATGATCGTGCCACCACCACCACGTAATCCGAGATAGACGCGCCCAGAGGTAACATTCCTCTACACGCCCGCCAAACACGTATCCATTTGGTCGAGCACGAGTGAGGATGTTTCGGATGTGCCTAGAACATCTCGCGGCAACGGCGAGTGGGCCGTACAGTGTGTGGCTTCACTAGATAGTGGACGGCATGTGTCGAGACGTCGAAGTCATCCAATCGCCTGCGCGCCGTCCTGACCCTCACAGCGTTATCGATGACGCCGCACGGACCCGAGGACGAGGGGAGGAAGTGGAGATGCTCGACATCGCAGAACTGATCAAGCGGTCGCTCTCCAATCCCACACTATGACTGCTCTCCGCGCATTCCCCACAGCATTTTGCTCCGTCTCCTTCGGATCGGCTCGTCGATCACTTCGCCAACATGACGTCGCGCCCACAGGCATATTGACACTGGGTAACGTAACTGCAAGGACCCGAGAATCCTATGGCGTTGTCGCCGGGAAGTGGGCGACATGAAGACTGTCCGGGAAGCAACGATTGACGTGCTTCGTCACCGCGAACTGACGACGATATTCTCCAACCCTGGGTCGACCGAGGTCCCTTTCTTGAAGGGGCTACCAGATGACTTCGCTTTCGTCCTCGGGCTCCACGAAGGCTCCGTCGTCGGCATGGCAACAGGTTGGGCTATCGCTCGAAATGTACCGGCGCTTGTCCTGCTCCACACCACGGCTGGTCTAGGTAACGCCGTTGGCGCGCTCGCAACGGCTCGGGTAAATCGCGCCCCCCTCGTCGTAGTCGTGGGCCAGCAGGACCGACGTCAACTTGCACTCGAGCCTTTCCTTGCTGGCCATAGGCTCGAACTACTTGCAGGCGATTACCCGGTCTGGGTCAGCGCGCCGACGCGCGCTGCAGACGTCCCGGGCGCGGTATCACGTGCCTGGCATGAAGCCGAATGGGGACGAGGACCTGCGATTGTCATCGTTCCCATGGACGACTGGGACGCAGAGATGGACGTGACCGGTCCCATCGCGACTTCCGACCGGATCGTCGCGGCGGACGATGCACCTGAGGCTGCGATCACCGAGCTCGCCGAGTTACTCAACAGCGCCAAATCTCCTGCACTCATAGTCGGAGCGGGCGCGGATGATCAGGCAACGTGGAGCGCGATAGTGTCCTTGGCCGAGCGACTCTCCTGTCCCGTGTGGCAGGAGGCCTTCGGGGCACGCGCCGGATTCCCCCAGGACCACCCCCAATTCGCCGGCCACTTGCCGGCGGGTCGCAGCGGACTGCTCTCGAGTCTCGCCGGTCACGACGTGCTGCTCGCCGTCGGAGCTCCGGTGTTTCGACAGTATGGCTATGAACCTGGTCCGCTGTTCGCCAACGGTACTCGGGTAGCGCTCGTGACCCAGTTCGCCGAGGAGGCGCGCCACAGCCCGGCCGACCTTGCCATCGTGGCGTCGTTATCGTCTACGTGCGCCGCAATCTCGCCAAAGATCCACCCCCGTAACCATCCGGCGACACCCTTCTTCGCCCCCCCACCAGATCCGCCACCGCCGGTCGACGGACGACCGCTCACCCCCTCACATGTTTTCTCCGCTCTCGCGTCACGACTCGATGTGAACACCGTTGTGCTCGAGGAGTCGCCTTCCTCTCGCTCCGATCTTCAGATTCGCCTTCCCGCGCGGCGTCCAATGGGATTCGTATCGGCAGCTATGGGTGGCCTCGGATTCGCCCTACCAGCGTCGATCGGAATCAAGATGGCGCTTCCGGAACGACCAGTCGTCGCGCTGATTGGGGACGGCTCCTCAATGTACTCCATCCAGGCGCTGTGGAGCGCATCCAACTACGGGGTCGGCGTCCTCATCGTCATCTTGAGAAATGGCGGCTACGCAATCATGGATCGTCTTGCTTTACACGCCGAGGCGAAAGGTCCTTGGCCAGGCTTCAGCGACATCGACTTCTGTTCCGTCGCGCGGGGGCTCTCGTGCGACGTCGTCAGCGTCCAGACGATCGACTCGCTAACCGAGGTGCTCGACTCGGTGGTACCGGGCCTCGCGCTCAGCACGACACCGTTCGTGCTCGTCATTGACGTCGCTCGATAACTATTGCCTGGTCACGGATCCGCGGACGCAAACCGACACTCACGAACTGAAAGATGCAACCCAATGAAAGACACGATGACGGCGGTAGTCGTACACCGTCCAGGCACTACCGGCTCGAGGACGTTCCTATTCCTGAACGGTGATGACCAGCGGCCTGCCTACACCGAGTCGCTCGTGATCCCGGGTCATGAGAATGTCGGCGTCATCGTCGAGCTCGATGATGCGACCCGACGCCATTGGGGCGTCGAAATAGGCGACCGGGTCGTCCCCGAGCAGATTGTCCCCGACTGGACGTGCCGGTACTGTACGAGCGGGAATTACCACATATGCAAGACGCACAACATGTTTGGTTTCAAGCGCGTCACACCAGGTGGCATGAGCGAGTACATGATGCCCCCAGTCGAATCTATCGTGCACAAGACCGACAGATCGATCCGACCCGAGTGGGCCGTATTCGCTGAACCTCTTTCGTGCTCCCTCCACGACCTTTACCCACTCCGGTAGATCTCGACGCATACGCCGAGGCGCGGCGACTCTGATGGCTCGAGGGTTCACTAACGCGAACTCGTGTAGCGCCAAGACCACGTCACCCATCACAACGGCGCCCTCTCCCACCCGCAGGGTCGCCGACACAGCTTTCCTACATGTTTCGGGCAACGTGGTGCACGTGTTCGGCCACACCGGTCTGGGCGTGGAGTCCACTCGCTTCGGAGCGGCGACCATGCTCGACCTGCTCGATGGCCAGTACACCGAGCGCACACGTCCCGCCCGAACGCCCCGAGATCCTGCGGCGACGAGCACGGGGGGCATCGGAACCTGGAACTCAAGGCCAAGGACCTCTTCGGCGTTCGCTTCGACTCTTAGAAAGCCAGAACCCCGGCCACGAGGGCCGGGGTTCTGGCTTGGCCATGCCACAATGTCCGCGGGCTACCCCTCGGAGCCGAAGTTCACTATCGACTCCATCTCGGCCGCACTCAGATCTCGCGGCTGCTCCCCGCGTGCCACCTTCTCGCTCTCGACGAAGTGACGGATGTCAGTGACGACGTCGGGATTGGCAAGCGTCGTTATGTCGCCAACGTCGGTGAAGTTCGAAATCGACGCGATGACTCGGCGCATAATCTTTCCCGAACGGGTCTTGGGCATGTCGGCGACGATCCAGACATTCTTGGGTCGGGCGATCTTTCCAATCTCGGACTCGATCATTCGCGACACCTTGTCCGCGACGCCTTCGGCGTTAACTCCCGGTTTGACGGCGATGTATATCTCCACGGCGTGGCCGCGAACCTCATCGACCACCGGAACCGCAGCTGCCTCGGCGACCTCATCGACCATGAGGGCGGCCGACTCGAGCTCCTTGGTGCCCAGACGGTGGCCGGAGACGTTGATCACGTCGTCCACGCGCCCGAGGATCCGGTAGTAGCCGTCCGCGGCCTGCATCGCACCATCGTTGGCGAAGTACGGCCAGTCGTGCCAGTCCGTACTCTTGGGGTCCCGGTTGTACTTCTCGTAGTACGTCTTGACGAACCGATCGGGGTCTCCCCAGATGGTCTGGAAGATACCGGGCCACGGGTTACGGATGCAGATGTTCCCGGCGCGACCGCTGCCGGCGATGACTTCGTCGCCGTTTTCGTCCAGGATCTTCGGGAAGATTCCGATGACGGCCGGACCGCAACTGCCCGGCTTCATCGGGTTCAGCGCGGGAAGGGTGCTTCCGAGGAAGCCACCGTTCTCGGTCTGCCACCAGGTGTCGACGATGACCGCCTCGCCCTTGCCCACGACGTCGTAGTACCAGCGCCACACTTCAGGCTCGATCGGCTCGCCCACGGTCGTCATGTGCTTGAAGTGGTAGTTGTACTTCGCCGGCTCATCCGGGCCGAGCTTGCGCAGGGTGCGGATGGTCGTGGGCGCGGTGTGGAACGTGGTCACTCCGAGCCGCTCGGCGATCCTCCACATACGCCCGGCATCCGGATAGGTGGGCACGCCTTCGTACATGACCGTCGTGGTGCCGAGTGCCAATGGCCCGTAGACGATGTAGGAGTGTCCGGTGATCCAGCCAATGTCGGCGGCGCACCAGTACGTGTCCTCGGGATGGATGTCCTGGTAGTACTTCGACGTGCCGGTCACGTAGGCGAGGTAGCCGCCCGTGCTGTGCTGGCAGCCCTTCGGCTTGCCGGTCGTGCCGCTCGAGTACATGATGAACAGTGGCGCTTCAGCCGGCATCGACACCGGGTCAACTAACTTCCCCTTGTAGTCGGGCATGATCTCGTCAACGAAGAAGTCCCGTCCGGGGACCATTGGACTCTTCGAGGCGTACTCGCCGGGGTTCCGGCGGAACACCAGCACCTTCTCGACCGTGACCCCCTCCTCGAGGGCCCTCGCGATTGCTTCATCGGCCTTGACCTTGTGATCCTGTAGTTCGCCATTGCGGTAGTAGCCATCTATCGTGACGAGAATCTTGCTCTTCGAGTCGGCGATACGGCCGCCACACGCGGAGCCGGAGAAACCACCGAAGACCTGGGAGTGGATGACGCCCAGACGTGCGCACGCGAGCATGGCTATTGGCAGATCCGGCACCATGGGCATGTGGAACGTCGCCACGTCGCCGATCTCAACACCGCAGAAGCCCTTCAGCAGCGCGGCGAACTCGTTGACACGCACGTAAAGCTCCTGATAGGTAAGGACCTCAGTGTCTTCGTCCTCGGGCTCGGGCACCCAGATGATGGCCGCCTTGTTGCGATCGGTCGCCAGGTGACGATCGACGCAGTTGTATGAGGCGTTGAGCCGCCCGCCCACGAACCACTTCCAAAATGGGGCGTTGCTCGTGTCAAGTGTGGTGTGCCAGTACTTGTCCCACGTCAGGAGGTCAGCGTACTCTTTGAAGCACTCGGGGAAGTTCTTCTCGCTAAAGCGTTCGTTGATGCTCGGATCGGACGCGTTTGCCTGGCCTATGAATTTGGCCGAAGGGGAGTAGTAACCCTCTTCGCGCCAGTGCACGGCAATCTGAGCTTCTGAAGCCTGATCCGACTCAAATGCGTCAGCCTCTTTGTCGTCTTTTCTAGACATACATCCCCTCTTTCCGAGGCAAAATGCGGGACATCTTGCCGGTGACTGATTTTTATACTCACATTGAAACTTGGCGAAACAATTCGAACTACGGCTTTCAATACTGCACTTAAGTTGTTCTATCACGGGAAAATTTGTTCGACTGGATCTCGTCCCGCTGAGCGGCGTCACATAGTGTGGGCAGCCTCAACGCCATACCTGTCTGTCACCGTCATCCAGCGAGTGCAACGGGCGCCCGTCGCGGCGTAGTTCCCTCAGCATGGACATGGTCTCTTCGAAGAGTGAGGGACGCTCGGCGACGGGCCATTCGTCGTGGATCTCGACACAGACCGCTGTGATGAGGCGCAGCGTGGAGTCTTGATGAGGGCGCTCGGAATGCCGCAAAGGCCAAACCCGCCGACAGCGAGCGACGCCCCGTTGCCAATGTCCTGTACAGCTTCTGAGGCCGTGCCAACAACCTTGTCCATCTACACCCCCATCACTCGGGCGGACATCATTGCGTTGCCTCACCTCGTTCGTCATTCAGATCAAGTGTCGAGGCCATCGCCCGGACCGTGGCTGAGGGGCTGGGCCGGCCTAAAAGTTGGGCCATCCAAAGGCTGGTCCGACAGAGCACTTCGAGGTCGACGCCCGTTTCTATACCCAGTCCGTGCAGCTGCCACACCAGATCTTCGGTCGCCAGGTTTCCAGTCGCACTTTTGGCATAAGGGCACCCGCCGAGCCCTCCGGCCGACGAATCCACCGTGGCGACGCCGTGCTGGAGGGCGACCAGGGTGTTGGCTAGAGCCTGGCCGTACGTATCGTGGAAGTGGACTGCGAGGCGGCTTGGGGGAAGTCCCCGGGCACCAAGCCGTGCCAGCAGTTCGACCACTCGACCCGGGGTGGCCACACCGATCGTGTCGCCCAAGGAGAGTTCGCTGCAACCCATCTCGGCCATTGCACCAACCACGTCGACAACCTGAGCGAGGGGAACATCTCCCTCCCAGGGATCACCAAAGCACATCGAGACGTAGCCGCGAACCTTGAGTCCCAATTCAAGGGCCCGACTCACCACCGGGGCAAAAAGTTGCAACGATTCGGACAAACTGTGATTCAGATTGCGCTGAGCGAAACTCTCGGAGGCACTAGCGAAGACCGCGATCTCCTTGACGCCGCAGGCTGTGGCCCGTTCGAGGCCCCGCTCGTTGGGCACCAGCACCGGGTGACGCCCTGGTAGCGGCCCAAGTAGCGCCAACAGCTCGTCGGCGTCCGCCAACTGCGGCACCCACTTAGGCGAAACGAAGCTGGTCAGTTCCACCGAGGACAGACCCGCCGACACCAGACGACGGACGAACTCGGCCTTCATCTCCGTTGGAAGGATTCGACTTTCGTTCTGAAGCCCATCGCGTGGTCCGACTTCGTAGATCTCAACCCGCGTGGGTAAGCCCGCCAGCATCGCAGATTCTGGAGTCCTCATACCGCTCACCTCACTGCTATCAAGTCGCCAAGACGCTTCGCCGAATGGTTACGCCGACGATAACAAGAGCCATCTCCTCAGCACGATCCCGTCGTGCCAATAGCCGTCATCCCATTACTAATGCAAAAGACAATCTCTCGTTACTACTATCGGGACTAGGGAAGGTTCGGTTGACAAGATGACCAAACCTTCAGTAATCCCCTGCCCGTGATGCGTTGAGATCCCCATTTACTAGTACGCCCTAGCCCACGTTCCTAGGAACCACCCACCTACTGACGCTTAGGCGAAGTCTTCCTCTCGATACTCACCCTCTCGGCGCTCCCCCGCATTTTCCGCCTCGGTGCTGCGCAGATCTACACGACGAATCTTTCCGCTGATGGTCTTGGGCAGATCGATGAACTCGAGACGGCGAATCCGCTTGTAGGGCGCCAGGTGCTCACGCGAATAGCGCAGAATGTCCTCGGCCAACTCTCTACTCGGCGCCACACCCGTGACGAGCGTCACGTAGGCCTTCGGAACGGCCAGGCGCAACTCATCGGGAGCGGGCACGACCGCCGCCTCAGCGACCGCGGGATGCTCGATCAACACGCTCTCCATCTCAAAAGGACTGATCCGATAGTCGCTGGATTTGAACACGTCGTCGGTTCGCCCCACGTAGGTGATGTAGTTGTCGGCGTCGCGGATCGCGACGTCACCGGTGTGATAGTGCCCACCGGCGAAGGCACGCTCGTTGCGTTCATCGTCCGCGCCGCTGGCGGAACGGTAGCCGGTCATCAGGCCAACCGGACGCTCCGGTTCGATCCGTACACAGATTTCGCCGTCGTCGCCGACCACGCCGGTGACTGGGTCAACGAGGTCGATGCAAAAGCCCGGGAGGGCCTTCCCCATTGAGCCCGCCTTGACCCTCTGGCCAGGCGGGTTACCCACTTGCACGGAAGTTTCAGTCTGTCCGAACCCGTCACGGATCGTCAGTCCCCACTCGCGCGCCACGTGCGCGATGACCTCGGGGTTGAGCGGCTCACCAGCACCCACCAGTTCGCGCAGCGAAGTCGACCACTGCGACAGATCCTGCTGGATCATCATCCGCCACACAGTGGGCGGCGCGCAGAACGTCGTCACCTTGGCGTCGCGCAGCACGTCGAGCATGGCGCGGGCGTCGAAGCGGTCAAAGTTAAACATGCAAATGGTGGCACCGGCGATCCACGGCGCAAACACGCACGACCACGCGTGCTTGGCCCAGCCGGGGCTCGAGACGTTGAGGTGCACGTCGCCGGGCTGCAGGCCAATCCAATACATGGTCGAGAGGTGGCCAATCGGGTAACTGGTGTGAGTGTGCTCGGCAAGTTTGGGCAGCGCGGTGGTGCCGGAGGTGAAGTAGACCAGCAGCGGGTCATCGGCCTTGGTGGGTCCGTCGGGGCTGAAGAACTCGGAGCTCTCGGCGAAGTCGGCGTACGTCAGCCACCCCTCCAGCGGCCAACCGGCCACGATGCGCAGGTACGAACCGGGGACGTCGACGAACCGTTCGGCGACCTCGTAGCGAGCGATAACCGCGCCGACGTTGGCCCGCGTGACTCGGTCACGCAGATCGTCCAAGGTGAGCAACGTGGCGGCCGGGACGAGCACCGCCCCGAGCTTTATCACCGCGAGGGTGGTCTCCCACAACTCGACCTGGTTGCCGAGCAGGACAAGCACCCGCATTCCGCGCTTGACGCCGTGCGAGCGCAGCCAATTGGCCAGTTGGTTGGAACGACGCGAGAGTTCGTCGAACGTGTACGAGGCATCAGTGCCGTCGCTCTCGATGATACGCAGCGCTACACGCTCGGGATGCTCGGCCGCGAGCACCGCGTCGAACCAGTCAATGGCGAAGTTGAAGTACTCCGGGCGGGGCCACTCGAACTGCGCGTATGCGGTGTCGTAGTCCGTTCGGTGAGTGAGTAAGAAGTCGCGAGCAGTACGAAACTGCTCGGTCACTGAAGTCATTTGTTTACCATCCTTGTGCCGGTAGGTACAACGTCTACACCCCCCGAGCAGTGAAAACAATTGCTCACGCGTCGTGACTGTCCAAGATACTGCGGACACATCGATAAGGCGGATTCAAACAGTCAACGCACCACTCGGCTAGCGAAGAGAACCACCCCAGTTAGCTGGACGCTTCTCAATAAAGGCGGCAATTCCTTCTTGAGCATCGGGAATTTGGCTCGCGGCAGACATCACTTCAATAGCGTGAACGTAGGCCTGTGGTTGATCTAGCCCGATCTGCGTATAGAAAGCCTGTTTACCAATGCCCTTAGACACCACACTGCCTCGCGTGGCTCGACCCAGCAGATGGGCGGTGGCCTCGTCAAGTTCGGCCATCGGAACCACCCTGTTAACTAGTCCCCAGACCTCCGCAGTCCGAGCGTCGATGGGGTCGCCACTCATGCCCATTTCTAAGGCGCGCTTACGTCCTATCGATCGCCCCACCGCCACCAGAGGAGTGGTGCAGAACAGCCCACCCTTGCCTCCCGGCGTACAGAACGAGGCCTCCTCCGCCGCGACGGCCAGGTCGGCAGTAGCCACCAACTGGCATCCAGCCCCGGTCGCCAATGCGTGAACCCTCGCGACCACCGGTTGGGGAATGGCCTGGATAGTGTTCATCATCTTGGTACAGACGCCAAAGAGGTAACGAACGCGCTGCAGGTCCTGGTCGGCCATTTCCGCAAAGTCGTGACCGGCGCTGAACAGCCTGCCCTTCGCGGCCAGAATCACGCCGGTCGCATCGCTGTGACCGACATCACTAAACGCTTCATAGAGTTCTTCCATAAGTATCAAGGACAACACGTTGAGTCGTTCGGGCCGATTGAGCCAAATGGTGACGGTGTCTCCCTCTCGCTCGCTAAGCACATAGCGGTAATCATCCGTCATAATTGCATCCCTCCTGCGCCTCAAAGAGTGACCCTAATATTTGCGCTGACGACACTGACTTCACAATGCTCCACCAGAGTTACGGCTCAAGGAAGGAGCACTTTAATCCAGAGCGCGCTAACAGCCCTGCGGTTTGTACCGGAATTGACATTCGCGTGATCGCAGGGAATCCAGACATGAGCCACGTTTCCTCATGCGCTCCGTCGTCGTAGGTGCGGTGGGTAGGCCGTACGTCGCCGGTGGCGGCACTACTCCCTCGGCGAGGTTTACGTATACCTTACCCTTGTGCCGTCGGGCCGGCGCCCTCGTCCTCTAGTCCGAGCAGGACAATCGACTGTTCGCGCATTACCACCTTGCGGACCTTGCCGGTGATGGTCATCGGGAACTCCGTGACGACATTCACGTAGCGCGGGATCTTGTGGTGCGCGATCTTCTCGCGACAGAAATCTCGCAAGACGTCCGAATCCATGACAGCTCCTTCGCGGACCACGACCCACGCCATAATCTCCTCGCCGTAGCGCGCATCGGGCACCCCAATAACCTGCACGTCAATGATGTCGGGGTGCCGGTAGAGAAACTCCTCGATCTCGCGCGGATACACGTTCTCGCCGCCACGGATGATCAGATCCTTGATTCGCCCGCCGATGTCGACGTACCCGTCCTCGTCCATCGTGGCCAGATCGCCAGTGTGCATCCACCCGGTCCCATCGATTGCCTGGGCGGTCATCGTGGGTTCGGTCCAGTAGCCGAGCATCACCGAGTAGCCCCGGGTGCACAATTCGCCCTTCTCGCCGCGCGCCACCAGACGGCCGGCCGCGTCGATGATCTTCACCTCGACGTGCGGGTGGACGCGTCCTACGGTGCCCACCCGCTTGTCCAGCGGATCGTCCGCGGCGGTCTGGGTTGACACCGGCGAAGTCTCAGTCATCCCATAACAGATCGTCACTTCGGTCATGTGCATATCGTTGATGCACCGGCGCATCACTTCCGTCGGGCACGGTGAACCGGCCATGATTCCCGTACGCAGCGACGACAGGTCGTAGCTCGCGAAGTCGGGCAGCGCGAGTTCGGCGATGAACATGGTCGGCACGCCGAGTAGCGACGTGCACCGCTCCTCAGAAACTGCGCGCAGCGTCGCTGCCGGCTCGAACGATGGCGACGGAATGACGATGATCGCACCGTGGGTCGTGCACGCGAGGTTGCCCAGCACCATGCCAAAGCAGTGATAGAAGGGCACCGGAATGCAGACGCGGTCGCCCTGGCTGTATCGGCACCCTTCCCCAATGAAGAACCCATTATTCAGGATGTTGTGGTGGGTCAGAGTTGCGCCCTTCGGAGATCCGGTGGTCCCCGACGTGTACTGGATGTTGATGGGATCATCGAACGACAGTTCTGCCGTTCGTTGATACAGCGCTGCCTCATCGGCCCCTTCGCCCAGCAATCCGACCCAATCCTCAGTACCCAGGAAGACCACCCGTTCAAGCTGCGGGAGTTCATCGCGAACTGAGTCGATCATGGTGCGGTAGTCGCTGGTCTTGAATGTCGGCACGGCGAAGAGCATCCGCGAGCCCGACTGGTTCAGCGCGTACAGCAGTTCGTACGTCCGGTAGGCGGGGTTGATGTTGACCAGGATCACGCCTACGCGCGCTGTCGCGTACTGCAGTAACACCCACTCCGAGCAATTGGGAGCCCAGACGCCAACGCGGTCGCCCTTGGCCATTCCGGCGCCGAGTAGCGCCCTAGCCAGGTTGTCGACGGCTGCGTCGAACTCTTCGTAGGTGTACCGTACTCCCTGGGCGAGATCTACGAGAGCGTCAGTGGCCGCCCACCGTGACGCAATCCGACGCAGATTCTGACCAATCGTCTCGCCCAGCAGAGGCAACTGCGAGGCGCCTGAGGCGTACGACGGCGAAACCGGAGGCTCCGGTCCCGCGTCACCCGAAGTGATCACTCGCCGGGCCCGTTCTGTTGATTCCATGTCTTCTCACCGTTCCTCCCGACACACTAATTACAACCGGTTGGGCGCGACAGAGGGCCATTTCGTGATTCACGAAATGGCCGTTCATTGCTTACGAGTAGCTAACTCGCCATCAGGCGACCGCACGCTTATAAATGGTCACGACAGCAGCGCCACCGAGACCCAAGTTGTGCTGAAGGGCGGCCGTGACCACTGAAACTTGGCGCTTATCGCCGAAGTCGGACTGCATCCAGGAAGGAAAGATGTGCTCTTTAGTGCCTCCCCAACCATCTCGCCGCAAAGGAAGCACCGGGATGGGTCGAGCGCTTGGGAAAAGATTTGGTCGCGCTCATCGCCGCTCATGCACTCGAGCCTAAGGACCGCGCTCGAAGATATCGACCTCCTCATGCAATCGACATTTCGGACGTTTCGCACGTCCCTATCACCTATCCCGTCAACAATCCGTGGGCGCTGCAGGACTCGAACCTGCGACCTCAGCCATGTGAAAGTGCTCACTTACATTTCACGGCACAACGGGGGACGATGGTATACAACTTGATCAGGAATCCTGGCCACATAAGACGACACCAGAAATCGGCACGCGACTCGATTTGTGGAGCAATTTGTGGGGCAAGAGATGAGCGCAGCCCTTGGTCGGCTGAGGTGAGGCAACCGCCTTTTCCGAGTTTCAGGGAGGTTCAACGGCCCCGCCACTTGGCATTGGGGCAGTGTCTTTCATTCGACGGTTTGTTCCACTTTCACAACCGTGGCCGACGCACGATGATGTAATGCCCATTGCGTATCTTGGTCGGACTCAGGTGGCGGCGACCAGATTCCAGCCGACGGCTTTCCTGCAACTCGGACACTTCGGCAGATGATCTCCGACGGCCAGCGTGACCCGTTCCTGGTCGGCGCAGTCACTCCGGTAAATTCCCGCAGTCGTGCAAGTGTTGTCGGTACTAGTGGCAGTCTCGCTCTTCGACATGTTGATCCCCTTTTCTCATAGCACTCAAGAAGAGACACGGAATCGCGAGCAGGTCATCCGACGCCGGGCGGCCAACCGTTGCCATTGTCGACGGTGAACACTGAAGGTGCCGGTCCTCCTAGGGCGTAGTCCAATACAACTTGCCGACCAGGCTTCCCGGCGCACCTGCTGACAACGATATGTTGGTTCGGCCTTGTTGTCAACATGTGTGAAACAAGTGAACTTCTCGAATTCCCGACGTCTCGCTCCGGCCATCTAGGACATAGAACGATGCAATGTCTCGCTCACCATCTCGGCCGACACGAGTTCAATCTTGAACCCCGGGTTTCATGGTATTTCCGAAGTGATGTACGCCTTCGCTCCGACCGCCAATAACAACGGGTCGGCCCCTGCGGGACTCACGGAAAACACACCGTGGTCCAACGTGATACTCGGCGTAGTGACGCTTTCGAACTACTTGGCACGAGCAGGCTTTCGACACCGATGAAGATATTTTGACGAATTTCCGAGCGCTTTTCAGAATCTGTTCATAGCCCGTCCATTTGAATAGATGAGGGGCGACGTGCCCCTAGGAGCGACAACATAATGAACCAATTCCCTTCCAGTTCTCTCACCTCGGTGGTCGACGTACCAGTCTCCGAGACCGGTACGTTTTTCGCCCCGCCGTGGATCCGCCTAGGCGCGCGACTCTTTGCTACGTCGCTCGACGAAAAGTTGGCGTCCGGACAGCACCCCGTGGCAAGCCACTTGCTCGCCGCCCGGGCCCAGCAACTCATGGCCGCTCAATACCGCCGCGGAATTTCCGACTCATGGCTCAACCTCCTCATCGAGGTTCGCCGCCCCCACACGCGCTTTGACCCCGCGGTGCCGCTCGTTCGCAGCAACGTCATAGAGGCCGAGGGTCAGATTCGCTCGCTCGCCGAAGCGCTCGCCAGCCCACTGCCGACCGTTCGCGGCGTAGCGATGGCGGTCGCCATGTTGCGAGATGGCGCGGGCCCATTATTCAACCGAGACAGCCAGCTGAAGTTGACAGATGCGGTTGAGGAGATCATCGCCCAGATGAACCCGCTCGCGACGGCGACCACGCTCTAGAGAAACGAGTGCTCGCCCACTCTCAGGAGCGGACCGGCGAACGCGTTCTATCGAGATTATTGACGATTCTGCTCGCGCGAGTACCCACGTTCTGCCCGAGTGAGGGTGAAGACAATCCAAATTGATCCGCTGATACGCGAAGAATTGTCTTGACCCGTTCTGCCTCTCGCACCTCGATAGCGCGTGTCGCGTGATTGATTCACGCGGCAATGACAAAGCGCATACTTCCGAGTCCGCAGAGAGCCAGATGTGGTCGCACAGCCCCCAGCCTTGCGACCATCCCCAACGCTAACTCGCCCTTAGTCAAGTCAGAAAGGAGGAGCGATGGAGAAAGGCAAGTCCCTCAAGGAGCCTGCAGCCAACAAGGCCAAGGTATCCAAGGTCAAGCCCCCAAAGCCGGCCAAGACCGCGCATCGGTCAAAGGGCTGACGGGACGGGTCCGGCCGTGGCGCTCGCGTCGCCCCGGCCGGGCTTTCCGCTAACGGCTTCTCCCAATCCGACCTCGCCCGAAATTGTGAACTAATCAATGCTCGTGACCATCATCGCTGACGAAGTCTTCAACTTCCTTCATCCGAATTCGTCGCGAGCGACCAATGTGCACCGACGACAGAGTCCCGAATTTAAAAGCTCGCAAAGTTTGGAGCGACTGACGGCAAGGACCTGGATCGCTTCCACCAGGGTGGACCTTGAGTCACAGAATAAGAACCCGTTCCCCACCGTCCAAGGCGCGCCATTGGCAACGGTTCAGGCGCCAAGTTGCTCACAATGCCCCGACGAAAAAATGTTGCCTATGAAGGCCTGACCAACGACCGTTGGGACTCAAATGCCGGTAACAAGTACCGAAAGCAGTGATATAGCATATATGTACTATACTGATCACATGATGAGTGGAGACCTGATCAAAGAAGCCCGGTTGCGAGCCGGCTTGACGCAAACTGAGTTGGGCGCACGCCTCGGCAAAGCGCAGTCCGTAATAGCTCGATGGGAACGTGACGACGTATCACCGAGTCTTGAGACCGTACGCGACGTTGTGCGCGCGTGCGGGTTGGATCTCACGTTCTTCATGTCCAAGTTTGATGACTCGAACGTAACGATCATTGATCAACATCTTCGAATGACACCGGCCGAACGATTCGCCGACCTCATGGCACGCGTCCGATTCCACGACCGTCGAGAGCAACAAGCGGCCGCTCGCGATGACTGAAATAGTCCCCTATCGCCCTGACGAAATCCTTGAAGTTCTAGAGCGCCACAAGGTACTCTACGTCGTCATCGGTGGTCTCGCTGCCGAGCTACGTGGATCTCCTTACGTCACTCGTGATGTCGACGTTACGCCTGCTCGCACCCGTGAAAACTTCACGAAGCTTGCCGCTGCCCTGAGAGAGCTGGACGCCAAGCTTCGGATTGCAGATATGGAAGAACCATTGGCTATACCACTCGATGATCGATCGTTCGAGCAGGGTACAACTTGGACCTTCGTAACAAAACACGGATATCTGGACATTGCACTTCTACCAGACGGCACGCGAGGATATGACGACTTGCGACGCTCGGCCACAAGAGAGCAATTAACTGACACCGTGACAATTTTCGTTGCCGACCTTGCCGACGTCATTCGCTCCAAAGAGGCGGCCGGTCGCGAAAAAGACCGCGCCGTGCTCCCGATTCTTCGCCAAGTCCTCGAACGCTCACGCAAGAAAGACCGTGACGACCTCGGGATGGAACGCTGATACTTAGAAATATCGAAGCCCGGGGCGTGCACCGTCAGCACCGTTGCGGCTGAGCAAACAATGGAGCTCAAGCGCCTGCTACAAGTTACAGAACGCCTCATCGACCGTCTCTCCAAGACTGACCACATCCACGTTGAGGCCTATGGCCACACACCAGGGTCCTGAAGGGTTACTGCGTCCGTGACATCGCTTGGTCAGACAGTGCCAGAATCTTGCAGCTTCAAGTTTGTTTCTTATTCTGTTCCGGAGTGGACCTTGGATCACACAATAAGAACCGGAACCTCCTTTAAGACCGCATAGCTGACCATAGGCACCTACGTCGAACGGGCTATTGATCCCGTTGCTCCTGTCGCTTACTATCGCCAGAAGCCAATGTTCGCGGGCTGGTCGCGTGAGATCATCCACCAGGCCTTGAACCGTCCTTCAGAGAGAGAATTGCGACCCATGAGTTCAGCAATACCGCGTCTAGCGCGAGACGTTTTCGGAGTCGCAGTGACACTATTCAGCGTTGCGGCACTTGTCTCCGCGCCGCTCGTTCTTCTTTCGACTCCGGCAAAAGCGGCAACGGCCACCTGTGACCCAACAACGTCGCAAACGTTGTGCCCGACCAGTGTCCACCTCGCCGCGGCGAAGAGCCAGACGGGTGGCGTCGTTGTGATCACCGGCAAGGTAACCCCAGCCACGCACGACGGTGAGGTCGTTCTCTACCAAGAGCAGAAGGCGTCTGAGATGCAACTGGGCACCGGCGTCCTCGTCCGCGCCAACGGCACCTTCACGCTCCGCGAATCGCTCGAAGACGGGGGCCAGCTCGGCACCTCTGTCTACCTGGTGGAGTACAACCCCACGGGCAGCTACACCCCGTCGCAGGCAAAGATCAACGTCCACGTCTCCAAGTAAGCGCACCTCCAAGCGGAAGGCGCTCCGCCAGCCCAGGCGAGATAGGGAAGGATCGGCGGGTTTGTTCCCGGGCAACCCGGAGTGCCTCGTTAGGAGGCTCTCCGGCGGCAACGGTGGACAGCACTTGCTGTGGGTCGATCCTGCCCGCGAGCTCGTCCTTACGTCGCACTCGACCGAGGACGCGCTCACCCTGATCTGTGACGTCTCCAGCGTTGGCGGTGTCTCGAACGCGCAAAAAAGGTACTCACACGTTGAGTTCTGTTTGTCCGTAGCAGTATTCACCCGACGGCTTCGCCGTCCGGTGAATGCCATGCTCCGAGACCGCTCGACAATCAATGCGGTTCACGCACCGTTCCGGTCGGTGGGCGCTGCAGGACTCGAACCTGCGACCTCAGCCGTGTGAAAGTGTTCTGATCGTGTTCAAGGAACGACGAATAACGACGTCAAACTACTTGATCAGGAACAATCACGACGAGAGACAACACGAAGTATCGATACTCGACTCGATATGTGGAGCATTTTGTGGGGCAAGGTAACTTCACGATCAACATTTTCAGAGTTTTGGCGTTGAACGAGTCGGAGAAGACCTGGTGCGTCCCCGTCTCCGTGCCAATGGGCCCCCGATCAGCGGTGAACTGGAAATACAAATAGGGTTCGATGCCCACGTAGCGGTTGAATAAGACGCCGCTGTAGCCCGGGCCGCAGATGTCACCTCGCGTGCAGTCCTTCTCTTCAAAAGGTGTTGAACACATCTGTCGCGACGTGGTGAAGACCAAAGTAGACGCCTTCGTTTGTGTCCACTTGAATCCGCCCCCTTTTCCCACGGGCCTAGATTAACTTTGAAGAACTCTCCTTTGAAGCGGGAGTCACCAAGGGAGCCTCGTGCAGAACCATTCAATATCCACACGCGCCACATCGACCACTCGATACCGGTGCGTCACTTCGGTCCTGGCGGCTGTGCTCCTGGTTCCGGCCCTTCTCGTCCTCTCCTCGACCCCCGCGGTGGCCTCAGCGAAGAACGCCAACCTCGATGGTTTGTGGAAGGTCGCCGGCGCAGGAAATGGAAACATAAGCATCTCTGATGAGAACGTCGCGACCGGTTCATTTGAAGGCATTGTGGTAGGCAAAACAGCAGGCACCTCATTAACGATCGTCGACGGTCGAGTCACGCGAGATACCTTCACGTTCACGGGAGAGGAAGCCGGGACGGTCGTTGACGAACATGGCGCTCAGTTCAACTACGGCGGCACAGTCGATGGAAACTCCATGATCCTTACGTTGACTGGACTCCACGTGTGGAGCGATGGGCAACCCGTTGATTCGACGGACAACGATCGCGGTCCCTTTGACGCCTCGCGCGACACCGTTGACCTCTCGGGCACCATCGACTTTGGCTGCTCGGCGGGTACGACGTCGTGTTCTTCTGCATCAGGGCCGCTCGAGGACGCCACCGTCGACGTTGAGGGCCCGACCACTTCGTCGACGACCACCGACACCGATGGGACGTGGACCGTACCCGTCGCACCGGGGCGCTACACCATTACGCCCTCGGCTCCTAATGTGACCTTCAGCCCGGACAGCATCGACGTCGACGTCACCAAGGCAACTGACGGTCAAGACTTCACGTCCTGCGCCGCTAACTCTGTCGGCGACACCAGCAGCCTGCGCGCTCCGCTGCTGCGCGACCACGCAAGCTCGCCAACGTGGACGCTCACGGGTGACTACTGCTATAACTTTTACTCCGTCATCTATAACAAAGCGACCACTGACACCACGGTCACCTGGATCGCGAAGTCGTACATCTGTGACCCGTCTGGAGCTTTCTCCTACGACGCCAACCTTGGGCAGACTTTCTTCAGTAACGCTCTCGTCGGAACAAGTCAAGCACCGGGAGACGTCTCGAAGCTCGCTGTAGGGCGACGCATTCGATGA
>PLON01000051.1:17520-21931 GCA_003142095.1 Acidimicrobiaceae bacterium | reverse complement strand
GTTCACCGTTCACCGTTCACCGTTCATCTTCTTCGACGTCCCTTCGTCCGTTCGCACCCGACGCGTGCGGGTTCACGTCGAGCCTCCGACACCGTTACAACGAGACTGCATCCTGTCGGTGTTAATGGCACGACCAGCACACTCTCACGTGATCTCGCCCTTGAAAGTGCGTCACTGCCTGAATAAACGTCGCCCTCTTTCCTTCATCTCGAGCAACTTTGGGAGATTTCAATAGATAAGGTTGTAGAACCTTTTGCGGCATGGGTATGTGCATTGCAAAGGGAAGTCGCGGGACTTTGGTGTTGGTGACTTCGAACGCCCGTTCGCTTGTAGAGACTCGTGTTGGGTGCTAACGTCCTGCCCATGAATTTTCGTCGCTTCGTAGTTGGCATCGCTATCTTGACGGCAATCGCTGGCGCCGGAGTCGTGCCGGCTTCTGCAAGTCCCAAGACGTCGTGGATTCAGGGTGGCGCGTATACGTCGAAGGCCGGCCCTGGGACCGCGGGTATCAAATTCACCGTTTTCAATAATGGGACTTCGCTAGGTCTGGGTCAGGGAACGTCATACGGGCTGTATCCAGTAATAGGAAGTATCTTTTGCACCCCCTCGCCGTCTCTCATTGCCCAGGAGCCGACCCTGTTTAGTTCGACCAGATTGACTAACATCGGTGTAGACACCCTCCAAATATCTCCGAGTGGCTCGTTCTCGTACAGCGGAAGTGCACAAGTTGGGATTTCAACGTTCGTCAATGTCCCGATTACTCTAAGGGGCCATTTTATGAGGGGTAAAATCATTCCCGGTAAGACGGTTGCCGCGGTCGTCACGCTTTCCGCTCCTCAAGTATGCGTGGCAGGAACTCCTACGACATTCCACCTCGTATGGCGCTGACGGATAAGTAATTTCGCCGTTTGATACCTCGGTCTTTCGAGGCCAGTCACTTTTTATATAAATGACGGCGCCAATGCATGGTTGTAGTTCTGTTACGTCGGGTCCGCGACTCGAACCCTCACTCACCTTTCGAAAATCCGACGATCGAAAATCTCCGAGAGTTTCAATCGGTGCGACCGTTGGGATCCGCGAGCAACGATTCGGTGGTATTTTCCGTGGGTTTTTCGACAAGAGCGGACCCTGGAGGTCGATTTTGAGTTCGGAAAAACATACTCTGATCAAGAAGGTTAGGTGGTGCGCCGGCCGGGACTTGAACCCGGAACCTGTTGATTAAGAGAAGTGTGAGTGGTGTTTTGATGCGTCGGTATGGTCGTTACCGCCCTTTGTTCGTAAGGAATGGCCGTCCGTCTCGGTCGGTTTGGTAGTTCCCCTTAGTTGTGGTTTGTGGTGTTTTCTGTGGTGTTGGATCTGGTGAATTCAATGGGTGTGTGCAACGCTTCGAAGCCTGACCTACGAGTGAACGCACGGCGCTGAAACCCCATTTTGCATCTCGCGAATCCATCATCACGAATCAATTTGAAGCCCTGTGTCCAACCCTCATTCACACAGCCTCAGCATTTCCCGAACCTTACGCCGACCGATGCGGCCCGGGGTGACCGGCGCGGCGTGCGCACGGAGACTTTGCCCTGACCATCAAGACGCTGCAGCGATCAACTCGTCGAACTTCAAGTATTTGACGGACAGAAAAGTCTGCGCTTCCTCGTGCACGTTCTAGTGCCGCAATTAAAGCTCGTTCCGGATCGACCCCGTCCGGTCCCCAACCGGACGTCATGGCTGCCTCCAGTTCGTCTTTGGCTAGGAGGTCCGCGGTTTCCCTATCGAGTAGCCCCGAGCTCACAGCCGCTCGACGCATACCATCCGGGGCAGGCTCTGGTCGGTAGTCCCATCCTTCGAGACCGACATCCTCTGTGACGACGTCGAGTAGACCGAGGGCTTCCCACAATTGCGTCACCTCATCCTCATTCAAAAGACCTGTGGCCGAGATACCTATCGCCATGTCGTAGACCTCCGAATCTGAACGCGGTCCCATGCACAGCGCTTCTAGAAGCCCGACGCCGTGCTCAACGGTGGCCTTGTAGACAACGCGCGACTCAGTGCCCAGCACGTCAAGTGTGTTCCATCCAGCGAGCGGGGCTCGCAGCGGATGTTTTCCGCTTGGATTTTCACAGAGGCGGACGACCTCCGCCAAAACTTCAATTCGTTCATTTTCACCCAGCGCTTCAAGCTGTTCGATAATGACGTCAGAGAAGACAATTTCTGCTTGATCGTTGGGGAAGCGACTCCCGCGTCTCACTCTTGCTTCGCTGCCGCACTGGCACGGACTCGCCTTGGATCAATATTGAGTTTGGCGCACACTTCGTCAAGAGTGAAACGATTTGATCGTCCAAGTGCTAAATCGCCAGCAGCCTTGACAACCGACCAACTCGCCTCACGAACCAATCTCAAATCCTCATCCAGCCGCTCGGCCGAATCCACGACAGCAACAGGGCGACCGTGGCTGGTGAGAATAACTCGGTGTTCCTCAGCCTCTGCGGCAAGCTTAGAAACACCTTTTCTTGAGGCCGTTGTCACGGGCATGCGGAGCGATTTCATACCTGCAAGACTACACAGTTCTAAGGAGTTTTGCAACGAAAACTCCTTAGAAGCACATTTATCCTCGTCAATATGCTTTTCCTGGCATCGGAAACATTATCCGCTGGTGAAGAAGTTTCGTCTCGCCAACGAAGCGTCATCCGGGACCATGGAAAAGCTCACTACTTCGATATTGTCCGCCTACACCCTGGCGAAATCAACGCTCAAGTGAGGTGTCCGGCAAGTGGGGAAGGTCAGTAGAGATGGTTTGATCAGGTAACACCACCAAAATTGTGGTCTTTTGTGTGCAGTTCGCATACGGCAGCGGCGACAGAAAGTGCTGTTAATCAGGATATATAAGTAGTGCGCCGGCCGGGACTTGAACCCGGAACCTGTTGATTAAGAGGTCTAGGCGGCACGTTTTGAAGATTTGTAAAGAGCGGTAAAGCTCTTTGTTTTAAGGGAAGTTGGACGTGCAAACGTCTATAACGTCGCGTGGTGTTGCGGTGCAGATGGGCCTGTAAATGGGCCTGTTGCAGATTGGAAAGGTCCAAGACTCGAGTCAAAATGGACAATTCCGATGCTGCCGGTTGCGAGGACATTTGATTGCCGTCCTGTTGATTCTTGATAACAGGTCCCATCGTTTGGGAGCCTAAAGAACCAGCTCGGCGATGCCGAAGTGACTTGTCTCCGGGAGTCCCGCGCTCTAAGAGAAATCGTCCGGCGACATGAAGGTTGAAATGTCGGAACTGAGTGTGTGCGGCGAGTCGAGTCGTTCAGCGAGATCGATGACGTCTCTCATGTCTGGGACTTCGTAGCCGGGATCAACCCAACCGCATCGCACGCACGTTCCGCCTCCAACTCGATACGAGCCGCACGTCGCGCAACGCTGATTAGGTCCGACTGACCACCTCATGCGTGCCGCCGTCATGGTCGAGATGAAATGGCTAACGGCCGCCACGCCGATCTCTGCGTCGTAACTTCCCGCGTTCTTTGCGTGGGTCAGTTGATTAACCAAGTCCCACGTCTCGCGTGTCAACTTCTTGAGGTACGAACGCAACTGCTCGCCCGAGGAACCGCTCGTGAGGTGATTGACCAGGAGCTCGCTCCAACCGACGACGTCGGCCTTCTTCGGCCCTCAGCGCGAGCCGGCACTAGGTCGATATCAGCGATCTCCGACGCGAACGTGACCATGCATTCGCGAAGGCGAACACCTACCGCTTGAAAGTCCTCGGCTTCTTGACTAGTCGACATTCCTTCGACGGCCTGCTGCCAGAGTCGCCACGTGTTGGGGAGTAGAGACGCGCCGGTTTCGGTTAACGGAATTTCGTCTCGTGAAAATATCCGAGCCATCATTCCGACGTGAAACGTAAGGACCACGTCTCGACTCTTGAAGTCATCCTGCGAGTAAATGTTGAGCGCAGGTGCGACGGCCCACCATCGACTCTTAGCGCAGTGGACGTCCCAAATGTCAAAGACGTTGGGGCCCACTCGTTCAACGGCAACCTTCTCGAGGTGCGCGACGGGGTCGTCTTCAAACTGGTGCTCGAAGTAAGCAAGCACCTCATCACGTTCGCTCTTCGTTGTCTTCATCGGCTCAGGTTTACTCTCCTCAGAACCAGAGTTCCGACTTTTGGCCCCGAGTGACGGACATCAGAGGGGATTGCCCGACGAGCAGTCCCGCTCTGGCTCGTCACGTGGGTGTTACCGCTCGCTCCTAAACCGCTTTTGGTCGCAATCTTCGGCCGCGCTTGCGAGCCGCCAATCCGATGACAACCAGGATCGCGCAGAAGACCCCCCCAGAAGAACCAGCTTGCGCGAGACCGCACTGCCAGGTTCATCAATGTCGGCAAGTAATGCGAAAGCCGCGCCTGGGTCTCGATCCCGGCAC
>PLON01000051.1:0-17506 GCA_003142095.1 Acidimicrobiaceae bacterium | reverse complement strand
ACAACGGCCAGCGCGCGGCAGGGGATCATTCCTTCGCCGCAGTAAGAAATCGCCTGGCGTAACATTCCGCTCGAAGAGCTTCGAGCGATGCGTTCCCGATCCCGTGATGTTGGCGCGCTTAATGGCTGATCTCGACATGCCAATGGACGAGCACATAATTAAAATGAGTTTTGTCTCAATTGCTTCGGCTCACACGACAAGAAGAGAACGCGTAATTGAGTACCGTTCGCACTACATGGGAATCAGTTGCAATCTGCGCGCTCGCTGCAAGAATGCATCCTCCCCGCCTTCAAGTACGTCGCAAACCTCCTTGCGAATTGCTGGATCTTCGAGGCCTCCGAGTGTGTAACTGAAATTTGGAAGTCTGCCTTCCTCTAGCTCACCGCAGTGGGCAACGATCACTTGATCCACGTCGGTATTTACGACCAGATTCGCGTTGTGCGTAACCATGATGATTTGACGTCGATAACTTGCGCTTCGAAATAGACCAACGAGCTCGGAGAAGACTGACATTGGGTCGAGATTCTCCTCTGGTTGATCAATGATTAGGGGATCTGATTCTTCCTGGTCGACAGCTAGGTAGAGCAGGAGAAGGACGATTCCCCTTGATCCTGGAGAGAGACGTTCAATATTCAAGCCGTCATACGCAAGGCTGTAGCTCAAGCTGACATGGTCCGCGCCATAGATCCAACGAGACACGTTTCGTTCCCACTGTCGAAGATCCTCCGGATTCCCAGAGTCGACAAGTGCTTGCTGACGAATGTCCGAACTGTGTCTGGAAGAGAACTGCTGTATTGCGTCAGCGGCTGACTTTCCGTCACCACTTTCCCAACTTGGCAGGAGTATTTCGGTTGCAACTCTTCCGAGTTCTCCCGAGCCCCGAAATGGTCCAGCAACGCGCAAATCAAGGAGCGCTTCACCTCTTTTCCCCACTTGCTGATGTCGACAGACCGCTTCACCGAAAAATTCAACTTGGCTACTGAAGTTCCAAAGTTCGCGATCAGTCGGCTCAGCGGTGCATACAGCTCGTCGAGTTGAGCTTTCTCTTCCAGCAGCGCATTGAAATATGACGCATATCGTTCAAGTCTCTCCGTGGTGAGTAACTCGGCTTGAGCGTCCGCATCTTGTCCAAACACAATTTCAGCATTGAGTTTCGTAATGATTGCTCTGACCGTTGCTGCTCGCTCATTAACCTTGGCGAGTTGCTTCGTCCTCTCCTTATCCAGTCCAATAAGTTTTTGCAGCCGTTCGCGCTCCGTGTTCAGTTCGGCGACAGTTCGCTCCAACAGCTTGTCGAGGGCAAGTCCCTCAAGGATTGATGCAACTTGCTCGGTTGACGTCGTGCCAGCTATTCGGTTGCGGTTGGCCCCCGTGGTCTCGATTGACGTTGCTAGTACGTCGTCAACGTCTCCGATGAAATCAACTTCGAAGCGTTCCCAATCCGCCTCGGTCAGGGCGGAGTTCGTGTGTTCGCTTCGCAGCCGACGGACGTAGTCCGGAAATCTTGAATCTCGCGCAACTTTGACTTCGCCCCGCAAGCTCTCGAGCTCGGTGATCTTTCGATCGACGGTCTGCAACTCTTGCCGACGACGCTGAAGCGCATCATTCAGCACTTCAAGACGATCAGCATCGACTGCGTTTGCCTTTCCGGTCAAATCCTTCGCTTGGGCGATGATCGCTTCGAGCTGCTTCTCGTGATTCGCAAGCTCAGTGCTCTTTGCCGGAAGTCCGGCCTTAATGTTTCGTTGATCAGTGATCGCTTCGCTAAGCGCGGCGACCGCATCCAACTCGGCGCTTTGACGAGTTCGAGCAGACTGAAGTCGTATGTCTAACAGCTCGTTGAAATTTGTCGCTCCTTGGCGTTGTTCGATTGGCCACGTGTTGAATACAACTCGTTCAATCTCCGAGATCAGATCTGTGGATATTCCGTCACCGGCGCACAGCTTCTCCACGAATTGTTGACTCAGGTACCGAACGGGACGTTCGGCATTCTCATCACGGTCGTTGATAGCCCCGAAAGTGCACTCAGTTACGTCGCCCTGGGTCCATTCCACTTCAGACGTTGAACCCATCAAAAGTGAATCAGCTCGCAGCACGAATGATGATGGGTTTCCAAAGAGTTGGGTTGACCCAGCTCCTGCGGCTATTAAATCTGCAAGGGCCGTCTTTCCCGAGCCCCGTGGGCCAATTATCGCGACCAAACCCGGATTGATTGGGATACTTCCCGGCGTGAACCATGGTCCGTTTCGAACGGTCAACTTCGAGATTCGTCCGTATCCTGATCCTTCGAAAGGCGATGTGCTTCCGACATGAGACCGTGTCTCCGGGGCAAGACACGCCATCCGAAGGGTTTCGAACGATGCGTTGCCCTTGAGCCAGGTGAAGCGGTCCAAGTCGGGCATTCCAAGACTCTCGGCTGAATGTGCATCGCTGCCGTGGATGCATAGTTTACGACCCCCATATCGTCGATTCAAGGTTTCCAGATCGTCGACGCCTTCTCCGCTCCAATAGGTTGCCTGGTTCGGATTACCGGTGAAGATCGCATGTGCGAGTCCCTCTATTGTCCTCCGACGGCCTACGAAAGATCCATCGCTGGATCTAACTCCGGATGCCCCATCTTCGCCTCCTGCAACCGCAATGATGCAGTTGTGCAGAGCCCAAGTGTTCTTGCTGTATTTCTCGTAAAGCTCCTCAAAGCTAATTTTGAATTGGTGTGCACCCTCTCGAAGCGCAACTTGCTCGTCTAAGGCTGGCTTTTCGCTGACGGCTCGACCAAGCGCAATTAGATTCTGATCGGTGATTCGATACTCGCTACCTCCGAAAGTGAAGCTGAGAGTTCCAAGAAAGCGATCCAACTCATCGACGTCCTCCGCAGAACACATGAGGTGAAGATTGACTGGATAATCCTTCCGCGTAACGACGTCAAGTCGAAGCTCGACGTTAGGAAAGAGAAGTTTGATGGAACTGCCCGAACCGGCGACCCACGCCTCGTGTGCCGTTCGGAAACTTCTAGTTGTGAAGTAGTCGGTAACGCCGACAACTTCAATTGGCGGTTTGCATGACGCCAGCACATCCAGCGCTTCGGCAATGCTCGTGTCCCCAAAATTGTCTTCAAACAAGGTCCCAGGGAAATGAACGTGCGGGTCCCAACGTCTCCAGATCGAACCTCCGGGCTCAAGGTGAGCAACAGTGGGCTGTTGCGCACCTTCCGCGTCGTCACTCACCACGCATTGACGACTGAGACATATTCGGCGCCTCCCTCCAACGACAACGAGTCCCTGCAGTCTGGCAGTCAACCCGACCCATAACCATCAATGGCTGACTCGAATATGCCGAAGTCACCGACCTTTAGTGCGCCTGCCGGGACTTGAACCCGGAACCTGTTGATTAAGAGGTCTAGGTGGCGTGTTTTGAAGTTTCGTGAAGCGTAGCAAAGCCCAATGTTTTCAAGGAGGTTGGCAGTGCGAACGTCTATATCGTCTCGCTGCGTTTGGGAAAAATGAGGGATGTAATGAGGGATGTTTAGTTACGAGCTCATCCGGCGAAGACTCAACGGGGATTAAACGCGCATCGCAATTGTTTCCGCCGACCTCTTGATTGAGAGCGGGCGGACCGTATATATACGTCTCTTGAATTCGGCCCGCGCAAATCCTAGAGATGAATCTAGAGATGAATCTAGGGATGAATCGCTCGGAAGGCGTTTGATTACAAGTGGAACTCAGCTACGGCAGACCGAAGCGAAGATCGAGTCCCTTGTCTCGCGGCCAACCATGACTCGGGCGCTGCCGAAGCGGCGTTGCGCGGTCGGTCGTTACTGATTCCTGAGCTTCCAGGTCTCGGCGAACTTGGCCCGTGTTAGTCGAGGAGCTGTGTTGCCAAGCAGAATGGGTGACCCGCCGGGTCGAGAAGGATTCGCCATTGCTCCGGATTGGTTTGCTCTGTCGCAACCCGAGCACCCAAACGCACCGCGTCCGTTTGCGCTACGTCAAGGTCGTCGACTTTCAAGTGCAGATGCATCTGTTTCGGCACGGTCGGGTCCGGCCACGTGGGCGGCTTGTAGTCTTCCACCTTGACAGCGACCAGCCAGGCCCCGTCCGCCTTGACTGCGTGGAACTCGTCGTTGCGATGTGCGACTTCGCCGCCGAGGAGCGCCGCCCAGAAGTCCGCGAGGGCGGGAGGGTCAGAGCAGTCCAGCGCCGTTAAACCCAGTCGCGCCGTCGCCATTCCTCAGAGCCTACGCGACACCCATGGGCCGGGCATTGGCCGACATCCCCGGCGGACTCGCACTCGTCGGCCTTGTGAGTCACGGTGAGGGGGATCCACGGCGTGTAGTCATCGCGCGGGACAAGTGCGTCGCAAGCGCCCGTGGCAACAACAAGAAGCGCCACCCCCATTCGGGCCGAGTCACGAGGTTTACCTCTTCCTGGATTTGCTACGCGGATGGTGAGAGTTTGCCTGCCCTGCTCATGATCTGAGGGTTCTGAATCCGGTGATCTCTACGCTCGCTCGGCTCGGGAGCCGCATTGGGTCGTCCCTACATGGATTACTGTATAACGTACAATATGATGTATCAGTTATTAAGTGCGTTATACTCTTATGTATCATATTGTAGGAGGACAGTGAAGACTACAGCCAAGATTCCCATCGCAGTGGCCAAGGCCCTCATCACCATTGGCGAGGACCTGGCTACGTGGCGCAAACTGCGGGCGTTGACGGTGGCCGAGGTCGCTGATCGGGCCGGCGTGACCCCCTCGACAGTCGTTCGTCTGGAGAACGGACGTGGGGCAACCCTTGACACGCTCTTGCGGGTCGCCCGGGCCCTCGGCGTTCTCGAGTCGCTCGTCGGTTCGCTTGACCCTTACACCACCGACGTTGGGCGCCTTCGAGCCGATCAAGTTCTGCCTCAGCGAGTACGGCGGCGTTTGCGATGACGACGACGTCTGTCCACGTGGAGATTGGAGGCACGACCGTCCACGCGGGGACGCTCCACAGTCATCGTCGGCGCGGCACGGAATCGTCGACCTTTGTGTACGACAGCGGCTACGTGGCGACGCCCGGCGCGTACGCCCTCGATGCCACGCTGCCGTTGTCGATGTCGCCGATCCAGACCGACCTGGGTGTCGGTCTCTTTCGTGCTTTCGGCGATTGCGCTCCTGACACGTGGGGGCGTCGGTTGCTCCTTCGCCGCGAGGCTGCTCTCGCTCACCAGGAGGGGAGACCGCCGCGGGGCCTCGGTGAGATTGACTACCTGCTTGGTGTACGCGACGACCTGCGCCAGGGAGCGTTGCGCTTCCGCGCCGGAGAAGGCGTCGGGTCGGGAGAGTTCCTCGCTGCGCAGTCCGACGGTGTCCCCGTCCTCACCGACGTGCAGAGTTTGCTGGATCTGGCAGATCGAGCTGAACGAGAAGCCGTCGATCTTCCGGACCTGCAACGGTTGATCCAAGTGGGGGGATCGTTGGGCGGTGCGAGGCCGAAGGCCCACGTTCTCGACAACTTGGGCCGTCTGGCGATCGCCAAGTTCCCCTCGTCCAACCAGGATACCTGGAACGTGATGGCCTGGGAGAAGGTGGCCTACGACCTCGGGCGAGCTGCGGGGATTGTCCTTCCCGCGTCCCAGCTGCTGAGGTTGGCCGGCCGCTGCGTCCACGTCGTCGACCGATTCGACCGAGCAGTCAATGGTGATCGAATTGGATACGTCAGTGCGATGACAATGTTGGAGGCGTCTGATGGTGACGAACGCTCGTACCTCGAGATCGCCGAAGTGATCGAGAGGGTCTCTGGAGAGGCCACGAAGGACTTGCAACAGCTCTGGCGGCGGATTCTGTTCTCGGTGTTGATCTCCAACACCGACGACCATCTCCGAAATCACGGCTTCCTTCACGTTCACGGCGACGTGTGGCAGCTGTCGCCGGCCTTCGACATCAATCCGGTCCCCGACCCGGCGGCCACGAACCTTCACACCTTGATCGACGATGCGCGCAGCGACCTCGACGTGGACTTGGTCCTCAGCGTCGCCGAATACTTTCGCCTGGATAGGTCCAGAGCCGAGGCAGTGATGGCCCAAGTGGCAGCGGTGGTCAGCGGGTGGCGCGATGTCGCCCGGCGCAACGGCCTCAGCAAATCCGAGATCGGCGAGATGGCGCACGCATTCTCGCCGCTCGGCCAGGTGGTCGAGTGACCGCTCTAGCCACGTGCGAATTGTTGCGATCCGTGAACTACTAGCCATCGTTGGGATTGGTCAGCGGCGGCCAAACCTTGGGTGGGTTAGGTGCTCAAAGTCCTCGAACAATTCCTGCGGAGGCGACTCCTCACCTGGCGACTGCGTCACGGCCGGCCAGCCGCAGTAAGACCGATTTTTCCGCATCTGGTTGATGAAGGTTCCCTCGATCTCGTGAAGCCGAAATGCGGACCGTCAGGTAAGTGTGTGGGATTTCGTGGGTTCTCCTGCGGGCGCGGAATGCAAAAGTGCGCCAAAATCTCTGATCAACCCTGGTGCGCCGGCCGGGACTTGAANNTCTGCCAATTGAGCTACCGGCGCCTGATGAGTCTATACCGCACGCGCTTGAGTAACTGTTGTGGCTACTTGTGTTGGATGGCCTTAACTTCGAGAAATTCTTCGAAGCCGTACTTTCCAAGTTCGCGACCGATGCCCGACTGCCTGTAACCACCGAAGGGTGCAACGACGTTGAATGCGCCACCATTAATTTCCACTTGGCCTGTGCGAATTTTGCGAGCAATCTCGAACGCTTTTTCGTCAGTCGCCGCCCACACTCCGCCGGCGAGTCCGTAGGTAGAGTCATTAGCGATCGCGACTGCTTCTTCTTCGCTGTCGTAGGGGATGATGCACAGCACTGGCCCGAAGATTTCTTCCTGCGCGATTGTCATGTCGTTCGTGACGTCAGAGAAGATGGTCGGCGCAACGTAGTAACCCTTTTCCAATCCCTCGGGTGGTTGCACCCCGCCGGTAATGATTCGCGCACCCTCGTCGATGCCCTTGTTTATATAGTCGCGAACCCTCTGTTGTTGGGCGGCGCTCACGAGCGGTCCGAGCAGACTCGAGCCAGTGATGGGATCGTCGGGCATGAATCCCGCGCTCGTGGCAACGGCAATTTCCTCGACTTCACTGAGATGCAACCGTGGTACCACCATGCGCGTCAACGCCGAACACGTTTGACCCGAGTTGAGATAGCACTTGAAAACGCCATCACTAACGGCCGCGGCGAAATCCGCGTCTTCCAAAATGATGTTCGCGGACTTTCCACCGAGTTCAAGTGAGACGCGCTTCACCATTTCCGAGGCGAGTTGCATCACGCGCTTGCCGGCGCGCGTCGATCCGGTAAAGGACACCATGTCAGTCTTCGGGTGCGCCACGATGGCTTCACCAACGACAGGCCCGGTGCCCGACACGAGATTGAAGACTCCGCGGGGGAGTCCGATGTCGTGAACGATGTCCGCGAACAAGAACGCGTTCACCGGGGCGACCTCGCTCGGCTTCAAGACCACGGTGCATCCCGCGGCGAGAGCGGCCGCGACTTTGTTCGCGATCTGGTGCAACGGATAGTTCCACGGTGTGATCGCCGCGACGACGCCCACCGGCTCGCGTACGAGAGTGGAATTACCTTCCTCTTCTTCCCAGACGTAGTCCATCGCGCGCTGCGCGTTGTCGCTAAAAGTGATGGTCGGCAGGCCGACTTGAATTCCCTTGGAGAGCATGAGCGGCATGCCCACTTCGTTCGCGATCGTGAGGGCAATGTCATCGCTCCTTTCGGCGAGTTTCTCCGAAATTCGCATGAGGTATTCGCCGCGCTCCTTCGGGCTGGTGTTCGACCAGCCGTCGAATGCCGCCGATGCTGCTTCTACGGCCCGGTTCGCTTCTTCGACGGTTCCGGCGGGGATGGTGGCGTAGAGCTCACCGGTTCCCGACGTCGTTACTTCCAATGTCTCGCTAGAGGTGGCGGGTACCCACTCGCCGTTGATGTAGAACGAATCACGAACGATGGTCATGAGAACCCCCTAGCTACCGCCGTGGATCGGGGCGCTAAAGCGAAATCTACACGCCCTCACGCGGACCGATTCGATGCGCAACGTCGTCGCGATTGGGGTGAGCGACGGGGATCGAACCCGCGACCTCTAGGACCACAACCTAGCGCTCTAACCAACTGAGCTACGCCCACCAAGACTTACCAGTATTGCACAGTGTTTCTCACGCCTGCTCAACGCGGGCCACCTCGTTCAGTACGCTTTGCAGCACGCCCCTGTAGCTCAACTGGATAGAGCAGACGGTTTCTACCCGTCAGGTTGCGGGTTCGACTCCTGCCGGGGGCACCAAGACTCAGGACGACAGCGTAATTCTTTGGTGAGATCTACCCGTCACTGCGTCGGGTTGGCGTCACGTCACAATTCCATTCTTCACCCCTGTCCGCAGTTACGCTGCGAACAGGGGTGAAGGAGTCACGGCTCTATCGGCTGAAGTCGCGCGCGAGCGTCGCCAGGTTCGGAATACCGAGTCCGGTCGCCTCGTTGTACACCGTCCCGGGGTTGCCCGTGTAGAAGATGTTGTCGTTCGAGGTTCCCGGTTGGTTGAGCGGGGCGAACGGTGAGTTATACGAGGTCGCGAAGTTGTAGATCGAAGGATTCCAGAATCCCACGCGGTGTCCGAGAGCGGCGTCGATAACGGCGGTCGAGCCGTTCAACTGCGGTGCGACGAAGCTCGTACCTCCCCAACCACCTTGCAAGAAGGCGGTGTTTCCCGGTTCTCCCGCAAAGGAGGGCGAGTACTCGAGGTAGCCGGAATATGGGTCGGCGTCAGCTGCGAGATCGGGTTCGGCGCGTCCCGTGCCGAAGCCTCGCTGAACAGACGGCGTGGGGTTGAAGTTCCACTCCGTCGGTAGATCAATCCCGTTCGCGTTCGAGTAGTCCGTCGGCGTGAGGTATTGAACGTCATTGAAGGAGTTCACTCCCGGGACACCTTGCTGGTACGAGGGCGTGGGCTCGTCTTGGCTGAAGCCGCCGCCACTTCCCACAACGAGTGACTCGGCCTCGGAGGAGAGGGAGTTGCCTGTCACCGTGGCGATGGGCTGCCAGAGGTAGTCCCAGCCCCAGGCCCGCTGCTGGTTCACTTGTACGTTCGCCGTGACCGTCTTACCGGTCGTTGGATTGGTACCAGAAAGAGAACCGCTCCAAGGGAGGGTGGTTCCTCCAGACGAGGTGACGTAGGGGCTGTCGCCAGGTGTGTCCACTGAAAGATTCGTGGTGCCAAGGTCCCCGCTGGCGTCGTAGGCGGCAGAGTCTCCGGCCGAGACGAAGGTGGCCTGACCTTGAGCCGCCAGTTCGAGGAACGCTTCGTCGAAGGCAGCCACGTACGCCGACGTCTCTTCACCCTGAGCGACGGCCGCAGCCAGGTATGTCTCGGATTCGCCCCAACTAGAGGACACGCTTCCGGCGATGTTTTGACTGGCGGCCGTGAAGAAGGCGTCAGAAAATCCGGGGTCGGTGTTCGGTGCCTGGTACACGATGACATTCGCCCCGGGCGCAATCGCGCCGGACTGTTCAACGTCAAGGTCTGTTTCGCCCGAGCCGCTGGCGTAGCTCGCAGCGAAGAGTGGACCACCATCGATGTTCTGAACCGTTACCGAACGACTGCTGTTGGGCATGCCCAGTACGTTTTGCCAGAAGTACTCCGGTGCACCCACGTCAAGGGCGGCGAGAGTCACGATGCCGATGGTCTGGCCCGCGCCGGCGTTGTTGCTCTCGAGAGACGTCAGGCCGTAGTTCGACTCAAAATTGGACGGCTTATTGCACGCGTCGGGCAGTCCCGTCAATGCGAGACATGCGTTCGAACTCCCCTTTTGTGGTTGGGTGACGGCCGCGTCCGTGTGCACGGATTGGCTGGAAAATGGCTCGTAGTTGCTTAGTCCTAATACGGCGAGTACGAAGGAAGCCAGCTGGTTGGGGAGTTCAGGTGACGTTGTGGCGCCGTGCACGTTCTGCGCGGGTACACCCCAACCTCCATTTCGCCCGGGAAACGCTGGCACGTGGTACTGGTCTTGTTGCACTGACAGTGCGGAGTCGTAGTCGCCCGCGGTCCCCGTCGTTGATACGTCGACGTCGTCGGGATAGACGGTGGAGACAATGCCAAACTTGGCCAGGTAGGTGGTTAACGCTTTGATGTTGCTTTGGCTCTGGCCGTATTCGTTGGCGAACTGGCTCACTGAGAGATCGGAAGCTACGCCGTTCTCAACTTGGTTTTCGAGTTGATTCTTGTTTTGCTCATTCAAGATGAAAGACACTTGTTCGGCCGTGCCCGACGCTATCGATCCAAAAGCAGTGGAACCAGGCAGGCTCGCGGGGTTGTTACCTTGAGCAATGGGAGTCCAACCTCCGCTACTCGCGCTCGCGTTGAGTGCAAGCACCGGCGAAAGTGCCAGCGCGAGTGCGCTCACGGCAACTGCCGCACGAAGTCTGACTGAAGTACGCCTCATCATTTCTCCCTTACGCATCCAACGCATACGCATCGAATGATCTCGTGATTTGTTGAAAGTGTACTGAGAGGTCTCGCAAAGGGCCAGAGAGTTTTTTGACGATTACGCCACGCGTGGCACAGTGAACGTGCAGCACCGCGCTAGGTGCGACGTGAGCACGTCGACCTCGTGATGATGCGTCGCCCGAACTGTATCGCTCCATGGCGGTCGTAGCCGGGGCTTCAATAAATACGATTCATTCGATAGTGAGATCAAGGCATCGAGACATATATATAAGGAGACGACGCGACGCCCCGAAAGCGGCTACTACGGCCAGTCACCGCAGTCAAACTCACTCTGTCGGGGCGCCCGGATTCGAACCGGGGACCTCCTGCTCCCAAAGCAGGCGCGCTAACCAAGCTGCGCTACGCCCCGTTACATCTTTCCAACACGTCAGAGACGTTACTACTCAGGATTTTTCTGCTTCCTGAGAACTCTTACGATACTCACATTGACGAAATAGCGCCGCGTCGGCTGCGGCGGGGGAGAACCATGGCGTACGAATGGATAGTTGACGCACTCGACGAAACGTGGACGTCAATTGATCGAACACTGCGATCGCGCGATCTCGACGCCTACGACGCGCCCACGCCGTGTCCCGGTTGGAGCGTGCGCGACGTGCTGAGCCACCTCGTCGGTTTCGAATTGGTGTTGAACGGCGGAGCCGTACCGCCACACGAGGGGCCGTGGCCATCGCACGTGAGGAATCCGATTGGCGAATTCAACGAAGCCTTCGTCGACGCGTATCGAACGTGGCCCGGCGTTCAAGTGCTCGACTTGTTTCGCGAAACGACGCGCGTCTCACTCGAACGTCTTCGTGCATTGAGTGAAGCGGACTGGGACAAAGTCGGATGGAGCCCCGAGGGTGAGCGCCCCTATCACCGCTTCCAAGAGACGCGTGTTCTTGACAGTTGGATCCATTTACAAGACATTCGAGATGCCTTGCTCGAGCCCTCCGACGATCACGGGCCCGGAGAAGAGATTGTCCTCAACCGTTTCGAAGCGGCGTTGCCCTACGTACTTGGAAAAAAGGCGCAGGCTCCCGAGGGTACGGTGGTTCGCATCAATCTGAGCGGCCGTCTGGCCCGGTCCATCTTGCTCGGGGTGCACGAAGGTCGAGCAAAGGCACTCGAAGAAGGCGCCGAGTTGCCAACGCTCGAGCTAACGACGCCAGTGGCGCTCTATTGGCGTCGCGCGGCGGGGCGAATCTCGGCCGAGGCGTTCCTCAACGCGTCGGCGACCGACGTGCGCGGTGACGAGCAGTTGGCGCGAACGTTCGCCGAGGCTCTCGCCATCATGATTTAGGGTGCGCGGAGCCGCCGCAGTACAGTTTCCCACTCGACGCTCGTAGGCGAAGTCCTCGATCTGCTCACGGACCTGGCACACCAGGGCACGACCAAGTTGATCGCGACCCACGAAATGAATTTCGCGCGCGACGTAGCGAACGAAGTGGCCTATCTCGATAAGGGAGTACTGATCGAGAAGGGATCGCCCGAACGGATCTTCACGTCGCCACGCGAGGAATCTACGAAAAATTCCTCAGTGGCGTTCGCTAGAGCCGTCTCGGCATCGCGGGAGCTCTCGGCCCGCCAGGACAGGACCGGACGAGGATGAATCCGTTCGAAGGCTCCCTGGAATTTGGCGCAGGTGCCCTGATCGGGCGGCGGTAGGCTGGCGTCTCCTATGCACGCCACAACCACCACCCTCGAAAACAACCACGTCAAGCTCGTCATCGAAGTCGACGAGCCTGAGATGGCTGAGGCCATCGACGCCGCGGCCGCGAAACTGTCAAAGCAGGTCAGCATCAAGGGCTTTCGCAAAGGCAAGGTTCCGAAGAACGTGCTCATGGCTCACCTGGGAGGTCCGAGTGCGCTACGCAACGAAGCGATTCGCGACTCCATCCCAGACTTCTACGCGCACGCCGTTTCCGACACGCTGATCGACCCCATTGCTCAACCTGATATCAATATCACCGCCGGCGAGGAAGAGGGCGTCCTAGTTTTTGAGGCGGACGTCGAAGTGCGGCCCGAGGTATCCATCGCCGGCCACGGCGATCTACGTGTGACGATTCCTTCTCCGGTGGTGACGGACGATGAAGTGAACGCGCAGATCGACCGGTTTCGTGAGACCGACGCCGTGCTGAATGAGGTCGACCGACCCATCGTGACCGGCGACCTGGTTTCCATGGACGTTCACGTCGAGCAAGTGGCGAGCGAGGAAGACCCCCTCGACATGAGTGACTTCATGTACACCGTCGGCTCTGGCACGATCACCGAGGGCGTGGATGAGTTGATCGTCGGCATGAAGGCGGGCGAGGAGCTGAAGGTGAATGGCAACGTCGGCCAAGGTGCGGTCGCGACGTACGAGCTTTCCTTGAAGAAGGTTCAGGAACGCGAACTACCCGAACTGAACGACGAGTGGGTCCAAGAAAACACCGAATGGCAGAGCGCGGATGAAATGCGTGACACGATCTTCGCCCAGATGCGGCGCATGCGCGTCGGCGAAGCACAACGCACGCAACGTGACTCGGTACTGGTAGCGCTCAGTGACCTAGTGAGTGCCGACGTCGTGCCTGACGCACTCGTCCAAGATGAGACCAACGAGCGTCTCCACGATCTCGGTCATCGCCTCGAGCAGCAGAAGCTGAACCTCGAGACGTTCCTGCAGGTGACGAACCAGTCGTCGGATCAACTCTTAGAGACACTTCGCGCCGACGCGGTACGGGCCGTCCGCATCGACCTCGCGCTGCGCGCATTGGTGCGCGAGGAAAATCTCGAGCCGACCGACGAAGAAGTCGACGAAGAGCTCGCCACGACGGCTGAGGCGATGAAGGTGAGCGCCGATCGACTCCGTACGAACCTGCGCGACACGGGTCGCGTCGTTACCTTTCGCGCCGAGGTCGCCAAAATGAAGGCGTCGCGTTGGTTAACCGACCACGTCACCTACGTCGACCCCGAGGGCATCGAGATCGATCCGAACCTGCTGAAGGCGGACGAATCAGAAGATATCGACGCCTAGGGTAGTACCGTGAACGACAACTATCGAGCCCAGAACTACCTCGTCCCTACGGTGGTGGAATCATCAAATCGAGGTGAACGCGCCTACGACCTGTACAGCCGGCTTCTGCGCGAACGCATCATTTTCCTGGGCACGCCCATTGACGACACAATCGCGAATCTGGTCTGTGCTCAGATGTTATTTCTCGAGTCCGAGGACCCGGACAAGGACATCAACCTCTACATCAACTCCCCGGGTGGCGACATCACGGGGCTCCTCGCGATCTACGACGTAATGAAGTACATCAAGTCCGACGTGTCAACCTTCTGCTTTGGCCAGGCGGCATCGGCAGCGGCGGTTCTCCTTGGTGCCGGTGCACACGGCAAGCGATACGCGTTGCCGCACGCGCGAATGCTGCTCCATCAGCCGTGGGGCGGCGTCGGCGGTCAGGCCTCGGACATCGAGATCCAAGCCCGCGAGATACTGCGGATGAAGGATCTGCTCAACTCCATGCTCGCGAGTGACACCGGCCAATCGGTTGAGCGAGTCAACAAGGACACTGACCGCGACTTCATTATCAGCGCCGAAGAGGCCGTGGAATACGGCCTAATCGACGAAGTTATCTCGGCTCGGCCGTAGGTACCTCGATTTAGGGTTGGGGGATCGTAGGATGGGCGCGGCGGTAGGTCTGTCGGAGGGTGTTCGTGGCAAAGTTCGGTGAAGGTAGCGACCTCATTAAGTGCAGTTTCTGCGCAAAGGGTCAAAAGCAGGTTAAGAAGCTCATCGCGGGACCCAGCGTGTACATCTGCGACGAGTGCATCGACCTGTGTAACGACATCATCGCCGACGAGTTCGGCGACCGCCCCGAGTTCATTCTCGATGACCTTCCGACGCCGCGCGAGATCTCGGCGTTCCTCGACGAGTTCGTAATCGGCCAAGTCGACGCGAAGAAGATTCTTGCGGTCGCGGTCTACAACCACTACAAACGAATCCAGACCGGGCCGTTGCACGACGAAGACGTTGAAGTCGCCAAGTCCAACGTGCTGCTCTTGGGTCCCACGGGATGTGGCAAGACGTTCTTGGCCCAAACGCTGGCTCGCATGCTCAACGTTCCCTTCGCCATTGCGGACGCCACGGCGCTGACCGAAGCCGGCTACGTCGGCGAGGACGTTGAGAACATCCTCTTGAAGTTGCTGTCGGCCGCCGACTTCGACGTGAAGCGCGCCGAGCGCGGCATCATCTACATCGACGAAATCGACAAGATCGCGCGCAAGGCGGAAAATCCCTCCATCACGCGCGACGTGTCGGGAGAGGGTGTCCAACAGGCTCTCCTGAAAATTCTCGAAGGCACGGTCGCGAGTGTGCCGCCTCAGGGCGGACGTAAGCACCCGCACCAAGAGTTCATCAACATCGATACCGCGAACATCTTGTTCATCTGCGGCGGTGCGTTCGCGGGTCTCGAAGAGATCATCGAACGTCGTTTGGGAAAAAAGTCGATGGGCTTCAATCAGCCGGTGCAGTCGAAGCGTCGTGGCGACATCGAACTGTTCCGTCACGTCCTGCCCGAAGACATGGTCAAGTTTGGACTCATCCCCGAGTTCATTGGTCGACTACCCATCATTGGCGCGGTACAGCAGCTGGATCGCGACATGTTGATCCAAGTGTTGACTGAACCGAAGAACTCTCTGGTGAAGCAGTTCCAGCAGGTCCTCGCCATGGACGGCGTCGAACTCGTCATCGAAGAAGACGCGCTCGAAGTGATTGCCGACCTCGCCCTCGAACGTGGCACGGGCGCTCGCGGACTTCGTTCCATCCTGGAGCACGTGCTCCTCGAACCGATGTACGACGTGCCCGGACGCAGCGATGTGGTCAAGTGTGTCGTCACGGCGGCCTCTGTGCGTCAACACGAGGCGCCCAGTTACGAAATGCGAAAGGCGCCGCGAACTCGTCGCGCGAGCTAAACCGTGCGCTTCGCTTCGTACGCGGAAGCGCTGAACTGGCTCGAATCGCACGCTGACTTTGAGCGCTTAGCGCCCAATCATCAGTTAGTTCCTAGTCTCGATCCCATTCGCGACACGTTGGCCCAGTTCGCGGATCCCCAGAGCGACTATCCGACGATCCACATCACTGGCACCAACGGCAAGGGCACGACGACGACGATCACGAGCGCGTTGCTGCGAGCGACCGGTTTGCGGGTCGGTACCTTCACCAGTCCCGATCTGCACGCAGTGAACGAACGCATCGCGGTCAATGGAGAACCCATCGACGACGAAGCGTTCATCGGCGTTCTCGAACGCCTCTCGGACGTTGAGACGGTTACGGGAATCACGCTCACGCGATTTGAACTACTTACGGTTGCCGCATTTCTGCACTTCTCGGACGAAGGCGTGGACGTGGGCGTGATTGAAGTTGGCCTCGGCGGGACGTGGGATTCGACCAACGTCATTAATTCTGACGTCGCCGTGCTGACAAACGTCGACCTTGACCACACCGCGGTACTCGGTCCCACGGTGAGCGCGATCGCTTCCGACAAGGTCGGGATTTTTCGCAGCGACTCTATTGCCATTGTCGCCACAACCAACGCGATCGTGGTGCAGATCGCTCAGCGAAAAGCCGATGAACTCGGCGCAACTCTGTGGAAGCTCGGAGATGAGTTCGTCCTCGAGGAGAACGAACTCGCACTTGGCGGCCGAGCGATTTCTCTGCGTACGCCCTACGCGCACTACGACGAAGTATTCGTGGCGCTTCACGGAATTCATCAGGGAGTGAACGCCGCGAGCGCGATCGTGGCCGCCGAGGCGTTTCTCGGTCGCGCTCTCGGTGACGACGTCATCACTTCGACGTTGCGCCACGTACTTATGCCTGGTCGGATGGAGATTATTTCTCGGAACCCTCTGATCGTCGTCGACGGCGCGCACAATCCCGCGGGCGTGCGCGCGTTGGTTGCCACACTCGACGGTGCTTTCGACGTACGCGGTCAACGTCGCTGCGTGCTGGGCATGCTTACCGGACGCGATCTTGACGACATGCTGACACCACTCGTGGGCGCTGGCTTCAGTGAGTTCTACTGTTGCGCGCCGAGCTCCCCTCGCGCAGTGCCGGCGCGCGAACTCGTAACGACGTTAGAGAGACTCGGTGCGACGGCTTATGAACACCCGAGTGCGCGCGCCGCGCTCGCGCACGCGCGCGAACGCTCGACCGACGATGATCTCATCATCGTTACGGGCAGTCTCTATCTCGTCGCCGAAGTACGAGGCGACGTCTTGCACGTGGCATCGCGGCATCTCTCGTGACGCTGTTAGATTGCCTGGCGTGAATAGAACCCTCGTTATTGTCAAGCCCGATGGAGTCGAACGCGGGCTGGTGGGCGAAATTGTCTCGCGCCTGGAAGCCAAGCAGCTTCGCATTGTGGCCGGGGAACTTCGCACCATTGACGCCGCCGCGGCCACGCGTCACTACGCCGAACATGAGGGAAAGTCCTTTTTTGATTCGCTCGTCACCTTCATTACCCGCTCGCCGTCACTTGTCCTCGTGATTGAGGGTCCTGACGACACGTGGCGCATCGTGCGCACCATGATGGGCGCCACGAATCCGGCCGATGCCGCGCCGGGCACGATTCGCGGAGATCTCGCGACGGCGATGAGTGAGAACCTGATACACGGCTCCGATTCGATCGAGTCGGCGCTTCGCGAAATTGCGATTTTCTTTCCAGACTTGGAATAACGGGTCCTACTGGTGTGTCGAGCCCCACTTGGCCTAACCTTGTAGCCAAGCGCGCGGGCTCATGCCTCAAAAAGGAAATCTATGGTTGATGGACGTTTCTCACTTTTGGGCCGTGACATGGCGGTCGACCTCGGCACGGCTAACACTCTTGTCTACGTGCGTGGTCGCGGAATCGTCCTGAACGAGCCCTCGGTGGTCGCCGTCAACGTCAAAGACGGCCGGCCGCTCGCCGTGGGGGCCGAGGCCAAGCGGATGATCGGTCGCAC
>PLON01000030.1 GCA_003142095.1 Acidimicrobiaceae bacterium | reverse complement strand
GAACTGGTGAATGATCGGGGCTAAAGTATCGAAGTATCACGTGCCCGCGCACGTCGACCGGGTCGTTGCGGATGCGCCAATGCGGCTCATGAACCAGTGTGTGAGGTTTCGCTTTAGCTCGAGCGTTATGAGCGACGTGAGGTGTTTGGCGATTGATCCCGCGGTGTGGCCGCACCTCGTTGTAGTAACGAACGACGTCGACCGAGGCCCCTTGGAGTTCACCGAGGGTTGAGGCTGGATGTTTGGCCAAGAACTTCCTTAACGTGCGATGCCAGTGCTACACCTTGCCGCACGTTTGTGGGTGGTAGGAACGTACGGTTACCGATGCGGGGCTGAGCGGCCAGCTGCTCGAGAGCAACCAAGGGGTCTGGGATGCACTGGTCATACCTTGGAATGAAGTAACCGCATACATTTGCCTGTCGTCACTGAATGCACATTGTGAGCGATGCGTGATACGTTCAAAATGAACCGCTGGTGAACAGATGGTTTCAATTGTGGCAGGACTGAGTGACACCACAATGGTGATGCTCTGATTTCGGATGGGGGAAATTTGAGAGTCGTTAAATTCTTTGGGAAGCGTGCTGTCGTCACAGCAACCGCGGCAGCAATGCTCGCTTCCTTTTCAGTTGTTGGCGTGAACGGTGCGGCGAGCGCTTCATCGTCGACCAAAATCGGCGGGACGGTGTCGGTGTGGAACGAATTTTCCGGCGCCGAAGCGACAGGTTTTGCCACGGCGCTGAAACCCTTCGAAAAGAAGACAGGGGTAAAGGTGACCGTTCGCAACATAGGCTCTTCCGGACCGACACTGATCGAAGCCGCAGTAGCGGGTGGAAAGCCACCGAACATCGCTGCAGTCCCGACTCCTGGGTCGTTTGACTTGCTAGCTGCGGGTAAACGGTTGACTCCGCTGAAGCCAATTTTGGGCAGCGAAGTGAAGAACTTTTCCGCCGGGTGGAATGCGGCTGCAACGTATAAGGGAACGCTGTACGGCCTCTGGCTTGATTCTTCATCGAAGAACACTGTCTTCTACAACCCAGCAGTGTTCAAGGCCGCGGGAATTAGTTCTACACCAACGACCTTCGAGCAGATGCTCTCTGATGCGTCGACGATTGCTCAGGCCGGTTACACGCCGATTTCCTTCTGCAGCGGGACTGCCGGCGCAGGCTGGTCGGCAACGGACCTCTTTCAAAACCTGTTCGTGAAGCTGAATGGTGCAACTGCGTACAACAACCTCGTGAGCGGGAAGTTGAGTTGGACGAGTTCTGATGCCACCGCGGCATTTGCCGAATACTCTTCGCTTCTCGGTACCAACGGAGCAAACGTGGGCGGCATCACCAATGCTCTGGGCACAGATCAGTTGTGGCCCACGTGCGTCAACGACGTGTTCCCCACGTCGGGATCACCGACGGCCGCCATGGTGATTGAGGCTTCCTTTGTGGAGCAGACCACTCCAGCGAACTACGTGGGGTCTGATGCATCATCGTGCACCTTGACGCAGACGAACCCGTGCTACGACTACTTCCCGTTCCCGGCGCCCGCTGGTAGCAAGTACGTAACGAACGACCAGTCGTCGGGAGACGTGGCCATGTTGATGACGTCGACGAAGGCATCTCGAGCGTTGATCCAGTACCTGGGTTCAAAGCAGTTCGCGACGTTGTGGGAAGAGGCTCCCGGAGGGACGATCACTCCTAACCTGTCAGTGCCGGCGAGCGCCCTCAAGAATCCCGTGACTGCGAGCATCGTGAAGAACCTGAATAGTGCGACCGCGACTGTGTTCAGTATGGACGACGAATACGGTGGCACGCTTGAGCCGGAGATGTGGTCGAACATGCTCGCCTGGGTCGGCGGCACGGACACGACGGCTCAGTTTGAGTCAACCATGCAGAGTGAAACGAAGGCGTACCTGGCCGCAAACGGTTAGTCGTACTTAGCGTCATCGGCGTGCGTGTAGTTCTTCAGTGAGCTGCGCGCACGCCGATGAGCACTCGATAGCTGTCGCTATTTAGTACAGCCGTAAATTTTTGAGTGGTGGGGACCGTGAGCGCGAGCGCAATCAACGCAAATAGACGAGTAGGCGGGCATCGCTCGTGGATTCGCCAGCACGCAGTCTCGCTCGCATTTTTAGCGCCCGCCGCGATCTGGTTGTTGTTCATTGTCGTCTACCCGACGATCGACACGGTCCGCTTGAGCCTCTTTAACGAATCGGCCACGAGATTTCTCGGTCTTACCAACTACAAGACAGTGTTTTCAACGGACACAATCCTTACTGCATTTCGCAACAACGTCATCTGGGTACTGATTTTCCCGTTTTTCGTCACCACCTTTGGTCTCATTTTTGCCGTGCTCACTGAACGAATTCGTTGGGCCACGGCGTTCAAAACGTTGATTGTTATGCCGATCGTTTTTAGTACGACGGCGTCAGCCCTGGTGTGGGCGACCATGTTAGATAACAGTCCGCAGATTGGAGCGGTTAACGCGGCTGTATTGACAGTGAGCGATTGGTTTAACCCGCCTGGCGCATACCCAGTGAGCACGACGGCCGGTCAAACGGTCGCCGACCTCGTGGGGAGCAATTCACGCGCCGAGAAGAACAGCAGAATCGTCAGTATCTCCTCGGCTCGAGCAGGTGGGATGATCAATATCGGCCTGGAGGATGTTAGTCCCACGACTCTGACACTCCTCAAGGCCCAAGACGCGGTAAAGCCGCAGCCGATGTCGGGCGCCATCACTGGAGTCGTCTGGCGCGCGTTTTCACCGAGTGATCCGACGAATAAGACTGATATCCTGCCCGGGGAGTTGGGCCTTCCTTTAATTCGCCTCTCGTTGGTAAACTCTCAGGGCTCGACCGTAGCGACGACAACGACTACGACTAGTGGCCAATACAAATTTTCAAATGTCGGGGCGGGTTCATTTTTCGTCGAACTCGTATCCTCCAATTTTAGTTCCGGCTTTACGGGTATCTCGTGGCTCGGCGGTAGTTCACTAACGCCCGTTTCTGGGTTGGGTCAAACCGCACAAGCACTGCTATCGGTTCCACTAGCCGATATGGCGATGATCATCACCTACTTGTGGATTTGGGCAGGGTTTGCGATGGTGCTCATCGGGGCCGGGCTAGCGTCGCTGAACCGCGAGGTTCTAGAAGCCGCTCGCATCGATGGAGCGAAGGAGTGGCAAGTGTTTCGTAGAGTTACCGTCCCAATGCTGGCTCCCGTCCTAGCCGTCGTTTTCGTCACCATGATTATCAACGTGCTAAAGGTCTTCGACATTGTCTTGAATATGGCGTCCGGTTCATCAGTCAACGCAACTCCCACACTGGCGGTGGAGATTTATAACGATGGCTTCACCGGTGGTGTTCACTCGGGCGTTTCGAGCGCCATTGCGGTCATACTCTTCTTGCTTGTACTTCCCGCGATGATCATGAACTTGAAGCGGATCAAGGGCGTGTGATGGCAAACATTGTTCAGTCGACTGATCTCACCAAGCGCCGCCGCGGACTATCGCGACGACTGCCGACACGAGGACCATCAAACATAATCCTCGGGATTATCGCCATCGTGTGGCTGGTACCCACAGTGTCACTGCTCGTCATCTCACTGCGTCCAGAGGCCGACTTCGGTGTTAGCGGTTGGTGGAAGGCACTGCTGGCTCCGTCCAGCCTCACCTTTTCGAACTATCGAGTCCTCTTTGACCAAGGGTTTGTCGCTGGTGGACTACTGGACTCGTTGATGACGTCAATAGAAATTACGGTGCCCGCCACGTTGCTGGTGGTATTGTTCGCATGTTTCGCCGGACATAGTTTGGTCTTTGGTAGATGGCGCGGGCGTGACGTCGTGTTCTTGATCGTCGTAGGGCTCATGGTGGTACCAGTACAAGTTGCCCTCATCCCGGTCGTGCAGTTCTATCACGAGTTAGGGAATCTCTTCGGCTTAAACCCCTACGGGACGATTCCAGGTGTGATCATCTTTCACGTGGCGTTCGGCCTTCCGTTTGGGATCTTTCTGATGCGCAATTTCATGAGTGGTATTCCGAAGGACTTGCTGGAAGCAGCCCGCATGGAGGGCGCAGGTGAGTGGAAGGTTTTCTATCGCATTGTACTGCCGCTCGCCTTACCGGCCTTAGCGTCGCTCGCAATTTTTCAGTTCATCTGGGTGTGGAACGATCTGCTCGTAGCTCTTGTCTTCTTGGGAGGAAACGCACACACCCCGCTCACAGTCTTTCTCTACGACCAAAATCACGAACTTCAGGCGAACTACTGGATTATTTCGACCGGCGCCATCGTTTCAGTGATTGTGCCACTCATTGTGTTCTTCTCCTTTCAGCGTTACTTCGTCCGGGGCGTCCTGGCGGGCGCCGTTAAATAGAGAGTTTTCATGGCGAGCGTAGTTTTGAGAAATCTCACCAAGCAGTATTCCGGCAACAACGCACCTTCTCTCGACATGCTCAACTTGGAGATTGCCGATGGCGAGTTTGTGTGCCTGGTTGGTCCTTCGGGCTGCGGCAAGACCACGGCGCTGCGTATGATCGCCGGCCTCGAAGACGTCACGAGCGGCGAAATCGAAATTGGTGGTCGCATTGTGAATGATCTTCCATCGAGAGATCGCGACATCGCGTTGGTCTTTCAGAGCTACGCGTTGTACCCGCATTTGACCGTGGCCGACAACATGAGTTTTGGCCTGAAGTTGCGTAAGGTGCCCAAGGCCGAGATTGAACAAGCTGTGCAGAGCGCCGCCAAGATTCTGGACCTCGTGGATCTGCTGAAGCGTAAGCCGGCCCAACTCTCGGGTGGTCAGCGTCAACGCGTGGCCCTCGGCCGCGCGTTGGTGCGTGATCCGGCCGTGTTCTTAATGGACGAACCCTTATCGAACCTCGACGCAAAACTTCGCGTACAAACACGAGCAGAAATCGCTCAGCTGCACCATCGACTCCAGGCGACCATGTTGTACGTGACGCACGACCAGGTGGAGGCTATGACCATGGCCGACCGCATTGCGGTCATAAATCTCGGGGTATTAGAGCAGTACGGGACACCCCGCGATCTGTATAACTTCCCGAACAATCAGTTTGTCGCTGGTTTCATTGGATCTCCGTCAATGAATTTTGTGTCAATGCGAATCAATCGAGACGTTGAGCGCGTACATCTCACTGGCATGAGTGCGGACTCGAATATCAAAGTCACGCTGACCGACGAGCAGTCAGACATTCTTCGAAAAAGTGACGGTAGCGACATTGTGGTCGGCGTACGACCGGAGCACCTGATCGAGGGATCAATCGACCACGCTGGTTTTAGCGCGGTGGCCAAAGTAGAAGTCATTGAGTTCCTCGGGAACGACGAACATATTCACGCTACGAGCGACGAGACGGACCTTGTCGCGATCTTGAACGCGCATTCCAGCGTTGCCCGGGGAGATTCGATCACCTTGAGCGCTCCGCTTGACACAGTCCATTTCTTTGATCCAACATCGGGTCTCCGGTTGAGCTAGTCAGGCTTACGAGCGCTTTTAAGTGGTCGATGTTGGTCCATTACATCTGTGGAGTCGATCGACAACCACGCACGATGTGGTCTCAAGGTGGGGGCTAGACGATTGGAAGGAAGTCACTCAAGGAGATGGACCAGCTCTAACCCTCGATCGATCATCCACTGGCCTTCCCCCCGGCTTGTCGGACACCTCAACCAGGATGTAGTCATGGCAGTCATGAATCAAGAAGCAGAGCGGCAGCCGATTCCGTTTCGCCTCACGGGGCGAAGCCAAGCGCGCGATCACCCTGTGGATCAACCACTACAAGGCGCTGCGTCAGCACTCGTCACTTAACAACCTGTCGCCGATCGAGTGGGAACTTGAGTCTGAGCGAGGATCTCGCCTGCCTGTGGGTGGATGTTCGGACTCCACTCTCTGGGCGAGCGAAGGACCAGTTCAGCAGGCAGAAAGTTGGCAACGAGAACGCCGTCATCTCAGGGGCAATGTGATGACTAGTCTCGCTGGCCCTATCGATGTGATCACCGACGTGGTTGAGAACATGGAGGACAACAGTGCCATGGAGGAGCCAGGAGTTTTAGCCCAAGCGTTATAAGTGACGTGAGGTGTTTGGCGATTGATCTCGCGGTGTGGCCCCGCGTCAGCATCACTCCTTCGAGCCTTAGCGAAGCGAAGGTGACACCAGCCGTTTACGGGCGGTGGTCATCTTGCCCCACAAATTGCTCCACAAATGCGGCTGGTCTAATCAAGAGATTTGCAAATGGCCTGACTGAGATACCTGGTCAAGTGGTGCGGTGTCGTTTCGTGACTTTCTGTGAAGTGATTGGAGCACTTTCACACGGCTGAGGTCGCAAGTTCTAGTCCTGCAGCGCCCACGCATTGTTGCCAAAATTACAACGGGGTCGAGAAAGTAGTGTCGGACCCCAGGGCATCGAACTGCCGCTCTGTGGTTCCCCGATACGAAGGAGACGACATGAGTTTTGCAGTTGGTGGACGCAGCGTGATCGTGACCGGCGGGAGCAGGGGAATCGGCTACGGGATCGCCGAGGTGTTCGCTGATGCTGGCGCTCACGTCACCATCGTCGGGCGTAATTCCGACGTCGCCGCGCAGGCGGTAACGCGCCTCGCTGATCGCGGCGCCAGTGTCGATTACGTGATCGCGGACATCCCCAAGCCGAGTGAGTGTGCACGAATGGCCGACGAGGTGATGGCCACCCGCGGCGGCATCGACGTCTTGTGCGCCAACGCCGGCATGTTCACGGGGAAGAAGCTCGCCGACATGACGGAGAAGGACTACGACGAGACCTTCGACCTCAACATGAAGGGTTGCTTGTTCAGCGTGCAGGTCTGCCTCCCAGCACTCGCGGCCTCGGGTCATGGCCGGGTCGTCGTGACGTCCTCGATAACGGGGCCGATAACGGGGGTCCCCGGTTGGACGCACTACGGCGCGAGCAAGGCGGCCCAGCTCGGCTTCGTCCGCGCCGCGGCGATGGAGTTGGCACCGGAGGGTATAACGGTCAACGCAATCCTGCCGGGCACCATCCTCAGCGACGGACTGCTGAAGTTGGGCATGAACCTTGACGAGGCGGCGGCTTCGATTCCACTGAAGCGGATTGGCGACCCACGCGATATCGGATACGCGGCACTGTACTTTGCCAGTGACGAGGCTGGCTACATCACCGGCCAGACCCTGGTCATCGATGGTGGGGTTACTCTCATTGAATAGCCGTGCGCCTAGAAATGGTGCGAGTCACTGAATTTCGGCAGCCCGTGGGCGATTGTCGAAAGGGGACGGCAGAACAGGGGGATGGAACCTCCAGTTAGCAATCGCCGGCAAGGGTCATTGCAAACCGGACGGATTCACCCCCGTGAACTGATCCAGGGAGTCAGAAAGGTTTGAAAGCTGTCGTCTAAAGGTTCACCAAATTGTTCCCACCGATCGAGTGGGAGTTCGGCTACCATCGTCGGCAGTTGCAACCCGAACAGCCGCGCGTCCGGCCAGCGGGGGAAGCTCTTAGGGAAGAGGAAGCCGCGATGACTCAAGGCAGCATCAGCGAGGTTCCCCATGCTTGACCGGGCCGCGCCCTCGGGAGCGTTGAGCGAAGATCCCCCGGCGTCTCACCCGACCGTTCTTAGGCGGTACCTCAGACGGCGGGCCCCCACGGTGATACGCCTGTGTGTGGTCGTAGTCGTGGTGGGTGCCACCGCCGTCGCTGCGCTGCGCCAGAGTTCGTCGCCGCTGGCTACTGGCCAAGGGTCATCGTTGTCGAGCAGCTCCGGTACGATCATCGGTCCGACCCACGAAAGGTCGGTGTCCTTCCTCGTCCTCCTGCATTCTGCAGCCCAGCCGACCTGCTTCGTGCGGTGGGCGAGTACGGCTGGGCTCTCTGTGCGATGGACTCCCGGTCAGCGGTGGGCCAGCATCTCGGGTCCCCCCCGCAACGTCGACCGCAGTTTCAATGTCACCATCGACGACTATCGCTCCTCCGGGGGGAGCGTCGTCTTCGCGGCCAACCACGCTGCGACTGTGCCATCTGGAGTGTGTGGTGAGGTTGCCGGGGTCGGGGCCATCCACACCTTTGTAGAGCCGACCAGCTCCGACGTCCCCCAAGGGGGCTTGAGCAGTGTCAATCTACTGACCGCGTACAACGCCCTGCCCCTCACGGAGAAAGGCGACACCGGCCAGGGAGAAACAGTGGTCTTCATGGAAGGAGGAGGTTTTTTACAGAGCGACTTCAACACGTTCGCGGCGGACGAGAAGTTGCCCCCATTCCACGTCACGCTGATCGGGAAGAACACTGGATTTAACGATGAGACGACGATGGACATCGAGACGGTGCACGAGATCGCCCCGCAGGCCCATCTCGTGTATTTCAACCTCAACTCGATCACCAAGGCGACGTCCGAGGCCGATGCGTTCGCTCAGTCGTTCATCGAGGCCGCTAGGCAATATCCGGGTGCCATAATAAGCATGAGCATCGGGTTATGCGAGTCGGACACGCAGTTTTGGAATAGCTCCGACCTCGTGGCGTTGAACACCGCCGTGGCGTCGATCGAAGCCAAGGGCTCGACCGTGTTCGCTTCCAGCGGGGACTCCGGCGGGCTTGATTGCACGCCCTTCTCCGACGCCGGTCAATCGCCTGAGAGTTCCTTTGAAGGCGTCCTCGTGCCTGCGGCGCTGCCGGCGGTTACGGGCACGGGGGGTACCTCTCTTACAACAGACGCGGCGGGCCACTACATCGGGGAGACGACGTGGTCGGAGCCGTTCTTGTCCCAAGGTACGGGTGGGGGAGCGTCCGTGATATTCGAGCGCCCCTCGTGGCAGACCGGCGTGGGCACCGGAGGGCAGTTCGACACGAACAACGGTCGAGAGGTGCCCGACGTGAGCTCCGATTCGGACCCCGCTACCGGTAACCTCATCATCGAGCAAGGCAAAGCAACCCAGGGAGGGGGCACGTCACTGGCCGCCCCTAGTTGGGCCGGGTTTACGGCGCTCATGGACGAGTACCTCAAGGCCCACCACGATCCTCCGGTGGGGTTCTTCAACCCAATCCTCTACCATCTGGCCAATTCCTCTGTTCCCTATCCGCCATTTCACGACGTCTCCGTGGGCGGTAACGACTTCTACGTGGCCACTCCCGGGTACGACATGACGACCGGCCTGGGTTCTCCCAACGTGTATAACCTCGCCCGGGACCTGGTTGCGGGGAAGGACTGACATGAGTGAAATGACGTCTTCTCCAGTAGATCTGCCGGTGCTCGCCACGGTCGTCTGCCCCTACTGTGCGGTGGTGGTGCCGGACTCGCGCTTCTGTGGCGCCTGCGGCGCACATCTCGTCCACAGTGGGCTTCGAGCCTCGCAACGGTTGCACTCCTACGCTGCATTCCCTGACGAGCCAGTGTTTCGAATCTCCGTCGTGACCTCGCTCTTTCCCCACCTCTCGCATCGGGCCAAGGCACCCTTCCGCGTGGGCTTTGCCGTTTTCTTGGTGCTTCTCCTGATCTTTGCCCTGGCAGGCACGGCCGCACCGTTGATCGCCGTAAGTGCGCTCGGCGTGCCTCTCCTTTTCCTCCTCTACATCTGGGAGGTCGATCCCTACGAGGGCAGTTTCCTCCCGACCACCTTCGTCTGCTTGTTGCTCGGTGTCGGACTCGGGGCTGGGTGGGCAATCATCGGCGGCAGCGAAGTCGACAAGGCGCTCTTGCCCTCATTGGGGTCCGGTCTTACCAGCGGTTCGTCGCTCGTGGCCGCGGTCGCGGTGCCGGCAATCGGGCAACTCCTCATGTGCGTGCCGATGATCATCGCCCGGAGAATGCAACGCGGCCCGGTCGAGTCGCTCGATGGTTTCGTTGCCGGTGCGACCGGGGCGCTCGGCTTCACCCTGGCCGCCACCATCGACCTGATGTCGCCGTGGCTGAGCAACGGCCAGCTCACTCATGAAGGGTTCCTCTCCAACGTGACCCAGGTGATCCTGCGCGGTGTGTCGTTGCCGCTGATCAGTGCCATGGCAACGGGCTTCATCGGGATGGCATTTTGGGCTAAGCTCGGTGGACGCGCCACCTCGGCCCGGGCCAAATGGCTCACCTCACCCGGGATCGCGCTTCTACTGGCCCTGATCGTGCAAGTTGGGCTCGGATTTACCGACATCGCAGCGTTATCGGACGCCGTCCTCGTCGGCATCCACATCGTCGCACTGGGCGTTCTGATTTTGGCTACGAGAGTGGGTATGCACTACGTGCTCTTGCACGAGGCCCTTGACGTGACGATCGGGGCCCCACGGGTGTGCGCCAACTGTACCCATCTGGTCCCGACCATGGCGTTCTGCCCCCAGTGCGGGGTGGCCGGGCGGGCGGTGGCGCGCCCTCACCGTCACCACGCGACATGGCCCCTGATCGATGGTTTCATGACACCTCAAGGAGACAGCACGTGACGATAGATTCGCCCCCACCAGACTCCTCGTGGCCAACCGCCCCGCCGGGCACTCCCGGTCTGAAAATCGGCTTCCCCGGCGCCCACGAGCTTGCGACTCCTTCTCGCCTTCGTCATCACGCCGCAATCGCCATCCTTCCGGCCGGGCTGGGCGTGCTCTTGCTCATAATCGTCGCGTTGCTCGCCACCCCCGGGCCAGCCCCTCACTGCAACCCGCTCAAGTGTCAAGGGCCACCAATCGGGCACCCGGGTCAGACTGTACCTACCCAGAGTGCCGCTGGGCCGGCCGTGGTCAGCGGCGCCTTTTACCGGAGCCCGACAGGGTTTTCATTGCGCTACATTGCGGCGACGCGAGCCACGGCGACCTCCGATGGGATCAACTTGACCTATGCGTTCAACACCGTCGGAACGGGTTGGCTGGACGTCTTCGGTTTTTCTGCCGGCCAGAGCACGGATGTATCTTTGGTGCAGAAACTCGTGGACGACAATTTCCCGAGCGCCCAGCCTGTCTACCAAATGCCTGACCCGCTCATCGGCTACCACCCCGCCTTCGGCGAAGCGTTCAATGTGGCGCCGGCCAGCAGCGATGGGACGACGCAAACCTCGCGAGCCCTCGTGGCTGCGGCAACCTATAACGGGTTCGCCGTCGTCGTGGTCGCGTTTGGGCCGTTGCTCCCAACGGTGAACACCAGCTCACAGTTCTACGACGATCATCCCTCTCCCGCCAATGTGTACATGGCCTATTTTTACGGGACAGATTCGCTCCTCAACAGCATCGTGTTCCCTTAGGGAACGTTCCGAGGAGATTGGTGCGTCTGCTGACCTAACGGGTCGGACTGAAAAAGAATTGGCGCTAACGACGCGTTCATGTCATACTCCCACCACGATCGCCTCCTTGCGGAGACACTCGTGGACGATGAGGCGGTGTGCACCTTCGGCCAGGACCGGGCAAGCGATCGTCGTCAACGCAGTAGTCCGGACAGATGAAAACCCCCAAGGCGGTTATCCGTTCGGCGATGACTCCTCGTGCAGTCTCCAAAGGCGCGCGACGCCCGACTGGTCGGCGCTGAGGAGCTCCGTTCCGTTTGCGCCGAAGACGACCGAGGCGACTCCCTTACCGCCGTCGGTCACAAAGGAGCCGAGCGTCTGTCCGGTTGCGACACACCAGAAGGTGACCCTGCCGCTGTCGTCGTTCGGGATCGCGAGCACGTCACCGTCGGGGCTGAGGGCCGGTGTACCGAAGACCTCGCCTTTCGGTCCCACGAAGGTGTTGATGACACGCTTGGTGGCGAGGTTCCAGACGATCTCCGTCGACGACCATACAAGACTGTTTCGGTAGAACTTCTCGCCGTCGAAGACGATATCTTCTCCGTCGGGGCTGAACGAGGTCGTGAAGCCCGTGCCGGACGCCTTCGCGGTTGCGATCTCACGCCGTGTCGCGATGTCCCAGACCTGCGCGCCGTCGTCGGTCGTTGTAGCGAGCAACGAGCCGTTGGGGCTGAAGGCGACACCGAAAACCTCGAGTCCGGGTCGGAGCGACTCTACGAGCGCGCCACTCTCAGCGTTCCAGATCTGCGCGGAGCCACTCCGGCTCCCCGTGGCGAACGTGGCGTCGTCCGGGCTCCATGCACCCGAGTTGATCCAATTACCCGCGCTCACCTGAACGAGCCGACGCCCGGTCGAGACGCTATAGATCGCGGCCGTTCCCTTCCAGTTCGCGACGAGCAGGCGCGTGCCGTCTCGCGTGAACGAAGCAGAGTACGCGCTCCCATTGGCCGGGAAGCTCTCCAGCTGCTTGCCCGTGGCGACGTCGTCGATCACCGTCGAGTCGTCCCCCGCCAGTGCGATCAGTTCACCGTTCGGACTGAACTGCACGTCGGAGAGGTAGTCATTCGCTGACGCGAAGCTCCGGACGATGCTCACGCCGCTCACCTGCCCACAACCCGTCGAGATCGCGGTGCGCACGACGGCGTTCGAGGTTGACGCTGACGCGATCACGCCGAGGACGATGACCGCCGCCAGTGCGCACTTGCCTGTCCGTCGGCGCAGCGTCATCGCGTAACCGTGAAGAGTGCGCACCCCCACGATCATCGCATCTCTACGAAGGTCCTGCCTAGGTACCGACTCCTAGGGCCCGGGCGGGCAGAAAGATCGCGACCACGGCCGAAGCGACTGCGGCGATCACCGCGCCCACCGTGACGGCAAAGACCATCCCGTTGATGAACGACCGGCGTGCTGAGGCGGCGAGTTGAGCTCCGAGAACTCCGCCTACGTGGTTGGCGAGCCCGAGGGCACCGCCGAGCGATCGGGAAGAATCGCTCGCTCTTGAAGAGTTCGTCCTGGTGTTTTCGAATCGAGAGAAAGCGGAAGTGCATCAGCGCGAACGATACGCCACCCACGCTGACATGGCTTGGCGCTCAGTGAGTGCTTCGACGTCGCTTCGTACGTAGCCCGCGAGGTTGACCAGGTCGTCGACCAACCATGTTGGCGCGAGTGTGTCGTCGGTTGTGGGATGCGAAGGCGCGGGACGTCGCTTCTTCGTGAGACTGGCTTCGAGAAGGGCCAATACCTCTTCGAATGTTTTGGTCTGAGGACCTTCGGGCAGTGCAGCTACCCGTTGACGCATCTCGGTGTAGACCTCGCTGTCTTTTCGAGCGCCCACGGCCCAGATTTCACCAATGTCGACAGTGAGCTGTCCGGTATCGTCAAAGGTCACTCGCCACACAATGCGCCAGTCCCGATCACCCACGGTCAACTTGCGATAGCCGTGTAGTCCACCGCCGAGAGGGGCGCCCGCTTCGGGGTTACGCTCGATGAGCAGAAACTTCTTCATCGCCCATTGGAGCGCAGGGTGGTTTTTCTTTTGCAGCGCAACCAAGTCGTCAATCGCGGCGTCGGTGAAGCGGAGTTCCGTATGATGCGCGCGGGGGTGACGACCAGTTCTCCGAGATGGTGGTTCGTCTCTTGGAGCACCTTTGGACGGAGTCACTCTCGACCAGCGGCCAGGTCCTCATCAATTTCGCGTTCGAGAGTGGCTCGGTCGAATCCGAATCGAGAGAAGACGTCGTCGAGCGAAGTTCGTTCACCGTTGTCGGTGGCGGTGCGGATGAGAACGATCGCAAGATCGCGTAAGTCCCGTTCGGCCTCTTGGTAACGACGAAGTTCGCTCACTCCGATAATCGCCGCCACGGGACGGTGGTTGCGCTCGACCGTAATTAACGAGCCGGTTTCGGCGTCACGAGCTAGTCCGGCGATGCCGCGTTTGGTGGCGTCGCTGACGGAGAGGGTGTAGGTGGGTGGACGGGTCATAGAGAAAGTGTACATGAATCTGCACAGATTCTGTCGTCAGATACGCGAGCCATTCGAAGAGGCCCGCAGGTCAGGTTCCATGGACGCCAAAACTCCGAAAATATTCAAAGTTTCAACCTTTCGAATGATAGGTGGAAGGGCCAGTACGAGCGCGTCGGCGCACAGTCGATTCACCGACGCCTCGAGGGCCTCGACCAACCGCCGGTCAACGTCGGCGGGTAGGTAGCGCGGCACTGTCGCGCTCGAACACCAGTCGACGTCGTGGCGCCTCCTCCCAACCCCACTCCGTCATGGCGTTGAGCATCCGGCCGACCACCTGGACTCGCTCGCGCTGTGTCGATATGGCGATCGGTTCACCGGTTCGATGGTGCCGCGCGTTAGCGACGGCGCTCAGGTAGGGCTCGATGTGTCGACGACGGTCCAAGTCCGAGAAGCTGCCCAGATCGGGGTCCAGCACGCTCAGAAAACGTCCGAAGTGGGCGAGCTCGCCGCCCGTCGCCGATACTCAAGAGTCGAAGCGAAATCGGGCCATCAGTTGGCGACTCTTCCGGTGGAGCAATATTGGCAACCACGCTGTCACCATACTTTCCGACAACATCTTGTTCATTCGTCTCGATGAGTGAAGCATGCTTGGTCTCGATCTGGCCAAGAATTCTCAAGATGTATGAGATTTCCGTACTTCGTGAAGATCTTTGTCGTCGAGGCTCGTGAACGTTGTCGCACAGAACACTCGATGACGGCATGAATCGTCAGCGTGACCATCATTTGGTGTTAGAACGACCGCGTTCGACGTGCGTCAACATGAGCGAACTCGGTAACCTGTCTCGAAAGAGGGAGATACTCATGGCAAGTTGGCGGATCCGCGACTTTCACGAAGACGACCTAGACCTAGTTCTTCCGCTCTGGGGAGATCCCTCCACTACTGGCGCTGCGGTGGCCTTTGGCCTCTCGGAGATTATTGGTGCAATCCGTGCCGGCCAGCCGGCCCTTGTTGCCGTCGCCGGAATCGAGGTTGTCGGTAGTGCGGTGGCAATGATCGATGGTGACCACGCGTGGATTATGCGCATCAGCCTCGCGAACTCGTGGCGTAAGCAAGGTATCGGCAGTGCATTACTCGAGGCCCTTGAGAGCAGTCTCGTTACCCGGGGAGTTCGTCGGATCTCGTGTCTCTTCACCGAAACTGAGGAGGTCGGCGCGGCGGCCCTTGATCATCGAGGATTCAACGTCCGAGATGGGCTGTTGCTCTACGAGAAGGTCGAATCGGTCGCGACTTCGGATATCAACATCTTGAAGGAGGTGGGCGGACGCATGCTCGGCCCCGGCCTTTGGGAAGAACTTGGCGGCATGATCCGTGAAAAAGAGCTCATCGAACGTCGCGTCATACTTCCGCTTGCGAACGCGCATCTGGCTGATCGCGTGGGACTATTTCCACCGAGAGGCATCATGCTGTTCGGGCCGCCAGGCACGGGAAAGACCACGTTCGCTAAAGGCGTTGCCTCGCGCCTCGGCTGGCCCTTTGTTGAACTCTTCCCAAGCCGGCTCGCGGGAGAGTCGTCGACCGGACTGGCCAAAGCGCTACGCGATACGTTCAGTTTGGTTGGCGAACTCGACCAAGTCGTCGTGTTCATCGATGAGGTGGAAGAGATCGCGAGCGCGCGCGAGCAGCGCACGCTCTCTGCCTCGCACGGGGTTACCAACGAGATGTTGAAACTCATCCCCAGCTTTCGAGAAAAGGACTGCCGACTCCTTGTGTGCGCGACGAATTCTGTGCGTGCGATCGACACGGCTTTTCTGCGGCACGGTCGTTTCGACTATGTGATTCCCGTCGGACCGCCCGACGCCGAAGCTCGGCGTGCGATCTGGCTTCGCTACCTCTCATCGATTCCAAACGAGGACCTCGATCTCGAAGAGATCGTCTCGGGCTCGTCGCTGTTCACTCCAGCAGATATTGAATTTGCTGCCCGACGCACTGCCCAAGCCGTCTTCGAGCAAGCGCTGTTGGACCAGGGCGCTGAACTAGCGACTACCGAACTCGTGCTGGGTTGCATCCGCGACACGCGTCCGACTCTTAGTGCACAGATTATCCACGAGTTCGAACAGGACATCGACGATTACGCACGGGTCTGAGTTGTCGCCGCACACACGCCTCTCTCGCTTGCGGCATTCGCGATGAATGTTGCGGAGAGCACGATCTCTCAACGGTCTTCTGAAAATTTGATGTCTGCCTACTGGGCCTCGATTGCCATCGTTTCGGGTCCGTCGCACTGTGAGATACGCGAACGCGCAAGCAATTCCGATAAGGAGTGCTGGCGATCCCAACGATCATTGCAATGATGGCACTGCGTCAAGGTTGGCGGGTTCAAGGGGTGAGCGCACGGTTAACACTCTCAGATGGCGACGATACGAAGTTGCGGATCCAACCGGCGAAGATCATCAGGATCGGTTGTGACCACGGGGTCGTCCGCTAACTTCGCGCATACAACGACTGACGCATCAACAATGTCGTTCACATCACTGCGAGCGCACAAGACACCAGCTGCTCGGGCTCCGGCGTCATCGAGTGGAACAACCGAGACATTGGACAGGTTGAGGAAGCGCGCCAGGCGCGCCTGGCGCGGCGTGCCGCGCCAGGCCTGAGCGAGAACTCCCGCCGGAACGTTGAACGTGGCGCCGACTGCTCCGGCCTCGTCGAGCAGAGCCTGCATCCGCCTCGTCCCTCGCTCGATGCCGATCAAAGCACCGGTGTCGAGCGTGACGCTCGGGGCCATTTCAGATCAGCCCAAGGGCTTCACGCGCCCAGCGTCGATCAGATTCATCGGGTGGCCCAGACTCCGCCGCCATATCGGCGAGTAACGCCTCAAGATCGTCGAACCGTGTCTTGTCGGCCATCGCCGAGGCGATGAACGCAGACACCGAACTGGATCGACCCTCAGTCACCGCTCGACGGGCCGCGTCGACAAGCTCGTCGGGCAGGCTCACTGCAATCTTTGTAGTCATACCAAAATCATACCAGCGCGCGAGCGGAACCAAGTTTCACGCGAGACTCTTGGGCTCTCGTGTAGGTGAATTACCACCTCAACTGTTTATGAGCTGCGTTCATCTTGCCCCACAAAATGCTCCACAAATCGCGTCGTGCGCAGTTTTCTCACGTCGTCTCGCGTTGTCATTAGTCCTGGTCAAAGTGGTCTGTCGTCATGTCACGTCGTCTGGTGAAAAGCGTATTAACACTTTCACACGGCTGAGGTCGCAGGTTCGAGTCCTGCAGCGCCCACGGATCGTAGTGTTGTTAACGCCCCCGGGACCAGGTATAAAGGGTGTCGAACACGAAGCGACGCAACCTCATCCCTATTAGCGCTGCGCTCATCTTGCTCCACAAATCGCGTCGCGTGCAGCGTCAGTGCTCAACCTTAAGTCGGTGTCCCGTTTCCGGGTCCGCTTCAGTGAAGGCGGTGTCGTGGTAGATCGCTTCTCGATGTTAGACACCTTGCTCGTTGAAGTCCCGCGCGAGCGCGACATAGCAGCATCTCTCCCGAACATTCGAGAGAACTACAAATGACTCGCATTCGCGCGAACTCGATCAACGACAGCTTGAAGGCTTGGGCAATTCGAGCCCGGAAAGACTAACTCGCCACACATCTTCGCATAGGCCTTCGTAACAACGCCGACGACTTCGGGAGCGAAAGCAACGCTTGAAGCGAAGCCCCCTTCGGGACGCTCGGGCGAGCTTCCGTAGAACCGTTGGGTGATCCGAACACAGTCGTCGTAGAGTAGTTCGACATCACCGTGCTCTTGAAGATACTGGATTGCCGGAGACTTATCTGTGTCCAGCAAGTGCCATAGGTCGTAGTAGTGACGCGCTTCCCTGGAGCGGACCGCATTGTTTCCGCCAGCGATTCTTCGACCGATACCGTCAACTACGCAAAGCTTCTCGACGAGCGTTCGAGTTGGATGGAGCATCATGATCTGACACGGCTGCAGATCCTGCGAAGCGCAGGAAGTCCTGCTGTGCCTGGACGAACTGGTCAACAAGCATGGTAACCAGTTCGCGAGACTCGCAAGGAATGGGACCGCCCGGAACGCCGTAATCGACTCTGATCTGTGGCTGATGCTCTTCGGGGTACTCGGATAGTACCCCTGGATATGGAGCAACAGAGATGGTTGCAACCCCCCCTCGGCCTTCTCCCTCGTGATCTCAAGTCCCGTCAGGTTGGAGATGGTCCGCTCGACTTGTTCAAGCAGTTGTTCGACGCCGCTCTCCTCGTCCCTCGCTTGAGGAATAAGCAAAAGATCCACGTCTTCAGAAAAACGACTAATCAATCGGTATCCCTTGGAGAGGCTGGTCCCTCCCTTCAGTACGTACTGTCCGTAGTGGTTCACTACTCCAATATCCACACGATCTTTGAAGGTACCTGGGAGATTCAGCGCCTGATCATTTCACGCGCCATCTCTGACGTGCGCATCAGGTAGTAGAAGGCGCAATCTAACTGGCTTTGGGATTCACCGCGACTCAAAGTCATCCATAGAACACTCCCTCGGAAATTCCACCTGGGGCCCTGTTGGACCCATCACTGATTCGTGGGTCAATGGAACGAGCCAAGTCGGTGCAACACGTGCAGGAGAAATGGTGCGCATCCACCGGCGACTCGGCTCTCGAGCCTCCCTGGGCCGACAGGTAACTGGTGGGTCATCAATAGCGTGCTATCAATCTTCAATGGTTGAACTTACCGCGACCGATCTTGAAGGCGTGCTCTTGGCGGCGCAGTTGGTGAGCACCGCTCAGGACCCCAGTGTGTTCAGTCAGTTGGCTATCGAGCAGGTGGCGCGGCTCCTCCCATCAGAAGTAGTCACCTTCAACGAGATCGATCCGGCTAGTGGACAATTGAACTTTCTTTCCATCCCTTCGTCGTATCCCTTTCCGCCCGGGACTGAACAGCACCTCATCGCCCTGGCGGAGCAACATCCGCTGATTGACTACTACGTCCATTCGAGTGATGGCTCCGCCAAGAAGATCAGTGACTTCTGGAGTCAGGCGCAGTTTCGTGCCAGCGCGCTCTACGAATTGGTCTACCAGCCAATGGAGCTGGAGTATCAGATGTCGATCACCCTGCGCACGCTTCACTCGAACGTCGTGGCGATCGTGGCCAGCCGGAGCCACGTCGACTTCTCGGAGCGCGATCGAGCGGTCCTGAACGCTCTGCGTCCGCACTTCGTGCAGGCGTGGTATTCCGCTCGAGATCATCATCGGCTCCGAATGCTGTTGAACAGCACGATCGGCGCATTGGTTGATTCTGATGTTGGACTTATAGCCCTGTCGGACCCGCCACAGGAACTCACCGCCGGGGCGCTCGCGACGCTGTATCGACACTTCGGTCCGCCGACCGCTTCCAGTCCATGGCCAGTCCAAGTCGAGCAGTGGATGATCGCCCAGCGATCTCGCTTCTCCAGCTCCGATGGTGTGAAGTTGCTCACGCCGTTGCGCGTCGAGAATGGCGGCCGGCGCATGGTGCTGCGTTACCTCGAGGAGCTGGGCACCAGTCCCGGTGCAGTGCTTTTGCAGGAGCAGACGTCGCGCCCGACCCAGCAGAGTCTGGAGTCACTCGGGTTGAGCGCTCGTGAAGCCGAAGTCACGGCGTTCGCGATCAACGGAGCCACCAACTCCTCGATCGGTGACACGATGTACATTTCGTCGGCGACCGTGAAGAAGCACCTGGAGAACGTCTACGCCAAGCTGGGGGTGAAAGGGCGGGGCGAACTCGCCGCTTTCGTGCACGACGTCCTCGATCGACAACTTCTTTAAGGCGCCGTGGGCGTCCCTCCGCCTCACCCCTCGTGCCAGAGTTCGCGGCGCAAATAGGCCGAACGGCGTATTGCGTGGCGCCATTTCTACGGTGAGGATTGGGCCCAGAAAAGAGCCATGACGTCTGCTGATCGACGCGTACGCTCGAGAGTCGTTATCGCCACGGAGAGCGGAGTCGGTGTTGAGAACCCAAGGGGAGATTGTGAGCCTGTACCCATCGCGTCATTTCCGGCGCCGGAACGCCGGGGTGGGCATTGCCAGGGTCCTCGCTGTACTCGCCGTGATCGTCGCCACCTGCGCGGTCGCCGGGGCGGCCGGTGCCGCGGAGCTGGCTCCCAACGACAGTCCGGCGACGACGAGCACCTCTGTCTCCGGCATCTCCTACATGCCATCGATCGCCTGCGCGGGGTCGACGACCACCTGCCTCGCCGTCGGCCAGTACGAGGTCGCCAACGACACCACCGATGGGGGTGTTGTCTACGACTACTACGGCGCGGCGGTCGTGATCGACGATGGCGTTCCCGGTACCGCGACGACGCTCGCGGGCGCGTTCATCCCCAGCGGCGTGGCCTGTTCGTCGTCGACCGCCTGTGTGATGGCCGGCACCGACGCGAACGGGGGGGCGTTGCTTCCGGTCACGGTGGCCGACGGTGCGGCCACGTTCGACACGGTGCAGGACGTTGCGAACACGACCGTGCTGACCGGCGTCGCCTGCCCTGCGAGCGCGAACGCGTGCGTTGCCGTCGGGGAGGGGCCCTCCTCCGCCGTGGCCGTCGATCTCCCTGGGGGTGCGGCTGGCACCGCGGGGACGGCTGAGGATTTGCCGCTGAACACCTATGGTGTCATGGCGGTGGCCTGCAGCAGCGCATCGCAATGCCTCGCCGCCCAGACCAGCGGTGCCGGCTGGGGCGACGCGGTGGTGCCGGTGTCGCTCAGCGGCGGCAGTCCGGGCACACCGCAGACCGTCAGCAACCTCGACTACATCGACGGGATTTCGTGCGTGTCCGGCGCTGGAACGGCGATCTGCGAGATTGTGGGCCAGACGTCTGCGACCGATCCGTTCGGAAACGGGGCGGCGGTGGAGTTCACCGGCGTGACGGGGACAAGCGCGGGAACCGAGCAGACGATCGAGCAGACCCCGCCCTCGCCCTACGACGATAGCGGTCAGCTGGACGGCGTTAGCTGTCCGAGCACCTCCTACTGCGTCGGTGTCGGCGGGTTCGGGGGCGCGAGCGGGGGCTCCGCCGTCGCGTTCCAGCCGAACGCGGCCATCGGTGACGGCACCTCAGATCCCAACGTCGGCGAGTTCACGGCGGTCGAGTGCCAGTCGGCGAGTTCGTGCCTGGAGGCCGGAGACGGCTATATCGACGATCTGCCCCTGACCGCGGCGACGGGGACGTTGAGCGGCACGGTGACGGTCGCGCCGCAGGACGCCGGAGCCCCGCCGAGCGACGTCTCCGGCGCGCCCGTGGAGGCGTGTGCGACCGATGGCTCGCTGTGCGTCGCGGGTGCGTCCGGCACCGACAGCTCGGGCGCGTACTCGCTGGCCGTGCCGGTCGGGTATTCCTACGTTGTGACGGCGCTCTCGCCGGCCGGCGCGAATGACACGCAGGCGTCATCGTCGCCGACGGCGTCGGTGACGAGCAGCGGTGTGTCGGGTATTGACGTCGAGCTCACAAGGCCGCCTGCGCTCTTGGGTGGGGTCACGGTGACCAGCCCGGACTTCGGGACGGAGAGCGCCTCTACTGTCAATCCGACAGTCAACTGGCAACAGCCGTTCGACGTTCATATCGCGGCGAGCGCGTTTCCGAGCGGGCAGGTTACGACGGTGGAGACGCTGGTGATCACGGGCACGAACGGCTTCACCGGTCAGCCGCAGTCAGAGACCGTGTACGCGGGTGGTGAGACCACGACCGCTTCGGGTGAGTCCGCTGCCAATGGGCTCGTCGTCGGAACTGGCGGGGTGGACATCGCTGTTCCGGCGCTGTCACCGATTCATGGGCCGGTGAGCATAGCCGTCAACAGCTTCTCGGTGTCGTCATCACCGACGGGGGTCGCGCTCGCGGGGTCTGGCCAGCTGAAGTTCACTCAGGGGGCGCTGTCGGGGCAGGCGACGATCGTCGCGACCGACTTCGGCGTCGATCACACGGTCGGGACGCCGACGATCTCTGGTGCTGACGCGTCCACGTTCGCTCTGAGCGCCCCGATGACCTGCGCCCCGCAGCCGACGATCGTGCAGGCGTCCGGCGCGGACGCCGATCAGTCGTGCAGCCTCGGCGTGACGTGGACGCCCCCGGCGGTCGCGTCGGCGCAGGGCACATACCAAGCCACGATGAACGTTCCCGTGACGAACAGTGCCGGGCAGCCCGCGACGCTTCAGGTACAACTTCTCGGCTGCGACGACCGTGTCAGCACCGGCGCGTGCCAGGGCCAGACGCTCGGCAGCCTGTACATCGATCCGAGCGGGACCGTCGAGACGAGGACCACCGACGGGGTAACGGTGCCGCTGGATGGCGCGACCGTCACCATGTCGCAGCTCGGCTCCGGCGGCACCTACACCGCGGTCCCCAACGGCAGTGACGTGATGTCGCCGGCGAACCGGACAAACCCACAGATCACGGGTGAGGACGGCGGCTTCGGCTGGGACACGCTCGCGGGGACCTATGAGATCACCGCGTCCGATAGCGAGTGCAGCACCTCTGTGACGAGTACTCCGGAGACGGTTCCGCCGCCGGCGACGAACATCGACCTAATCCTCGACTGCTCGGGCATCACCCAATTGGCCAGCTCGACCACCTTGGGATTCGACCCGACGACGGTCGCGCCCGGGCAGGCCGTCGAGCTCACCGCGACCGTCTCCGGAAGCAGTCCGACGGGCACGGTGGCATTCGCGTCCGGGGGGACGACCCTGGCGACGGTGCCGGTCGACGCCTCGACCGGTGAGGCGAGCTACATGACGTCAGCGCTGCCGCCGGGCCAGGACACGGTCACCGCGACCTACAGTGGCGACGCGTCGAACGCCACCAGTTCCGAACAGGAGCAGCTCACCGTCGAGAGCGCACCGTCGGTGGCCACGGTGACTGCGGTCAGCGCCGCCCCGTCCATATCGACCTCGGGCGCGTCGGTGTCCTACTCCGCGACCGTCACCCCGGTGTCCGGTTCGGCGGACCCGACCGGCACCGTCACCTTCACCGCGACGCTCGGCGCCAACAGCACCCCCCTCTGCACCACGACCATCCAGGGAACCACGGCCTCGTGCAGCTCAGCGTCGGCACCCGTCGGTGCGGACACGATCACCGCGACCTACGGCGGCGATACGAATTTCTCGGCCTCCTCCGGCACCACGGCAGAGACGGTCTCCGCACCAGTGACGAGCACGCCACCTGACACCGGAACGACGAGCACACCCACCACGACCACCACCACGACCACCACCACGACCACCACCGCGGTCGCCACGACGACCAGCCTCGAGACAGTGGCCGTCGGGAATCAGGAGATCACCCTCACAACGCCATCAGACAGCGTCTGTCTGGCACCATCCGCCGCGGTAGCGGTGAAGTTCATCACGGCTGCGGTTACGGGCTCCAAGGCAACGGCGTTGACGTTCAGGTCGGCCGCCGTCTACCGGGACAAGGGTGTCAAGCACTCCACCAAGGTCAAGAAGCGCGTCAAGCAGCATGGCAAGACGGTCACCGAAACCGTGACGGTGGTCTCTTACACGCCGAACACGAAACTCACGAAGGCGTCGGATTCTGTCTCGCTGAGCCTCAAGGGCCTGGCCAAAGGTACGCACACGCTGAAGGTGATCGTCGCCTACAGCGAGGCGGTGACCACGCGCAAGACCCTCAAGGTGAACGGCAAGGCGAGGACGGAGACCGTCAAGAGCACCAAGATCGTGACCAAGGATCTCAGCGCCACGGTCAAGGTCTGCTGACCCGGCTCCGCGCAACCAGCGGCGAAAAGCCGGTTCAGCTGACGCTGAGGACCGACTCGCTCGTGGCCGCATCGCCGCTTCCGCATCCATGAGCTTCCGTGACTGCTTCCCCGGCGGCGGCGAGCGAAGCAGCCACTCATCGAGGTGACCCCGTGAGCGGCCACCGGGTATGGCTACATGCCAAACCAATCGTGCGATCCCGGTTGAGCAGGCCGCAAAGCGATCATTTATGTGGTTCTCCTCGGGCTCGGTACAATGCAAACATGAGTGAAGTGACGACGATCGAAGTACGCTCGGGTGTTCGCAGCGACAAGCCCGTCTTTGCGGGAACGCGTATCACGGTGTATGACGTCCTCGAGTATCTCGCCGCAGGAATGACGGTGGACCAGATAATCGCCGACTTTCCAGAGTTGACCGAAGCAAACGTTCGTGCCGCGTTGAAGTTCGCGGCCGATCGTGAGCGCCGACTCTCAACGCCTGCGTGAAGCTTTACTAGATCAGAACATCTCGCGAAAGCTCATCCCACTATTGCGTGGTGAGTTTCCGGACACCGCGCACGTTGCGGATATTGGTCTCGCCCAAGCGACGGATCGCCAGATTTGGGAGTACGCCAGTCAAAACGACTACGTCATCGTCTCGAAGGACTCGGATTTTCGTCAGTTGGCATTTCTTGGGCTCTCTTGACATAACCGTGGGTCAGTGTCGGCAGAGTGATGTTTTGATCACCCTTCGTGCGGCGCTCGCAACCTCTCGGGTCCTCACACTCTCTGCCACGTCGTGCCCGAGTGGATACACACTCATGGGCACCACGTGCGAACTCGACTGGGGATTGTGAGCCGCGCTTAGTTGTGTTTTCCGCGCCGGTGGCTGACGAGTCGGCGAAGATGGTCTGGACTACGCGCCCGGCGTCTCGACGCTAACGCCGATCCGAAGACTCGCCTCGCGAAGGCGCGCGTCGTAAGTGAGCATCACCAAAGAACCGTCGTTGATCGACAGCGCGCTCGCGAGATGAATCGCATCGAGACTCCGGACGTGATCAAGTTCGCTCGCGACGTCGATCACGACGGCGCTGATCGGAATCACATCAATACCCGCAAGCAAGGCTGTGGCAATACCAACCGGCGACGAATCGAGTCGCCGTGTTGCCTGAAGTAGTTCAACTCGAGTCAGCGCGCTAGTAATTTTTGGCAAGTCAACTCGTTCGAGCAGCCAAGCCGAAAGTGCATCGGTCTCGGCCTCCCTACGAACCAGTTTGAATAGCGCGGATGTGTCGAGATAAATCAAAACCGCTCGCTGCGTACCTCATCGAGAATGTGGGCGTTACTCGGCGACCCCACCTTCGCAGGAAGGGGGGTTGGTATTTGAAACGAGCGCTGCGCGGCGATCAGTTGCCCGTCACGGAGCAGTCGTTCGCGCACGGTACGTGCTTCGCCGACCGGGATGAGTTCAGCCACTAACGTCCCGTTGTCAGTGACCTGGATCGTCTCACCCTGGCGTACCTGCTCAATGTAACGGCTGGCGTGTTGGCGGAGTTCACGAATTCCAATGCGTGGCATGTGAAGTAGTGTAGCACGCCACGTGCTACACAAATAGGAGGTCCAGAGTTTCGAAAGTGACCGCGAACAAGACAATGAAAACCAGAAAGATCATCGCGACTCCTCCAAATAGCTATTGAACTTCTCGGCGTCGCCGAGTTCCTCGACGAGCTTTCGGATCAATTCGGGTTCTGTGAATTTCAAGTAGTAACCGCGATTTACATTCCAGAACATGCTCGAAACTCTCGCTAGCCATTAGTTGAAGCTCTTTCCGCACATCGGGCGAGTGATACCTCGTCTTCTTCGTATTTCCCAATTTTCGGTTTGACTCGCGGCTCACAGTGAGAGCTCCTTGAGTTCACTCACCAGACTGCGCAGGCGCCGGGCATCATCAAGCCAGGAGGCGTAGCGTTCATCTTGTTCCTCTGTGAGATTGCGGGTCACCGTTTGTCCGTGGACCGTGCGCGTTCATGTCTGGTGGGGGCTGTGGAGTTTGGGTGGTTTGTCGTGACAAGAACAGCCAGGATTCGCGCAGCGTGAGCGCCGCGAGGTGACTCTCAGGCTTTCGTGTAGCTGAATTGTCATCTCAGCCGCTTTCAAGCCGAGTTCATCTGCCCCACAAAATGCTCCACAAATCGCGTCGTGCGCAGTTGTCCCACGTCGTCTCGCGTTGTCATTAGTCCTGGTCAAAGTGGTCTGTCGTCGTCTCGAGTCGTCTAGTGAAAAGGGTGTTAACACTTTCACACGGCTGAGGTCGAGGGTTCGAGTCTCCCAGCGCCCACAAATTGGATCGAGGTGGCAGTCACCGCGATTTCTACTGTTCGATCCGCGGAACCTTTGAGGATCAGGGACGTGGCGACGAGATAGCCGTCTCGATGTTCTAGATCGACGACGTCTTCGTTTTCTTTGCCGTAAAGGGGAGTTTGGAGCGCGTGGCATCGACTGGCTGACAGACGCGGGAACTTGTGTGAGTCTTCAACGAGACTGCATACACCCTCGCGTCAGTGGTGACTGTCCCCGTAGCTCCTCCCGCAGCGATATTGAAGGAGAGCACGAGTACACCGGCCCCGTTCCTGACGTTCACCTGAATCGAATTGTTGGCGAGTGTTGTCAGCCAGACAAAATG
>PLON01000076.1:461-33833 GCA_003142095.1 Acidimicrobiaceae bacterium | reverse complement strand
CTTCTACATGGCCAACACTCCCCCCTTCAGGACACACCTTCCAGCGCGAACAAATTACAAACATTTCTGAGCTTCTGACCTCAATGTTTGCGTGTCAGGCAATCACCGAAAGCGCTGCGACATCGTGCCGAGAGGAGAGGTTTCAGAGACGAACCGATCACTCAGTCAGCCATCACGGTGGATTGAGGGTTAGTAGTGACTCAAATGCCAATAAATCGCGGCGAAAGAAAGCCCAATCAACGCTGCTCCAAAGACGAACGTTATGAGTCGTCGCTTCGCCAACCATTGTGATCTTCGAATTGGGTTCTCAATTGCGTAGTACAGCAGGGCGGATAACGCAATTGAGAGCGCGATCAGTTCTATCTCGCTGTGCAGGGGAAGGGGCGATATCGCGTATTGAGTGGCGATTGCGATAACCGGCCAATGGACGAGGTACAGCGAGTACGAGATGTTTCCCAACCATTGAATTGGAGCGAAACGCACGAAACGCCCCATGCGATCGGCCCCCCGCAACGAACCGCCCGCGATGATCATCCCGGTCGCGACGACTGGAACGATGACAGCCGAGCCTGGCCACGACGTCGTCGAGGAATAGAACCACGTGCAAAGAAGCACCGCGACGAAACCAAGTGTCGCCAGAGCTATACCGAACCGAGGAGCTTGCCCACGAAGGTGCGGACCAAGGACGGCGAGGAGGGCGCCGAGCGCTAGTTCCCAAGCGTGGGTGAGTGGCGAAAAGAACGCCCACACTTCGTTTTGATGTGTTTCAATGATGCACCACGTAAGCGAGACCGCAATGACTAGAGAAAGGGAACTCACCAATCGGGTGACAGGAGAGAATGCTCGCCACGGCAGCGTCAATAGCAAGAAGAGAACTGGCCACACCAGATAGAACTGCTCTTCGACCGCAAGTGACCAGAACTGTTGCAACGTAGAAGGTGGCTGTGTTGCGGTGAAGTACTGCGTGCCAAGTGAGGCGAACCGAAAGTTTCCGAAAAAGGCGGCCACATATTTTGCGTCTTCCGCGTTGACCGCGCCGGTAACAAAACTTAACCAGTGATACGTCGCAAAGACGGTGGCAATAAGCACGACCGTCGCCGCGGGAAGAATACGTCGAACTCGTCGCGCATAAAACCCGGGAATCGATGTCGTCCCCTTCGACGCTCTTTCGCGCAGCAGCACATTCGTGATGACAAAACCGGAAACAACAAAAAACATGTCCACCCCGAAGAAGCCTCCATGGACTCCCGGGATATCGGCGTGGTACAGAACGACAAGCAAAACGGAAAGGGCGCGCACCGCCTGAATGTCGGGACGAAACTCGGCGCGATAATCCTTCACGTCGAGTTGATTGGGAGAAAGCATGGTCATATCTGCGCCTTATGTCAGTGCCGCTACGGCCGATCTCGCGGTGACTCTTGAATAGGACGAGATAGAAGCAATGTTTATGCAATCGATGTCGGAGAAGACCGGAATCTCGCCAATGATAGGTGAGCGAACTTTCACGTTGCAAAACTTTGACTCACGGCGTCGGGCGGCGCGTATGAGGGCACGCTCGTGATTACTTTTTCACAGCAGAAGGGGGCTGAGGATCGTTGTCCAAGTTCGCCGGACGGAAGAAACGACCCATGCACCACTGGTCCAGAGAGAGGATCGGCGCTCGGGCCGTACGGTAGAACTCATTTCCACGAATTCTTGCGCCTTGGATAGAGGTCGAGATCAAACGCGAACGAAGAGTCCCAAACTTTCTCATGGCTCCTTCCCCGAGTTGCTCGGACCTTGATAGTTACAATGGAGTCACTCTGAAGGAGTTCTATGGCAATAGATGTTCTTGCAGACACCTCGCCTTCTTCTCGCGTCCGTGATCGTCGAGCGACGTGGTTCTTTTGCATCATTGCTGCCATAGCCGTGTTGATTTGCGCGTTTCATGGACTGGGCATGGACGTCGATTCAACTGCCTACTTGGCCTCGGGGGCTAACCTCGCACACGGTCGTGGACTTACCGGCATAGGTGGTACTCCCTTCACCTTGTTCGGACCGGCTCTGCCAAGTTTTGTATCCGTAGGCGTACTGGTGGGTTTGTCGGCACAAGCTGCTGCACTCATCGTGAATGTTGTGAGTGCCGTATTGACCGTGATCGTCGGACGAATCTTGTTGAAGCGCCATGTCACTGACTCGCGTCTAGTTATGGCCGGCAGTGTGTTCATCGCCATTGGTTGGCCGTTGGTGCAAGTCACGTCGCTGGCGATCCCCGAGCCGATAACTGTCGTGGTGCTCCTTCTACTCGTGTTAGTGCTTGAGGACTTCAACAAGACCCGCCAGCCACTCGTCTCGCTGGCGGCGATCGTCGGCCTTTTGAACCTGGCCTTCTTCTTGCGCTACGCAAATTTGGCCTTCATCCCCGTGGCCGTCATCATCGTGTTCTTTGGCAGGAAAAGCACCGACGATCTGATCCGCAGAGTTTTGTCTGCGGCTGTCGTGTTGGTATTGGCCCTAGTTGGACCCTGTCTTTGGATGCTTCGCAACCACGGAGTCGACGGAAGCCTGCTGGGTCCTCGCTACAAGCCCATCTTTGGTGTTGCCACGGTTGGGCACCAATACGTGCTCGCGATAGCGAAGCTCTTCTTGCCCGGGCCAAACCTCTTTGAGGATCTCGTCTTCATCGTCGTCGTCGTCGCAACCGGCATCGCGCTCCGATTGGTATACGTCGCAGTGCCCGGAGGAGCCAGTGCGTTCATTCGCCGACTCGCACCCTGGACGGTCCTTCTCCTCGTGAGCATTTTTTACGCCGTATATCTCTATGCCGCGGAGCTGTCGACGAAGATCGACCCGGTTGACTCTCGCCTTCTCGTTCCGATCTACATTCCCTGCGTCATCTTGCTGATCGGACTCATTGAAGCAGTTCTCTCGCATGGCACTCTGAGCGAGAAGTCGAAGCTCCTAACGAGACGCGCGCTCTTGTTGTTTGTGTGCGTGCAGGTAGTGATCTCCTGCGCGCTCATCGGCGACTTCGCACTGAAAGGCCGCGACTTTGCTTCAACCGCGTGGCGGACTTCGCCGCTCATAACGGCAGCGAAGTCGTTAAACAAAGCGACCACTTTCTATACCAATAACCCCCAGGGCCTGTGGGCACGCCTTGGCGACGAACGTATTTACCTCCTTCCAACTTCTGTCGCGAAAGCGCGAGAAGATCTCTCGTGCCCAGGAGTTCGCGTGGTGTTCTTCAGTCAAAATGGCGGAACCTATTACGGGGGTTCCAATGGCGTGACTGCTGATTCGTCGCCGATCGGCCTCAAGACACTGAAGTCGAACTTGAGCGTGAAGTCGCTCTTTTCAAACGACCAGGGTGAACTGTTCCGAGTTGTGAGTGACACCACCGGGCAGACTCACTGCGCTTGATTGAAGAGTTGTTTGCTGGAGGCGGCCTGCAGCCTTATAGGTGCGGGCCGTGATAGACGCGCGTGGTCCCCGTTGAATACACGACGTAGAAATCCTTGTTAAAGAAGTTGATTGTTGAGTGGTACAGGCTCAGATATTGACCGTCACCAACGTCGGCTTGCGTACTGTCATCACCCAAGTTGACCTGTGAGAGATAGATGTAAGCAGAGTTGTCTACCTCTGGTGGCACAATCTCATTCACCATGCCGTAACTTCCCGGTACGGACAACAGGACCAGCTGACCGTAGAGATCGGTCTGGACGAGATTGGGAGACTGGACGTTGTTGCGCAGCCATAATGCCGTCGCAAATTCGGAAGTAGTGACGGTAAATTGCTGGACGTTTAAGTCATTCGCCGACAGCTCGCCCGGAGGCTGTCCGGCAAACCACACCGCGCCCAATCCCGAAGCGACGACGAGCAGCACTACCAAAAAGACAAAACCAACGCCCAAGGTTGCATGGGCTACTCGACGATGATGGAAAATATGAGCGTCATAAAGAAACGTCACGAGATCATCCAAAAATAATGTCACGGGTGCGCAGAGCAATATGGCCGTAAAAATCGCCGCCCGCTCTGGGCTGTAATACGCAGCGAGTGTCCCAGAAAAACGTAAAAATGCACCGATCATCAAGCCCGTTGCAGCGAGTCCCACCAGGTCAGCGGTGTACTGGTATGAAAGACGGCGCCCAAGGCGAAGGATCCCATAGAGCAGGGCCATTCCCAGCACGACCCAAAGACCCTCGGTGCCAAGAAAGCTCAGCTCATTCCACACCCGGGCGAAGCTGGGCAGCAGCGCCGGTGCCCGCGGGGCCTTCGCCGCGACAAGAGGGACGGAGCGCGAACCCGGCACTCGCAATATCCAGCTGTCTGTTTTCTTAAATTCGTCTACCAAGAGTCGTTCGAGATCGCGAGGGGGAATGAACGATGACCCCGTCGACGTCACGAGCCCCGCACCTTTGGCCGTGACGGCACTGGACGGAGCAGAGAGTGCAGAGTTCCGCGTAATGGCGAGGTTCCATCCGAAGGCGGCGACGAGCGCCACGGCCACCAGCGCGATGTTGATGATCCTTCGTTTGTGCACGTCGTATCGGTGCTTTTCAATCCTCGCCTTCGGCGTCCCCAGCCATCCCTTGGACCACATCGAGCTCACGACCCACGCACCAGTGACGATGACCGCCAAGAGATATGAGGTCGTGTAGTGAGTAAAGGAAACGGCAACGATGAGCAGCCCCACGGTGATTTGAGCAGGGCGTTTCAAAATGGTGTGATCGAAGAGCACCATGACGAGAGCGGACAGCATGGTGAGCGCCATCGCCTGGCGCGTGATGCTCACGAGCTCGGAAGAAAATGCCACACTCGACACGACGAGAGCGAGCACCACTGCGAGGGCGAGACCGGGGCGCGGTTGAGGTCGACCACTCGTGATCCAGCGCGGAACGTTGCGAACGGTGGAGAACACCGCCAAGGGGAGCAGAGCGAGGATCGCGGGAACGACGAGCTGAAAGAACGCGAGAAGACGTAACCTCACGAGCGAGTGAAGAATCGTCGGTAGCACGGTAAGCGAGAGCATTGAAGCGTACGGGTCGTGATCGGCGGGTACGACCCACACCCCTGCGCGGATCGTTTGCGACGCGACGCCGAACTCTTGTTGGATGTCCCAGCCGTAGAGGTGCGCGCCGCGCAAGCTGGTTGAGAGGAGCAGTGCCAGTGACACGCAATAGAGCAGCGTATTGAGAGGCCATTGGCTGCCCCGCCGCCATGAACCAACGACGCCCACGAGGAGCACGACAACGTCGAGCGTGGTAGCAAAGATGGCCAGGTGAGCGTTCCCGGTGTAGTTCAGTTGAGCGACTCCGAGAATCGAGAGCACTACCAACACTCCGCCCGCAAGAGCGACGGTGATGTTCGCGGTTCGAACACCATCGAAGACCCACGTGACGGGATCGCAGTGCTTCTGGGCGCACATCACCAACACAAGAACCGCGAGAATGACCCAAAGCACGCTTTCGGGCCACGGGTTCAGTGGATGCGCGACTCCAAAGTGCGGGCCAACCAGACTGGCCACGCAACCGACGACCATGATGAACATCATGCTCAGGCAGACGGCGAGCACTATGCGCCCGGCGGTGTTCGCGGGTCGCGTCTTCAGTAGCGACATCACTGCTGCACCGGGGATGATGAGCAGTGTGACGACGCCGGGCAGAGGCACAAGAGGCGAGTGTGACACGGCCAGTGCGACTGACAAGATGATTGCAGTTGCGATCCAGATCCCTGTGGGCGCAACTTCGGGCCAGAGCTTCTTGACCCTTGGCCAGAGCTTCTTGACCCTTGGCCAGAGCTTCTTGGCAAAGAGCCGTAGCGGGGTTAGCCTCTCCGGTGCCGTGAGGGAAGCCGCGATCACAGTTTCTGCATGGGCACCGTAACGAATATGTTCGTGCCGCTCAGTGCTACGCGCATGGTGCCATTTATCGCGCCGCGTGTTGGCACCGAAATGGTGGTTGTCCGTCCGTTGTCTACTGTCTGTTCACCGAGGCTGATCAGCGCACCATTCTCCGTAGCGCTCCAGTGGTACGTCTCGACGTGGCCCGTATAGTTCCCCAGCTCGACCGCTACGGGGTTGCCGACCAGAAAGCCGACGCCCGCGTTTGACGGTGTCCTCAGCGCCAGAGAGCTGTAGGGATTGGGGGCGAAGCTGCCGTGCACGGAGCGCAGCAAAACGTGAGAAATTGGCGTAAACGCGAACACGAGCACCAGGACCGCAAGGGGGAAAAATAGCCTGCTAGAACCAGGGCGAACGATCCTAGGCATCACCCAAGACTAGTTGCGACAAGGGCTATCGGCCCGTCGGCTGAAGGGGATACCACACGTCGCAACCATGTCCTTGAGGTGTGAGAGAGCCTTCGAGGGCTGACGTTGATGCTCGTTCGAGACTGAATCGCCCGGCCGTCCATAATTAGTCGCGTCCCCCTGAAATTCACGTGGAAGAACGTGTGTTTGATGACGAAATAAGGATCCAAGTATCACCATCGTATCTTTGGTGATCGCGTCGCAGACGGCGTAGTGCGGCACCGTGACGGCGGCGTAACCTAGTTTTACTGCGTGACAAAGAAGGGGCCGCCAGAAACCATGAAGTTGTGGTGTGAAATGGCGAGGGCATACACGGCGAGCGCGGATGCAAGGTTCGCCGGGACTGGGCCGATCGCGCACCGATGAGTGAGTTTGCCATCGTCGGACTGGGCTCATGGGGCCTCTGCGTTCTAGAACGTGCGGTCAATCGAGCACGACACATCGACTCATCGGTTCGAGTGCACGTCATTGAACCGGGTCAGCTTGGTGGTGGCGTGTATTCGGCGAGTCAACCCGACTATCTCATTTTGAACAACCCCTGCGGTCAGCTTTCTCTCTACGCCGCTCCTGACGAGGATGAGGACCCCGCCTACGCGCTTGGCCTCTACGAGTGGGCGATCGGACGCGGGTACCGTCGCGTGGGCTATGAGTACAAGATCGGCTCCGAGGGCGAGACCATATTGGCGACGGACTATCTTCCGCGACGGCTCATGGGCGAATACCTCGCTTGGTTTTACGACACGCTCGTTGCTGACGCGCCGTCGAACATTGAAATCGTGCGTCACTATGCGGCCGTGACCGATATCACGGCCGCGATCGGTGGACGCGAGACGGTGTCCCTCGACAACGGTGCCCCGATAACCGTCGACCACGTAGTGCTGACGTCGGGACACACATGGAACGAGGAACGCATCGGCGACTCGGACAGGGTGCGCTTGCTTCGACCGTACCCGGTTGAGTACTTTGACTCGGCCGTAGCCCCCGATGAAAAGATCGCTATTGCGGGGATGGGTCTGGTGGGCTATGACCTCATCACGGCACTCACCGTGGGGCGCGGCGGCACGTACGACGAGGTTGGCGATCGATTGCGTTATGTGCCGAGCGGTCGTGAGCCCGACATTTATGTCTACTCACGATCCGGTGTTCCTTACTGCGCCAAGTCCGCGCACGGGGTCGATCCGACCGGTGACTACCAACCAATCGTATGCACACCAACCGCGTTGAAGGAAATGACGAATCCATCGGGTTCCCCTCTAAGACGACGCGTGGATTTTCGAAACGATCTGCTGCCTCCGCTGTACGCCGAAATGCAGGTTCGCTACTACGTGCACGCCGCTTTTTTGCGGAGTGGATCGTCGGGGGCATCGCTGGTCCGAGATCAACTCCAGTCGAACTGGGCGGCCGGAACATTTGCTCGGGCCGTGGATCGATTGGAACCGACGTATGGTCACTTCGATCCGGCCAGTGTCGTATTCGCCGACGTCGGAGCGCGCTACGAAACGAGCGACGCGTATCAATCTCACGTGTACGAGATGGTTGAGACGGACCTGCGCCAAGCGCTTGCGGTAGGCGGCAGTCCCGTCAAGGCCGCTCAAGAGGTCACGAGGATCCTGCGTGATCAGATGCGCAAAGTCATCGAATACGGCGGACTTTCGATGCAGTCGTTCGTTGACTTCCAGTCCAACGTCCGAGGTCGGATCAATCGCCTCGAAGCAGGCCCGCCGCCTCTGCGCTCCCAACAGCTCCTGGCTCTGCTCGATGCCGACATGGTTCATATCCCATTCGGACCGCGACCAGACGTATCCGTGGCGGACAGTGGCGAGGTGATCATACGCTCGACCGCACTCGACAAGACGTCGGAGGCTTCTGTCCGGAACGTCGTTCGCGGGCATCTAGATTTGCCGTCCTTGGCGCGGTCGAGTTCGCCTCTTCTCAGGCGCCTCTACACCAAAGGTCGTCTCACGCAGTTCAGCTACGGAGGCACGGCCGTCGGCAGTGTCGCCATCAGCGAGGACTTTCATCCGTACGACGCCGAGGGTCGGCTCCAAACAGGCATCTCGCTTCTCGGCGTGCTGACCGAAGGCGTTCGCTACTTCACTCACTACCTGCCGTCGCCACGGAGTCGCCTACGAGCTGTCTATGACGCCCAGGCGACCGTCGAGTCAATAATCAGTTGACGCGCGAGCTTTCTCAGGGACGACCCCACGTGAAAGCAGCGATTATCCAACGGCGCTAGCGAGCGCTTGGTCAATGTCCTCAATGAGATCGTCGACGTGCTCGAGACCAATGGAAAGACGGATCGTCTCTGGGCGGATGCCGACGGCGATCAGCTCAGCTTCGCTGAGCTGACGGTGCGTCGTCGAGGCGGGGTGAATGACCAGTGACTTGGCGTCACCCAAGTTCAGCACGCGCTTGAAGAGTTGCACCGAATCGAAAAAGGCCAATCCTGCCTCATAACCGCCTAAAACGCCGAAGGTGATGATCGATGGTACGCGACCGTTGAGGTACTTCTGGACGAGATGGTGATACGGGTTGTCTGGGAATCCCGCAAAGTTCACCCACTCCACGCGGGGATCGTGGGCCAGATAGTCGGCGATGGCGCGCGCGTTGGCCTCGTGACGCTCGAGACGCAGGGCCAACGTCTCGAGTCCTTGGAGGAGCTGAAACGCATTGAAGGGCGAGAGCGTCGCACCGGTATTGCGAAGTTGAATGGAACGGGCCCGAACGATGAACGGCCTCTCTGGGAAATCTCGAGCGAAGACGACGTCGTGGAACGCTATCTCTGGTTGGTTGAACGTCGGGAATCGCTCCGCGTGTTCGGTCCATGGGAAGCTTCCGCCGTCGACGATGGCGCCTCCGAGGGTCGTGCCGTGACCACCGATGAATTTTGTCAGTGAGTGAACGACGATGTCGGCACCGTGGTGGAGGGGCTTCAGCAAGAGCGGTGTCGCCACCGTGTTATCGACGATGAGGGGTACACCGGCTCGATGTGCGACGTCGGCGACCGCTTCCAGGTCCACGATGTTGCCGGCGGGATTGCCGATCGATTCGACGAACACGCAACACGTTCGATCGTCGATCAACCGACCGATTGATTCGGCTTGATCATCCGCGGCGAAACGTGCCTCGATGCCCAAGGTCGACAGGACGTGGGCAAAGTAGGTGTACGTGGCGCCGTACAGCTGGGGAGCAACCACAAAGTTTGAGCCGGCCGTGGCCACCGTGAGGATCGCGTAGCTCACTGCCGCCATGCCCGACGCCACGACGAGCGCTGCTGTTCCGTCCTCCAGAGCGGCAATGCGCTTCTCCAACACATCATTGGTGGGGTTGTTCATCCTGTTGTAGTGAAACCCCGGGATCGCCAAATCCATGATCAAATTGGCGTGTTCCGCGTCGATGAAATCGTTCGCCACCGTCATGTAGATCGGTACCGCGACCGCACGAGTGCCGTCCGCTTGGTAACCGGCGTGGATAGCGATGGTTTCATCGTGCATGGTCAGTCCTCCCCTTGAACGACGCTAGTCAACCAGTTTTCGTAGAAGCGCTCGGAACTCGACCGCCACGGCCATGGGGTTCGGGCAGCCACCTCATCAAAGGGATAGTGCTCGAGGACGAGCGGATCTCGCGACTGGATGATCTCGTGGTGGGTCTGCTTGAGATGTTCCCAGTCGTCCGACGAAACACAGTGATAGGGGAGGAAGGGTGTGTCGTCACGTTCGTGGCGCACGTATCTACCGGCGTCGCGGCGATACTCCCGCAGCAGACTCGATGGATCGTACTCGGGATGCCCCTGGACAAGAACCAGCTGGCGCCCCTCTTCTTCTCGTGTTGCCAAGGCCCAGCCCGCGATCTCGGAGTGGATGAGCACGTCGTAACCCGATTGCTCGAGCGCCTCTCGGGGCACCGTGTTCCAGCGCGAGTGGGGAAGGACGATGTCTGGTTCAAGTCCGACCGTAAGCGGTCGACCCTTTTCAACGTGTTGTGGAAAGACGCCCGCATATTTCGCCGGCAGGCGGATACGGTCGACGCCATCAAAGACGGCGAGTGCCGCGTGCGCAGCCAGGCAGGAGAGAAAAGTTGACCTGACGTGTTCGCGCCCCCAGGTAATCAACTCGGCCAGGTCCGCCCAGTACAGCTCATCTTGCATGCGCACTTCGATGGGATTTGATCCCGTGACGATCAAGATGTCGGGCGGGTCCAGATAGAGGTTGGAGAGAGGAAGATACTGCTCCTCGATCCGCTTCGACGTCTGCTCACCCCTCGGCACACCCTCTACGGTGTAGCGACGAAGCTCGATGGTGTTGGATCGTGAGCCCTCTTCGAGCAGACCGAGGTACTGACGTTCGGTTGCGTCAAATGCGCCATCGGGCATGTTGTTGACGAATGCGCACGTGAGAACAGGCACTCCGCCATTGCCGTCGGCGACCTCACCGCGCATCGAAGCTTGTACTAATCGGACTGTCACCCGCCGGGGCTCACATCGGCGTACGTGACGACGACCTCATTATTAAGAAGTCGATTCACGGTCTGCAACTCTTCATAGTCGTCCGCAGTTCCGACGACGGCCACGATGTGATTGCGCGATCCATCCTTCCAATCAAGGATGGACCCGGGCCCCTGATGCACCGTTATGGCGTCCACTCCTGGAAAGTCATTCACGGCGTCGATGCCGCTGATCTTCGCCACGGTGGCTGACAGAGAAGGCGGCTGTAGAAAGAACCGATAGCCGATTCGCTTGGTGGCGACGGGCCCGTTGATGCGCACCGCTTCTCCGAGCGCGATGCGCAGCGTGAGCTCCAACAGCGCGACACCCGCCGCACGATTGAGCATCTCCGGCACGCCCCCGCCGACGCGTCCATTGACTTCAATGATTCGAGGTCCATCGGGTGTGAACTTGATTTCGGAGTGGAGGCAACCAGTGGTCACGCCGAGCGCTTCGATTGCCGACGTGGCGAGCGCGAGCACGGCGGCTTGATCAGCTTCGTTAAGAGCGGCGGGAATGAAAAAGCCCGTTTCACGGAAGTTCTCCGCAGGCGGAAACCGGCCCGTCAGCGCCAGATGTGAAATGACGCCTTGTGCCACAACGCTTTCAACGGAAACGTAGTCGGCGAACGGCTGGTCACTATGAGACGGATCGTCGGCGAGATACGACTCGAGAACCATATCGGGGCGGCGAACTCCGAGCTCGTCGAGAAGATGAAACAGGTGGCGTTCGTCTTCTACGAAGAAGGTGTATCGACTGCCTTGGGCTGAACGCGGCTTTAAGACGGCCGGCCAGCCGACCACGCTCTCGGCGTTGGCAAGATCTTGCTCAGATCCGCCGGGAGCAACCGCGACGCAGGCGGGCGTCGCTAATCCCGCATCCTTCAAGGCTCGGCGTTGCTCGACCTTGTCCGTCAGGACAATCGACGTGGCCAGCGAGTGGAAGGGGAGATCGAGTGCCTCGGCCACCTGGGCGAGCGTTGCCATGTTCGCGTCCAGGTAGGTGACGACTGCGTCCGGTGTGTACGGCGATGACAATTCTTGAAGGATCTCTTCGAACGTCAGACCCGCGATGTTGACCACCGTCCCAAAACAGTTCAGAAGATCTGTCATCTGACGCATCTCTGGCAGTGAGCCGTCGATGAGCCACAGCAGCTCACAGACGCCGGCTGCCGCTTCGGTGAGTTGCATAACTGGCACGCACCGGGGCCCGTAGCCCACGGCGACCAGAGGCCGCTTATTGCTGGCCGTTTCGCCGACTATTTCCCTAAGCATCACCCGGATGTTAGCGTTCACCCAGGCGTTCTTTTAAGGACAAACACTAGTCGTAGGGCACGAAGAGTTCGCTTTCTAGCAATAGACGTAAGGGGAGGGAACTCAAATGCCCGTTGAGATCATCGGTATGGTCGGTACCCGAGACGCTTCGGAAATCAAGGGACCCCTGGTCGACGGTCCCGTTGTCGACTGGACGGACGGTCCCGTCATCGATCCTGACTACCTTGTTGCAATCTCCCGCGCTCACGACGACGCGGGGTTCGATCGCGTTTTAGTGGGCTACGGAGCGGTCGCGCCAGAAGGCTGGGCCGTGGCGAGCACGGTACTCAATAGCACGAAGAATTTAAAAGTGCTGGTGGCGCACCGGCCCGGCTTCGTGCAGCCGGCAGTCCTCGCACGAATGGCGGCCACCCTCGACCACCTCACGGGCGGCGGGAGGATCGCCATTCACTTCATTACTGGCGGCGATGAAGCGGATCAGCGTCGAGAAGGCGACTTCGTCCCCCACGACACCCGCTACGGACGTACTCGCGAAATGATGGCGATTACGCGTCGGCTCTGGAGCGAGGACTCACCATTTGACTTCGAAGGGGAGTTTTACCGTTACGAGGGCGCATTCAGTTCGGTGAAACCAGTCACTCCTGGTGGTATTCCGTTTTATTTCGCCGGAGCCTCGACGCCCGCTATCGACGTGGGTGCGGCCGAAGCTGACGTCTATGCGTTTTGGGGAGAGCCCCGAGAACAAGTGGCAGCTCGGATGGAAATCATCAATAAAGCCGCGGCGAACATTGGCCGTACACTGCGCTTCAGCATCTCGCTTCGTCCGATCATTGCCGACACCGAAGACGAGGCGTGGGAAAAAGCGGAATGGATAGCCGAGGAGACGGCAGCGCGCATCGAGCTCGCGAAGGAACGTATGAACGGCCACAAGGATACGTACCAAGGGCTCGGCGGTCAACGAAACGCCACGTTCTCGGTCGATCGTGACACCGCTGGCACGACGTCGGTCGGTCGCAAGCGGCTCATAGAGATGTCCGCCGACAAAGATGTGTACGACGAGCGGCTCTGGATGAAGGTCGCCAATCTCACGGGTGCGGCAGGGAACTCGACCGCGCTCGTGGGTACCCCCGAACAAGTGGCCGAAGCCATGCTGCGGTACTACGATCTCGGCATCACTACGCTACTGCTCAAGGGTTTCGAACCGCTGTCCGATGCGATCGACTTTGGCGAGCGTCTGGTCCCTCTGCTTCGTGAAGGCGCGGCGTTGCGTGACGCCGTCGCTGTACGGTGACCACGTACCCACTTGCCGAGCTGTCCCTCGCCGTAGTCCACATGGCTCTACTCTCCACTGTCGGGTCGAGTCATGCTCGAGCGCAAACCCGGCCGTCTTCCCTGAAAGCAATCGCGCTATTAGGGTCCAGGTGACAACATTGGCGGGTTCGGAGCAATTTCGCGAGGAGAGCCTCTGGTTCGGCACTACGGACCGGCCACTCTTCGGCCGGCTCACGATGCCCAACGGCGACACATCACGGGGCGGAGTGCTGTTGTCGCCACCCATAGGCCGGGAGTCGCGACTTGCGCGCCGCGCGCTGCGGAGTCTGGCCATCGTGCTCGCGATCGACGGATTCGTAACCCTCCGTTACGACCATTTCGGTACGGGCGACTCGAGTGGGTCAATTGACGATGATGAGCTCGACCGCGCGTGGATGGAAGGGGTCGATCAAGGCGTAGCCCTTCTGCGTTCTCTCGGAATCACTTCGGTCTCGGCAGTCGGCATGCGATTGGGAGCGACCATCGTTGGGACTGCGGCCGCCGCATACGACTTGGAGCTTTCGTCATTCGTGATGTGGGATCCCTGCGAAACCGGACGCACCTACACGCGAGAGCTGGGTGCTCTTGGAGCGTTGCATCGAGACACGGTAACGACCGTGTTGGATGAGTCGACAGAGATGTTGGAATACGCGTTGAGTGAGGAAGCCGCGGTTCGAGTAAATCAGTTCACTCTGATTGAACCCACGCCGCGCGAGTTGGCTGAGCGCGTCCTTGTCGTCGCCCGCGATGATCGCCCGGTCTCTCGCAGGTTTCGGTCACGGTGGGAGTCTGAGCACGTGGAGTGGGCGACGACGTCAGAGCAAGGTCCCTTGTTTGAAGCACAATTACCTTCTTCGGTGCAACCAACGTCGACCATTGCACGGATTCGAGAGTGGCTGACGTCTTCCGCTTTGCCCCCAGCACCCTTTTCGAGTCGAGCACATTCGCGTGAAGCGGTGGTGATTGAGAGTTCGAACTCATTGCCCGTGCGAGAGAGTGTGGTGGAATTAGGTTTTCGCAAGATGTTCGCTATCGTGAGCGAGCCGATTGGTGACGTACGGGGACCGCTGATGGTGATGGTCAACGGCGTCAATGAAGATCATGTCGGACCGGCGCGACTTTGGGTTGAGCTCTCGCGGCGTTGGGCCAGTTGGGNNCTAGTTGGGCCAGTTGGGGACTGCGCTGCGTTCGATTCGACCTGAGCGAACTAGGTGAGAGCCCTTGGATTCCAGGTCAACCCGATCGCCCCGTGTGGGACAGAACTCGTCCGCAGGATATCGGCGACGCCGTGCGAGCCCTTAGTCTGGCGAATCCGGCCGACTCTGTCTTGGTTGGATACTGTTCCGGAGCGCCGTTAGCCATTGTCGTGGCGCAGAGATTGAAGAATCGCGGCGTGTGCGCAATCAATCCTCAAGTGGGCGCTGGTGTCTTTCAAAACGTAGGCCGCGTGAAGAGATCTGATCGCGAATCCGTGCAGTCGTTGGTGCGACGCGTAGAGAACTTACTTCTTCGCCATCGATGGGTTGACCAAGCGATTCATCAGACGACACGGCTGTTGCTCTCCTCGGCGTATCCGCCTCGAATAAATCCGGCGTTGATTGAAAACCATTCAGAGATGCTGCTGGTGCTAAGCCCCGAAGACCTTTCCCCGCTTCGTCGGAATCCGATCTTCGGCTGGTTCCTTCGCCGTCGACTCGTTCCCTCGGAGCACGTTCAGATCGAGATCGTCCCCGGGTTGGACCACAACATTCTCAGTACGATCGGAAGAGGCCGTGCAGTCGGCATCCTCGATCAATACGTCATCGAGACATTTCTTGGTGGAGTTGTGCGATCGGACGCTGACCGAATTGGCGTTGACGGTTCGTAACCGCAAAAGACCTCTTGAACGGCGCAGTATTGCACGTCAAACTCGCGTACAGCTGATGGATGTTGCCGGTATTCATTGAACTCGAGATCAGGAACCGTTACTGAACCACTTTTGAAATGCGGCCAACGCCAAGGGCGTGCGGGTTCCAAGTGGCAAGTAGGGACGAATTTCCAGGTTTGCGTCGAAATAGGTTTCGAATGCGACGTCTCGTCCGGCGATCGTCGCGCCGATGCCGTTGATATACCCCGGATTGTCGCCCGAAGGAATCAGCATCAGTCCCCATTCAGGAAAGCTCATGGGTTTCCCGCGTGCGGTCGCGAAATCCTCAAAGTGCAACAGGCCGGCGGGCTCGCGCGCAAGTTGAGCAAACGTAAGTGGCGTTTTGGGGGTTAAGCATCCGACATCAAAGAGATCGAGTCCCATGATGTCGACGTACGCGTTGCCGGGGTAGAAGTTTGCGTAGGGAACATCTTCCACGCATGCGTTGGGATTCCAGTCAATTAGGAAATGCTGTCCGGGCGTTTCGCGCAGTGCCGTCGCCTCGTTTTGGAAACATGTGGCCCACAGGCTTTGCTCCTGAATCGTTGTGCCGACAAAATCGTCCTCCCATATGCCATTCATTTCCGGTCCAAGACGAATGACAGAGTTCTCTAGGCCGGCGCCGACAAGTTCCGTACCGAGTTCAGAGGCGTACGAGTTGAAGTTTCCGTCCGCGCACGACTGCTCCCATCCCAATGGATCCTTAATGTCTTCGAGGCTGACCGGGATCAAACTCACTGCAAGGACGAGTTGGCGGTGTTGTCGTGCTTCTGCAACCCACGAGGTGTACCCGTACTGTGAAGAGGTGATCCATGGATGTTCCCATGTGGACCACGTCGGCGCATCATTTAAGTACGCCGAGATGCACGTCACAGAGGTATGAGTGACCTTGTTGAATTTCGAGATTGCGGATTGTAGGGCCGCCAATCCCGTGTCGTCGAAATTGGGCTCAAGACATTGATTTCTTGACGGACCGGCCGCGATGAGTTGTACCGCGGTCTTCGCGGTCTTCGCGGCGGACGTCGCGGACGAGCTCGTCGAGGTTGAAGTTGTCGACGCGAGGTCTGCGTCAGTGGAGGGGGCGATTGCGGTCGTGGTGGTGGGCGATGCGGAACTCGCAATGTCAGTGGTTTGAGCCGAAGATGGATCTGCACCGGTCGAGAGCGCGAAGAGGGCAACCATCGTGATGCCCCCCAGCGAAGCGAGGATCTTCTGCATTAGACATCGCCTATGCTTGAACATTGTTCCTATTGGTTGGTCGAGTCGAAGTGCTGCGAATACTTGTGCAGACGAAGCTCTTACTTCATCTCCAGTAACTTCAAGGATCTCAAAGTATACAACCTAACGAACTTTGACTTTTGGGCACCGCAGGGGCTTTATGCGGCATTGCCTGAAGGCCCGTCCCGACGACCACCCTCTACTTGCTCAAGTTTTGTGAATATGGCGCAAAAGATTGGTGATTCACAGCTAGCCAGCTGCATTAAACCTGAAGCGATAGATCTGCGATTTGACACATTTTTTGCAATTGTTCCCCGATACGAGAATGAGCGTCATTCGTCAACTCGAAGTAGCACATTCTGCGACGTGCCCGCGGAGATTTCGGAGATGTTACAGGATTCAACCATTTGTGTTAATTTCTGAGCAAATCACAGATAGTGAGCACTTTTACGAACGTCTGTAATGGATGATATCTGCGTGCATCCGGATTCTCGGAGCCGCGTCTCAGCACACGGCTGAGGTGGTTCACCCAACAAGCCCTTGAGGGTCGGGCCACGCCCAATTTTCTTCCCACGATCCGATGAGCGCGTCCATATACCAATGCATCAATGACGCGGTCGCTCTTGCACGACGCGACCGAGCGAAAGTCTGAAGAAGAGTGCGCGCCGATTGAAACCCTCATTTCCGTCGCATCAGCGAAACGGCTCTGAGGATTTATAGCAAGACATCGGGTTATACCGTGTTTCGGACCATGATCATGGACTCATACTGTGCAGTCACTTCCAATGATGTTGACTCTTGCACGGAGAATTAGCGAGGCCGTTATCGGCCTAGTTCTTTTTCTGCTTTTTACTTTTCTTCTTCTTGTGGCCAGAACTCCTCTCGCTACCCTCAGATTTTGGCATTTTAATGACGAAGAGAGACGGCTCCGAGAAAACGGATCCGATGACTGTCGACTCCTTCACGTCGCCTTCTCGCTCCAACGGCGGTACCATCTCTCCTCGCACGTCGGTCGATTCCAGGATTTCCCCGGGCTCTTCAAATTCCTCCGACTCCAACTGGTCCGGCACTTTCGGCGTTGTGTCGGGAGGAGTTGATTCGGGTCCTTTCGGAGCCATCGCGGTCCCCTCGTAAGGGACTCCCCTCTTCATTTGAGGGGACATGTTTGTGAGTGGCGATTTCCCAGAAATCTCTGCCTCTTCATCACCCCTGACGCGATGATTCGACATGACACGCTCCATCGAGGAACGCACTGCGACGATGCAGGAAGCACCGTAAAGGACCAGGAGTTCCTCGATGGTAATGTCCAAGAATCCTGCGAGAGCTGGAAAGACGTCGACGGAAGGACGCTGGGCGTCCTGTTCGTAGGAACTGTACGTTGTGCGACTCATGCCGATCTTGTCGGCAGCCTGTCCCTTCTCAAGTCCAAGTTCGGCGCGCTTCTCCACTAGGGCGCTTCCAATTGTTGGGCCGCCCATACGTTCTCTTCCCTCCCCCGCGTGAAACTTGGATTTCGGTATCTCAATCACGATCCTAGGACGGAGCACGAGTGCTTCCAATCGATCGTTGCGCCGCGTCTCAGTTTGTCAGTTGGTGAGCCGCCCAGGCGTCGGACACAATGGCGTCAAGAGCGGAATGCGTGGGACGCCACCCGAGTAATGATTGCGCGCGCGCGATGTCGGCGACAGCTACTGCTGGATCGCCGGGTCGGCGTGCAGCAACGCGAACGTCGAAATCAACTCCCGTGATCTTTCGCACCGTCTCGACGACCTGTCGGTTGGAGTATCCAACGCCAGAGCCTAGGTTGACGACCAACTCGGGGTGGACATCCAGTACCTCGATCGCGAGAATATGAGCCTCAGCCAGATCGAGTACGTGAACGTAGTCGCGAATGCAGGTCCCGTCGGGTGTCGGGTAATCGTCACCAAAAATATCCAGATGATCACTTACGCCCAACACGACGTCGAGAGCGATGGGGATGAGATGGATCTCGGGAACATGTCGTTCGGGATGTGCGCGTGTACCGCCGGCCGCGTTGAAGTAGCGCAACGATGCGGCGCGCAGTCTCCCTGATTGCGCCATCCAATGCAGTCCCTCTTCCACCATTCGCTTGGACTGGCCGTAGGGGCTCTCGGGCGCTGGCAGTCGGTCCTCGCCGATTGGCATTTCGACTTGGTTACCGTAGACCGCCGCGGACGACGAGAACACAAAGCGCTCGACGCCCGAGCGCACTAACGCCTGAGTCAAAGAAAATGTGCTCCCCACGTTGTTTGCGAAGAACTCTTCTGGATTCGTGACGGACTGTGCGGGCTCTATGCGAGCGGCGAAGTGTACGCACGCGTCGAAGGAACCTAACTTGAGTATGAGTTCCTCGTCACCACAATCGCCTTCGATAAACGAAGCCCCGGAAGGTACGTTTTCAAATCGCCCCTTAGAGAGATTGTCGAGGGCCACCACTTCATGCCCACGACTCAGCAGTAGTTCGGCAGTGGTCGATCCAATGAACCCGGCCGCACCGGTCACGAGAACTCTCACGCCATCCCTCACCATCTCAGCTGACCGACGATCACCCCGTTGGTGACCGCCTCCGTTGATCGTTGCCATCCATCGGCTCAATTAGCGTAGAACACGCTTCGCGCGGAAATAAAACTGGCTCCACACTGGGATCCGCTCACGTTGTCAACGAGCCCCGTGTTTGCCTTAGCCGTTAGTCATAGCGAAGCGAACTCTCTAGAATTACGACAGAACTGATAGCGTCGCCGAAAGTCGACAAGTGGTGAACCACCGTTTTATTCACGGAAAACCAAGGACACGGTAGATATGGGAACTGAACCGAAGGAGCCAAGCGGATCGCGAGACGACCTCGCGGCGGCTCTCGAAGCTCAGCAGTTTTTCCTGGTCTACCAGCCCACCATCGACTTGGAGACCAACGGCTTTGCCGGCGTAGAGGCTCTCATTCGATGGCGCCACCCCTCGCGCGGAGTATTGAGCCCCGAAGACTTCATTGACGAGCTCGAGGAGAGCGGCGACATCGTACCCGTCGGACGTTGGGCTCTCGAGACGGCCTGTGCTCACGGTGCAGCGTGGCACGACAAGGGATATCGGTTCAATGTGTCGGTCAACGTTTCGCCGCGGCAATTTTCCTTCACCGGTTTCCACGACGACGTGGCGAACGCGCTCAGTGAGAGCCGCTTCGACGCGACGCTGCTGGTGCTGGAATTCGCCCAAGGGACTCTCACCGCCGACCACGACGCCACGCGCGGACGCCTCGCGCGCTTACGCGAACTAGGCGTCCGCTTTGCCGTCGACGACTTTGAGCCCGGGGAGTCCGCGCTCGACGAACTTGAAGAGTTCTCCATTGACATCGTAAAATTGGATCGCGAGTTCATCGCCACGCTCGCGACCTCCAGCGATGCCGCGTCGCTCGTGCATAGCCTGGTGCAGCTCAGTGAGTCACGCCACCTCCAAGTCATCGCGGCGGGCATTGAAGACTCTGATCAACGTGCGCGACTGCAGAACGAACGAGTCCAGGTCGGCCAGGGATATTTGTTCTCCAAGCCCCACGAAGCCGAAGACATCGATCGATACCTCGAAGACTTCGCCATCTTCTCCGGGAAGCCGCTGTAGGTCTCACCATGAGCGCTCGAGCGTAGGTCGTGGCCCGCCGAACCGACAAGATCGAGCCACTCGAATCGCGTCGCCCCGAGATCAGTGAGTCCGACGCGCGCGAGGCCATTCGCGCCGCGCAACGAATCGCCAGCCAACTCCACCAGTTGATCGCGGCCTCTCTCACCGTCGCCGGACTGCGTAACGAGCGCGACATCGTGGAGAGCCTCGCCGGTAGCGCCCGGCGAGTTTTCGACGCCGACGACGCGATCCTGTCGCTCGAGAGCGGCGCGGCCTCGCCGCTACGCGGCGTGGCCCGGCGGTCGCGAATGGTAGAGAGTTTCGGCGCCGAGCACGACGACGAGCTCGACGTCCCGGCGCTGCGCACGGGGACCAGTGCGACGTGGATCGACCGCGAGTGGCTCGTCGCTCCGATCGTCGAGGGTCGCGGCGAGGCGCGCGGTATCCTCGCCGTTCGCCGCACCGGCGGAGAGTTCCAACCCGAAGATCGCGAAGTACTCGCGCTGCTCGCCCAGATGGCGGCGACGGCACTCAGCGCGACCGAGCTCAGCCGGGAGATCCAAAGCAGCGAGACGCGCCTGCGCACGCTCGTGGACACCGCGCCCGCCGGCATCGTGGAGGTCGACTTCGAGGGAACGGTGCGCTGGTGGAATCGCGCGGCGCACCAGATCTTTGCGTGGCCCGTCTACGCCGATGATCTCGACGTCACGCCCACCTTCCCGGAGTTGGCCGGACGGGACTTACACGCGCTCTGGAGCGAAGTACGAAAGCAGACGGCTCCCGCCAACCGCGACCTCGTCGAGGTGGAGATCCGCGGCCGTCGCCGCGACCTCACGGCGTCGGCCGTGCTCTTGCCCTCTCCCGACGACTCCCCCAGCATTCTCATGTTGGTCGACGACGTCACCGACCACCGACAGCTGAAGGCCGAAGTACGCCACGCCCAACAGATGGAGATTCGTGGACGCGTCGCGAGCAGCGTGGCGCACGACTTCAACAATCTGCTGACCCTGATCTCCGGGTACGCGGAGATCCTCGTGAGTGAGCTCGGCGACGATCACCCCTCTCTCGAAATGGTGCAGGATATTCAGACCACGGCGTCGCGTGCGTCAGTGCTGACTGCGCAGTTGCAGACCATTGGTCGAACACCCTCACTCGAACCCGTCATCGTCGACCCCGTCGCCATGCTGGAAAACAACGCCAACGTCATCGAACGCATCGTCGGCGACGCGATTGCGACACACTGGACGCTCGACCGCGACGCGGGCACTATTCACGTCGACCCCGGCCAATTCGAGCAGATGATGTTGAACCTCGCCATCAACGCGCGCGACGCCATGGCGAATGGCGGCGAACTTCGCATCAGCGTCGAGACCGCCGACATCGACGCGAAGCGCGCGACGCAGTTGAACGTGGAACCGGGCGCCTACGTCAGCGTCCACGTGGCCGACTCGGGCGTGGGCATGGACGCCGAGACACTCGCCAAGTGCTTCGACACCTTCTTCACCACCAAGGGGCCCTTTAAGGGGACCGGCATGGGCCTTGCCGCCGCGCGGCGCCTCGTCGAGGGTAGCCACGGAGCCATTACGGTGCGCAGTGAACTCGGTGTCGGCACGCAGTTCGAGATACTCTTTCCCGCTCTCGGTGCCGCCGTTCTCGCCCCTGAACGCCACCGGGAGGTTCAAGAAATAGGAACGGCGACGGTGTTGGTGGCCGAGGACGACGACGACCTTCGCCGCCTCATGGCCCAGATACTTCGACGTAACGGTTTCAACGTTCTCGTCACCGCTTCGGGCGAAGCGGCCCTCGACGAGAGTCGATCATTCGAGAGTGCCATCGAACTTCTCGTGAGCGACGTGATGATGAACGAGCTGTCCGGCCCCGAGTTGGCTAGCACCCTCCAGAAGGAGCGCCCGGCGTTGCGCGTCCTCATGACCTCAGGCACGGCGGACCAATCGGTGATCCGTCACTTAGGGGAAGGCACCAGCGCCTTTCTCCCTAAACCTTTTCGGCCGAGTGAGTTCATCGACCTCGTGCACGAGCTGCTCGCGCGCGGCGACTAGTTCAGCTGCGGCTCGAAGCGATAGCCGACGCCGCGCACCGTCTTGATCCACTTCGGGTGATCGGGGTCGACTTCAATTTTTGCGCGCAGGCGCCGAATGTGCTCGGTCACGGTGGCTTCGTTCTGCCACTCGCTCGACGAGGCCCACACGTGCTCTAAGAGCTGCGAGCGGGTGTAGACCTGGCGAGGAGTCGTGGCAATGAAACTCAGCAGTGCGAACTCCTTCGACGTGAGTTCGAGCAGGTTCCCGGCGATGCGCACCTCGTGGGTGTTCTCATTGATCTGTAGATCACCAAAGCTAATGTCGGGCGCTTCGATGAGGTGTTGGGTCGTATTAACGCCCGATCGCCGAAGAACCGTCTCAATACGGGCGGACACTTCGCCGAGGGAGAAGGGCTTGACGATGTAATCGTCCGCACCGAGTTTCAGACCCGCGATCCGTTCGGTCTCCAGGCCGCGACCGGTGAGAAAGATGACTGGCACGTCACTGATCAGGCGCAGGTCGCGCAGAACCTCGCGACCGTCTTCGACGCCGATCACGATGTCGAGGAGGACCAGTTCGGGTTCCGTTGCCGAGGCCGCCGAAAGGGCAGCGGCGCCATTGCTCGCGACGGTCACCTGATACCCCTCATTTGAGAGGAATTTTTCCAATAATTTTGTGATTTCGGGGTCGTCATCGACGACGAGAATCCGGGTCATCGGGCAGCCTCCGAGCCGTGCGGGGTGCTTCGAGTCAGACGGTGACCAGAAGCTCCCATGATGGCCATTCTACGAAGTCTGTACGCCCGTATCAGGTTTCTTGGGGCAGCTTCGAGTGGATCAGTCGGAGTTGTCTTTCGAGAGGAAGCGGTTCAGCGCGTCGAGGGTCGCCATCGCAGCCGAGGTGACGTCGTTGTCGGACTGGGCAATGCCGAACATATCGGCGCCGTCGGAGAAGGGCCGCATCGTCACGATGACCGGCCAACCACGCACGGTGGCCACGCTGATAACCGTCAACAGGTAGAAAGGCAGGTTGTACCCGAGGTCGCGCAGCGCCGCGAGCGTCGCTTCGGCGCCACCGAAGAGTTGGCCGCTTCCGGCTCGGCCGTACCCGGTCTTACCCGAGAATGAAAGCTCCACGTCGCAGTTGCCGTTGGCGGCGTTGAACTCCGCGCGAACGAGGGCGACACGCACCACCTGGGCTTCGCGAGGCGCCAGCGCCCGGCTGGCGTCTTCGACGATGACCGAGGCGTCGGTGTAGTACAGGTTGACGATCTGGGTGGCCATGACGCGGATGGCGCTCGGGTCTTGGCCGTGGGTGATGAGGGTGACTGCGTCGACGTCGCCGTTTTCACGGTGACGAATTTCGACGTTCATGACTCCCGACAGGCTACGGAGCTCGAGCTCGAAGTCTTCTTCAGTGGGTGACATCATCGGTGATTAAGACCCTTCTTTTCGTACAGTCGGGCGTCCGCAATGCGAAACAGCTCCGCCGGGTCAGTTGAATCACGCGGTGACGAGGCGGTGCCAATGGAGAAGCCTACAAGTTCGCGCGCCGAGCCCAGGTGGCTGCGGAGGCGATCGGTGAAGCCTGAGGAGTCGTGACCGTCGGCGTTCGAAAGAATGACCGCGAACTCGTCGCCGCCGATTCTCGCCGCCACGTCGCCACTACGCACCGAGCGGCGCATGGCGAGCCCGAACTGTCGTAAGAGGTCGTCACCGATGGCGTGTCCCAGTGAGTCGTTGATCGCTTTGAAACCGTTGAGGTCGGCGAGCACCAGGGTGAAGGCCCAGCCGTAACGCGAGCTGCGTACGCACGAAGCCTGCAGCGCGCTGTCGAAGGTGCGACGGTTGGCAATGTTGGTGAGCGCGTCGTGGGCCGCGCTAAAGCGCGCCAGGTGCAGCGAGAGAGACAACTGACACGCCGTACGTACGGCGTCACGTTCGACGTTGGGCACGATGTCGGGCTCACAGTAGACGCCCGGCGCGGTTCCGAGACGCGACGCCAAGTCGACACTGATGGCTTGGCCCCCCGCGCGAAACATCTGGGCGCCAAAGGACTCATGGCTCAAGATGACGACCGCGTCGTTCAGCGCGTAGCGCTTCACCAGAACGTCGAGGACGGAGTAGATGAAGCCAATCCCGAGTTCGGACACCGACAGTTCGTCGAGCATGGTCTGAAACAACCACGGCTCATACTGCAGCTGGTCGGGACCAGTGGCGTCCTCGGACTCTCCTTCAAGTAGTGGGGTCAAAATGTGGTGCTCGCTAGTCCAAGAGTCAGTTCTTCGGGTCGAAGCAACGACGCGGGAACTCTACCCGCAGTGAGCAAAGGTTTCAGGTCGTCGGGCGCCACGGGGCGTGAGATGAGGTATCCCTGGCCACGGTGACAGCCAAGTCGGAGCAGCTCCTCGATGATGTCGACGCGCTCAATGCCCTCGGCGGTCACCCCGAGGTTGAGGACCTGACCGAGTCGGATGATGGACTCCACGATCGCCCGGTCGTACGCGTCAGAGGTAATGCCCTCGACGAAGCTCATATCCAACTTCAACAGGTCGACGGGCAGGTGCTTTAGTTCGGTCATGGACGCGAAGCCCGTGCCGAAGTCGTCGATGGCGACTTCCACGCCGATCTCGCGAAAACCGCGCAAAATGCTCGCGGTCTTTTCCGGCTCGTCGACGACGGCGTACTCGGTGATCTCTATGCAGAGCCGCTCGCCGGGAATGTCGTTGGCACTCAGACAGTTCTCAACGAATTCGACGAGGTCAGTCGCCGAAAACTCCGCCGGCGACATGTTGACGCGCACGATGAGGGCAAGGTCCGGGTAGGCCACTCGCCACGCGGCCAGCTGGCGGCAGGCTTCGGCGAAGACCCACCGGCCAATGGTGAGAACGAGTCCGGTCTCTTCCGCAATGGTAATGAAGTCGGCCGCGTTCATCAGGCCACGCGACGGGTGCTCCCAGCGCACCAAAGCCTCGACCGACAGCAGCCGACCGCTTCGCAGATCGACTTCGGGCTGGTAGTGCAGACGCAGTTGGCCACTTTCCAGGGCCTCACGCAAGAGCAGCTCCATCGCCGAACGCTCGTCTAGGTCAGCGCGCATTTTTTCATCCAGCAGTACGGCCTTGTTGCGGCCACCGGCCTTGGCGACGTACATCGCACCGTCCGCGGCGGCAAGCACGTCGGAGTCGGTCTCATTGGACTTGGCGTCGGCGATGGCGATGCCGATGCTCGCGGTGTGACTGACCAGTTGACCGCCCAGGTCCACCGGGGCCGCAACGAGTTCCAGCAGCCGATACGCACTCGCAAGCACTTCCATTTCACTGCTCGCTTCGTCGAGGAGCACTACGAATTCGTCACCCCCCAGGCGCGCGCAGTAGTCGTTCACCCGAATGCTGGTTCGTATGCGGTCCGCAATCGTCACCAGCAACCGGTCGCCGTTGGCGTGACCGAGGAAGTCGTTCATGACCTTAAAGCGGTCGAGGTCGATGATGAGAACGGCGGTATCGCGCCCGGCGCTTCGACGTAACTTCAGCTCGCGAAGCAGCGCGCGACGGTTGGGCAGGTCGGTCAGGTCATCGTGCAGGGCAATGTACGCGGTGCGCTCCTCCGCATCAATACGGGCTTGGAGTTGCACGAGCATCGAGGCGACGGCCTGCAGGGCGTTAATCTCCAGGGCCTTCCACGCGCGCAGTTCGAAGTGGATGAAGCCCAGCACTCCCCACGTCGAATCGCCCAACAACAACGGCACGACGGCGCCCATGACGACGTTCGGGTCCGAACCCCACCCCTCTTCCACTCGGTCCAGGTACTCATCCGACGCGTCGTCGAGACCGGCGAGGTACGGCTGGCGGAGGTCCTTCGTCGCCATAAACAACGGGTCGGAGTCAAAACGCACTTCTCCGAGCGGGTCGGGGCCCGTGAAGTCGGTCCGCGGGGGCCATTCCGCCTCAAGGATGCTGAGGCCGCGGACGTGATCATTGCGGCGCAAAAAAGCTACGTCGGAGTCGAGGAACTCGGCCAGAACCCGGGTCGTCCACGTGAGGGTTTCGCCTCGCGTGGCGGCGGTCGCTGACATCAGCCGCTCCGCCACCTGGCTGACGAGTTCATCCAGTCGTCGCTGGTGCAAGAGAAACTCTTCACGGGTCGTCTGAGAGGCAACCTTGTCGAAGAGTCCGCTAAATGCCTTGACGATGGAGATCTCGCGCTGGCTCCACACGCGACCGTGACGTGCCACGAGAAGGGCGCCGACGATCTGGCCACTCAGCAGTTCAATGGGCTCCACCAAGATGCCCCACTCGGTGTCGTCGATGGTCCAAGTGAATGAACCGAGCTGTTCTTTCCCGCTTAACTGGAGCTGGACCCGCTCGCGAATGAGTTCGAAGGCATCTTTGGCTTCCGTGTTGACGATTGGGTCGACCCGAAAGCCCGGAATGGGCCGGTCAGACGTTGTGACGACGGCCACAATCTCTGCCCGGGGCGTGACGTGGTGCAGGGTCTCCACGACCAGTCGCGCTTCATTGCCTACTATCAAAGGGTTTGAATGCGTGAGATCTCCCACGTACCACCTTCTAAATCCTTAGGCCCTTGAAATAACAAGGTTAGCAGGACCCCCCGGGACCGCGAAAGGGGGATTGAGCAACGATTTTACGGCCTTAGTGCGTCTACGGTGCAAACCTCACACTTTGTATGAATTTGGCGACCCATTGGCGCTCGCCCCGTTGCTGGACACCATGTCGAGATTCCGGCTGAGGACGTGACTGAGGGGCCTGCGAATGCTGTGTACCGACGGCGGCGCCGCGTGAACTACGCGCAATACCATGGCCATGGTCTCGCCCTCGCCAAGATCCCAGGCTTCGTGGAAACGCTTCGACAGGGCGTACATTTCGTCGAGGTGGCGTTCGCCGCCGAGGTTCAGTAGATCCTGTTCGTTCTTGGCGTATAGGAATAGGGGCGAGACCGGCTGGGCCGAGAGTCCTTCGGACTCCGCGCTCAACCAAAAGCGCTCGATCGCCGCGCCCCCTCGCACGTACCAACTCGGGTCGGCCTTGGGCACCGTAATGAGCGCCAACGCGGAGCTGGACGAGACCATCGCTTGAGTTCGAAGGCCCAGCGCCTGGCCGCCACGCCAGTCGCTCAGTTGAGCCATCACGTCCGGGCGGGCGAGCAACTCGAGAGCACCCATGCTCGCCGGGTCCATGTCGAGGGTGCGAACGTCCATCCCCTCTTCGAGCGAGTCGCGACCGGGCCAGCGCAACTCCGAGAGCATCTGCTGGTGAACGGTGGGAATGAGGAAGCGAAGCCGGTCGGACTCGGCGAGGAGTTTCGCGCACGCCTCAATGCGGTCGCGTTCGGTGGCGAAGCGCAACGTCGCACCTTCTCGCTCCACACCTCGGACGAGAAGCGCAATGGTCGACTCGCCAATCTGCTCGGGTCGACCCATACGACGATTCGCCGCTCTCGTCGGCACTGAGGGCTGAAGCTGCGCGATGGCCGCATCCACTTGGTTACCGAGATGCAGTGTCGCCACGTGATCGGAGTTCACGCCGTCGGGAAAAAGTTGAACTGGTCCGAGTTTCTTGATGGACGCCGCGGCAACGCGCGCGTTGAACAGCGCCGCGCCGACGGCCACGTAACTGCCACGAAGTTGGACATCCATCAAGGAGGAACTGCGCTCGGGAGTGACGAAGAAACGAATCTCGTCGTGGTCGGCCTCGAAACGCCACGGCTGCACGTTGCCCCCCGACGGCGCGCGGCGCGCGGCGTCGACGATGAACTCAATCGGGTCGTCGCTCTCGGTCGGTGGATCCTCGGGCGCTGGGAGGCGGAGCTGATCTTGCGCTTCGGTCGACGTGTCGACGGGCGCGATGCCGGAAAGGATCTCTTCAACGTCAAAACGCACGCGACCGGAGTGCAGATCCCCACCGAGCCCAAATCGACGCACAGCGGCAGCCACCGTGACGGCGCCGAGCGTTACTTCGCTCGCGAGTTGCGGCCACCCGGTGACGGTCGAGCCGAGTTCAAACATTGACGCCGCGCCGCGCGCGGAGACGTCGTTCGCGCCGAGCAGTCGAATCACGAACGGACTCTTCTCCGCCGTCGACAGTCCGGCCAACCGTGTCGAGTCCATGTCACCGAGCAGGCCATGAAAGAGCGGTCGATCAGGCTCTAGGTCAAAGCGCTCGACGTCGAGTACGCCGCGGTCGCTCGTCTCCATGATTACCGGGATTCCGCGCTTGCGCGCACCCTCTCTAACCAGGAACTTCATGTCAAGCGAGTCACACTCCTCGATCACGAGGTCGAGACCATCGAGAAACAAACCGAGGTTGTCGGGAGTGACACCATCGGGCTGAACGATGACGCGAAGGTAGGGGTCAATTTCTGCGATGCGCCGCGCAGCAACGACCGCCTTATTCACGCCAAGATCCACGACGCTCGCGGGAACGCGATTGAGATTCGAAAGCTCGAGGGTATCAAAGTCGGCGAGTCGAAGTTCACCGGCCAATCCCTCCATGGCCAGCACGTGGGCGATCGAGTGCCCAGCGCTAACGCCGACGACGCCAATGCTCAGCGTGCGTAGTCGAGCCTGTTCGTCACGGGTCAACTTGTTGTGATTGCGATCCAGGCGCAAAGCGCTAAAGGCGCGAGGTCCGAGAAGACGCACGAGAGCGCGACGCCACGGATAGTAGACCCAACGTTGACCTTCGTCGAGTAGCGAGCGCGACGGCGCCGGACGCACTTCACCTAACTGAGTGACCTGTTCCTCGAAGCGGTCGAGTATCTGCAGCGAGGGGTCTTCGCGCAGAACGCGCAGAACCTCACGTTGGCTGCGCTCCGTCACGTCGAGCACCACGGGCCGGCGCGAGCGCATCATGATCGAATCGCTGTCGACGACACCGGGACCCACGTGTGAGGGTCCGCGCGACAGTTGCTCACCCTCGAGGCGTAATGCCTGTTGATTGGACTCGGTGCTCAGTTCATAACTCAACGTGCGACGAAACGCCACGGCAACGGTGCGGTACCGCTCGTCAGGAAAGGGAACCCACGACGTTCCCACTTGCACGGCGCCCGTGACGGCACCAACCGCGAGCAAACGATCAGACACGGCGGCAATGGCAAACTCCGCGCCGAGCCAGTTCATCGCGTGTACGAAACAACGCGAGAGCGCCAAAGCGAGTCGTTGTCCGACCACGGCCTCACCCTTCGACCAGGCGCCCTTGCTCTCGAGTGCGCCGAAGCGAACTTCGCCGTCAATGAGAGCGGCAATTTCGTCGATGTCCGGTGAATCCGCCATCTCCTCTATCAGGTTCGCCTGATGGCTACTTTCAAGAGGCCCGTGGAAGCGCACGCCGGCGACGGCTTCGCCGTCAGGCGAGAATCCCAAGAAGAAAAGGGGAACACCGCTGCCGTCTTCGAATTCGCGACGACGCAGGGTCTCCTCAAAGCCGTAACTGCGATAGACGCCCTCCGCGCCGTCAAGGTACTTTCGCCACAGGTCGGGCCGCTCCAGAGGATTGTGCCCTTCGAATCGAACTCCGGACGCTTGGTCGACGAAGCTCGCTCCGTATCTATACCTTTGCCCTACTGCGTTTCTCACTGAGACCCTCTCGACGCTGCGAATTTGAAGTGGTGAACGATTCGGAGCCCTGCCGTCTACGAAAACTATAATTTGGCAACCTACGCTTTTGGGGGAGGCTCGCTCATAGTTGATAACGAGTTTCCATTTCCCACATCGTTGTTATCAAAAAAATGAATTTGCACTATGAGTAAGTGCAACTCGAGCGCAGCTCTATTGACGCGAGGGTCTCGCTGACACGCACTTTCGAGTCACAATGTACCGAGGGAGGAACGAGACGTGTTGGCACTACTCATCGTCGGATGCGCCCTGCTCGGTCTCTGCGTCGGATCCTTTTTGAATGTCGTGATCTATCGAGTGCCGCGTCACGAATCGATCGTCTCCCCACGTTCACGCTGTCCCAGTTGCTCCGCGCCCATCAAGGAATACGACAATATTCCGGTAATTTCCTGGCTTGTATTGCGTGGCCGCTGTCGGAACTGTCACGCCGCAATCACCCCTCGGTACCTCGTGGTCGAACTCATCGGTGCTGCACTCTTTGCGGGCCTTGCCGCGCGCATGGGCTTCGCCTGGGAATTACCCGCATTCTTGATTTTTTTATCATCGCTGTTGGCGTTATCGTGCATTGACCTCGAGTTACTCGTTCTGCCAAAGATGATTATTTACCCAACGCTCATTCTCGTAACGCTGTTTTTGGTTGCGGCGTCAGCCGCCACGCACGATTGGGACAGGTTGCTCATGGGGGCGATCTACGCAGCCGGATGGTTCGTCGTCTTCTTCTTGATGAACTTCGCCAGTCCGCGCGTGCTCGGCTTTGGCGACGTGCGTCTCGCGCCCCTGCTCGGTCTCGCGCTCGGTTGGCTGGGGTGGCGCTACGTCGTGCTCGGTTTCTTCTCCGCCAACCTGATCGGCGCCGTGATCGGCNNTGATCGGCATCTCGCTCATCGCGATGAATCGCATGAAACGCGACCAACCGGTGCCGTACGGAGTTTTTCTCGCGGCCGGCGCAGCACTCGCGATCTTCGCCGGCCCAGAGATCCTGTCGCACTTCCGAAACATTCGCTAAGCGCTAGTAGACGATCTCCGTACGCAGGCCCTCACTGTCCCACTCTGCGTCGGCCGGAATGCGTTTCGCCGATTTAGTGAAGCATCGCCGCGCACTGGCGACCATCGCCGCCACGTCGATCAGGTTGCGCGACGAAACCCCGGGGATCTGCGCCTCAAGAACGGTGGCAATGTTTGGGATCCTCTTCGTCAGAATTTCCATTCGCTCCAGGCGTCCTTCACCCGTCTTTTTCGAAAGCCGAAGCGGCGTAAATTCGTTCAGAAAATAGAAGCTGAGTTCGGGATTACCTTCGTACACCTGACGCTGGCGATAGGGAGACATTTCTTTGAACACTTCGAGGTAGGCCGGCATTCGCTGGATCGTAATTGCGTCAAGGTGATCCTCTGGTAATGCGTACCCACGACGCAGGACCTCGAGGGTCGGCGCGTTTTGGACAAGCGATCCGCGGTTTCCGAGCATTTGGCGCGCTTCGTTGTCACATGTGCGCCCTCCGTGTTCTCGTGAGTCGCGATACCCGATTGGGGCGTACACGACCACGCTAGAAAAGGATGGACGTTCGTCCAATACCTCAAGAAACGTGTCGTACAACTTGGGCTGTTCAGGCGCGAACGTCCCGCCTTGAACCTTGGCGCTCGCGACGAGCCACTTCGTGCGCGCCGGCGTCGCCGCAGCGACGACCGAATAGGGAAGTTCGGGACCGCGTCGAGGTGCCATGTACCACTATCCCTTTGCGCGAGTTAGTTCCAACTGCTCAAGTGTGCGTATCAGCTCCTTGGGATGGGCCGATACGCTCATCGCATCCTCGTAGGCGATCACGCCGTCCGCAATCAAGGTAGCGAGACTGCTCTCCAGCGTCATCATCATCTCTTTGGTGTTGGTGAACATCACGTTCGCGAGTTGGTTTGAGCGGCCTTCACGGATCAAGTTACGAACGGGGCTCGTCGCGATAAGAACTTCGTACGCGGCGACCATGCCGCCCCCGATCTTGGGGATCAGCCGCTGGGCGATGATGGCACTCAGCGACGAGGCAAGTTGAACCTTGGTCTGCTCTTGGCGCCACGCGGGGAACACGTCAATGATTCGGTCAATAGCTTGAGGCGCATCGTTGGTATGCAATGTGGCGAAGACTAAGTGTCCAGTTTCGGCCATGGTCAGTGCGATCTGGATCGAGTCGATATCGCGCATCTCACCGATCAACAGGACATCGGGGTCCTCGCGTAGAGCCGAGCGGAGAGCCCGGTCAAATGAAGGGCTGTCCAGTCCGATTTCTCGCTGAGAGACGGCAGACATTTTGTGGTTGTGGACGTATTCAACTGGGTCTTCGATGGTGAGAATGTGCGCGGCGCGAGTCTCGTTGATTTTGTCGACGATGGCCGCCAGTGTGGTTGACTTTCCGGAACCAGTAGGGCCGGTGACGAGCACGAACCCACGTGGTTGCTGAGAAACCCAAGTCGCCGCTGGTGGTAGGCCCAAGTCATCAAAAGTCGGGATTCTGGCCGGAATGACGCGGAGCGCGAGCGCGGTCTGACCACGCTGCGTGAAGATGCTGCCTCGGATACGCGCCCGGTCACCCCAAGAGAACGCAAAGTCGACGTCGAGCATTTCCTTAAAGATCTCGATCTGCCCGGGAGTCAGGAGGGGGTGCGCGATTTCATCGATTTGGTCGCCGGTCAAAACTGGCGCGCCCTCCAATGGACGCAGTTTCCCGTCAACGCGAATTCGTGGGGCCGATCCACCTGAAAGCAAAAGGTCAGAACCGCCCTGGTCCCAAAGTTGTTGGAGCCAGGGGTCAATCGCGGTGGTAGGACTCGTGTTCATGGGCTCTCTATCCTCCAGTGGGCGTTGATGTAGCCCAGAAATTCAATTCATTCACTTCTGGCGCCGCTCTAACTGATCGTACTTGGGCACGAACTCGGTCCTCCGTATGGCGTTGGTGTGCCCAAAGTTCCATTGGACCCGATGGCAACCATGAGCTCACCCGTCGTACTGACGGAAAAGGCGTAGTGAGGCAAATTGCTGGGCCAAGATTGAATATATGGCCCCCCGTAATTGCTGCCTAACAGGAGATTCTCCGCCGCGGCCCCGCCGCTTGTCGCCGCCGTCGTCACGAACACGCCAGGGTGTTCATTGTTGAGGTCGCTGATCGCTGTGGAAACAGTATCTCCGTCGTCCACGCACGCTGCACGAGCGCTTTTACCTGTTATGCCGCCAACAGCGTAAATGACAACTGCCGCCAAGATCCCAAGTACAACGATGATGACCAAAATTTCCATCAAAGTAAAACCGGCGTCATGCCGTTTCCGAGCGGTAAAAAACCTACTTTTTATCAGTCCATTAAGCACTAAACCCGCCCTTTCAATGAACCCACGGTACCAAAGGCACCTGAAAAACCAGGGGATTGGTACGGACGAATGCGACCGTCCTTACTTCACTCCAATGCAGCTTGCCGGGCCGGCGTAAATGGCGCCAAGGGCGGTGGCAGCTACACCCAACGTGCCGTTGTACGAAGTGGAGGTCGTCGCGGGCGCTGTGAGAGGCGCAGCCGCCGTGAACGCCACGGTCGGGGCGAACGCGGTCGTTCCCGCAGG
>PLON01000076.1:0-369 GCA_003142095.1 Acidimicrobiaceae bacterium | reverse complement strand
AGGAGTTCGATCAAGGTAAAGCCGCCATCAATTTTGGCAATATCACCGGCGTGTTGACTAAGAAGCGCACCGCGCGGACGAGTACCTTCGGCCCACGTGGTGGCAGACTCGGGAGTAAGCCGGTCCTTCAGATCCATGAATCGTTCTGACGTCAAGGAAAAACTTGATTCTCGGCTTTGTTCTCCGGCTTGAAGATTCACGGAGCCCCGCCCAGTGAATTCTGAATTATGTCCAATGCTCATACCCCTGCTCCTTTGACGGTTTTGTGTCAAAGTGCCGGCACAAATGCCGGGCACTTTGACTTGGATCATGAAAAACGTGTCTGGACTACGAGACTCCAAGGCAGCTTGTCGGGCCGCTGTAAATGGC